>CAZLSV010000054.1:14058-34940 GCA_964562235.1 uncultured Desulfatibacillum sp.
TCGACCACGGCAGCGGGGGCAAGATTTCGCATCGCCTGACCAAGGAGATGCTTCTGCCGGCTTTCGACAACGCCATCCTCTCCGGGCTGAACGACGGCGCCATATTCGAGCTGCAGGGCGTGCGCATGGCCTTCTCGACGGACTCCTACACGGTCGACCCCATTTTTTTCCCGGGAGGCAACATCGGCGAGTTGGCCGTTTACGGAACGGTGAACGATCTCGCCATGTGCGGGGCATCCCCCCGGTACCTGAGCGCCGCCCTGATCATCGAGGAGGGGCTGCCGGTCGAGCAACTGGAGGCGATCATCGCCGCCATGGGAAAGGCGGCCTCCGCCGCCGGCGTGATGGTGGTCACCGGCGACACCAAGGTGGTGCCCAGGGGCATGGCCGACAAGATTTTCATCAACACCTCCGGTATCGGCGTGATCCCCGACGGCGTGGATGTCGCCAGCCACAAGGCTCGGCCCGGCGACCGGATCCTGCTGAGCGGCACCCTCGCCGACCACGGCGTCAGTGTGCTGGCGCGCCGCGAGGGGCTCTCGTTCGAGACCTCGGTGCAAAGCGACACCGCCCCCTTGAACCACATGGTGCAGGCCATGTTCGCCGCCGGACGCGGGGTTCACGTGTTGAGGGACCCCACGCGCGGGGGGCTGGGGACGGCACTCAATGAAATTGCCGAGGCCTCCGCGGTCGGCGTCAGGATCCGCGAAGACCGGATCCCGGTCAAGCCGGAGGTCGCGGCCCTCTGCGAGCTGCTGGGTTTTGACCCCCTCTACCTGGCCAACGAGGGCAAGCTCGTCGCCTTCGTGGCGGCCGACGACGCCGAGGCGGTGCTGGAGGCGGTGCGCGCCGACCGCTACGGGCGGGATGCGGTCCTCATCGGTGAAGTGGTCGCCGCCCACCCGGGCAAGGTGTTCATGGAGACCCGCATCGGCGGCGCCCGTATCGTGGATATGCTGGCGGGGGAGCAGCTGCCGCGGATTTGCTGAGCTCCGAGTTCCGAGTGATGAGCGATGAGTAACGAGAGATGAGTAACGAGCAACGAGCAACGAGCAACGAGTTGAAAGAAAAAGAAAGCCATCGGCTGCGGTTGCCATACAATCATAGTCACCATGGCAGTTGTCTTCGCGCTAAATCATGCCCAGCATACCCACCGGTTTTTTTTTGTACTCGTTACTCGTTACTCGTTGCTCGTTACTTATTTTGGGTGCTCCTTTTGTGCATCGCGGTCGGTTGCGACGCGCGCCGCGAGCACACCCTCACCGGCCGCACGATGGGGACGACCTACGCCGTGACGGTGGTCGGCGGTTATTTCGGGCCCGGAGCCGGGCTTCAGGAGAAGATCGACCGGCGGCTCGATGAAATCAACCGCAGCATGTCGCCCTACCTCACGGAGAGCGAGATCAGCCGGTTCAACCGTTTTCAGAAGGCAGGGGTCGAGTTTCCGGTTTCAGCGGATTTTCTGCAAGTGATGAAGGTGGCGGCCCGGATCCATGCGTTGTCGGAAGGGGCCTGGGACGGGACGGTGAACCCGCTGGTCGATCTGTGGGGGTTCGGCCGTGCCGGCCGCGGCATTCAGGTGCCTGCGGCTGAAAAAATCGCCGCGGCGCTGGCCGGCGTCGGCTTCACCAGGATCGAGATCCGGGACTCCGGTGCGCTGGTGAAGCGTGAGGCCCCGGTGACCCTTGATTTGTCCTCCATCGCCAAGGGCTACGGGGTCGACCAGGTGGCCGAAGTGGTCCGTGCGGCCGGCTTCACGGATTTTCTGGTGGAGATCGGGGGCGAAGTGGTCGGTGCCGGCGTCCGCCCGGACGGGCACGCCTGGCGTGTCGGCATCAACCGGCCCACGCCCGAGGCGGGCGCGAACGAGGTGTACAAGGTCGTCTCGCTGAAGGACCAGGCCTTCGCCACCAGCGGCGACTACCGGCAGTTTTTCGTTCAAGGCGGCACCCGGTATTCGCACATCATCGACCCCCGGACGGGTTACCCGGTGGCCCACCGCGTCGTCAGCGTCTCCATTCTGGCGGGAGACTGCACCCTGGCCGACGGCCTGGCCACGGCCGTCATGGTGATGGGGGCGGAGAGGGGGCTGGCGCTCATTGACCGCATAGAAGGTGTCGAGGGGCTGATCATCGTGGAACAGCCCGACGGCAGCCTGAGGGAGCATGCATCAAAAGGGATGCCGCTTGAGCCGGCGCCGCGCTGACCGGATGGAGTTTATCCGCTTCCACGGCGGATTTGCGCGTTGACAGCCCCCCTTCGCACCCTTATGTTACCAACCGTCAGCCAGGAAATAAAAACGGTCCCATTCTGCCCCGGCGCGCCGACGTGCCAGTAAACAGACGGCCCCGGGGGGTCTTTTATTATGCGGTCGGTAAAACGCCTCAACAAAATCCCATCGAACCACCTGAAGCTTCACCTGGTCAGCCTGGGCTGCGCCAAGAACCAGGTGGACAGCGAAATCATGCTCGGCCGCCTTCAGCAAGCCGGCTGGAGCATCACCGACAACCCCGAGGAAGCCCACACCATCGTGGTGAACACCTGCAGTTTCGTCGAGGCCGCGGCGGAAGAGTCGGTCGAGACCATCGTGGAGCTGGCGGAATTAAAAAAAAGCGGCTCCTGTCGCCGGCTGGTGGTGGCCGGGTGTCTTCCGGAGCGCTACCGGGAAAAAATCATACAGGCCCTGCCCGAGGTGGATGTTTTTCTTGGCACCGGGGCCTTCGATCAAGTGGTGACGGCGGCGGCGGATACCCGCCCTTCGCACGAAGCCGTCCTGCCGGATCCGGACCTTGCCTGTATGGACGGCCCCATCAGCCCCCGCCTGCTCTCCACCGCCCACATGGCCTATCTCAAGATCGCCGAAGGTTGCAGCAAGCACTGCACCTTCTGCATCATCCCCAAGCTGCGTGGCACCCACAAAAGCCGGCCGCCGGAGGACGTGGCGGCCGAAGCCCGGGAGCTGGTCGCCGCCGGGGTGAAGGAGCTGGTGCTGGTGGCCCAGGACACCACCTCCTACGGCAAGGACCTGACGCCGCCGGCATCCCTCGGCAGCCTGGTCCAGTGTCTCGGCAACCTCTCCTCGGGGAAGGGGCCGAAAAACGAGGCACCCTGGATTCGCGTGCTCTACGGACACCCCGAGAGCATCAATGAAACCTTCATCCGCGCCGTGGCCGCCCACCCGAACGTCTGCTCTTATTTCGACCTGCCGATCCAGCATGCCAGCAACCGGATATTGAAACGCATGGGGCGAAACTACACCTGCGACACGCTCCGGCGGCTTTTTCACCGTATCCGGGAAATCGTCCCGGACGCAGCCCTGCGAACGACGGCCATCGTGGGGTTTCCCGGCGAAACCGACAAGGACTTCCGGGACCTGTTGAACCTGGCCGAAGAGATTCGGTTTGACCATTTGGGCGCGTTTGTCTATTCTGACGCCGAGGATATCCCCTCCCACCGGCTGCGCGGCCATGTCCTGGGTGGGGTGGCGAAAGATCGATACGACCAGCTCATGTCGGCCCAGATGGACATCGCCGCCGAAAAGAACCAGAAAAACATCGGCCGGACGTTTCAGGTGCTGATCGAGGAAGACCTGGGCAGCCACCTGTTTGCCGGCCGGACCGCCTTCCAGGCCCCCGAGGTGGACGGGGTCACCTATGTAAATACCGCCAGCTCCGGGCTCCCGCTTCCCATCGGGCGGTTTGCGCTGGCCCGAATCAACGACGCCATGGAGTACGACCTGATGGGGGAAGTTGCGTGAGCGATCTGAAAGTTCGAATCCTGAAGGCGGCGCAGCCCGATTTGAACGCCATCGAAGCCGAGCTGGCGAAAAACCTCAACCCCCATCTCGATCTGGTCCGGGACGTGGCCGGGCACATCCTCTTCAGCGGCGGGAAGCGACTGCGGCCTCTGCTGATGGTGCTGTCAGCGCGTCTGTGCGGGTATCGCGGCGACTACGACAAAACCTTCTCGACCGCCCTGGAATACCTGCATGCGGCCACCCTGCTGCATGACGACCTGGTGGACGGGGCCTCCCTGCGGCGGAACAAGCCGGCCGCGCACCTCAAGTGGGGCAACTCCATCGCCGTTCTGGTGGGGGATTTTCTGCTCGCCCGGGCCCTGTCCGTTTCGGCGGCCACGGGCCGCGCACGGATCGTTCAGATCCTGGCCGAGTTGACCGAACAGATGTCCCAGGGCGAGGTCCACCAGTTGATGCGCAAGGGCGACGTCCGTTTGTCCGAGGAGGAATACCTGGAGGTGATCCGCCGCAAGACGGCCGTTTTGTTCGAGACGGCCTGCCGGGTCAGCGCCGTTCTGGCCGAAGCCTCCCAGGAGAGAGAGTCCGCCCTGGCGGCATACGGCCTCAATCTGGGCATGGCCTTTCAGATTGCCGACGATCTGTTCGACTACACCCTGGACGCCTCCCAGCTCGGCAAGGACGTCGGGTCCGACCTGCGGGAGGGCAAGATGACGCTGCCGTTGATTCAGGGCCTGAAGCAGGCGGGTGGCGAGGAACGGGAATGGATGGTGAAAGTGGTTCAGGACCCAGGCTTTTCAACCGAGGATTTCCTGAAACTGGTCGGTCGGCTGCACGCGGGCGGCGCGATCCGCTACGCGCAGCAGGCCGCTGAAACATACATCCTCAAGGCCAAGGCGGCACTTGCGCCGTTTGCGCCATCCGAGACGCTGGGGACGCTGGTCGATATCGCCGACTACGCCTTGCAGCGGCGGGTTTGATTCGGCTATAAATGCCATCCCACGGGGGCGTCATGAAAAGAAACATGTCCGGTATCCTGGAGATTTGCGCACTGGTCCTTTTCCTGGTCTGGCCGGGTGCCGGCATTGCCGAGGCGCAGAAAGGGGAGGAGAGCCGGACCCTTGTTGTTTTCGGGTCGGCAGCGGTCCCGGGCGGCAACGTCACCGCGGCACGGGATGCCGCCATTGCCGGGGGGCTGATGCAGGCCGTCGCCCTCACCGCCATGGAACTTCTCACTCCGGAAGGGTTCGCGGAAAACTTCAAGAAAGTCAACGAGCAACTGCTCGACCCGCCCGACGCCTGCATTCAGGATTTTAAGGTCCTGTCGGAAGCCGTCGTCGCCAAGCAGCACCGGGTCGTGTTGCAGGCCACGGTGAACACCGCGCGGGTCGCCGATCGCCTGGCCGGGGCAGGGCTCGCCGGCGGAAAAACAAACGCGGCGGCAAGCCAGTTGGCGCTCACCGTGGAGGGCAGCGGCAACCTTGCCAGCTTCGTCAAGTTTCGCAAGGCCCTGGGCAGCATCCCGGGCGTAGAGGGCATCCAGCTCCGGGAGATGAACCCGAACGAAACCACCCTGCTGGTCGGCTACAAAGGCGTGTCGCGGGACCTGGCCGCCGCCCTGGCCCAGCACCCTTTCGACACCTTCACCCTGGCCGTGGCCGAAGCCGGGGAAGGCGGGCTGCGGGTGGTGATATCCCCCAAATGAAGCTTTAAATGAAAATGGACGTGCTCTGCAGATGCGGATCGGAGGGCATCCGCCGCCAGCGTGAATGCCGATGAGCAGCGTCGAAAAACCACGGCGCCAGCGGCTGCCCAAGCTTACCGTCAACATCCCGAACATCCTGACGGTGCTGCGGATTCTTGTAACGCCGCTTTTCGTCATTTTCCTGATCCGCAACCAGCACGGGTATGCGCTGCTCGTTTTTATATTTGCCGGCGTGAGCGACGGCCTAGACGGCCTGATCGCGCGGGGGCTCAACCAGCGCAGCGATCTCGGGGCGGTCCTCGACCCCATCGCCGACAAATTGCTGCTGACCGCCGCCTACGTCACCCTGGGGATTATCGGGGAGATCCCCGGTTGGCTGGCCGTCTTGGTGATCAGCCGGGACGTACTGATTGTCACCGGCATTGCCGTTCTGAGCTTTGCCGATATTCGGTTCGACATAAATCCCACCGTGATCAGCAAATGGACGACCGTGTGTCAGATCCTCATGGTCGGGGTCAGCCTGCTGGACCTGAATTTTCCCGGAGCCGAGCACCTGCGGTCGGCTCTCGTCTGGGTGACCGCCGGGATGACCGTCCTCTCGGGGCTGCACTACACCTATCTGGGCCTTAACATTCTGCAGACCGGCTATGGGAACCCGAAAAACAAGGATGACGAATGAACTCGCGGCCCGGCCCGATTTTCCCTTGACAGCGTTCGGGGCCGGTGGTAACTAAAAAATTCCCACAAAGGCACGTAGCTCAGGGGGAGAGCACTACCCTGACACGGTAGGGGTCAAGAGTTCAAATCTCTTCGTGCCTACCAAAAAAAACCGGGGGCTTATGGCCCCCGTTCTTTTTGGGTTTTGACCATAATTTGTATGGTCGATGAAAGCCTCCTCCGGCTCTTCTTGACTTAAGGAATGCCGCGCACAACCCCCTTGCACTGGAACAAGTCGGAGTGCATTTTTCTGGCGCATGGGTTTGAATTTGTCCGGCAGCATGGAAGTCACAGAACCTACTCAAAACCCGGCATCAAACGCCCCGTCATTATCCCCACTTATGATTCTGTTGAACCCTTCATCATCCAAAACAACTTGAAAACAACAAGCATAAGCAGAGAAGACTATTTCAAGCTGTTGGCAGATTGCTAATAGTGGGTATTGCAAAATATTCCAGATGGGTTACATCTTGGGTAGAAACCATTCCCGGGGAGTGGAAAAAATGCTTTCCCCGTGATGTTCAAATCCATGAGCTGACAAAATGATCCGGATCAACAAAAACTGGCGCTCGTATTTGATGGTCGGCGTCGCGCTGTTGATTGCGTTCGGCCTGATCGGCTACGGCTTTCTCACGGGGGAGAGACTCTACACCTTGGAGTCACCCCTGCTCAACACGATCCGGGAGATCGAGCTCGAGGCCTCCCGGACCCGGTTCTGGATGGACGATGTGCTGGCGGGCCACGAAAAGTATGAGCCGGATTCTCTGCATTGGGCCCACATCGACCAATCCATCAGGTATCTAGAGTCGCTTGCCCGCGGCAACCAGGCTTCGGTCCTGGCTCTGGGCGACAGAGGCCATCGCGACATCTTCAAGAATATCGAGAAACTCCAATCCATATTGGACGCCTGGAAAAACATTCTGGCGAATTTCAACAGCCGCAAGCCCGATCGCAGTCAACCCGCCCAGTTGAAGGCGGAGATGGAGCGCGCTTTTTCCGACTTCTCGGGGACTCTATGGGCGATCAAGACCGCAGTCGGATCGACGATCGAGAAGAGCCTATTTCGCTTCCGGCTCGTGCAGGCCGTCCTGATCGGGGTCAGCCTCCTGCTCACCGCTCTCGCGGCGATCACCATATCCGGCTACGATCGCGAAAGAGGCCGCGCCCTCAAGGAGTTGGAGACGGGGCGCCAAGAGCTCGAGAGGGAGCTCGCGCAACGCACGGAAGCCCAGACCGCCCTGGCGGAGCGCGAGCAGCTGTTGCGAACCGTTTTCGACAGCAGCCCCGTGGCGCTCGTGCTCACCCGGCTGGCCGACAACCGCATCGCCGACGTGAACGAAACCTTTGTGGCAACCTCCGGGTACAAAAAAGCGGAAGTGCTCGGGCGCACTTTTCTGGAAATTCCCGTCTGGGAGGAGCCGGCCGATCGCGATGCCGTGCTTCAGCAGCTGGCCCGGGAGCGCCGGGTGAGGGACCTGGAATTCGGATTCCGGATGAAAGATGGGAGCGTTCGGGCGTTTCTTATTTCGGCCAACATCGTCGAAATCAACGGCGAGGAGCACATCCTCTCTTCAGCGCTGGACATCACCGAGCTCAAGCGCATTGAAAGGGCATTGAAAGAGAGCGAAGAGCGGCTGCGGGGCGTTGTCGACAACCTGCCGGTCGGCGTCTGGTTCGCCGACGAAAAGGGGCAGATCGTTTACGGCAACCCCCACGCCAGGGAAATCTGGGCGGGGGTGCGCTATGTCGGTCCGGAAAAATTCAACGAATACAAGGCGTGGTGGGCCGATACGGGAATTGCCCTGGGCCAAGAGGACTGGGCCGTCGCCCGCGCGATCCGCGACGGTCAGACCAGCCTGAACGAGGAGCTCACCATCGAATGCTTCGACGGCACGCGCAAGACCATCCTGAACTCCGCCGTCCCCCTGCGCGGCCCGGCAGGTCAGATCACCGGCGTGGTCGTCCTCAACAAGGACATCACCGAGCGCAAGGAGGCGGAAGCCAAGATGATGTGGCTGGCCAGCTTCCCGTTGTTCAACCCCTATCCGGTCGTGGAAGTCGATCCGGAGGGGCAGGTGCATTACCTCAACCCCGCCGCGGAGAAGGCGTTTCCGGGCCTCTCCGGCCAGGGGGCGGGCCACCCGTGGCTTTCGGACTGGGGCTCCGTCATGCGCTCTTTCCGCGGCGGCGGAGAGAAGGCCGCCGTCCGGGAGGTTTTTTTCGGGGGTAAATGGTATCATCAGTCGCTGATCTGGGTGGAAGACGCTCGGCGGGTTCGCATCTACGGGCTGGACATCACCGCTCGCCGGCAGGCGGAGGAGACCTTGAAGACCTCCCACGATGCGCTGGATGCCTGGGTCGATGAACGCACCCGGCAATTGATAGAGAGCAACCAGCGGCTGAAAGCGGAAGTGGATGAGCGGCTGCGAACGGAGCGATCGCTGATGAAGCATCAGATGCAGCTGCGCAAGCTCTCGAGCGCGCTGGTCCAGACCGAGGAGCGGGAGCGCCGGCGCATCTCCACCGCCATTCACGACGGGATCGGGCAGACCCTGGCCGCCACGAAGATCAAACTGGGCGCCCTCCGCTCTCTTCTTCCCCCGAGCGAGTTGCTCGGGCAGTTGGACGAGGTGCGCGACCTCATCTCCAGCGCCATTCTGGAGACCCGCACCCTGACCTTCGAATTGAGTCTTCCGGTGCTCTATGAAATCGGCCTCAAACCGGCGCTGGAGTGGATGGCCGAGCAGTTCCATCGCAAATACGGCCTTGAGGTCGTGATCGACGGGGACGGCGGCGACGGAGGCCTGAATGTCCCCGACCGGGTGTTCCTTTTCCAGGCGATCCGCGAATTCTGCTTCAACGTCGTGAAGCACGCTCAAGCCGCTCGTGCGATGGTGTCACTCCGCCGGGAAGAGGATGCCGGGATCATCCATTGCGAGGTCGCCGACGACGGGGTCGGCTTTGACGTGGCCAAGCACGCGCAGGCCGCGGGCGCCGAAATGGGCTTCGGGCTCTTCAGCATCCGGGAGCAGCTGCGGCAGTGCGGCGGGGCGCTCACGCTGGACACGGCCCCGGGAGCCGGAACGCGCGTGGTGCTGAGGCTCCCGCTGAACATCATAACCACGTTACATGGAGGCGCTGTCGATGAAGACCCGGGTGCTGCTGGCGGATGACCACAAAATCGTGCGCGACGGTCTCAGGGTTCTGATCGGGCGCTGTGACGACATGGAGGTGGTCGCGGAAGCGGAAACCGGCCGCGAGGCGGTGCGCCTGTCGCGCAAGCACCTTCCGGAGGTCGTCATCATGGACATCAGCATGCCGGATCTCAACGGAATCGACGCCACGCGGCAGATTCTGGCGGAGGTCAAAGGCGTGAAGGTGATCGCGCTGTCCATGCACTCGGACAAACAATACGTCGACGGGATGCTCCGGGCCGGGGTTTCGGGTTATCTTCTCAAGGATTGCGCCGCCGATGAGCTGATCCAGTGCATCCACATTGTCCTCTCCGGCCGGATTTGCCTGAGCCCGGGAATCACCGGGATTCTCGTCAATGAGTACCTCCAGCCAACGAAAGATCAGGTCCTCGCCGCCCAGACCGAACTGAGCGACAGGGAGCGGGAGGTGCTGCAGCTGATCGCCGAGGGCCACAGCACCAAGGATATCGCCCAATCGCTTCACATCAGCATCAAGACCGTCGAATCCCACCGCAAGAACATCATGGAAAAGGCAAATCTTCACACGGTGGCGGAATTGACCAAGTATGCCATCCGTCACGGCCTGACCTCCCTGTGAGTCGGAATCTCTCCCGCCGGACCATGTCCGGACCCTCCCTGCGCGCCTGAGCGGCGCATAGGGGTTTTCCGACCTTGAAATCAGGGTTCCCCTGATTGTAATTCCAGTGCCGACCCGTTAACCTTCCCCGAAGCTCAGGCCCTCAACCTCATCGCGCCGATCTCTATTCTGGGCTTCCGCTCCGCCTGAGGGACTCCAAGGGGGTCGCTTCGGCCCTTGTCTCCCACTGAGTGGGTACCCGACCAAGGCAATGAAAGTCCTCATCATCAGCGGAATGCAGGCGATCCGTGAGAAGCTGACCCAGCTCATGGAGGCGCAGCCGGATGTCGCCACCGTGATGGAAGCCGCAGACACCCCCAGCGGCTGCCAAGCCATCGCAGATCAGGCCCCCGACGTGGTCGTGGTCGACCTGAACATGCCCCTGCGGGTCTGCATCGAAGCGATCCAGCGGATGCTCGGTATAAAATCCAACCTCAAAATCATAGCGCTCTCCATGTACTCCGACCGCCGCTACCTCGACGAATGCGTCCGGGCGGGGGCCTGCGGCTATCTTTTGAAGGATTGCGCCTACGAGGATCTCACCGAGGCCTTGCGCACCGTGGCTTCCGACCGGCCGTACGTGAGCAGCTCCATACAGGTGGATTAACAGTCGGTCTTCGGCGGTTGATTATGTCCAGCTCCCGCGTTTCACGCCGCGGCGGCCATCCCGCTCCGCCTGACATCGGTTCCATTTGAACCGGTTTATTGGCCTGGCTTTCACGTAAGTTGAATTTTTCCGTGGGAGCGGCATCTTGCCGCGAAATGATCGCGGCGGGGACGCCGCTCCCACAAAACTGAAGTTACTTTCGGATAAATCCCCACCCCCTGGAGCGGGGTGTGGCGCTTTCAAGCAAGTTGGCATTTTTTTTCTGTGGGAGCGGCTTTCCAGCCGCGAGGATCGAGGCTGAAAGCCCACAAAGAACCGACTCGCCTGCCGACGGAGGAATCGTCGGCCTTCAATCGATGACCGCTGATCGAGCGGCGGCCGTCTCATCGCGGAGGCTCCACCCGATCAGCAAGCATCCGAGGCATCCAGGATCATCGAAAAATCAGGGCGCAGCAGACATTTTATCAGGGAATCCCCGATTTACGGCAGAGTCGGCGGGGATTAAACTCGTGGCAAAACGAAACCGATAGGAAAAAATTTTGAAGCTGATGATTCCCCACGTGGCCTATTTTTTCGCCACCCACTATCCACAGGAGGTCGTATCATGAAGGGCAGCCTTTGCAGTGCAACGTCTGTGAGGTCCAAGCTATCCCTGCTGTTTTTTGTGCTGGGGATGGGCTTGCTGTTCAGCTCCGCCGCGCTGGCCTTTACGGTGAACCTGAACGTCCAGGGAATGCCCAAAAAACTGGCCGATGGGACCCAGCCCGCCAACGTGGCGATCGGAAACTATCGCTGGCTGATCGAGGAGGACACCACTCATCCGGTGACTCCCGGCGTGTCAGACCCGAACTCCCTGGCGTTCTCGTTCCACAAGAGCCACGCGCCGGTGGTTGTGAAGGGGGACCAGACCAATGCCGCCAACATAACGCTTCCGGACGGCAAGCGTTACTACGTCTCGATTTTGCCGAACGAGGGCTACACCATCGGCGGCGCGCAGATCGCCGACGGGCAGGCCGCGGCCACGGTCGTCTGCAACCAGCTGCCGCTGCCCACGGCCCAGATCACGGTTTTCGTTTTCCACGACAACAGTCCCATCAACAATGCTCCGGACCCGGCCGAGCCCGGGCTGGCGGGCTTCAAGGTCATCGTGACGGAGGCCGGCGGCCGATACGGCGTCTCCGGCGGCCAGGCGATGATGGACGCCTTCGGCAACATGATCGGGACGACCTACCAGAAGTCCGGGAATGATTTTGTATTCGACGCCGACGGCAACCCGGTGGTCGACACCCCGGGCCAGGGTTTCGTCCTCACCGACGCCACCGGAAATGCCACCATCAAGTTTCTTTCACCCGGCAAATACGGTCTTCTGATCGCCCCGCCCGCCGGCCAGCAGGGCTGGCAGCAGACGAGCACCATCGAGGGCACCAAGACCATCGACGCCTGGGTCAAGGCGGACGAGCCCCCCTTCTTCACCGAGTTCGGCCCGGCCGGCCAGCACGTCTTCGTCGGGTTCATCCAACAGATGAACGCCATCCCCGCCGGCGGGGGCAGCACGATTTCGGGCCAGGTCGTAAACCTCCACATGTCCCGGCCCCCGGCGGTCGCATTTTTCCCCGGCGAGCCCCATGCCAACGCCTGGGTGGGGCTGAACGTGGGCCAGGCCGGAACCGGCCCGGGCATCTACGCCGCCCCCTGCGACCCGGACACGGGCGAATTCACCATCCCCAATGTTCCCCCCGGCACCTATCAGCTCGTTTTCTGGGACCGGTATTTAAACAACATCTTTGCTTTTCTGGGCTTGACCGTTCCCGCGGGCGGCGGCGCCATCGACCTGGGAGAGGTGGGCGTATTCCGGTGGTTCGGGAAAATGGAGAACACGGTGTTCTACGATGCCAACGAGAACGGCTTCCGGGACCCCGACGAGACGTATGTCTTTCCCGAACAGGCGATCAACCTGCGCTTCCGAGACGGCAGTCTGTACCAGACCCTTCCCACGGACAACACCGGCAGCGCCCCGCTTGAAGAGGTCTTCCCCTTCTTCAACTGGCTGGTGGCCGAGGTGGACTACGTCCGGTTCAAGGCCACCGGCATGACCGTGACCGTTGACGGCGGCGGCGGGCCCTTGACCCCGGGATCCAATACCTACCCCCAGATCCAGGCCGACGGCAAGACCTACCGCACCGAAACCGGCCCCGTCCTGACCCAGGGCATGCAGCTGTTCATTGGGCAGACCAACGTCTTCGAGTGGGGCAAGAAGGAATACGGGCCCACCGAGAACGGCGGGATTTCAGGCATCGTGTATTACGCCAACACCCGGGCCGAGAACGACCCGCGCTACGCCGTCGGCGATCCCTGGGAGCCGGGCATCCCGCGGCTCCAGGTGAACCTCTATGCCGACGGCGGCGCGGCCGGCAGCGCCCTGACGCCCATGCCCGACGGCGTGATCGACGACCTCGACGGCGACGGCCAGGTGACCCTGGCCGACGTGGACAACTACCCGTTCAACTGGCGGCCGGACTTCCAGTTTCTGGCCGACGGCGTGACGCCGAACCCCGTCTGGACCGGAACACCGGGAACCGAGGACCTCGACCGCAACGGCAACGGCGTTTTCGACGCCGGGGACGCCATCGCCATCGCCACCACGGACAGTTGGGACGACAACGAACCGTCCGGCTGCCCCGGCGACCCGACCGACCCGTTCTACCGAAACGGCAAATGCTACGACGGGCTGCGCAACTTCAACCAGGTGCGGCCGGGCGTTTTCGACGGTGGCTATGCCTTCGGCTCCTACGTGCCCGGCGGTGTTGCCACCGGCGCCGCCGAGGCGACCCTGCCGGCCGGCACCTACATCGTCGAGGCCACGCGCCCGCCCGGATACGAACTGGTCAAGGAGCAGGACCGGAACGTCGACTTCGGCGACACCTACACCCCGAGCCTGCTGCTGCTTCCGCCGGTCTGCGTGGGCGAGCCCCACACGGTCCCGGCTGAACTCTCGCTCTTCGCCGGGACCCCGGCCCCCTACGCGGGGGAGAGCCGCCCCCTGTGCGACCGCAAGCAGGTGGCGCTCAACAACGGGCAGAACACGGCCGCCGACTTCTTCCTCTTCACCGAAGTGCCCAAGGCCGGCCGCTTCGTCGGATTCATTCTCAACGACCTCGCCAACGAGTTCAACCCCAACTCCCCCGCCTTCGGGGAGAAGTACGCGCCGCCCTGGCTGCCGGTCTCGATCCGCGACTACCGCGGCACCGAGGTCAGCCGGGTCTATTCGGACGAGTACGGCGCCTACAACGCGCTCGTTCCCTCGACCTTCACGGCCAACCGGCCGATCCCGTCCGGATTCGCCCCCAACATGCTGACCGTGGTCATCAACGACCCGTTCCTGGCAAACGGCAACCCGGACCCGCAGTACAATTCGCTTTACACTACCTTCCAATACACATTCCAGTACATGCCCGGGGTGACCACCTACCTCGACACTCCGGTGCTGCCCATCGCGGCCTTTGCCTCGCCGAACACCTTCCCGCTGGATGCCGAGTTCCCGGACGGCACGCCGGTGGTCAGCCGGGTGGACGGGGCTGCAACCGGGCCTTATGTCGCCAACGCGGGCGATAACATAACCATCACTTCGCTCGGAACCGCGGTCCAGGTCCGCAACCCTAATTTCGGGCAGGCAGGCCAGCCGCAGTTCATCACCCGCGATTACGGCTTCGGCGCTGCGCAAGGCGCGGGAGGCGTAACCATCGGTGGGAACCCCGCCAACGTCGTCTCCTGGAACGCGACCACCATCGTGGTCAACGCGCCGAACAGCGGGCAGCTCGTGGTCACGCGCGACAACGCCGGGGTCGCCGGCAAGTCATCCGTGGTGGGCATTTATGTCACCGTCGGAGGGCCGGTCCCGATCCGGGTCACCCCGGGCGCTGGAGCCATCCAGGCCGCCATCGATAATGCCGGGACCGTCGACGGTTCGTTGATCCTCGTCGAACCCGGCACCTACAACGAACTCGTCATCCTGCACAAGAACGTCAAACTGCAGGGGACGGGCGCCGGCGTCACCAACATCAGCGCCTTCAAGATCCCGGCGGACAAGCTCCAGACGTGGCGGACCGACATCGCCACCCGGCTGGCCGGCCAATTCGACCTGCTGCCCGGCCAGACCCTGGGTCTGGATACGTTTAAGAACGAGTTCGGCCCCGGCATCATCGTTCTGGGTGAAAACGACGGCACCTTCAACGCCGCGCGGATCGACGGCTTCCGCATCACCGGCGCCGACCAGGGCGGGGCGATCCTCGTCAACGGCTACACCAACAACCTGCTGATCAGCAACAACCGCATCAGCGGCAACCAGGGCTTCTACGGCGGCGGGATCCGCGTCGGCCACCCCGAGCTGATTTTCCAGGCCGCGGGGGGTGAACAGGTGCATGTGGACGCCCAGAACGACGCCGTGACCATCCAGCACAACCACATCGCCCAGAACGGCGGCCTGAACGGGGCCGGCGGCGGCGTTTCCATCCACACCGGCGCCGAGGGCTACACCGTCAGCAGGAACTTCATCGTCGGCAACTTCACCTCCGGGGACGGGGCCGGCATCGGCCACCTCGGGGCGAGCAGCGGCACCATCAGCCAGAACACCATCACCTTCAACCAGTCCTTCAACCAGGGGCTGACCGTCATCGGCGGCGGCGTGCTCGTCTCGGGCCTGCCGACCGTAGACGCGAATACATTGCCCGTGGGGCCGGGCTCCGGTGCGGTCACCATCGACAACAACCGCATCCAGGGCAACCAGGCCGGCGCCGGGGACGGCGGCGGCATCGCCCTGCGCTCCACCAACAGCGACCTCATCACCATCACCGACAACGTGATCGTGAACAACGTCACCGGCCTGGCCGGCGGCGGCATCTCCATGCAGGACGCCGCCAACGTGAACATCTCCAACAACACGATCGCCTTCAACGACAGCACGGCCACGGCGAGCCTGGCCTTCACCAACGGGCTGGTCCTCCCCTCGGAGAACCAGCCGGCCGGCGTCGCCTCGCGGGCGCACACCCCGGCCCTGAACACCTTCCTGGCGACCGTCAACGGCTATTCCAACCCGGCGCCGTTCGCCGGCAACATCCTCTGGCAGAACCGGACCTTTTACTGGGACGGCTCGCTCGTTCCCCCGGCCCTGGTTCCGGATGTATCCGTGGCTCCCGCGGTTTACTGGGATCTGGGCGTGCTGGGGGCCGCCGGTCAGATGAGCCCCGTCAACGGCACCCTCACCTCCCTCGGGCCGAGCGCGCTCGACCCGGCCGTGTACGCCGGTTCGAACGCGACGGCAGACCCCGGGCTGGCAGGCGCCTACTTCAACGGCGCCCGCGGTATCCCCGTCGTCAATGAAGTTACCGTGATCCAGACCGCGGTGGCCGTGGACGAAGGCGGCAACGCCATCGACGTGGCCTTCGGTCCCCTGACTTACGCCGGCGCTTACACCGACACGGTTGTGTGGGGCCCGAACGGCGGGATCGGCGTCCTGGCGCAGAACCCAGGGGGCAGCGGCGGCGGATCCGGCGGCGGCTGGGGCTGCTTCATCGCAGCCGCTTCAGAGGAAGCCGCTTCTCGCCATAATGCCTGGGTCCTTGCGATAATCGGCATGGGCCTGCTGGGGGTGGTCGCGTTCATCCGCCGGAGGCTCGGACCGAATTCAGTGAAGGGGTCCATGGTCCTTTTCATGGTGCTGGCCTCTGCCCTGGTGTCCGGCCTGGTCGTGTCCCGGGCCGGCGCCGAGGTCTCCGTGCAGTGCCCGGCGGACACCGACGGTGTCGACACCGACGGCGACGGGATCGTGGACAACGACATCGTCTGCAAGCACCTCGCCGCCGGCGACGGCTTCATCAACATGGCCGACGGCAAGCTGCAGTACATCTTCGGCTTCAGCGATGTTACCGCCATGATGCCGGCCGACGTTATGTCCATGGCCATGTTCGGCGCCAACTTCCCGGCGCCCACCATCAAGGTCAAGGAGGGGCAGAAGCTCTACCTCACCCTGACCAACGTCGGCATGATGGCACGCCCGGATTTGTTCGACCCCCACACCGTGCACTACCACGGCTTTCCCAACGCCTCGGCCGTGTTCGACGGGGTGCCGGATGCTTCCATCTCCATCAACATGGGCTCCAGCCTGACCTACTTCTACTACAATGCGGAGCCGGGGACCTTCATCTACCACTGTCACGTGGAGGCGGCCGAGCACATGCAGATGGGCATGCTGGGTCAGATCTACGTCACTCCCAAACAGGACGGCACCGTCTTCCCGGACCCCGACGGTTCCGGGCGGACCTACACCAAGTTCGCCTACAACGACGGGGACGGCTCGACCGGTTACAACGTGGACTTCCCGATCCAGATCGCCAGCTTCGACCCGGCCTTCCACGACGCGTCGCTTGCGGTTCAGCCCCTGCCGTTCGCACTGATGCAGGACAAGTACCCCATGCTGAACGGCCGGGGATACCCGGACACCGTCAACCCGGACCCACTGCCGAACACCGCCGACATGGAGGGGTACATGATGATGGACCCCCTGACCCGCAAGCTCAACTCTCTGATCACCTGCACCCAGGGGCAGAAAGTTCTTCTGAGGGTGTCCAGCCTTTCGACGACGAGCTTCCACACCCTGTCGGCGTTGGGGATCCCCATGAAGGTCGTTGGAAAGGGCGCCCGCATCCTGCGCGGCCCGAGCGGCAAGAACCTGTTCTACAACACCAGCTCGGTCGATCTGGGCGGCGGCGAGGCGGCCGATGTCATTCTGGACACCAAAGACGTAGCGCCCGGCACCTATTTTCTCTACGTCACCAACCTCAACCACCTCAGCAACGACGGCGAGGACTACGGCGGGATGATGACGGAAATCGTCGTCAACGCTCCGTAAGACAGCCACAAGATATCCAGGGCCTGGAATGGCAGAGGGTTTCAGAGAAACTTCATACACGCCAGCAGATTCGAGGAGGTTCAACATGAACAGCGGAGTAGCAAAGCAGGCCATGATCGGGAGCGTTCTTGTGCTGCTCTTCCTGGCCGGGGCTTTCCCGGGGGAGGCCGCCATCAGCGGCGTCACCGGGACACAGTTCAACCTGGTCGCCCGCGAGGGCTACGTCAGTGTAGCCGACGGCGGCTCGCTTTACAGCTGGGGCTATGCGCTCGACAACGGCCGGATGCAGTACCCCGGGCCGACGCTGATCGTCAACCAGGGGGACACCATCACCGTCACGCTTAAAAACGAGCTGCCGGTGCCGGCCGGCAACGTCTCCATCGTCTTCCCCGGGAACGCCGCCGCGGCTTCGGGCGGTGCCGCCGGAAAACTCACCCAGGAGGCCCCGCCGGACGGGACCACCACCGTGACCTACACCTTCACCGCGGCGAACCCCGGCACCTACAGCTACCACAGCGGGACCAACGTGGCCCTGCAGGTGGAAATGGGGATGGTGGGCGCCATCATCGTGCGGCCGACCGGCTTCGACCACATGAACCCCATGGCCTACGGACACATGGACTCGCACTACACCTACGAGCACCTCTACCTCTTGACGGAAATGGACTACAACATCCACAACCAGGTGGCGAGCGGCGTCGGCGCGGGTGCGGTGAACGTGGACACGACGACCTTCCTCCCCGTCTACTGGTTCATCAACGGCCGCAGCGCGCCGGACACCATGCTGGCCGACGGCGTGCCCTGGCTGCCGCACCAGCCTTACGGCTCCATGGCCATGATGCACCCGGGGGACAAGATCCTCCTGCGGCTCATCGGCGGCGGCCGGGACCTGCACCCCTTCCACCACCACGGCAACAACTCGCTGATCATCGCCCGCGACGGGAAGCTCCTGGAGAGCGCGCCCGGGGTCGGGGCCGACCTGGCGGTCTCCGATTTCACGATCGCCGTTGCCCCAGGCAGCACGGTGGATGCCATCTTCACCTGGACCGGCGAGAAGCTCGGCTGGGACGTCTACGGGACGGGGGTGGACTACGAGCACTCCTGCAACGGGATCTCCGTCAACGACCCCAACCCCGCTTCGGCCGGCTTCGACCCCGTGACCAAGGAGTATTGCCCCGACCACGGCAAGCCTTTCCCGGTGGTGCTCCCGGATCAGCTCGATCTCACCTTCGGCGGCCAGTGGAGCGGCAGCCCCTTCTTGGGCGGCGGCGGCGCGCTGCCTCCCGGCGAAGGCGGCCTCAACCCGGACGGAGGTTTCTTCTTCATGTGGCACTCCCACAATGAGAAAGAGATGGTCAACAACGATATTTTCCCCGGCGGGATGATGACCCACGTCTTGATCCAACCGCCCGGTGCGCCGATCATGGGAGGGCACTGATCATGCAGAGAAAGCGTAACCGATCTTCCATTTTGCTGCTGGCGGCGTGCCTGCTCATGGCCTCCACGGGTGCCGCCTCGGCGGCCGAGTTCTACCTCCGGGCCGACACGAAGCAGTTGACCATGCCGGACAACACGGTGGTGACCGTCTGGGGGTTCGCCCTCGACGCCGACAACAACTTCGCTACCGTTGACGGTACGGTGACCTCCCCGGGCCCCATGCTGACGGTGCCCCCGACGGACACCACCCTGACGCTGCGCCTCAAGAACAACCTGCCGGAACCCGTCTCACTGGTGATTCCGGGGCAGATCGCGGCCATGGCGCCGGTCTTCTTCACCGACGCCCAGGGCCGGCGCCGGGTCAAGTCTTTTACCGCCGAGGCCGCCGCCAACGGCGGCGAGGCGACCTACACCTGGACCAATTTCCGGGCGGGAACCTACCTCTACCAGAGCGGGTCCCACGCGGCGGTCCAGGTCCAGATGGGTCTTTTCGGGGGCGTTAAAAAAGAGACGGTCGCCGGGCAGTCCTACACCGGCATCACCCATGACTACGAAGCGATCCTCTTTTTGAGCGAGATCGACCCCGCTCTGCACGCCGCGGTGGCCGGCGGCACTTTCGGCCCCGGGCAGGCCATGACCAGCACGGTGGACTATGCCCCCAAGTACTTTCTCGTCAACGGGCAGGCCGAGTACACCATGACCGGGGTGGTGCCGACCATCACCGTGGGCAACCGGGTCCTTGTCCGGTTCCTCAACGCCGGGCTTCTGACCCGGGTCCCGCTGCTGCTGGGGTCCTCCATGACCGTGCTTTCCGAGGACGGGAATCTGGGCCCCTACCCGACGTTGAAGCGGGACGCGCTGACCCTGCTGGCGGGCAAGACCATGGATGTGATCATCACACCCGAGACCGGCGGCACCGTGATGTCGCTTTTCGATCGCAGGGGGTACGTGAGCCTGGGCACGGCCGGCGGGGGCGGGACGCCGACGAATCAGGTGATCCCGGGGCTTCCCGCACCGCCCACCACCGGCACCACCGTCCAGGGCCAAAGCGGAGGAGGAGGCGGCGGCGGAGGAGGAGGCGGCTGTTTCATCAACACCCTGTTGGACTGACGCCGGTAGAATTTCAAGAAGGCACAGCCCCTTCCGGCGTCCTTGGCGGGCGCCGGAAGGCTGGAAATGATCCGCAAGCCGCTGCCGCAGATTCAGGGGCTTGCGCCTCTTTGCCGGGCGATGGTCCCGGCAATTTGGTTTTTACCCCCGGGGGCCGCTCTCGGTCCATACTATTTCGAGGCGATTAATAAGGAGGCTTCGGATGGTCGCTGGTGCAACATCGCGAATGAGATGGGTGGTCTTCCTTGTCGCCCTGGTGGTCATGGGGGCCGGACCGTCGGCCTTCTGCCGGGCGGCCGCTCCCGGCGAGACTTCACCACAGAGTTCGGCGGCAGCGGACCCCGAAAAAAACTTCGGCATCAAAATCCTCAGCCTGCGGCCGACGGCCGCCGGCCAAATGCTGGATCTGCGCTTCCAGGTGCTCGACCCGGAAAAGGCCAGGCCGGTTCTCGACAAAAACAAAAAGGCTTATCTGCTGGACGGCAAGACCGGCAAGACCATGCCCGTGCCGGTGACCAAGGCCGGCTCGATGCGCCAGACCACGCTCAAACCCGAGGCGGGAAGGATTTACTTCATTCTTTTTACCAACCCGAACCGGATGGTCAAGGAGGGCGGCAGCGTAAGCCTCATCGTCGGTGATTTCAGGAAGGACGGAATCGTGGCCGGCAGCTCGGGGGCCGTTCCGGTTTCCAAAGGCGCCCCGACAGTGCCAAAAGCCGGCGATGCCGGAAAGCCTTGACCAGTGTCCATCCATACGCGGCGCCTTTCGGCCCATGCCGGCGTTCTGGCACTTCGCAATCCTCGGCTATCCTCACTA
>CAZLSV010000055.1:0-1640 GCA_964562235.1 uncultured Desulfatibacillum sp.
TGCACTGCTGCTGGATGGACGCGGCCGTCTTCACCAACCTGAGCCAGGACCACCTCGATTTCCATGGCGACATGCAGGCTTACTGGGCCGCCAAGAAACGGCTCTTCACGGAGTACCTGGCCTCGGGCCCGAAGGCCGGGCAGGCCCTCGCCGTCGTCAACGTCGACAGCCCCCACGGGCGGGAACTGGCGGCGCAGCTCACCCGCCGGGTCGTGGCCGTGGGCAGCGCCGGTGATTGCAGCGTCCGCATCGAGCGCATGAACTGCAGCCTTCAGGGGATCCGGGGCCGCATCGATGTCGGGGGGCATTCGGTCGAGGTCCGCTCGCCGCTGGTCGGCCGCCACAACGTCGAGAACATGCTCTGCGCCGCGGGCGCGGCGACGGCGGTGGGGATCTCGCCGGAGACGATCGCCGCGGGCATCGCCTCGGTCGCCTGCGTGCCGGGACGCCTCGAGCGCGTCCCCGGCCGAGGCCGCCGGTTCGTGTACGTGGACTACTCCCACACGCCGGATGCCCTCGAAAACGCCCTTTCCGCCCTGCGGCCGCTCTCCTCCGGGCGCCTGGTCTGCGTCTTCGGCTGCGGCGGCGACCGGGATCGCACCAAGCGGCCCCTCATGGGGGCGATCGCCGCCCGCTTGAGCGATCTGGCGGTGGTCACCTCCGACAACCCGCGCAGCGAAGCGCCGCAGGCCATCATCGATGAGATCCTGCCGGGGGTGCGCGCCCAGGGACTCGCCCAGGTCGCACCGGACCAGCTGGCGGCGGTTTCAACCGGCAAAGCGTTCGCGGCCGAGCCGGACCGGCGCCGGGCGATCGAGGCCGGGATCCGGGCGGCGCAACCGGGGGACATGGTTCTGATCGCCGGCAAGGGCCATGAAACCTACCAGATCATCGGCCGGCAGACCCTGCACTTCGATGACCGCGAGGAAGCGGCAAGGGTGCTGGAAGCGCTGGAAGGAAGCCTGGAGCCGGAAGCTGGAAGCTGAAAGCCACAATGAACTCGTTACTCACAACTCGGCACTTTAAATGTCTTGGACCGTTGACGACATACTGAATGCAACCGGCGGCGACCTCTTGGCGGGGGATCGCGATCGGCGCTTCGGTTCCATTTCCATCGACTCGCGGCAGATTACCGGGGCGGACGCGTTTGTCGCCATCCGGGGAGCGGTGCACGACGGCCACCGGTTCATCCGCGAGGTGGCGGAGGCCGGCGTGCGGGGACTGGTCATCGAACGCGGGCGCGCCCTCGATGTGCCGGCCGGCCTGCTCCCGGCGGGACAGGTCGCCTGCGTGGCGGTGGCCGACACGACCCGCGCCCTGGGGGATCTGGCGGCCTATCACCGCCGGCGCTCGCCCGCCGCGGTGCTCGCCATCACCGGCTCCAACGGCAAGACCAGCACGCGCCGCATGGCCGCCGCCGTCCTGTCCCGCCGGTTTGCGGTGCTCGAGCCGGCGAAAAACCTGAACAACCAGATCGGTGTGCCCTTGACCCTTTTCAACCTCGAGCCGCGGCACGCGTGGGCGGTGCTCGAGCTCGGCACCAACCTGCCGGGTGAAATCGCGCGGCTGGCCGAGATCTTCACCCCGGACGTGGGGCTGATCACCAAGCTGATCGACGGCATCAAGATCACGCCGCACGA
>CAZLSV010000055.1:1650-7292 GCA_964562235.1 uncultured Desulfatibacillum sp.
CCTGGAAGGGCTCGGCTCCCTGGAGGGGGTCCTGCGCGAAAAGGGCGCGCTGCTGGCCGGCCTCGCCCCCGGCGGCCGCGCGGTGCTGAATGCGGACGACCCGCGGCTTAAGCGCCTGGCCGGGGAGTGCGGCGGTGAGCCGCTGCTGTTCGGGCTTTCCGCCGACGCGGCCGTGCGGGCGGAGAAGATCGCGGAATCCGCCCTCGGCGTCGACTTCGAGCTGGCACTGGCCGGGCAGCGCACGGCGGTCCACCTGAGGGCGCACGGCCGCTTCATGGTGCACAACGCCCTGGCGGCGGCGGCGGCCGGCCACCTGCTCGGCCTGAGCCTGGAAGAGATCCGGCAGGGGCTGGAGGGGTTCAGCCCCGTCCCGGGCCGCATGAGCGTCAGCACGCTCGCCGGCGGGGTCCACTTGATCGACGACACGTACAATGCCAACCCCGCGTCGATGGAAGCCGCCATCGCCACGCTGCATCGCCTGCGCGGGACCGGCCGCGGCCTGCTTGTGGTCGGCGACATGCTCGAGCTCGGCCCCGCCGCGGCCGCGCTGCACCGGGACATGGGCCGTCTGGCGGCCCGCACGGGCGCGAGCCGGCTGCTGGCGTGCGGAAATTTCGCGGGAGAAGTGGCCGCCGGCGCCGCGGAGGAGGGCATGGCGGCCGCCGACATCCTCACCGGCTCGCAAGCGTTTATCGGGGGTGCGCTGCTGAGCGAGCTGTGCGCCGGCGACTGGGTGCTGGTCAAAGGGTCCCGCTCCATGGCCATGGAGACCATCGTCAACGCCGTACGGAAATGGGCGGAAGGCCGAAGGTGACATAAGCGATGCTCTACCATCTGCTTTACCCGCTGCACACCCTGTTTTCAGTCCTGAACGTGTTCCGCTACATCACGTTCCGGACGATCTACGCCAGCCTGACGGCGTTTTTCATCTGTTTTTTTCTGGGCCCCTGGGTCATCGAAAAACTCACCCGGATGCAGGTCGGCCAGTACATCCGCGACGACGGCCCGCAGAGCCACCTGGGCAAGGCCGGCACGCCCACCATGGGCGGGGTCCTGATCGTCGGGTCGATAACGATCTCCACCCTCCTGTGGAGCGATCTGAGCACCCCGTTCATCTGGATCGCCCTGCTCGTGCTGGTCGGCTTCGGCTTCATCGGCTTTGTCGACGACTACCTGATGCAGATCAAGAAACAGAGCAAAGGGCTCAGCGTGCGGGGCAAACTGGCGCTGCAGGCGGTCCTGGCCCTGGCCGCCGGGTTTCTGGTCTGCGGGACGCCCAATTTTTCCACCGAGGTGACGGTGCCTTTTTTCAAGAACCTGTCCCCGGACCTGGGCTGGGGCTATGCCGTCTTCGCCATGCTCGTCATCGTCGGGGCCTCCAACGCCGTCAACCTGACCGACGGCCTGGACGGGCTGGCCATCGGCCCGATGAGCATCGCGGCCGCCACCTACATGATCTTCGCCTATGTCGCCGGCCACGCCCGGATCGCCAATTACCTGCAACTCACCTACGTGCCGGGCAGCGGCGAGCTGACCGTGTTTTGCGGGGCCATCGCCGGCGCCGGGCTGGGCTTCCTGTGGTTCAACGCCTACCCGGCCCAGGTCTTCATGGGCGACACGGGCTCGCTCTCCCTCGGCGCCGCCCTGGGGGTGATCGCCGTGATCACCAAGCAGGAGATCCTGCTGGTGCTGGTGGGCGGGTTGTTCGTGATCGAGGCCCTGTCGGTGATCTTCCAGGTAGGGTTTTTCAAGATGACGCATGGCCGCCGGATCTTTCGCATGGCGCCGCTGCATCATCACTTTGAACTGAAAGGCTGGCCGGAGCCCAAGGTCATCGTGCGGTTCTGGATCATCGCCATCGCCCTGGCGCTGATGGCCTTGAGCACCCTGAAGTTGAGGTAGCACGGTGTGCATCCCGTCCCGCCTCGCCGCCCCGCCGGGCGACTGCCCTCCCCCGGCGCGGGGCGAGGCGGGCGGGATCGCATCCCGCGCTCATGACGGATAAACGTATGGACCTGCGCGGCAAACACATATTGGTCGTCGGCCTGGCCCGCACCGGGATCGCCGCCGCACGCTTTCTGCAGCGCCGCGGGGCGCGCGTGACAGCGACCGACCAGGCGGCGCAGGAGCGGCTGAGCCCCGAGGTCGCCCGGCTGCGCGACATGGGGGTCCTTCTCGAGCTCGGAGGCCATCGCGCCGAGTCCTTCACCGCGGCGGACTTGATCGTGGTGAGCCCGGGAGTGCCGCACACGATCCCGCCGCTGGCGGCTGCGCGGGCCAGCGGCATACCGGTGATCGGCGAAATGGAGCTGGCGGCCCGGTTCATCGGTGAGCCCATCGTGGCCGTCACCGGCACCAACGGCAAGACGACGGTCACCGAGCTGGTGGGCGCGATGCTGACCGCCTCCGGACGCCGGGTGTTCGTGGGCGGCAACATCGGGACTCCGCTCATCGCCCACGTCGACAGCGGCGCACCGGTCGAGGTGGTGGTCGCGGAGGTGAGCAGCTTTCAGCTGGACACCAGCGAGACCTTCCGCCCCGCGGTGGGGGTGCTGCTCAACATCACCGACGACCACCTCGACCGGTATGCCGGCTTCGAGGCTTACGCCGCCTCGAAGATGCGCCTGTTCGCCCATCAGCACGCCGGCGACACCGCCGTCCTGAACGCGGCCGACGCGGCCGTTCGCGCCCGCGCCGCCGGGATTCGCAGCCGCAAGCTCTTTTTCAACCGCTCGGAGCCGTCCGACGCCCATGCCACCGTCGCCGGCCGCGCTCTGCACCTGCGGGTGCCCGGCCGCGGAAACGTTGCGCTCCGTCTGGCGGGTTTCCGGCTGCGCGGCCCGCACAACGCCGAAAATGCGGCGGCCGCCGCCCTGGCCGCCCTGGCCGCCGGCGCCAGTCCCGAGGGAATCCAAGTCGCGTTGGACAATTTCGCCCCCGCGCCCCACCGCCTGGAGACCATCGCCGTCATCGACGGCGTGGAGTACGTGAACGATTCGAAGGCCACCAACGTGGATGCGGTCCGGCGCGGCCTGGAGTGCTTCGGCGGGCGCGTGGTGCTGATCATGGGCGGGGTGGACAAGGGCGGGGACTTCGGACGGCTGCGGGAAGCGGTCCGGGAGCGCGGGCGGGCCCTCGTCCTTCTGGGCGGGGCCGCGGACCTCATTCGATCGGCGCTGGGCGGTCTGGCCCCGACCCGGGAGGCCCTCTCCATGCGGCAGGCCGTGGGAGCGGCGCGGGAGATGGCCGCCGCCGGCGACGCGGTGCTGCTCGCCCCCGGCTGCGCCAGCTTCGATCTGTATGCGAATTACCAGGAGCGCGGCGATGATTTCCGTCGTGAAGTCATGCGCCTCAGGGCGAGCAACGAGCAACGAGTAACGAGCAACGAGTAACCCAAGGGGAAAGTACTGTGGCCATAAGGAGCACACCACGTGCAAAGACCGCCGGCACGCTCTACGACGTGCAGTTGCTCTTTCCGGTGCTTTTCCTGGTAGGCATCGGCATCGTCATGGTCTACAGCGCGAGCTCGGCCCTGGCCATGAAAAAGTTCGGTTCGGATTATTACTTCCTGAGGAAGCAGGCGGTGTTCGCTCTCGTCGGCATCTGTGCGCTGGTGCTCTGCCGGCACGTGCCCTACCGGGCCTATCGCCCGCTCGCCTATCCGCTGGTGGCGCTCGCGCTCGCCTTGCTCGCGGCCGTGCTGCTCTCGCCCTTCGGCGTCACGGCCGGCGGGGCGAGCCGTTGGCTCTCCCTGGGACCGGTGAATTTTCAGCCGTCCGAATTCGCCCGGCTGGCGCTCATCGTGTACCTGGCCTACTCGATGGAAAAAAAGGCCGACCGGATCAAGGATTTCTCGATCGGGTTCATGCCGCATGTGCTGGTGATGGGCCTTCTGGCCGTTTTGATTCTGCGCCAGCCGGACTTCGGCTCGGCCGCCATCCTGGCCTTTCTCGCCTGGCTGATGATGTTCATCGGCGGGGTGCGCCTGCTCTACCTGGGCGGCTCCTGCGGGCTGCTGGTACTGCTCGGCTGGTACTACATCAACTCGGCCGAATACCGCCGCAAACGCTGGGACAGCTTCTGGGACCCCTGGCAGTACAGTGCCGACCAGGGCTACCAGGCCACGCACTCGCTGATGGCCTTCGGCAGCGGCGGGTGGTGGGGGGCCGGGATCGGCAAGAGCTACCAGAAGCTTTTCTATCTGCCCGAACCCCACACGGACTTTATTTTTTCGGTGATCGGCGAGGAGCTGGGAGTGGCCGGGGTGCTCGTGATCATCCTGCTCTACGCCCTGATCATATGGAAGGGGATCCGGATCGCGCGCCATGCGCCGGATCTGTTCGGCTGCTACCTGGCGATCGGCCTCACGGCGGCGCTCGGCCTGCAGATCTGCATCAACATGGCGGTCGCGCTCGCCCTGCTGCCGACCAAGGGGCTGACCCTGCCCTTCCTCAGCTACGGCGGGACGTCGCTGGTGCTGAACATGGCCGCCATCGGGATCCTGATGAACATTGCCGCGTCGGGCAAAACCGCGCGAGGCCTCGGATGAGAAGGGATCGCCGCCTGCAGATGCTTTGCTTCCAGATGGCCGCGCCGGCCGATGCGGCCGGCCGCCCGTGGGGCCCTCCGCCCCTGCGGGTGGTCGTCGCCGGCGGCGGCACCGGCGGGCACCTGTTCCCGGGGATCGCCGTGGCGGAGGAGATCCGCAGCCGCGATCCGCGCCACTCGGTGCGCTTCATCAGCCGCGGCAACGAGTTCGAACGCTCGGCCCTGGCGCGCGCGGGGTTTTCGCTGGAAACGATTGCCGTCGAGGGCCTCAAGGGCCGCGGTCTGTGGAACCAGGCGCGGGCGCTCGGCCGTCTGCCGCGGGCCGTCGCGCAATCCGCGGGCCGGCTGCGGGAGTTCCGGCCGAACCTGGTGATCGGGCTGGGCAGCTATTCGGCCGGGCCCGTGGTTCTGGCCGCCTGGCTGCTGCGCATCCCGATCGCCCTGTGCGAACAAAACACGCTGCCGGGCATCACCAACCGGCTCCTTGCGCGGCTGGCCGACCGGATCTTCACCGCGTTTGAGCGGACCGAGGGCGGCTTCGACCCGGGCAAAACCCTTTGGACGGGCAACCCCCTGCGCCGCGAGATCGTGGAGGTCGCCTCCGGGGAGGCGACGCAGCCCATGGCCGTCCCCTCCGGCCCGCAACGCCCGTTCACGGTCCTGGTGCTGGGCGGCAGCCAGGGCGCCCACCGCGTCAACACGGCGGTGATCGAGGCCCTGGACCACCTGGCCGACCGGCGCCGGTGCTTCTTCATCCACCAGACCGGGCCCGCGGACGAGACCATGGCCGCCGCGTCCTATGCACGTGCGGAAGCGGCCGCGCGCGTCCAGGCTTTTTTCACCGACATGGCGGTTCAGTACCGCCGGGCCGACCTGGTGATCGGCCGGGCCGGGGCCACGACGGTCGCCGAAATCATGGCCATGGGCAGGGCGGCGGTGTTCATCCCCTTCCCCTTTGCGGCGGACGACCACCAGCGCCTGAACGCCCGGCGGCTGGTGGAGGCTGGCGCCGCCGAAATGATCGACGAGTGGGAGTTGACCGGCGCCCGGCTGGCCGCGCGCATCGACTTCTACGCCTCCCGCCCGGAGGCCCT
>CAZLSV010000055.1:7302-30969 GCA_964562235.1 uncultured Desulfatibacillum sp.
GCCTGCGATTCGTTGCGCAGCAGGTCGATCAGCAACTGGCCCGACAGGCGGCGCGGTTCGGCAAACCGGATGCCACCCGGCAGATCGTCGACGAGTGCTGCCGCCTGGTGGCGGGAAGGGCCCCCAACCAAGCGGCCGACAGGCCGACCGGAGACCGATAGGCGAAACCATGTATTTGAAAAAATACCACATCCATTTCGTGGGCATCGGCGGCATCGGCATGAGCGGCATTGCCGAGCTGCTACTCAACCTGGGCTACCGGGTTTCCGGGTCGGACCTCAAGACCTCCGACATGACCGACCGCCTGGCGTCGCTGGGGGGCATGATCCATGTCGGCCATGCCGCCGAGCGGATCGCGGGCGCGGATGTCGTCGTCGTCTCATCGGCGGTGCGCCCCGACAACCCCGAGGTGCTGGCGGCGCAGCGCGCCTCGATCCCGGTGATCCCCCGGGCCGAGATGCTGGCCGAGCTGATGCGCCTCAAGTACAGCGTGGCGGTGGCCGGCGCCCACGGCAAGACCACCACCACCGCCATCGTGGCCGCGGTCCTGGCCAGCGGCGGCCTGGACCCCACGGTGGTGATCGGCGGCAAGCTGATGAGCATCGGCACCAACGCGGTGCTCGGCCGGGGGGATTTCATCGTGGCCGAGGCCGACGAAAGCGACGGCTCCTTCCTGCGCTACTCCCCGGCCATCGCCGTGGTGACCAACATCGACCGCGAGCACCTGGACTTTTACGCGGACCTGCCGGCCATCCAGCGGGTGTTCCTGCAGTTCATCGACCGCATTCCCTTTTACGGCCTGGCGGTGCTCTGCCTGGACAACGAGCCCATCCAGGACCTGATTCCGCAGATCAAAAAACGCTACATCACCTACGGCGTGAGCCGCCAGGCCGATTTCCAGATCCGCAACGTGGTCTTCGAAGGCCGCCGCAGCCGGTTCAGCGTCTACCGCCGCCGCCAGAAACTGGGACGCTTCAAGCTGAACCTGCCGGGGGCCCACAATGTCTACAACGCCACCGCCAGCATCGCCGTCGCCATGGAGCTGGACATCCCGATGGACCGGGTTCAGGCGGCCCTGCAGCAGCTCACGGGGGTGCATCGGCGGCTTGAAATCAAGGGCGAGGCGGGCGGCGTGATCGTGGTGGACGACTACGGTCACCACCCCACCGAAATCAAGGTGACGCTGCAGGCCGCCCGGGATTGCTGGCCGGAACGCCGGATGGTGGTGGTGTTCCAGCCCCACCGCTACACGCGCACCCGCGCCCTGTTCGACGAGTTCTCGCGCGCGTTCTACCAGTCGGACCTGCTGGTGGTGCTGCCGATTTACGCCGCCAGCGAAGACCCCATCGAAGGGGTCAGCGCGCAAGTGCTCTGCGAGGCGATCAAGGCCCACGGCCACAAGCAGGTGACCGGCGTCGACGGGATCCCCGCCGCCGCGACGCACCTGACGTCCCAGTTGCAGCCGGGAGACCTTTTGCTCACCCTGGGCGCCGGTGATGTCTGGAAAGTCGGCGTCGAGATGCTGAAGGGGTTGTCCGTGCGGAACATCGACGACAGCCCCCGCGAAACGGAGCGCCGATGAGAGGCGAACGCCGCCCGGAAAAGCGCCGGCCGTTCGCGGGCCGCGCGCCGCGCCAGAATGTCAGCCGGCGGGCCGCGGCCGCGCGGCGCGGGGCGTGGCTCGGTCGGCTGGCCGGCATGTTGTGGGCGATCACCGTCTCCGCCGGGGTCGTCTTCGTGAGCTTCTTTTTCGTCTTCGTTCACGATGTGCTGACGCAAAGCGAGCATTTCAAGGCCCGCCAGGTCCACATAGAGGGCGGGCAGCGCCTGGATGCCCGGACGCTGGCCGCGGTCGCCGGCGTGCGGCCGGGCGTCAATGTGCTGAGCGTCAACCTGACGGCCGCCCGCAAGCGGCTGCTCGCGCACCCGTGGGTCGCCGAGGCGGAGGTCCGCCGGGAGATCCCCGCGACGTTGAGCATCCGCATCCGGGAGCACGTGCCGGCGGCGGTCGTGGAGATGGGGAAAAAGTTTCTGCTGAACACGAACGGGGAGATTTTCAAGGAGTGGGAGCCCGCCGATCCCGGCGGGCTGCCGGTAGTCAGCGGGCTCAAGACCTCGGACCTGCGTCTGGCCGACCGCTCGGAGGCCGCGTCCTCGCGCGGGGTGGCTGGGTTGAGAGCGGCGGCGGCCCCGGCCTCGCCCCCCAGCCGGCCGATGGATGCGGTCATGCAGGTGCTCGCCCGGGCCGCCGAGACCGGCAGCGTCCTGCCCACCCGCGAGATCCGGACGCTCCGGGTGGACCGCGAGCTCGGCATAACGGTGGTGGCCTTCGACGAGGCCAAGTCCATCCGGCTGGGATACGACGACTACGCCCCCAAGCTCCGGCTGTTCGCCGACCTGCTGGCGTTCTTAAAAACCCAGCCCGCCATGACGGATTTCGAACGCATCGATCTCACCGACGCGAACCGGGTGATCGTAAACCCCGTCAAGACGGAACTTGCCGGGAAAACAGGCCCCAAAGGAGGCTGAAGAGATGCAGCGCAAGGATGACATCGTGGTGGGACTGGACATCGGCACGACCAAGATCTGCGCCGTGGTGGGCGAGGTGTCCGGCAGCGACATCAACATCATCGGCATCGGGACCCACCCGTCGGTCGGCCTGCGCAAGGGCGTCGTGGTCAACATCGAGGCGACGGTGGAGTCCATCAAAAAAGCGGTCGAGGAGGCCGAGCTCATGGCCGGCTGCGAGATCTCCTCGGTGTACACGGGGATCGCCGGCGGCCACATCACCGGTTTCAACAGCCGCGGCATCGTGGCCATCAAGGGCCCCGAGATCACCCCCATGGACGTGGAGCGGGTGATCGACGCGGCCCGCGCGGTCGCGATCCCGATGGACCGCGAGGTGATCCACGTCCTGCCCCAGGAGTACATCGTCGACGACCAGCCGGGCATCCAGAACCCCGTCGGGATGTCCGGCGTGCGGCTGGAGGCGAAGATCCACATCGTGACCGGAGCGGTGGCCTCCGCCCACAACCTGGTCAAGTGCGCCAACCGCTCGGGCCTGGACGTGTGCGACATCGTCCTGGAGTGCCTGGCCTCCGGCGAGGCCGTGCTCTCCGAGGAAGAGAAGCAGCTCGGCACCGCCCTGCTCGACCTGGGCGGCGGCACCACGGACCTGGCCGTGTTTTCGGGCCGGAACATCAAGCACACGTTCGTGCTGTCCCTCGGCGGCGACAACTTGACCAACGACATCGCCATCGGCCTGCGCTGTCCGCACCCCGAGGCCGAGAAGATCAAGAAAAAATTCGGCAGCTGCATCGCCCGGAGCATCCACGCCGACGAGACCATCGAGGTCCCGGGCGTGAACAACCGGGAGGCGCGCAAACTCCCGCGTCAGATCCTGGGCGAGATCCTGGAGCCGCGGATGGAGGAGATCTTCTCTCTGGTCAACCGCGAGATCTACCGCGCTCAGATGGAAAACCTGGTCCCCTCCGGGATCGTCCTGACGGGCGGCACCGCCCTGCTCGAGGGGGTGACCGAAATCGCCGAGTCGGTCTTCAGCCTGCCGGCGCGCATCGGCACCCCCCAGGGCATCAAAGGGCTGGTGGACGTGGTCAACAACCCCATGTACGCCACCGGCGTGGGGCTGGTGCTCTACGGCGCGCGCCACCAGCTGAAGGAGAAGAAGAAGTTCCGCATCCGGGACAAGAACATCTTCAACCGGCTCATGAGCCAGATGAAGCGTTGGTTCAAGGATGTCGTCTGAAGATGTCGCCTGGCGGCGACATCTTTACTGGGCAAAAGAACTTCAGATTGAAATAGCGATCGCAAACAGACAACGACCGATAGGCGACCGAAAACCAAATACCCAACACTGAACACCAAACACCAACTGCAGGCAGGAGGGCAAACGATGTTCACTTATGTAGACAATGAGAAGTCGGCAAAGATCAAGGTGATCGGGGTCGGCGGCGGCGGCGGCAACGCCATCAACAACATGATCCGCTCGGGGCTTCAGGGGGTCAAGTTCATCGCCGCGAACACCGACGCCCAGGCGCTGGAGATCTCGAAGGCGGATTTCCGCATCCAGTTGGGCGACAGCATCACCGAAGGCCTGGGGGCCGGTGCCAACCCCCAGATCGGCCGGGACGCCGCGCTCGAAAACGCCGAGCAGATCCGCAACGCCCTGCGCGACAGCCACATGGTGTTCATCACGGCCGGGCTGGGCGGCGGCACCGGCACCGGTGCGACCCCCGTCATCGCCGAGATCTGCCGGGAGATGGGGGCACTGACGGTGGCCGTGGTCAGCAAACCCTTTTCCTTCGAAGGCAAGAAGCGGGGGCTGATCGCCGAACAGGGGCTGTCCGAACTTAAAAAGGTCGTCGACACGGCCATCACCATCCCCAACGACCGGCTGCGCGCGCTCGCCTCCAAAAAAGCGACCCTGATGGAGATGTTCATGCGGGCCGACGAGATCCTGCTGCACGCCGTCAAGGGGATCACCGACCTCATCATGATGCCGGGCCTGGTCAACCTCGACTTCGCCGACGTGCGCACCACCATGTCCAAGGCCGGCATGGCCCTGATGGGGATCGGCATCGCCGCCGGCGAAAACCGCGCGATCGAAGCCGCGGAGAAGGCGATCTCGCACCCGCTGCTGGAGGACATCTCGATTTCCGGCGCCAAGGGCGTGCTCATGAACATCACGGCGTCGAGCGGCATGGAATTCGAGGAGGTCGCCGAGGCCTCCGAACGCATCCACAAGGAAGTCGGCGACGAGGCCGAGATCTTCTGGGGAACCTCCGTGGACGAGAGCCTGGGCGACGAGATGCGGGTGACGGTCATCGCCACCGGCATCGGCGCCGAGGCCGAGGCGCTCAGGGAAAAGGACAAGGCCTCGGCCAAGGACAAGGAGCGCAAGGTCGTGCAACCCCTGCGGGGAGTGGTGCGCGATGTCACCCCCGCCGACATGGAGCGAGCGGACATCCTCGATCTCGACGAGCCGACCTTCATCCGCAACCGCCGGGTGGTGGGCGAGTCCTCCGGCGCCTTGTACCGCGGGGTGGGCCGGATGGCGCTCGACGACAACGATCTCGACGTGCCGACGTTCCTGCGACGCAAGGCCGATTGACAGGCGGTTGGACAACGCTGCACCGGACCGTGATCCGGGGTTGCGCGGCCTTGGCAAATGCCGAGCGACCGGTGAACAGGCTGCGCCTTCCAAAGCGCCGCGCGCCTTGGCTGACGGTCTGATCCCGGGTTTCCAACACCCTGGGGCGGCCGGCGGCCCTGCCGTTCACCGGATTTGCCAGCCGCTCGCGCAAGGCGTATAGTGGCTTGCCGGCCTGAAGCATCGGCCGTGATCGCAGAACCGGACGGCAGGCTGTGAAACGCGAACGTTCCATACCGGATTTGGCAGCGGAGGAGATCGGTGCGGTCCGCAAGGATTGGCGGGGGAGGACCCGTGTTGCCCTGGTCTACCCCAACCACTATCATGTGGGCATGTCCAATCTCGGGCTGCAGACGGTCTACGGCCTTTTCAACCGTTTCGACGAGATCGTGTGCGAACGGGTTTTCCTGCCTGAAAGCGGCCCCGCGGCCGCCGTCCGCCTGACTACCTTCGAGTCCGGCCGGCCGGTGGCCGAGGTCGACATCATCGCCTTTTCGATCTCCTTTGAAAGCGACTACCCGAACCTGCTGACCCTCCTGGACCGGGCGGGCCTCCCGCTGCGCGCCGCCGACCGCGGCCAGGGCCACCCCCTGGTGATCGCCGGCGGCGTCGCCTGCAGCCTGAACCCGGAACCCATCGCCCCCTTCATCGACTGTTTTCTGATCGGCGAGGCCGAAATCATCGTCCCGGAGTTTCTGAACGCCTTCGATTCCCAGGCGACCCGCGAAGACCAGCTCCGGCGCATCGCCCGCACGGTGCCCGGCGCCTATGTGCCGGCCCTGTACCAAGTGGCCTACTCCGCCGCGGGCACCGTCGCGTCCTTCCGCCCCGCAGCGGATGTGCCGGAGAAAATTTCGCGCCCTTACCTGCGCGACCTTTCCGCCTCTGCCGCCTGCAGCACGATCCTCACCCCCCACACGGCCTTCGGCCGCTCCTTTCTGGTGGAAGTCGGCCGCGGCTGTCCCCACGGCTGCCGGTTCTGCAGCGCGGGCTTCATCTACCGGCCGCCGCGCTTCCGCTCGGAGGAATCTCTCGGCCGAACCATCGCGCAGGGGCTCGCGCACGCCGACCAGGTCGGCCTCGTCGGCGCGGCGGTGTCCGACCTGCCGGGGCTCGGCGATCTCTGCCGCCGGTTTGCGGGCGACGGCGTGACGATGTCGTTCAGCTCCCTGCGGGCCGACGCCCTCTCGCCGGATCTGATCGCCGCCCTGCGCCGCGGCAAGGTCAAGACCGCCACCATCGCCCCGGAGGCCGGCTCCGAGCGTCTGCGGTGCGTGATCAACAAGGGCATCCGCGAGGAGCACGTACTGCAGGCGGCCGCCGCACTGGTCGACCAGGGCATCCCAAACCTCAAGCTCTATTTCATGGTCGGGCTGCCGACCGAAACCCGGGAAGACGTGGCGGCCATCGTCGGCCTGGTCAAACGCATCAAACACGAGTTTCTCAAATCCAGCCGCACCCGGCGCGTGATCGGGACGCTCACGGTGAGCGTCAACTCCTTTGTCCCCAAGCCGTTCACCCCCTTCCAGTGGGCGGCCATGGCGGGGGTCGCCGAGCTCAAGGGCAAGATCAAACAGATCAAGGCCGAACTGGGAAGGGTCCCCAACGTGCGGGTGCACTCCGATTTGCCGCGCTGGGCCTACCTCCAGGCCCTGCTCGCCCGCGGCGACCGCCGGGTGAGCGAGGTCCTGCTGCAGGTGCACGCGAGCGCCGGCAACTGGCCCCAGGCCCTCAAGGCCGTGGCCGTCAACCCGGATTTCTACGTGCGGCGGGAGCGCGACCTGAACGAGGTCCTGCCCTGGGACTTCATCGACCACCACATCTCCAAGGCCTTTTTCCAGGCCGAGTACCGCCGGGCGATCGAGGGCCGCCCCGGGGTCGTTTGCCGGCCGGAATCCTGCCGGCTCTGCGGGGCCTGCGGTCCGGACGCTGCTGCCACGTAGGTCTTGCAATCCCCTTATCGACCTGCTATGGAAAAAACGTTTTGCGCAGCCGGACTTTTTCCCTTTGCGACCGGAGTTTTGCGCGCCCGGACGGCCCCCACACATTAAGGAGTCCCCGTGCTGGAAGGCATTTATTTCATGACGGCCCTGGGAGCGGCGTGCGGCATTGTGCTCGGCATCGCCGCCCGCGTTTTTTACGTGTACGAGGATCCGCGCATCGCCCAGGTCGAAGCCTGCTTTGCCGGCGCCAACTGCGGCGGCTGCGGGTTCACCGGCTGCTCCGCGGCCGCCGGGGCCGTGGTGGCCGGCAAGGCCAAACCCAACGTGTGCGTCGTGGGCGGGCTCGAGTCGGCTCAGAACGCCGCCGCCGTCATGGGGGTCGAAGTCGGCGCCGCGGAGCCTCCCAAGTCCTACAATCCCTGCTCCGGCGGTGATCGCGCCGAGAACAAGTTCATCTATCTCGGGGTCAGGACCTGCCAGGCCGAGGCCGCGATGATGGGGGGCAAGCGCGTCTGCGGGGTCGGGTGCATCGGCCACGGCGACTGCGTGAGGGCTTGCATGTTCAACGCGATCGCCATGGGCCCGGAGGGGTTTCCGGTGGTGGACGAGGAGAAGTGCGTGGGCTGCGGGGTCTGCGCCCAGGTCTGCCCCAAGCACCTGCTCAAGGTCCGCACACCCTCCGAACGGCTGCTGCACTTCAATCAGGTGGACGACTGCCTGGCGCCCTGCCGGCAGACCTGCCCGGCGGAAATCGACATTCCCCTTTACATTCACCAGATCCGCAAGGGCGACTATGCGGGCGCCGTGAACACCATCCGCGAACGCAACCCGCTGCTGCTGGCCTGCGGTCGCGTCTGCCCTCACCCCTGCGAGGCCAACTGCCGTCGCGGTGTCGGGGACCAACCGGTCTCGATCAACCAGCTGAAGCGCTTCGCGGCCGACTACGAGATGACCTCCGGCAAACACCTGCCCATCCGGAAAGCGGCCGACACCGGCAAACGCATCGCGGTCGTCGGCGGCGGACCGGCCGGCCTCACCTGCGCGTATTTTCTGCGCCGCCTGGGCCACAGCGTGACCATCTTCGAGGCCATGCCGAAGCTGGGCGGCATGTTGCGCTACGGAATTCCCGAGTACCGCCTGCCCAAGGAGGTCCTGGACTGGGAAATCCAGGGGATTCTGAACCTCGGCGTCGAAACCCGCACCGGGGTGGCCTTCGGCAAGGACGTTGATCTCCAGCAGCTTCAGGAGGAGGGCTTCGATGCCGTCTTTCTGGGCATCGGCGCCTGGAAGGATTCCAAGATGCGGGTGCCCGGCGAGGAGTTCAAGGGCTGCTATACCGGCATCGATTTCCTCTCGCGGCTGGCCTCCGGCGAGCAACTGCCCATCAAACCCGTGGCGGCCGTCGTCGGCGGCGGCAACACGGCCATCGACTGCGTGCGCAACCTGATCCGGCTGGGGGCCAAGAAAGTGTACCTGGTCTACCGGCGCACCCGCAAGGAGATGCCCGCCAACGAGGTGGAAATCGAAGCGGCCGAGGCCGAGGGGGCGGAGTACATGTTCCTTTGCGCGCCCGTGCGCGTGCTGGCCAACGAGCACGGCGACGTCACTCACCTCGAATACCTGCGCATGGAGCTGGGAGAGCCCGACGCCAGCGGCCGGAGGCGTCCGGTGCCGGTGGAGGGCTCCGAGACCCAGCTGGCCGCCGACATGGTGATATCGGCCATCGGCCAGGCGCCGGATGTCTCCTTTACGACATCCGGCAAGGCGCCGCTGAACGAGCTTAAAACCACCCGCTGGAGCACCATCGACGTCAACCCGGCCACCCTGCAGTCGAACATCCCCTACCTGTTCGCGGCCGGCGACGGCGCCACCGGACCGGCGCTCGTGGTAGACGCCATCGGCGGCGGGCGGCGGGCCGCGCGATCCATCCATCAGTTCGTCACGGGGCAGCCCGTGGTGGCCGACGACAAGGAACTGATCAAGACCTTGATCCCGGAGACGCTTTTCACGCAGGTGGCCGGCATCGTCCATAGCCCGCGTGCCGAGATGGTGGAACTGCCGGTGGCCGAACGCATCTGCTCCTTTGTCGAAGTGGATAAAGTGCTGACCGAAACGGCCGCCCGCGGCGAAAGCGAACGCTGCCTTTACTGCTGTCTGACCTGCTACAACCCCGATGCCCCACGGGCCCCCTCCCCCGAGACCCGGGAGCGCGAGGCCGTGTAGCCATGCCACGACCGGGCGGACGGCCGGTGGGGCCGGTGCGTAAAAACCGTTGAAAGAGACCGAACAGTGTGGTAGTCGGCTGTTGGCTGTGTGAGGCCTTTAACCCAGGTGAGAGTGCGGACCCATGATGTTTTCCAGAAGTGAAATGAAGCTGGTCCTTGTCTCGGCCGTCGTTCTGCTGGTGATCGCCGCGGTCAGCTACGCGGCCTTTCCTTCCAAACCTCCCAAGCAACCCATCCGCGCCGCGTTTCCGACGGTGGCCGGCAAGGTCATTTTCGACCACAGCCGCCACTTGAAGGAATCGGGCTACGGGCTGGCCTGCGGAGAATGCCATCACACCCTCCAGCCGGATGAGTACAACCAGGCCGGCTCCTGTACGGAGTGCCATGACCCCGCCGACGGCGACGCGGACATGCCCAAGCGATCCGATGCCATCCACCAGCAGTGCATCGGCTGCCACCAGGCCTATGGCGGTGGCCCCGTGGAGTGCGCCCAATGCCATATCATGCAATGACACTGTCTCTAGCACGGTTCTGAAGGATACCCCATGCTGAAAAAACCCCTCTCTGGTCGCGGCAAACCTTGCCTGGAATACGCCCGGGCGACCGGCCGGCTCGACCGCCCGGTGCGAATTCCTCCCGCGGGTGCGGTCACCCTCCTCCACCGGCGGCCCGCCGAGCGCAACGCCATTCCGGCGCTGAAGGTGGGGGCGGCGGTGAAAACCGGACAGCGGCTTGCGCTGTACGACGAGGCGAGCGGCTATGTCACGGCCCCGGTCACCGGCGCCATCGCCGCGCTGGCGCCTTTCGAAGGGGATTTCGGCCGCCGCTACACGGCCGTCACCATTTCCGCCGACCCGCAGGAAGCCTTCGACGAGCAGTTTGCGGCGGCCCGCAGCGAGGCCACCCTCGCCACCGCATCGGCGTTTCTGGCGGCCGCCCCCGGCCTGCCGCCCTTGCCGGAGATGGGCAACCCCGACCGGCCGCTGAAGACACTGGTGGTCTGCGGCATCGACGACGATCTGCTGGTGGTCACGCAGCAACACGTGCTGGGCGCGCGCGCCCACGACGTCGAGCGGGGCATCCACCGGCTCAAGGAAATGGCCGGCTTCGAGGACGTCGTCATCCTCACCCCCCGGGAGGCGGTCCAGGGCTACGGCCGCATCGGCGGCCGGGTGCTGGGGGTGTCCAATACCTATCCCCACACGCTGCCGGAACTGGTCATGGCCGAAGTGTTCGGCCGGGTCGTGCCGGCCGGGCGCACCTGCGGGGACCTGGGCTTCTGCTTCATGCGGGCCGAGGCGGTGGCCTCCATCGGCGCGGCGTTCGACACCGGCCGGATCCCCACCACCAAAACCCTGACCGTCATTGGCAAGGACGGCCTCGGCCGGCTGGTGGAAGCGACCGTCGGCACTCCCATCGCGGTCGTTCTCAAACATTTCGGCATCGCGCTCGAGGAGGGCGACCGCCTCGTGCTGGGAGGCCCGATGCGGGGCACCGCCGCCTATTCACCCGAGCAGCCGGTCCGCCCCGACACCGAGGCCGTCATGGTGCTGGATGCGGCCCACGCGGCCGCTGTTTCCGACTACCCCTGCGTCAACTGCGGGGATTGCGTCAGGGTCTGCCCCGCCCGGATTCAGGTCAACCTGCTCGTCTGTTACCTCGAAGCCGGCAAGTACCAGGACGCCGAAGAGGCCTACGACCTGCTCTCGTGCGTCGAGTGCGGCCTGTGCAGCTATGTCTGCGTGTCGAAGATCCCGATCCTGCAGTACATCACCCTGGCCAAATACGAGCTGACGCGAGCTCGACAGGCGGAGGGCACGAATGCCTAACCAGAAAAGACTGATCGTTTCCCATGCACCGTACTGGCACAACGGCAGCCGGGTGACCGACCGCAGCCGGAAGTTGATGCTGGGCGCGGCGCCGGCCGCCCTGTTCGGAATTTACCAATTCGGCGCTCCCGCCCTCGGGGTCCTGGCACTGGCCGTGGCATCGGCCGTGCTGTGGGAGTACGCCTTCACTCGCGTGGCCCGGCGTCCGGCATCGGTCGGGGACGGCACGGCGGTCGTGATCGGGCTTCTTTTCGGCATGTGCCTCCCGGCCGCCGCCGCCTGGTGGGTCGTTGTCACCGGCACCTTCATCGCCATCGTGGTGGGCCGGCAGATCTATGGGGGCATCGGGGCCAATCCCTTCAACCCGGTAGCGGTGGCGGTCGCCATCCTGCTGCTGTCGTGGCCGCGGCAGATGGACTTCGACATCGCCCTCGTCAGCTTTCCCTTCGACTTCCCCGCGCTGTATCCGTTGAGCGCCGTGAAGGCCTTCGGCACCCAGGCCATCCAGCATGTCGGCACACTCGACCTGCTGCTCGGCCGGCAGGTCGGCGGGATCGGGACGACCTTCGGCCTCGGCCTGATTCTCGGCGGGGTCTACCTGATGCTGCAGCGCGTCATCCGCTGGGAGATATCCCTGAGCTTTCTGGCCGGGGTCGCGGTGGCGGCATTTCTTTTCAACCTGGCGAACCCGGCCAAGTATGCAACGGCCGGTTTCCATCTGCTCACGGGCTTCACCCTGCTCGGGGCCTTTTTTCTCGCTACCGAGGACGCCTCCTCGCCGGTCAACTTCTTCCCCATGTTGATCTACGGTGCGGTCGGCGGAGTCATCACGGTCCTGATCCGCAACATCGGGGCATTCCCGGATGGGGTGGTGTATGCGGTGCTGGTCATCAACCTCATCCAGCCCCTCCTGGACAAGATCCGGCCCAAAGCCCTTGGAAAGGTCGCGTGACGTATGCGTGAAATGATCAAGATGGTGGTGGTGCTGACGATCATCAGCCTCGCATCCGGGGGGTTGCTCGCGGCCCTGCGCGACGGCACCCAGGAGCGCATCGACAACCAGGTGCTGGAGTTCGTCAAGGGGCCGGCGGTTCGCGACATCCTCAAGGATGCCGCCAACGACCCGATCGCCAGCCGGTTTCAGATCAAGGACGGCGAGGTGCTGCGGACCTTCTTCGTGGCGGTGATCGACGGAAAGCCGCGCGGGGTCGCCCTGGAGTCCTCCGGCAAGGGCTACGGCGGCGACGTCGGCCTGATGGTCGGCATCGACGTGGCGGACAACAAGATCCTGGGCGTCGGGGTGACCACCATGTCCGAAACACCCGGTCTGGGGGCCCGCGCCAAAACCGATCTCAAGTTCGTGGCCCAGTACAAGGGCCGGCTCATGTCCGATCCGGTCAAGGTCACCCAGGACGGGGGGCCCATCAACGCCATCAGCGGCGCCACGATCACCTCCCGGGCGGTCAGCTCCGGGGTGGCGGACGCGCTGGCCCTGTTTGATCGGCTGAAGCCTCAGATCATCGACAAAATGAAGGACGTCAAAACCAAGTAGGAAGGCGCCATGGCAAAATCACTCACCCAGGAATTCACCAAGGGCCTTTGGGCGGAGGTCCCGCCGTTCCGTCTGGTCCTTGGCCTTTGCCCCACTCTGGCCGTGTCCAACACATTCGAAAACGGCATCGGCATGGGTATTGCCGTCACGTTCGTCCTGGTTTTCTCCAACATCCTGATTTCGGCCCTGCGCAAAATCATCCCGGCCAAGGTCCGGATCGCCGCCTTCATCATCGTGATCGCCACCTTCGTCACCGTGGTGGAACTGCTCATGCAGGCCTACACCTACTCCTTGTTCCTGCAGTTGGGCATTTTCATCCCCTTGATCGTCGTCAATTGCATTCTGCTCGGGCGCGCCGAGGCGTTCGCCAGCAAGAACGGGATCCTGCGCTCAACGCTCGACGGCCTTGGAATGGGCATCGGATACACATTGGCCCTGGGGGCCCTGGCTGCCTTCCGCCAGATCCTGGGAGCGGGGGCCATCACGTTCTACAAAACCCCGATCCAGCTGTTCGGCCCGTCCTTCGAACCTTTCACTTTCATGGTGCAGGCGCCGGGGGCGTTCATATGCCTGGGGTTGATGCTGGCCGTGATGAACATTCTGGGAAAAAAATAGGAGCTGACGATGGGCGACTTGGTGGTGTTGGTGATCAGCTGTATTCTCATCAAGAACATTCTGCTGGCACAATACCTCGGGAACTGCCCGTTTCTGGGCACCTCGAAAAAGATGGAAACCGCCATCGGCATGGCCATGGCCGTGATTTTCGTCCTGGTGTTGGCCGGCATCATCACCTGGGTCGTCGAGCGGTTCGTGCTGATCCCCTTCGACCTGACTTACCTGCGAACCATCGCCTTCATCCTTGTGATCGCGGCCCTGGTGCAGTTCGTCGAGATGTTTCTTAAAAAAAGCATCCCGGCCCTCTACACCGGATTGGGCATCTTTCTGCCGCTCATCACCACCAACTGCGCCGTTTTGGGGGTGTGCCTGATCAACATCAAGGAGGAGTACAATTTCCTCGAGATGCTGGTGGTCTCTTTCAGCTATGCCGCGGGCTTCGGGCTGGCGCTGGTCCTGTTCGCGGGCGTACGCGAGCGAATCCTGCTCGCCCGCACGCCCAAACCTTTCCAGGACACGGCCATCGGCTTGGTCACGGCGGGCATGCTCTCGCTGACCTTCTTCGCCTTTAAGGGCTGGGTCTAAAAAGGCCGTTGAACGCCCATATTAATTTTCTATGATTTTCATAAGCTGAAAGCATTTCCCCCAAATCTTCCCGGCCCGCCGCATACCGGCCCCGACGAAGTCTGAGAATTGCCCCCTGCCACAAGCCGTTTCCCTCAGTCGGCACCGATGCCACCTTTCGACTGTGCGCATCGCTGCGGGCGGAGGGAACGGAGCATGACGTGCGGCGCGGCACCCTATCGGAGGCAAGGAACCCATTCGTGCCGCGGGTGCGCGATCGACGCTCTGGCAACCGGGAACTCCTGGAATCATGCCGCAAATGCGCCTTGGTAAACCTGTGCCGGTGGTGCCCCGGCCACGCGCACCTCGATACCGGGGAACTGGACGGCGCGACGCCGGATTCTTGCGCCTTGGCCCACGCGCGGACCAAAGCGATCACGCAGAGCGAATAAATCCGCATGATGCATCCTCACGCAAAACACCCCGCATTTCCCCGATCGGTGGATATCCTGCCCTGATCCGCAGCTCGCGGCCGTTTTTTTTGAGAGTCCTGCGGCCCCATCGCGTTACCCTATTTTTCGCGTTTTCCCTCTGCAGTCGATACCCCCATGAACTGTTAAAACAATTAATAGTTTAAAAAAAAATTTTACGATACCGGCCCAAACACAAGTCGGCACCGGAGCTCCTTGTTTATGTGTTCGCTGCTGCCTGTCAATAACCTACCGATTGTACAATAAAATAATACGATACCCATGGATGATCCGTGCCGGCTATCGCAAATCAGGCCTGGCCCGGGATTTGCTTATCAGTAAGGCCAGAGGATAAAACCATGCGCACCGAGTCCGGGTTTTCATTGGTTGAGGTCTTAACCGTCGTGGCGATTACAGCTATCCTGGCCGCCATTGCCCTGCCCAACATACTGGTCCAGAGCAATCAGGCCAGGCTGAGGGGGGCGGCCAACAACCTGCGTGGGGACCTGCAAGCGGCCAAGATGGTGGCGATCCGGGAAAACGCGTTGGTGGTCGTCAACTTGTTTGCCAACCGCTACGAAATCTTCGTGGACAACGGCGCGGGGGCCAACGCTGGCAACTGGGGTCGCGATGCCGATGAGCCCCTGGTGGTCAGCCGGCCGATCGAGCCCGGCGTCTCGATTGATCTTGCCGCTACCGATTTGGCAAGCGATCGAACCCGCTTCAACGAGCGCGGGCTGCCGGAGAATTTTGGGAGGATCGTCCTGGTGAATTCGCAAGCCGGGCAGCGGCAGATCACTTTGAACCGCCTGGGCCGCATCACTGCCCCTTAACCGGCGGCGGCGCAACCATCCGGGGCATCGACGAGGTTGACGATGGTCGGAAGCATCCCATCCGAGGGCAGCAAGGGGTTCACGCTGGTCGAGGTCCTGATCAGCCTGGCCATATTTTCCGTCGGTGTTCTGGCGGTGGCCTCAATGCAGTCCTGGAGCGCTCGCAACACCTCTTCGGGCAATATCATGACCGTCGCCACCTATTTGGCGCGTGCGCAGATGGAAACCCTCAAGAGCGTACCGGACGTAACCACCCTGACCAATGGCGCGAGCCCGAACAATCCCATCGATGCCGATGGGAACCCCGGCGGTATCTTCACCCGCACCTGGGCCGTTGCCCCGGTGACCGGGCTCACCGGCTGCCGGCAAATCAATGTTACCGTCGGGTGGACTCGGTATGGACGCAGCCGCAGCGTGGTGCTTTCATCCATCAGCCGAGGAAACGGGACATGACGGGTGCCGTTTCAGCCTTGCCAGATTCACGGGGAGCCCGCCGCCCCCCCGGCGCGTCCGCGGGAGGTTTTTCGCTGATCGAGCTGATGGTGGCCCTGGCGATGGCATCCATTGTGCTCACAGCCGTCTACAGCCTGCACGCGTCGATGATGAAATCGTATGCCACCCAGTACGCGGCCGCCGATACACAGGAGGCCATGCGCGCCGCAATCGATTTCATGGCCGAAGACATCCTGATGGCCGGCCTCGATCCTATGAACACCGGGGGCTTCGGGATCGTAGCGGCCGCCGCCGACAGCATTCGCCTGACATCTGATCGCAACATGAATGGAGTTCTGGACGCCACCGATCTTGAAGACATTCAGTATTTCCTGAGAGGCAACCAGCTCATCCAGGAGCTGTACGGCCTCAGCTCCACGGACGACGTGCTGGTAGACAACGTGACGAGTCTGACATTGGCTTACTACAATGGCGCCGGCACCCTGCTGGTGGCGCCGTACACCGCCCAGTTGGGGGACATTCGAACGATCGAGCTGTCGATGACCGTTCAGGCGCCGGCGGGGGCGGGCAAGGCCGTCACACGCAAGTACACGACCCGGTTTCGATGCCGGAACCTGGGCCTGTGATGAGGGAGAACTCTATGGCTCTGCGAATGCGCTTTTTTCCGCCGACCCCGCCCGTTGTCCAAAACCAGCACGGCGCCGCGCTCTATGGCGTCCTGATGGTGCTGCTGCTGCTGACCATTATCGGGGTCGCTTCGACGAAGGTCAGCAACACCGAGGTGCAGATTTCAGGCAATGAGCTGATCTACCAGCAGAATATCTACCGTGCGGAAGGAGCGACCATGGAAGCGGTATCCCTGCTGGAAGCGATCGCCGATCCCGTTGCGAACCCTCCCGTGTGGTTGGCAAACATCCCGCACTTTGTCACCGACAGCCAGATACGCACCTGGCAATTCGGGGGACCTCCCGTACCACAGGCCTCTGCCGCCCTGCCGGATACAGGCCTGATTGCGCTTGCGGAAGGGGTTGCGAAGGGGTCATCGCTTGATCTGGAAAGCTCCAAGGTTCACAGCTATGCCGTCTACGGCCGCAGCGCCCCGGCCCGCCGGGGGGCGACGACCGTTCAGATCGGTTACTTGAAGGCGTTTTAGAAAAATGAGCCGTCTATACTCCGCAGATAGGGATGGGGAAACGTGAAAAAACGGCTGACATGCAGTTTGGTTCGCTGGCTGGAAAAAGCAATCCTGGTCAATGTCTTTGTTTTATTGGCATGCGCGACCGCTCACAGCGCCATCGTTTTCGAAGCGATGAGCCAAATCGGCGCGAACCAGTCAAATTCAGGCGCGTCCTGGTCGCATACGGTGGGTACCGGATCGAATCGCATCATTCTGGTGTGCATTGCGGGCGACGACTACACGCCGCCGAGAAGCGTTACATCGGTCACCTATGGGGGGCAGGCCTTGACCCGCGCCATTCGGACGGTAGACCCGTCCGGCTCCACCTGGTCCGAAATATGGTATCGGGTGCAACCCCTCTCCGGAACCAATTCGGTCAAGGTGACGTTGAACGGCCGACCCTGGGCATGGTACGCAGGGGCCCTCTCCTACACGGGTGTTGACCCGGCTGTGCCCATGGATACCGCCCCCGTGGGAGCTTCCGGCCTTTCCGGCACACCCCGCGCTACGATTACTACCGTTACGGACGGGGCCGTGGTGGTTGACAGCTTCTGCTACTACTATATGACCACTTTGACACCCAACAACACGTTGAACTGGAACCGCCCGGACTCGTGGTATTATGACGTGTTCGGGTCGCAGCGCAAGGGGCCGATATCGCCGGCGGGATCGGTCACGATGACCTGGAGCGGCGCTGAACAATATGCCCACTGGAGCCAGAACCTCGTCGCACTCAGGCCCGCCGCCGCCGCCTCCTACACCATCACCGCCGGTAGCGGCTCCAATGGCGCCATTTCCCCCTCCGGTGCGATCAGCGTGCCGGCCGGCGGCAGCAAGAGCTTTACGATCAGCCCCAATTCCGGCTACCGAATCCTGGATATCCTGGTCGATGGCACGTCCGTGGGCACCCCCGCCGCCTACACCTTCACCAACGTCAACGCCAATCACACCATCCAGGCCAGCTTCGGGCCCATCGGCTATACGATTACCACCAGTGCCTCCCACGGGAGCATTTCGCCGCCGGGGCCGGTCAGCGTGCCCGCCGGCGGCAGCCAGTCCTTCAGCATTCAGCCGGATTTCGGCTATGCGATCGATCGGGTGCTGGTGGACGGGGTGTCGCAGGGGGCGGTGTCCTCTTATCTTTTCACCAACGTCCAGGCCGCCCACTCGATCCAGGCCCAGTTTGTTCAAGTCGCAACCCCCCCGGATCCCTCCGCCTGCCTGGATATCCCCGACATCCCCCTGGAGACCCGGCGCTTGTCGGCTCCCGCCAACATCATGGTCGTTCTCGACGACTCCGGCAGCATGGATTGGGAGATGCTGATTCCCGGGTTCTACAACGGCGCGTATCAGGACGCTTTCTATTATACCTATGGCTATGTGTTTGACAATCCCTGCGCCCCCGGGGTTTACGGGCTCGGCTGCCACGAAATAGACTATGCCTACCCCTCTCTGGTTCGCGGGGCAGGGCGGCTGGTCTGGAAGACCCAGTGGTTTGACTATAACAAAACCTATTATAACCCGGCGATGACTTATAAGCCCTGGGTGCTGATGAACGGCCAGTTCGACAACGCCAATCCCGACAACCCGCGCAGCCACCCCCTGATGGCGGCCCCCACATTCAATTTGAGCGCCAGTTACGACACGACCACGATTACCTCCGGCGAAGTGATCGCGGACAACGAAAACCCGGCGGTCTTCTCCAAGACCGGGCCTTGGGGCAGCGCCACCGATTCCCAAGCGTTCAACAACGGGTTCTTTTATACCTCGCAGGACAATTCCGACGTCACGGCGACCTGGAGCCCGTACCTGCTGGGCGGGCAGTACGATGTTTTTGCCAGGTACAAAGATTATAGCAACCGTTATAATAAGGTGCCCTATACCATCACGCACACCGCAGGCACCACCACTGTCAAGGTCGATCAACGTGATAACGGCGGCACGTGGGTTCCGCTCGGCACCTACACCTTTGCCACCGGCCGGGCCGACGTCACCATCACCTACCACGTGGATAAGGGTGACGATCACGAAGTCTGCGCCGATGCCGTGAAGTTCGTGCCAAAGGGCAGCATCCCGGTCGACATCAAGAACGCCCATTATTACGTGTGGTCCGCGCAGGCCGCCACCCCCTATCTCGTCATCATCGACGGCGGAGCCGTCCGCTACTACCAGGTGAACGACCTCAATGCCAACGGCCAGGTCGATCCCGGCGAGCTATTGCAGACCGCGAGCCCCCCGGACGACGTCGTCACCGTGCGGGGTTATACCGAGGAGCGCCAGAATTTCGCCAACTGGTACACTTTTTACCGCCGCCGGATTTTCGCCGCCCAGAATGCGGTCGGCAAGCTGATCCAGAGCATGCAGGGGGTGCGCATCGGGATTTACTGTATCAACAAAAGCCTGATCCAGCCCACGCTGCCGGTCAGGGTCGGGGACCAGGACCAGGGCGCAAACCTGCTGAACCTGCTCTACGCGGTTCGGGCCGTCGGCGGCACTCCCTTGCAGACCGGCCTGGAAGCGGTCGGCCGCTATTTCGACAAGGGCGACAACATCAAACTGGACGGCGCCGCCGGCGATGATTCGCCCTGGTACTCCGATGCAGACGGAGGCAGCTGCCAGCAGGCCTTCGCCATCATGATCACCGACGGCTATTACAACGGCGGGCCCCCCGCCGCCGTTATCCAGAACGTGGACGGCGACAAAGGCTTCCCCTACGCCGACAGCTACGCGCAAACCCTGGCCGACATCGCTATGTACTACTATGCGCGCGACCTGAACACCACGCTCAGCGACAACTCGCCGGTCAACCCATACGACGCTGCCACCCACCAGCACATGGTCACCTACTCGATCGGTTTCGGCGTTTCCGGCACCCTCAAGCCGGCGGATTATGACGAAAACTTCAAGCACAAGGTGACCGGTGCGGGCATCGTGTGGCCCGACCCCCTCTCTTCCGACGCGGCCCACATCGACGATTTCTGGCATGCCGCCGTCAACGGGAGGGGCAAGTTCCTGACGGCCACCAACCCGGAAGAATTGACTCAGTCCCTGCAGGCGGTGATGCAGAATGTGGAGTTGAGAATCAAATCCAGCGCCCAGATGGCCGTCAGCGGGGACAAGCTTTATCAGAAGCTGACCCCGGACCTGCTTATGTTTCAAAACACTTATTCCAGCGACGGCTGGACCGGAGACATCAAAGCCTATACCGTCGACGCCGTCACCGGGGCGGTTGATACGAGTCGCTATGAATGGTCGGCTTCCGAAAAACTGCAAAGCCGGACCGGAGACAGCCGCATCATTGCTACTTATTCCGGCGCCGTGGGAGTCCCTTTCCAATACGACAGCTTGACCGCCGGACAAGCAGGCCTGCTTGACGCCAATTACCAGATCGACGCGACCAAGGCGAAAAACCTGGTAAAATATTTGCGGGGCGACACCAGCCAGGAGGTGCAATACGGCGGGACCTTCCGCAACCGTTATTCCCGCCTGGGCGATATCGTGCATTCCGCGCCGGTGTTCGCTCATGGGATCCTGTACGCCGGCAGCAACGACGGTTTCTTGCATGCCTTCAACGCCAACACCGGGGCCGAACTTTTCGCCTACGCGCCCAACCTGGTATTCGATCATCTCAAGGATCTGTCCAGCACCAACTACGCCCACCGCTATTTTGTGGACCTGACCCCGGCCGTCACGGTCTGGGCAAAGGCGGCCGCGGCTACTTCGCACTGGATGTAACCGGCTTGACCCAGACCAGTACTTTAACGGAGAGCGCGCTGGCCCAGAAGGTGCTGTGGGAGTATCCCCGGACGGACACCACCAACAGCGAGATGGCCGACCTGGGCTACTCGTTCAGCCGGCCCAACATCGTGCGCTCCAACGCCACCGCCGCCGCCGCGGGGATCGTGATTTTCGGCAACGGCTACGAAAGCAGCAACGGGCATGCGGTTTTGTTCATCCTGCGCGCGGACACCGGCGCATTGCTGAAACGAATCGACACCGGGGCGGCCGGCTGCAACGGCCTTTCGCCGACCATTACCGTCGATGTGAACTACGACGGCAAGGCAGACTATGTCTATGCCGGCGACCTGAAGGGCAATTTGTGGAAATTCGACCTGACCTCCAAGGACTTTAACCAGTGGGGTGTGGCCTACGCCAGCGCCGGCGCACCCAAACCGCTCTTCAAGACTCCGGGTCAACCCATTACCACCAAGCCCAACGTGATGTACCACTGCAGCAAAAATGGCTACATGGTGCTCTTCGGCACCGGCCGGTACCTGAACGATGCCGACATGAGCGATGCGAGCCCCCAGGCCGTCTACGGCATCTGGGACTACGGCGACGATGCCGATGACGGCGAGTACGTGGGGACCCTCGACGCCGGGGCCCTCACCGACACGCGCCTGCCGGGCACGGTGGCGCTGCTGCAGCAAATCCTTACCAACGAGCGCACCGTAAACGGGGTGAGCCTGCGGACCATGGCGGCGCAAACGGCGGATTGGAAGACCACCAGCAGTCTCACCGCGGGCGGGGCCTGCGGGGACAACTCCGGGGCCCAGCCCTGCGATCCGAACAACAGCGGGACGAACCCGGACCCCCTGCGCCACGTGGGATGGTATTTCAATCTGCCGGGTGCCCGCGAGCGGGTGGTTTCCGACGTGATCGTGCGCTCGGGGGTGTTGACCGTCGTGTCCTTCGCCCCGAGCGGCAACCTTTGCGGCGGCAGCGGGGAATCCTGGCTCATGACCTTTGATGCCTGTTCGGGCTCCAGGCTGCCCAAGGTGTTCTTCGACATCGACGGCGACGGCAAGATCGACACGAATGATTTGGTGAACATCGGTACGCCACAGAGCCCGATCATGGTCGTACCCGGCGGTATCAAATACAGCGGCAAAGTGATGCCGCCGACCTATTTGATCATGCCCGACGGCACGGAACTGCTGTACATGAGCTCTTCCACAGTCAAAATCGAAACCCAGCGCGAACGCGCCGCCAAACTGGGGATGACGTACTGGCGCGTGATGCACTAGCGCGGTGGAAAAGCTGCGCTTTGCGCCGTGATCCGGTGTTGTGCGGCTATTGTAAATGCGCCTGTATCCGTGGATATGCCGTGCTTTTTAATACGCCGCAGGTCTTTGCTGACGGCCGGATGCTTGTTTTTATACATTTTTTTCTCGCCCGCGTGCAGAAAGGGATGCAGATGATCCATTTTAACGGGAAAAAGTGGAAAAAGTTCGCCGCCGCGCTCTGCGCCGGCGTGGCGGTGTTCCTGGCCGGTGGGGTCATTGGGGAGAACGTTAGCCATGCCGGCGGCAAGGTTTTCCGCGAAGAGTGGAAACTGCCTGATTTCTATCCGCGCGGGTTCGACGGATACGGCCGGATCGATATGATATTCGCAGACCGGATCGTTATCAGCGATTCATCGAAGAAGCTCTCGCGCAGCGTCGTGTACGCCGTTCCGTCCAGCCCCTATGCGTCCAAATCCTCATTCCGGGTGGGGGACATGGTCGGTTATCTGATCGATCGGGAAAGAGCAATCGTCTCGCTATGGCTGATCAAGTGACCCCGGTCCGAATGGAGGATAGAATTCTGTTGCGGGTGGCCGCACCCGGCAGTCTGGAATCCGGCACCCCGGTCTGGCTGCCGGAGAGGCTGGGTGCGGAGGCAAGCACGCGCCTGGTCGACGCCGCGGTGCGCGAGGGTGTGGCGGGGCGGCTCTATCAACGGCTGAAAACGGGCCTCCGAATCGAGCGGCTGGCCGAACCCGCGCGCGGCAACCACCGGCCTCACGCTGTCGACGGTGAAGAAATACCTGCTGCGGTTGCGAAAAAAGGGGCCTTGCCCAGGTGGCCGTCGCTGGCGCTGCTCACCGCCGGGAACCACGTCCGGCGGTTTGAATTCGCCCTTGAGAGCATGTTCCCAATGATTCCGTGTAAAATGTTTTTTTTGCGTCGTTTAAAAAAAGTCAATTCGGTGCAACATTCAGGAATGGCGCCGAGCCCCACGGCGTTACTGTTCGAGCTTCTTGATCAGCTCCTGCATGTCCTGCGGCATGGGCGATTCGAACTGCATCGGCTGACCGGTGTGCGGGTGTGAAAACCTCAGGCGCCAGGCGTGCAGCATCTGTCGCCGCACCGGGGCGAGCAGCGCCTGAATCCCGGGATCCTTCGCCACCGCCTTCTGCCGCCCGTAAACGGGATCGCCGACAATCGGCCGCTGGATCGCGGCGCAATGGACCCGGATCTGGTGGGTGCGGCCGGTCTTCAGGCGAAGCTCGAGCAGCGTGAACCCGCCCAAACGCCGTGCCACGCGCCAGCCGGTTTCCGCCTCCCGACCCTTGCGGCTGCGGGTGGACATGCGCTTGCGGTCCACCGGGTGCCGACCGACGGGCAACCGGACCGTACCACTCTCGGCGGCCATCTCGCCGTGAACCAGCGCCAGGTAGTCCTTTTCCACCGAGCGGTTCTTGAACTGGGCGGCGAGATGATCGAGCGCGGCGCCGCTCTTGGCCACCACCAGGGTGCCGGAGGTGTCCTTGTCGAGACGGTGGACGATCCCCGGCCGGATCTCGGTGCCGATGGCGCCGAGATCCGGGCAGTGATGCAATAGTGCGTTCACGAGCGTCCCGGAGGTGTGCCCGGGCGCCGGGTGCACCACCAGCCCCGGCGGCTTGTTGACGACCAGGATGTGGGGGTCTTCATAGAGGATGCTGAGTGGAATGGGTTCGGGTTGGAACCCGCACGGCTGAGGGGCCGGGAGAAGCGCGGATACGACATCGCCCGCCTTGAGGCGATAGCCGGCCTTGCGGGGCTGACCGTTGACCTGGACGTGTTCGCCCG
>CAZLSV010000055.1:30979-33196 GCA_964562235.1 uncultured Desulfatibacillum sp.
GAACAATCGGGCAGACGTTCGGCGAGAAAGACGTCTATCCGGATGCCGCCGGAATAGGCATCTGCCGTGAAAGAGTAGTCGTCACCGCGGGTCATGACGGCGAAGCCGGAAAATCAGGCTGCTTCGTGGGAAAAAAGCGATTCGATCTCGGAAATGATGGTTTTTTCGTCGGTTTTCTTGGCCTTTGACAGTTCCTTGACCAGCAGCACCTGGGCTGTGTCATACAGTTTGCGCTCGCCAAACGACAGGTCCTTGGTCAACTTGAGGCGGAAAAGGTCCCGAAACACCTCGGCCACATCGAAAAGCGAGCCGGTTTTTATTTTTTCCATGTATTCGCGGTAGCGCCGGTTCCAGGTCTGGTTGTCACCCAGCATGTCCCGTTTGGTCCGCATGACGGCATACACTTTCGGGATTTCCTTGACATCGATGAGGCACCGCAGGCCGACGGAGTCGACGTTTCCGGTAGGAATCATGATGACCATGCCGTTTTCCAGCACCTTGAGGATGTAGAAATCATGTTTTTCGCCGTTGACCGTCCGGCTTTCGACGGCTTGGATTTGACCCACCCCGTGCGCCGGGTAAACCGCCAAATCCCCGACCCGGAATCTGCTCTTTTTCAGCCGTGCCGGCCGAGCGTTTCCCTTAATTGTTTTCCCTGCCATATTGACCACCTGTCTTCCTTGAGTTGAGAAGCCGACAGGGCGATTCTGGCCCTATTGAGCGAGATTTTTTTGTATCATATTCGGCGGCCTTAAGCAACAAAAAAGGGCTGGCGCCTTTCGGCGCCAGCCTTTTTGGTGCTCAATTCGTGCGGCGTTAAAAATTACAGCAGGAACGGAACCAGCAGCAACGCCACGACGTTGAGGATCTTGATCATCGGGTTGACGGCGGGGCCGGCGGTGTCTTTGTACGGGTCGCCGACGGTGTCGCCGGTGACGGCCGCCTTGTGGGTGTCGCTGCCCTTGCCCCCAAAGTGCCCGTCTTCAACGTATTTCTTGGCATTGTCCCAGGCGGCGCCGCCCGTGGTCATCGAAATGGCCACGAACACGCCGGTGACGATGCTGCCGATCAGCAAGCCGCCGAGAGCGATCTTGCCGAGCAGCAGCCCGACCAGGATCGGGGTGATGACCGGCAGCAGGGCCGGGATCATCATCTCCTTCAATGCGAACTTGGTCACGATATCGACGCAGGCCGCATAGTCGGGTTTGCCGGTGCCTTCCATGATGCCGGGGATTTCCCGGAACTGGCGGCGCACTTCCTCGACGACCGCGCCGCCGGCCTTGCCGACCGCCATCATGGCGATGGAGGCAAACAGGTACGGCAGCAGGCCGCCGATGAAAAGTCCGATGATGACGTTGACGTCGCTCAGGTCAAACCTCAATTCCGCCCCGCTGCCGAGCAGAGCGAACTCCTGGGTGTAGGCGGCGAACAGCACCAGGGCGGCCAGACCGGCGGAGCCGATGGCATAGCCCTTGGTGACGGCCTTGGTGGTGTTGCCGACCGCATCCAGAGGATCGGTGACGGCGCGGACGCTCTCTTCCATCTCGGCCATCTCGGCGATGCCGCCGGCGTTGTCCGTGATGGGGCCGTAGGCGTCAATCGCGATGACCATGCCGGTCATGGAGAGCATGGACATGGCCGCCATGGCGATGCCGTAGAGACCGGCAAAATGGTGGGCCAGACCGATGGCCAGACAGATGACGAGCACCGGCGCCGCGGTGGACTGCATGCTGACGGCGAGGCCGGCGATGATGTTGGTGCCGTGGCCGGTGGTGGAGGCCTGCGCGATCCCCTTCACGGGGCCGTATTTGCCGGTGTAGTACTCGGTGATGACGACGATCACGACCGTCAGGATAAGCCCCACCAGGGTGGACAGGTAGATGTTCATGCTGGAGATCTGCTTGCCGCCGACAAGGGTCAGGCTCGGCACCATGTTCTGGACGGCGAAGAAAAAGACAATGGCCGCGATAATGGCGCTGCCAAACATGCCTTTATAGAGGGCGCCCATGATGTACTCGTTTTTGCCCAGGCGCACGAAGAACACGCCGATGATGGAGGCGACGATGGAGATGGCGCCCAGCACCAGCGGGAACTCGGTCGCGATGAGATTTTTCGGGAACAGCAGGTTGCCGAGCAGCATCGCAGCCACCGCCGTAACGGCATAGGTCTCGAACAGGTCGGCCGCCATGCCGGCGCAGTCGCCGACGTTGTCGCCGA
>CAZLSV010000056.1:0-31869 GCA_964562235.1 uncultured Desulfatibacillum sp.
AAGATGTTGATTATGGATCTGTACAAGATCCCCATCGTCGGTATGCTCGGAACCGTCGCCGCCGTGTTACTGATCTCCGTTGTTGCGAGTCTGATCTGGCAGCGGCCCGCCTCGACGAGCGGGACAAAAAGTCGGTGACTGGAATGACGCTCAACCCGGTGTTGCAGCGGAGGCGCCGCCGAACGCCCCGTGGAAGATACCACCCAAAAACTCCATCCCCCGTAGACCTGCGTTTGTGACAGCCTGTGGGTTAAAAGGGTTTTCGCTGGCATACCGCCTGTCCTAAAAATTCTCCTTGAAAGAGGAGGGCGGCATAAGGGGTTGTAACAAAACAACGCCCCGCCAGCGGGACGCTATTTCGACAATCGCTATCGCTACAGACCTGAAATCCCGCAGTACATCCCCCTCCCTATGTCTGCAGGAACGCCGCCACCAGCGCATCCCAGCCCAGCTGCGGCAGGTGGCCGAAAATGTCGTGGCCGAGATGGCCGCCGTCGGTCGTGAGCGGCCCTGCTTTTTCTTCGATCAAACCGTGGAGCCGCTGCACTTCTCCTTCGATAAATTCCGATGCCTGGTCGCCGATCATGAGCGCGTGCAGATCCTCTCGCAGGTTGGGAGCGTGCGCCCGCAGCACCCAGCCGTCGGTGTAGGGGTCCATGCCGGCGCGGCAGCCGCTTTCCCTCAAGCACGGGTTCATCTCGGTCACGACGCCTCCGATCGGCGACAGAAACCGGGCGCGGTGTGCGCCGCGGCTGACGTCGATGGCCGCCTGGCCCCGGCGAAGCGGCTTGCCCATCAGCGGCGCCTCGACCCGATCGAACGGCGCCAGCACCCTCAACGCAAAATCGTCGAAGCCCACCCGCACCGTCGAGCCTTCTTCGATGTTCACCCAGCAGTGGCCGCGGTGCAGGTAATAGCCCTGCGGCAGCCGAACGCCGTCGATCGTGAGGGCGTCGACCGGGCGCACCGTGGCGAACACCGTGAAGCGGTCGTTGAAGTACTGGTCGAAATCGCAGCGGCTGCAGAGGTAGTCCTCGTTGCAGGCGCGGAAGGCGATGCGGCCTTTCAAGTGATGCAGGCACGGCCGCTTCCAGAGCGGCAGGAGTTTTAGCCGCTCCTGCCAGGAACCGATGGTCCCGCGGCGGCCGGAGGCCGGCTTCCCCTGCCGCCGCCGCGTCCGGTTCTCGCCGGCGACCCGCCGCAGGGCGCGGTCGAACCGACACTCCGCACACTCGTAGGCGAGCGTGCAGGCCTTGTGTTTCACGACCCCGGCCTGCATCCAGATGCAGCGCGCCTCGCCCCGGCCGGCGGTGGTTGATATCTGAAGGTTCATGGCCGCCCCCCCCCTTTACGTCCGCAGGAAAGTCTTCGTCAGCCGCTCCCACCCCAGGCCCGGCAGATGCCCGTAGATGTCTTCGGCGAAATACCCGCCGTCGGCCGCCAGCGGACCGGCCACCGCTTCGATCATCTGCTCGAGTTGGTCCACCTCGGTCTTGATCCACCCCATGGTTTGCTGGTCGGTCATCAGGGGCTTCACGGCCTCCTTGACATCCGGCGTGCGAACCAGAAACAGCCAGCCATCGCCGTAGGGTTCGCGGTTGGCCGCGGCCGGGGTCTCGCGCACCTTCGGGTTGACTTCCACGATCACGCCCCCCAGCGGCGAGAGCACATCCGCCGTCTGCCCGCGCCGCTTCAGCCCCCAGGAGGGCTTCCCGGGGTTGAGCTCCTTGCCCATCAGCGGCAGGTCGTAGCCGTCCGCGATGCCGAGCAACTTCAGGGCGAAATCGTCCATCCCCACCCGGATCGCCCCGCCGCTCTCCACCCGCGCCCAGGTGTGACCGCCGTGGAAATAGTGCTCCATCGGCACGTCGAAGCCGCGGATGCGCTGCACATCGGCCGGAGCGCCCGTGGTCTTGGCGCTCCAGACGTCTTCGAAAAACTGGTCGAAATCGCAGGCGGCGCATTCGTAGTTGTAGGCGCAGGCCCGTTTCGCGATGCGCCCGGTGAGCGAGTGCCGGCACTGCCGGTCCATTTCCGGCCGCAGGCGCATCACGTTCTGCCAGCTCGCCTGTTTGCCGGACTTCACCTTTTCGGATATGGCGTGGTCGTAGGTGCAGGTGCTGCAGTCGAAGAAGTTCGTGCAGTTCTTGAATTTCACCGCGCCGGCCTGCATCCACACGCAGGGGTGCGCCGCCTTGGCTTTCTGATCGGGTTTCACCAGCCAGGCTTGGCCGCCCAGAACGGTCTTGATAGCGCCGCGGGCCGGCCCATCCCCCGCCCCTTTCTGGTAGGTGGAGCCGTAGCCGATGCGGTCTCTGCGGCCTTTGTTCTCTTCAGTTCCCATTTCGCCTCTCCTTTGTCTGGTGGTTGAATGTGAAGTATTTAGTTGAAAAGGAGATAGAGCAAGCACCGTACCAAGAATGAAGCCCATGCACGCCCACAACCAACAAACTGATATAGTTCTGTTTTTAAAGCATACCGCCATGAGCGGGTGGGATAGGGCGGCATGGGGCCATGTCGCGTTTTCCCACACCGGATTGATCTATCCGCCGTGAAAAATGCCGTTTTTCATACGGAAACCGTGAAATTTCATATCGTTCGACGCAGTGTGGTTTTTCACGGCAGGGGAGTCGTGATTTTCCGCACTTACCCCTCCAGCCACCTCCACACGAACCGGTCGAGCAGGGAAGCTTCGAAACAGTACCGCCCCCGCGGCTATGACTAATGATTGATCTTGAAAAAATTTCCTGGTATGCCTTATTCTCACTTGAAATCCCCTTCCTGTGTCCCGAATCGAAATGGGGGGGCAATTCAGTACCGCATCCGCCAACCACGAGGGATCTGCTCAGAGAAAGGAGACCCGCATGAAATTCGACAGCCTGGACGCGATTGTGGATTTTGCAATAGAAAAGGAAAAAGAGGCCGTGAAATTCTACTCGGGCCTGGCCAAGGACGAAGCCTTTTCAGGCGCCAAGGACATGTTTACGGATTTCGCCAAAGAGGAAGCCAAGCACGAGAAGCTGCTGCTGGAATTCAAATCCAAGGGCTTCACTCAGGCCATGAAGAGCTACAAGCTCAAGTGGATCAAGGACATCAAACGCAGCGACTACGTGGTTGATCTGGAGTACCGCAAGGGCATGGCCTACAACGAGATCCTCATGCTGGCCATGAAACGCGAGGAATCGGCCCTGAAGCTCTACAACGACTTCCTGAAACAGGCGGACACCCCCGAGAGCCAGAAAGTGTTCAAAATGCTCTGCCAGGAGGAAGCCAAGCACAAGCTCTCTCTTGAAACCATGTACGACGACTACATGGCCAAGATGGGCGACTAGTGCCTATTTTCAAGTAGTTAGGCATTAGAAACCGCCACTTGGTCAACGGTTTGGTCAACATTTCCGAGCTGCTTGTCCAGCCATGCCGTATATCGGGCCATGGCCTGACGGAGGGTTTCTTCTGACGGCTTGATGTAATGCCGGTCCATTCCCTCCAGGCTGTGGCCCAGGATCAAATCACGGTACGTCTTGTCCACCCCCGCCTCAAGCATGTTGGTTTTCACCGTGCGCCGAACATCGTGCATGGTGAGGCCATTCTCGGCCTTGCGCCCGTAAGGAAGCCCAGCCCTCTTGCAGGACCCCTTCAGCGCGCCCTTGCAAGCCCCAGGGCCTGCGATCGGCTCCCGCCCGAAGGTGAACACATAGTCATGGTGCAGGTACCGCATTTGGCCTTCCAGGGCTGCCTTGACGTGGTGATTGATCGGGATCGCCTTCTCCCGGCGCTCCTTGGTGAAGTCAGCCGGCAGCCGGATGAATCCCTGCTTCCGGTCGACGTACTCCCAGCGCAGCTGCCGGAGCTCGCCCGGCCGCATGCCGGTGTTCATGCCGATAATCAGCATCCCCCGAAAATGCTTCGGCGCCGCGGCAACCAGCCCCTTGTACTCCTCAATGGTGATCGTCCGCTTCCGAGCGTTATCACCGCGCCTGGCCAGGTTCTTCACGCGCCGGAAGGCCTTGAGGGTTCGACCGTCGAGCTTGTCATTGTCGAAGGCCTTGGAGACCATCCCGCGCACGATGTTGAGCTCAACGTCGATGGTCCCCGGCGCAAGGCCGTCCTTGTTCCTCTTCGCCTGGAACTCCTCAAGCTCGATCGGAAGGACGGTGCCGGCCCCCCGCTGGCCAAAAACCGCGTTGAAGTTGTTCAGGGCAATGGTGATCCGGGGGTAGGAGGCGAGTTGCATAACCGAAGAAAGTTTAAGGTACCACTCGGTGATTTCATTGAAGGTCAGCTTGGAGTCCGGCAGCATTTCGAAAATGCGCCCTTCCCTCTTCTGGCCACGGCGCTTTCCGTCGGCGTCCCGGGCCTCCTCGATGGAACTTCCAACAAACTCCCGCCGCTGCTTTCCTCCTGGCATGCGGTAGCTGATCCAGTACCGAACTTTCTTGGACCGCTTGGCCTTGTCCATGTCCTGGCCGCATTCGCAGAGCTTGTTCTTGGTAGCGTGTTTCTTGTGACAAATTGGGCACTCGATGAGGATAGACATAAAAGCCCCTCGCTTTCTCCCTGGTAAGTTTTCCGCGGGAAGGGATCAGGGAAATCCTTTTCGGCCGGCCGGACCTATCCCGCGGGGGTTGATGTTACGCCTGCAGCATCTTCTTTTCCGCTTCCGTCAGCGGTCGTCGTGGCAAGGCCTTGCGAGCATACCCATAAAAATCATCAACACCGTTAAGAATATTCCGTGCTTCTTCAAGAATGATAGTCGCACCATAGAAGAACGCGTTATGATTTAAATTCAGTTCTTCGGCACCGTTGGCGACCAGGTGCACAAACATCTGCTCGAGCACCCCCAACTTAGCGCTGACCTGCCCAATTTCATCAGGGTCAACGTCAGTGTTCCACACATACACAGGGTCACCAGGATCCATTGGCTTTTCCACAATCCCAATGCTTTTATTAATCGTCATAGTCTTACCCTCCCCTTGAGATAGAAAACGTTTGAAGGCTTCGGGCGCGGCTCACCCTCGAACACTGCACGCCGGCTCAAGAATTGCTTGGCCCCCGGCCAGCATTTTCGGCACAGGTCAAAATTGTCGTCGAGGATCTCGCCGGGCATGTTGCTGAAATCCTGAATAAGGGTCACGTGTGACTTTTCGGAAACATCCTCCCCGCACCTGTCGCAATAAAAATTGTCGTTCTTAATCATAATCCCCCCAATGCATGCTCGTGTTTAAGCCGCACCATTTCGTAAAGGTTTCCGAAGCTCGTCAACACATTGGCAAGCGTCATCACCATGGGGCCGGCCGCCCGAAACAGATTGTCACGGTTGGATTCCACATCCTCGTCGGTCCAGCACTCAAGGTACACGGCCAACAGCTCCTGAACGATCTCGATTTGCGGGACAATCGACTGCGCCACCAACTCGTGATACTCGCGCCACGACAGGGGGGCCTTCCAATCAAAATCACTCAGGCCCGGTAAATCAAAGCGCCCGCTCAAAGGCTTCTCAATGGAATCCCCGCTTATTTTTTTCTCCATTGCCATGCCCTCCCTTGAAATAGAAAACGCCTGAAGGTGTCCCTCGGTCGGATCGACCGCCCATTGCCTCACGGCCATGAGCACCTTCAGGCGCAAATTGGGTTGAATAGGTTTTCATGATCCGTTCAGGGGTTTCGGTGTTGACGAACTTGTTTGCTGATGCTAATCTATGTTTAGCATTGTTTATCTCTGATGTCAAGGGCTATTTGACAACAATGTTTAACCTTGATAAACAAGGAGTATGAAAATCATGATCGGACTTCGCGTGACCGAAGACTTCAAGGCATCGCTCCAGAAATTCGCAGACGAGGAGAACCGGACCCTTAGCAACTTCATTGAAAATGCCCTTCTCGCCTACATCCTTGAGCATAAAAAAGTTGATTTGAAGAAGCGTAGCAAGGCCCGAAAGCCGAGGGAATAGCATTCTGCCGGCCGACGGATGCATGATACTGATGATCGGTGGCGGTGAAGGTGTGTGAATCGGCTGGTAAGTTGCTGATTGCTTTGCGGTGTTTGATTTTTTCGGTTCATCTGAACCGTTTTTATTTTGAATGCGCTTGGCCCTGGTGGTAAGTGTCGCCGGATTGATCGTCACCTCGAACAGCTTTTCGACCCAGGCCGCAAGCTCCTTGCCTATCCCCCACTCTTCTTTTTTCCTATTGCATTAGGCCCACAGTTCTTGATAACCAATGGCATGTTCCGGGGCGCTCTGACCTAAAGGGATTCATCAAATAGCGCCAGAACAAGCTTTTCCAAGTCTCTGCCCACTTTCATCTTTGCCCTTAACAGGGGAGATAATCGAATGGAGCAGACACCCCTATTTTCCTTTTGGTTGCATAGACTCGCTCTCAAAATTCAACGCTTCTCACAATGGCTGGATTGCATTGGTTCACAGCAAAAGGGAGATAGCTTCGCCGCAAGGTGCGAAAGGACAAAAAAAATCCATACCCATTACGACAACCTAAAGGTTGCCAGAAATGCTCCACCAGAGGTCATAGACTACGCTTACAAAGCTTTATCCCAAAAATACCATCCCGCCCAAAACCCGGCCAAATCTGATGCAGTTCGAATCATGATGCTTGTCGATGAGGCTTATGATGTCCTGTCGGATCCAATTAAGCGCAGGGAACATGACCTCTGGATTGATTGTCAAGAGGTTGGCATTGAAGACCGGGATGGGGAAAATGAATCTTCTGAACAAATTCCGTATTTGAATAAAAGTCAGCGAAGGATTCTTATTGCGACCACAGCCATGGTTGTAATCATTTTTCTTTTTCCGCCGTTTCACTATCATTACCCAAGAGGAATTGTGGAAAATGTCGGGTTTGGTTTTCTTTTTAATCCCCCCAAGGTGAATGCTCATGATAGCGGAAACGTGAACACGGTATTGCTATTGACTGAAATATTTACCACTGTCTTATTAGGCGGGTTGCTTGCGTTCGCCTTCAAAAAGAAAAAATAATCCGATCAAGTTTTCCGCTTCGTTTTGCGTGAACTATTTCTCTGCATTTCACAGGATGCAAAAAGGCACGCGGTTTATTTGTTGTGTTATGAGGCTGGGAGTCCATGAGCATCCGTCAGCAAGTCGAAGACGCTGTTTTTCTTTCCCAGAATGGACGCCATTTAGGCGCACTCACAATCTTGATGCTTGCGGTTGCTGCCTCATCACGGAAGTGCTTTCCTAAGGGAACTAAATCCATCAAGAATCCAGCTAAAATTATGAGTGACTGTGAAGCGTTTACCCTATTTCTGGGTGGACGTATTCGGCATCTTCTCTTCGGAAATTACGGCGGTCCAGCATTTGGAAGTTCGGGTTTCTCGGTTGGATTCAAGCAGCAACAACACGACATCGCCTATGTCCTCTACAAGTTTTACAGGTGCGAGCTCATACACAAGGGTGATCTTCCGGAGGATGTTGAATTCGCACAATCGAACAATTCTTGGCAGGGCGGGCTTAACACCGGAAGAAGGAGGCTGAGGGTTGAAATCAGCACGGGAAACAAGTTGGTTCTTGATCACGGGTGGATTGACCTGCTGATCAGTGCTGTCGTTCAAGCGCGATGCAATGGCACGGAGTTTGGGATCAAGCACTTCGATCTAGTGCCAAGGTCAAATATGGACGAGAGCGCTTTGCAGGGCTCTATTGTTGCGAAGCATTCAATCACCCCCGGTCGATTCCAGATCTTAAAGCATGCTGTTGGCGCGATTTCACCTCAGGTGATAAATGCAAGCGAGGATGACTTGGTCGTTGGTCACTTTGAAAGGCTGGTCAGCTCTGGAGAAATCAACGGTGGGGCCATCACTGGATTGAAAAGTTATGGGTTAACGGATCAAACAGGCCGTCTACAGTCCAAGGGTTTAATCATCCTTCGCGAGATCGCCCAAGCCTATACGCTGGTTTCGGCATAGTCTCATTACCATTTGGTTCAGCCGGCTTCGGGTTGGCTGTTATCACACCACAGACTTGGTTTTCAAAGAACTGGAACAATTGCCGCCGCCGGTTCTAATGAACTATCCCCATCGTTTTGGAGATTGGCCCCGGCCCTTTAGGTGGAATATTCATGAAAGCAGAGGGGTACTGGTCGACCGCCCCCCATGCCGCCTCGATGGTACCCGGGGGCCCTACCGGCAGCATGCGAAACTGACCCATCCCCCGAGACCAGGCCGGCCGGGTCCGACAAGCCGCCGCGGTCGAGCTCTCCCCTGTTGCTCTTGGCCCTGCTCGTTGGCCGGCCAGAAAACGAACTGGCCATCATTCCCTTGGTCATTGCTCCACCCCATCCGAAACTTCCTCTTGCGGTGCGTTCAATCCCAGCTGCCGCTGGGCAAACTGAGAGCATAGGTTCTGCAGCCATTCACGATCTTCAGGGGAAAGGCCGGCGACCACGGCGACGTTCTGCGTAGACTGCCCGCGCTCGAGCCGGCCAATGTTGTTTATTTGGCTGACAGCATAGGCGATATTATTCACCGATGCCGCCTTGAGCTTGTCCTTATCAACGAGGTGGGAGGCTAAGACCCTCTCGACTGAGTCCATGAATTCAGCGCGGTTGTCCCTGTACGCCGCGGTAGCTTCCGGGTTATCCATCAAGCGCATAAGGGGCTTCAGGCTTTTAAATACGGCTTGGCGGGTGACACCAAGTTGCTTTGCTATCTGATCGTAGGTCATATTGTTTTCGATGCGCAGGCATAAAGCCTTTTTGACATCGAGCTTGGAGGCTTCTTTTATGATTTTTCTGCCAACCGTTTGGGTGTTCCGGGGCCGCTTCTTCGCCATTTTGTCAACCTCTCTGTTTTCAATGGATTGGTTTCTGAATGTCAAAACCGAGCCAAGGTGTTGACCAAGGGTGCACCATGCGCTTCTATCCTGTCGTTAATTATGGGTAATTTTCTCAAGCCATGTATGCCTCATACATCGTAAGGAAGCCCGTCGGCGTACCTCTCCAAGTCCTTGATGTCGAATAGCACCCGCTTTCCGAATCGCTTGGCCTTGACAGGGAAGGGCTGGGGCGCCCTCGGCCCGAGCCCGTTGCGGATGGTCTTTGGACTGATGCTCAAATACTCGGCCGCCTGCTCAATGCTCAACAGTTTCGGCCACCGGGCAACCAACTTCACAGCCTGCGTGCTTTTCATTCCCTCTTCCATCGTTTCACCCTTGGTATGCTCAACTTGTGTTAATACGGGATCCCATCATCTTGACCGGTTGATCGGTATTGACTCAAATCCTCGCCCTCGGGAGTCCTGAAACTGCGTTGACTCGGCTGGCCGGCGCCGGGTTGACGCGCCGACCCTTTGCCACCGTCCAAAAGGGTGCGCAGCTGCCCTCTGACGATGCCCTGCAGGTGCCGCATAACAGGTTCGGAGGCCGTCACGATGTCGCGCCATTGGTCCTTGCCGTCCCGGTCCTGGGTCTTCTCGCTCGGCCAGGCGAACCACAGCTTGTCCTCTTTCCGGAAGGCCTTGCAGCTGGTGACCGTGATTCCACCGACAACCAGGTCGAAGAAGCCCACCATAGCCCCCGAGTCGTACCGCTTAAAGTTGATCACCTGTGCATCCATTGTCTTGCTCCTCCCTTTGGAGCCGTGACTCCCCACCCCCCCATCTCTATAAAGAGAGATGGGGGGGGGAGGAGTTTTGTCCAACTCCCCATAAACTCCCCCGGAACTCCCCCGGAACTCCTCACATCATCGAACATCAGTTTTGCCCTACTCGTCAATTTCACTTAAGATTTCTTTTAGATAGACAAATCTTTTCGACTCATCAACTCCCACAATGCCCGTGAGGAGTATCGATTCAAAGGCCCTCCGGAAATGGTCAGTCCTCTTGTATAGGCCCGCGTCCTTACAGGCGTCCCGCCATTCAGCGTAAAGAATTTGAGGAGTGGCGAAGGGCCTGCCGTTTTTCCTGAGATTTTCCTGGAACCGGTCTTGGAGGTTCCGGAGGATGCCCACGGCCTTAGCCAAGCCCGCTTTTAGCTTGGCTTGTGCCTTCGGCTTATAGATAGCGGTGGCATCATCGCCCTCTGCCTCCAACTCCATGACATAGCTGCGGTCTTCGGTATCGCCGATCCGGAGCAAAATTTCCCTGCGGTCAAAAACCATCATGGGGGCGGTAGGTGCGTCCTTCATCTTTTTGCATTCCGCCACGATTTGGCCTGATGCGGTCAAGCTGATACGGAAAGCGCCGTCTGCTGCCCCGTGGAGTGCCATAGCGCCCCGTGCGCGGTCTTTGTTTGCATGGCCTGTGTGGTGAGTCAGCCCCCGGCAGAAGTCGGCCCCAAAAGCCCTATCAAGGTTAGATATGGCTGCGTTCATGTCCTTGGTGGCGTTCTCGTCTCCCTCTCCGAAGTTCCGCGCCAGGGTGTCAATATGAACCACGGCCGGCGGTCCGTATACCTTCGCCATAGAGTCCACCGCTCGCCGGACTTCCTGAATGGCTTCCCGGTCCATTAGCTGCGTCGGGGTTCTGGAAACGAAAAAAGGCACGTCCGGCGCCTTGGTACCGTGCGCGATATGCCAAGCTGCAATCCGGCGTCCGATGCCCTGCCAGCCCTCACCACAGATATAAAAAACGGTTCCCTGCTTCACCTTGTGGCCGTGGTAGTCGATGCCGGAAGCGATGCACAAGAGCCGATCAAGCTCGATGAAGGTCTTGAAGTGGCCGGGGTCGCCGAAGTTGTAATAAAGGGAATAGTCCGTAAGGATGTCCCGGATTCGCCACTCGATAGGCTTCAGGTCGGCCAGGATCTCGGCGTTATGGATAAACTGAAAGCCGGAAGATGGTTCGGTCACCAACTCAAGCTCTGCGGGCAGGGGCCATTCAGGCGCGCCCTCGACCATGATGGAAAGCTTCTCGGCCGCCGTATCAAGGTCTACCTGATCGGCGATGAAGTCGGAAACGTCGTAGCCCTTTTTACTGGCGGGGTTCGGGAGGTTGAGGATTTTGATTGATGCCGCCACACCATACATGGCGGCCGCCACCCGCTGCATCAGAGCCCGGCCGGGTTCATCGGCGTCAGGTATAAGGACGAGCCGCTTACCGGTCAATATTTGCGTATATGGCTCGAGCCATTTCCCGGATGCACCATTAAAAATAGTGGTCGCAACGATGCCCACCGCTTTCAGTTTTTCGCAATCTTTCTCCCCTTCGACAAAAAAGACTTCATCAGCAGCGGCAGCCGCCGCCACGTTATAGAGAACCGGTTCTTCTATGCCCTCCAGGTTGTAAATCCACCCCCCACGGCCATCCGGGCGGCGAAGCCTGAAACTCTTAGGCTCGTATCGGACTTTTTGAAATTGCAGCACCCCTTGAAGGTTCAAATATTCGTAGACTTCGACGAGCCGCTTGCGCTCCGCTGGAAGCCGTTCTTTATCCTTGCGGATAGTGGCTTTTTCTGACTTGACGCCATTGCCAGAAATCGCGAAGTCAGAATCTATGCCGCGGACCACGGCCGCGAAGTCGCCGTTCAGTCTGTGCGTGCGCGCATAAAAATCAAAAATATCGCCGTGCGCCTCGCAACCGTAGCATTTGAATTTTCCAGTTTCCGGCCAGAAAAATAGTGATGGGTCGTTGTCGTCATGGAACCGGCAGAGCGCCTTAAAACTGTTGCCGCTGCGTTTCATCGCACCCAGGTGGCGCGCGTAGAACGGGGTGAAGTCGCCGGCGAAGTGATCGAGGATGCGCTGCTTATCGATGTTCATCGCCCACCCCACTCGCAATCATCCCTCATGATTTTCTGCTCTGCCGGGCGGCGCAAGTTTTCGGGAAAGATTTCGTCCACTGTCAATTCAAGCGCTTCTGCGATTCGCAAACGCTCCTGGAACGATGGCCGCCGAAGACCACGCTCAATCATGTAGATTACTTGAGCTGTAGTTCCCGTGAGAATTTGCAGATCGTAGCCGGAGAGGTTTTTTGCGCGCCGAATCTCGCGAAGGTGATTCGTCAATTTCATTAAAGGCATCATAGACCCCCTTCGGTAAATGATGCCTTAATGATAGGGGAAAATTGTTGTTGTGGAAATTGTTTGCACCCCCATGTTGAGGGGTCAAATCAGGGGTCCGAAAAGATAATCGGCGGGCTTGAGTTGAGCAAGTTCGCGAGGGTTCTGGAAGGTATTTCATTTTTTAGGCATGGCCGAAGGCGCCTAACGATTATTTCAAGAGCGGTTTGTGATATCGACCTTTTATCAAGCAGCTTTTCCAACTCATCAGGATAAAAAAGCCCTCTCAATTCCTGGGGCAAAATATCGAGGTTGTCTTTGGCTCGGTTCAAATCATCGTCAAGATATTCCCCCGTTTTGGAGGTAACACCAAGGTTAGTTCTGATCTCTTTTATGAGATCTTTTAGCTCTATATAGATCGACTTTAAAATGCTCTTTTGATACTCTTCCAAAAATGCCGGGCCACCCTTTGTATTGGGGAAAACTTTTCTTCCAAGATCTCTCAAAACCATCTCCCTATCTTCCCCAGCAAATAGCCTGTTTCGGTGTTTTATTACGATCGCCCCAAACCTTAAGCATTCATGAAAGTACCATTCATAACCAGCTTTCAAGATCATTGGCTGAGCTAATTTTTCATCAAAGTAGCGCCGGTATTCTTCTTTTGAAGCTTCATCCAGCGGAGCCGGTGGGGGATGTGGTCCGAAAAGCAGTTTGGTTTCAGGTGTCGTATGGGAACCCTTCAATCCGGCAATTGTTTTCTCCCTTTTCTCTTTTAAAACAGGCCCCACCGGGACAGCGGGAAAGGACCCTTTGCCCTGCCGCTTCCAACAATCAAGAAATGGATATTTGTCCTTTTTATCTGACATCATGGCCGGCCCTGGTCAACAGGTGGTCAACAGATACTGGCGAACACCCCTCTATTTCTTTTAGCTTCCATCTGCTTCCCCATGGCCTTAAAATACCGGAGGCGCTTGATTTTGTAAAGTCCAAGCGCCTCCTTGCGTTTCCTGTCCCTTCCATTTTCAAGACCGACGACTACATGGCGAAGATGGGCGACTGAGGTAAGTCCGTCAGCCCCATCTCGCCTGTTTGCTGGCGGATGCGCGAGCCTTGCGTAATGGGCCGGCGATGAAAGCGGTGGCGATCCGATCCCAAAAAATCGGACACAATGCCCCATTGCCGTGCTTTTTTCGTGCTGGCCCAAAAAAGCGGAAAGAACGATACCGGCTCTCTTGAGACCTGATCGAGCTGCGCACGCCGATCGAGCGCATCATGCGGCCATTCTCGCCACTTCGTCCCACCGGAAGCAGCCCACCACGTGGTCGTTGACCATGCCCACGGCCTGCATGAAGGCGTAGCAGGCGGCACCCCCCATTCACAATCGTGATAGCGGACATACAGCGGGTCGTTTCCAGCCCAGGCGCAGCGGGTTGGGGTCATCGGGTCTTCCTCGCGGGAGTCTGCCCTCAGAAGCGCAGGTAAAACCCGAGGGCTTTGTCGATGGTTTCGGTGGGGGCGAATTCGGCGCCGACATGGGGTGGGGAGATGTTACGGACGATGACCTTCTTCTGCAACGGGCTGCGCTGGGCGTCATCGAGGTTGAACGACACTTTCAGCATGTCGCCGGGCGCAAAGGTCTCGCAGGCGGAAATCTGCAGCTTCATGCCGGTGGCGGAAAGGTCCCTCACCCGCAAAACCCCCTTGCCCTTGGGCTGGCCGTCGACGTAGTGCACATAGGCGCCCGGCAGATCCGTCTCTTTGCGGTAGCGGCGGCGCTTCTCGATGCTCGAGACGGTGACCTGGCCGCAAGGGCACTTCACCTTGAACCGCAACGGCTGGCGGTGCTCCTCGAAGGCCGACACGTCCACGGTCTTGGTGCGATGGCAGTTCGGGCAGCGGAACACCGCCTTGTTTCCGCTGGTGATGTATACGGTCTCGGTCATGGTCATGTCTCGATCGTCGTCCGGGGCCCATGAGTGCAGGACTCTCCGGTAGTTTCATTTTATCATGACGGGCGAAGAGTTGAAAGCGGCATTCGACTCCGAGTCGGCCGCTCGCCGCGAAGACATCCGTCCGATGGGCCACCGGCGCGTTGACTTCAAACACGCGGCCGCTTATTTTTCCCCAATGGAAGGTCCGCTGCGCGCCAAAGGGCCCCAAAGGGCTTCGCGCCGTGCGCCATTTCGCGCCCGGGACCCTCGCACGCTCAGAAGACCTGCCGCGAAGGGCAGGGCAAGGTCGGGAGACAGCTCATGAGCGACATGAAACCTGAAATTGTGGAAGGCGACCTCGCGGAGGCCCGCGACGAGATCACTGAACCCCGCCTATATAGAGTGCTGATCCACAATGACGACTTCACCACCAAGGAGTTCGTGGTGGAACTGCTGGTGGTGGTCTTCAACAAGTCCCCGGACGAGGCCGCCCGGATCATGTGGCAGGCCCATCGCAGCGGGACCGGGCTTTGCGGAATTTACCCGCTCGAAGTCGCCGAAACCAAGGTGAAGGTCGTGACGGAGGCCGCCCGCGAGAACGGCTTTCCGTTGAAATTAACCCTTGAAGAGGAGTGAGCCGACGAAAGGCAGCCGCCCCATGCACCCTTTGAACCCCAGCGACATCCTGACCCGAATCACCCGCTACAATCTGATCCGCAGCCAGCGCCTGATTTACATCGATGTGCACGAGGCCGTGCAAGGGATACTCGCCGGTCGATTCGTAGCGGTGCCCAACCTGATCAACCTCATCGCCAAACAGGAGTATCAGGGGGTCGGCGAAACCGAGACCGAGGCCCTGGAGTCCTGCCTCGCGAAGATCAGGGATGTGCCGATCGAAGACCTTTTCCCGGGCAAGCCCGGGGAGAAAAAACAGGCCGCGCCCTGATGTGAGGCGCCGCGAACCGTTGCGCCCCCGGATGCGATCGCGGGGCTCGGTTCCCCGGCTGCACGATTATTGCGTTCGGCGGGGCCGCGCGTCAATCTCCGGCGCCGGAGGGGGCGTCTCGTGGGTCAAGGGGTGGCCTTCCACCCGTCCCACCACCCGGGAAATCCGCGGGCGATACTCGGCTTTTTCCCCCAGGCGCCGGGCGATGGTCCGCATGAGGAAGAGCCCGAGCACGAGCGCCCCGAAGCCGGTCACCGCCGAGGGCACGGAGGATTCGACCCCGGATGCGCGCGCGATCCACTCGCCGAGCGCGGCACCGGCCACCAGCAGCAGGATCGGGAACATGTAAACCAGGAAGCTGCCCTTCAGGAGCGAAGCGGTGGCCATCCTGAGAACCACGCGGTCCCCGACACGCGCCCCGATGGGGTTGTCGGCGGCCACTTCCATCTCCTGGCCCCCGCCCATCGAGTGACAGGAGGCTTTGGAAGAGCAGCTTTCGCAGGCCCCGCTGCGAACCGTCTTGACCCAGGTGCCGGATGCATCCACGCGAATGACGACGCCTTCCTCGCTGGCCACCCCTGCTTACCTCTTTTCGACCCGTGCGCTCCGCTCAGGCGGAGACGGTAGCGTCGGTTCGCTTGTCGGAGGGGGCCTGCCGGTAGCAGATCAGCCCGCACTGCAGGCAGCGGCCGGCCTCCTTGCGCGCGGCGTCCTCGGAGAACCCGCGCTCGAGCTCGACGCAAGGCACCGCGTCCGCTCCGCTGCAAACCGGCATGATCTGCCGCGGGAACCGCTTGATGTTTTCCACCCAGCTGATGTTCTGGATGCTGGCCGCCGGGTCGATCACCTTCTCGCTGAGCTGGGGGCTGATGCCGCTGATCACCTGGTGGATGGAGACCGCCGCTCGCCGGCCGGCGCCGATGGCCTTGATGGCGGCGCTGAAGTCGGAAATCACGTCGCCCTCCGCGTACAGCCCTGACTGAGAGCGATACCACGGCTGTTTGTAAGGCAGAATCCCTTCCCAGAGCGACGTCGCGGCCGGTTCGCCCTGCTCCGGGGTCGGCGCTGGAGCAGAGGGCACAAAAATCATTTCCGGGAGGCGGCCGGCGGACAGGATCAGGGTCTGGGCGTTCAGCCGGTAGGCCGGATCCGATCCGTTTTCCGCCACCTCGAGGCCGGTCAGTTGTCCGGCCTCGCCGAAGAGTTTCTGAACGGCCGCGGCATGGCGGATGCTCAAGTTCTCAATGCCGGCGGCGGCGACCTCCGCGTCCGTGATCGGGCTCTTGTCCCAGGGCTCCCTGAAAAGAATCGTCACCGCCCGGGCGCCCAGATCCCGGCAGCGCCGGGCGGCTTCCAGGGCAAGCCGGCCGCCGCCGTAGATGACGGCCTCCGAACCGGGGGGCAACGACGCCGGCAGGCCCGCGCCCGCCCGCAGCAGGTCCACCAGCAGAAACGTCCCCGGGATCGCGGGTTCCACCGCCGCCCCCGTCCCCCGGGCCAGCCGGCTGTCCCAGCCGCCGGTCGCGAGAAAGACGGCCTCGTATCCGCCTTCCAGGAGTGCACCGACGGAGATCTCTTTGCCGAGCGTCTTCCCGGTCTCGGCGGTGACGCCCAGATCGAGAATGCCCTGGATGTCCCAGTCCAGAACCTCCTCGGGCAGGCGCTCGCGGGCGATCGCGCTTCGCAGCATCCCCCCGAGCCGGGGGGCCGCATCGAAGACCGTCGCCGAATGACCCAGCCGCGCGGAGAAAAAGGCGGCGGACAACCCCTCCACACCGCCGCCGACCACGGCAATCCGGCGGCCCGTGGACGGCGCCCGGTAGGGCTGGACCCGCTGGCCGCCCTGCTTTTCGAAGTCCGCGGCGAAGCGCTTGAGGTAGTTGATGGCCACCGACTCGTCGGCCAGCTGCCGACGGCATTCCGTCTCGCAGGGGCGCGGGCAGATTCGGCCGATCACCGCCGGGAACGGATTGCGCTCCTTGATGACCTGGACGGCCCGGAGATAATCGCCCAGGGAGATCTGCCGAATATACTCCCGGATGTCGATCCCGGCCGGGCAGGCGCGCTGGCAGGGGGTGGTGCACTCCTCCACGGTGTATTCGCGCAGGATGCGGCGGGTGACCGAGGAGAGGTTGATGATGTGCTTCGGGCAGACGCGCTCACACGCGCCGCAGCCGGTGCATCGCTGCGGGTCCACCACGGGCAGTCCTTCCGGGCCCATGTGGATGGCGCTGAACGGGCAGGTGCGCACGCAGGTCCCGAGACCGATGCAGCCGATGGTGCACACCTTCATGCCGCCGCTCAGCACGGCGGCGGCGCGGCAGTCGTCAAGGCCCTGGTAGACGAACCGGGTGTCGGCCTTCTCGACCCCGAAATAACACCCCGGGCGGGCGATGTTGGGCTCCATGGCCGTCACCGCGACACCCAGAAGGCCGGCGATGGCCTCGGCCACCTCCGGGCCGGCCGCCACGCAGGAGTTCGGCGCGGCCTGGCCGGCGACGATCGCCTCGGCGTTGGCGGCACAGCCCGGCTTGCCGCAGCCGCCGCAGTTCGCGCCGGGCAGCACCGAGGAGACCGCCTCGACCTGCGGGTCGACATAAACATAGAAGACCTTGGCCGCCACCGCCAGCATGAGGCCGATCGCCAGCCCCAGCCCGCCCATCATGATGAGAGCTTCCGTCATACGCGTAACTCCGATGGCGTTCGCGCCGGTGAAAACAATGGTTTCGAATGAATTTCAGCGGCGGTCGAACGCTAAAAAATGGCCCCGAACTTGCACTTGTCGAAGCACGTCATGCACTTGATACATTTGTCCTTTTCGATGCGGGCGATCTCTTTTTTCTTCCAGGCGATCGCCTCGACCGGACAGGCGCGGAAGCACAGTCCGCACTTGGTGCAGATCTCCGGGTCGATTTCGAACTTCAGCAGCGCCACACAGCGCTTGGCCGGGCAGCGCTTCTCGTGGATATGCGCCTCGTACTCGTCCCTGAAATAGCGCAGGGTGGAGAGCACGGGGTTGGGGCCGGTCTGCCCCAGGCCGCAAAGGGACGCCTCCTTGATGATGCCGGAGAGCTCCTCGAGAATGTCGATGTCGCCGGGCTCGCCGTGGCCCTCGCAGATTTTTTCCAGGATCTGCAAAAGCCGGCGCGTGCCCTCGCGGCAGGGGGTGCACTTGCCGCAGGACTCGTCCTGCACGAAATCCATGAAGAAGCGCGCCATGTCCACCATGCAGGTTTCGTGGTCCATGACAATGGCCCCGCCGGAGCCCATGATGGCGCCGACCTTGGCGATGGCCTCGTAGTCCACGGGGATGTCCAGGTGCTGCTCCGGCACGCAGCCCCCCGATGGGCCGCCCAGCTGGACCGCCTTGAATTTCTTCTTGTCCGGGATGCCCCCGCCGATGTCGAAGATCAGCTTCCGCAGCGAGGTGCCCATGGGCACCTCGACCAGGCCGATGTTGTTCACGTCGCCGGACAGGGCGAAGACCTTGGTGCCCTTGCTGCCCTCGGTGCCGACGCTCGCGTACCAGGCGCCGCCGTTGGTGATGATCTGCGGGATGACGGCCAGGGTCTCCACGTTGTTCAAGATGGTCGGCTTGTCCCACAGCCCTTTGAGGGCCGGAAACGGCGGCCGCGGGCGCGGCATGCCGCGCTTGCCCTCGATCGAGCGCATGAGGGCCGTCTCTTCACCGCAGACAAAGGCGCCGGCCCCCTGGTAGATGTCGACGTCGAAATCAAACCCCGTGCCCAGGATGTCCTTCCCGAGCAGCCCGTAGTCCCGGGCCTGCTGGATCGCGATCCCCAGGCGCCGAATGGCCAGGGGGTATTCCGTTCGGGCATAGATGTAACCCTGGCGCGCGTCGATGGCCCTGGCGGCGATGATCATCCCTTCCAGCACGGCATGGGGGTCCGCCTCGAGCACGCTGCGGTCCATGAACGCCCCGGGGTCGCCCTCGTCGGCGTTGCACAGCACGTATTTCACATCCCCCGGGCCCTTGCGGGCGAACTCCCATTTGAGGCCGGTGGCAAACCCGGCGCCCCCGCGGCCGCGCAGCCCCGAAGCCTTGACCTCTTCGACGATCTGATCGGGGGTCATTTCCCGCAAGGCCTTGGCGGCCGCGAAATACCCGTCCCGCGCGATGTACTCGTCGATCAGCTCGGGGTCGATCACGCCCTTGTTGCGCATCACCCAGAACATCTGATGAGCGAAAAAAGGGATCTCGTCCATCTTCGGGATGACCTGCTTCGACAGCGGTTCCACGTAAAAAAGCGCTTTGACCGGACGGCCCTTGAGAAAATGCTCCTCCACCAGCTGCGGGGCGAGCTCCGGGGTGAGCTTCTGGTAGAAAATCCCCTCCGGCTGGACCAGCATCACCGGCCCCACGGCGCAGAAACCGTTGCACCCGGTCTCGATGATCTTGACCTCCTCGGCCAGCCCCTTCAGTTCCAGCTCCTTCTGGAGCGCGTCCCGAAACTCGATACTGTGATTGGCATGGCAGCCGGTGCCGCCGCACAACATCAACTGGGTCCTGACGTTATTCATCCCTCACTCCTGGTCCTCCCGGCGCCACAGGGCCGCCTCCAGCAAAACCCCACCCACCTTCGCGCGCAAGCGCCGGCAGATCCGCACCGGCCCGATCGAGCGTCTCGTCCGCACTCCGCAGATCTCACCACGAACCGTCGAGGCCGCGCAAGCCGTTCATGTAGAGTCGGCCGCTGGCCACGAAAAGCGAATAGCGGGTCAGGAGAACGGGCATGTCGTAGGAACGGGCCAGGTCGAGCACGGGCTCGTCCGGCCGCTTGCCGCGCACGAAGACCACCGCCGCCACGCCGGCCACCTTGGCCGTGCGCAGGACCTGCTCGGTGGTCAGCCCCGTCAGCAGCACCGCGCCCTTGGCCACCGCCGAGAGCACATCGGCCATCAGATCGGCCCCGCCGCCCGCGACGACGCTGATATCCAAATGCGCCTGCCCCACCAGCACTTCGGCTTTTAAAACGTCACGAATCTCGGATAGTTTCATATCGATAAACTCCGGGGAGTTGGTTACTCGTATTTGTCGAGGATCTGAACCACCTTGTCGGCCTTGACATCCCCAAAGGTGTCCTTGTTCACCACCATGACCGGCGCCAGACCGCAGGCCCCGAGGCACCGCACCGGCTCCAGCGAGTACCGGCGGTCGGAGGAGGTGCCGCCCTGCTTCACATGGAAATGATTTTCAATGCGGGTGATGACCTCTTTGATGCCCTTCACGTAGCAGGCGGTCCCCATGCACACCTTGACGACGTTGCGGCCTTTGGGTTCGAGCGAAAACAGCGCGTAGAAGGAAGCGACGCCGAAGACTTCGCTGCGGGAAAGGTTGAGCCCGACGCCGATGTAATCCATGAGCTCGACCGGAAGGTACCCCGCCACGTCCTGGCATTCGCGCAGAACGCCGATGACCGAGCCCGGAACACCTTTGTAGCGGGAGATGACCCCGTCGATCCGGCTCCACATTTCTTCAGTGATATCGGGATGGTTCGGATGAAAACCGATTGTCATGCGGGCGCTCTCCTTACGCGTCAAGGCATTTTTCAGCAAGTCACCCAATTTAGCCCCGAATCTATTTCATACCCGCAAATAAAAGTCAATGACGGCTTGGAGTTGTCCCGCGTCAGCGCTTGACGGGCATTCGGTCATCGTCTACTATTGCCCGCCGGGTCGTTTTCAGAACACCCGGTTCGGGCGCGCGGCGCCACCCGGATCGGCAATGACGTGCGGGAGAGGCTTTCAGCCGCGATGCGCCGGCTGGCCTCGAGCCGCTTACTGGGCCATGGCGCTCGGCGCCGCCTTGTCGGCCCGCAGGCTTGTTTTTGGTGGGAGGCTTTCAGCCGCGATCCTCGCGGCGGGGGGGCGGGGATTTATCCGAAAGTAACTTCAGCTTTGTGGGAGCGGCGTCCCCGCCGCGATCATTTCGCGGCAAGATGCCGCTCCCACGCGAAAAACATGACAGCCTCGACAGGAAGGCCCTATTTTATGGACCCCTTCAAAGCCAGGGCGGTTGAAGCCGCCGATTTTTTACGCAGCCGCATCCGCCAATCCCCCCGGACCGGTCTGTTGACCGGCACCGGGCTCGGTGAGGCCGCCGAGGGGCTGCACGTATCGGCGGCATTCGAGTACGCGGAGCTGCCCCACTTCCCCGTGTCGACGGTGCCGGGCCACGCCGGCCGGCTGCTCTTCGGCCACATCGCCGGCCGGTCCGTAATGGTCATGCAGGGCCGGTTTCACCTTTACGAAGGATACTCGCCCGCGGAGGTCTCCTTCCCCATCCGCGTGATGCAGGAACTCGGGGCCCGCCGCGTGCTGGTGACCAACGCGGCCGGAGGCCTGAACCCGGCGCACGCGCCCGGCGATCTGATGCTGATCACCGACCACATCAACCTGTCCGGGGAAAACTCTCTGGTCGGCCGCAACACGGACACCTGGGGGCCGCGCTTCCCGGACATGACCCGGGCCTACGACCGGGAGCTGATCGGGCTCGCGCAGGAGGCGGCCAGGGCCGCCGGCATCCCCCTGCGCACGGGGGTTTATGCCGGCCTCAAGGGGCCTTCGCTGGAAACCCCGGCCGAAACCCGCTTCCTGAAGATCATCGGGGCGGAGGCGGTGGGTTTTTCCACCGTTCAGGAAGTGATCGCGGCCGTGCACGCCGGCATGGCGGTGCTCGGCGTCTCGGTCATCACCAACGTCAACGATCCCGACCGCCCCGTTCCGGCCACGGTGGAGGAGATCATCGCCGTCGCCCGGCGGGCGGCACCCAACCTCGCCAAGCTCCTGGCGGGGGTCATGAGGCAGCTCGATGACGACCTCTCCGGTTGACATTCTCGTCACCAACGGCCTCGTTCTGACCATGGACGCGGAGCAGCGGATCATCCCGGATGGCGCCGTGGCGATCCGCGGGGACCGGATCGCCGCGGTCGGAAACGCGGGGGATCTCGGCGGCGGCGCCCCCGGCCGGGTGATCGACGCCCGCGGCGGGATCATCATGCCGGGTCTCGTCAACACCCACACCCACGCCGCCATGACGCTTTTCCGCGGACTGGCCGACGACCTGCCGCTCATGGCCTGGCTGAACGACCACATCTTCCCGGCCGAGGCCGCTTTGGACCCCTCCAAGGTGCACGGCGGCGCGCTGCTGGCCTGCGCCGAGATGATCCTCTCCGGCACCACGACCTTCTGCGACATGTACCTGTTCGAGGAGGCCGTCGCCCGCGCCGCGCAGGCGGCCGGCATGCGGGCCGTGGTCGGCGAGGTGCTCTTCGACTTCCCCTCGCCCGGCTACGGCCCCATCGAGCAGGGTTTCGCCGCCACCCAAAGGCTCATCGACACTTTTCGGGGCGATCCCCGGATCACCGTGGCCGTGGAGCCGCACTCGCCCTATCTCTGCGCGCCCGAGCTTCTCACCCGCGCCTTCGAGCTCGCCGGCCGCTACGGCCTGCCGCTGGTCCTGCACCTCTCCGAAACCGCCGGCGAGGTTGAAACCATCCGCGGCCGCTACGGCCGGAGCCCGGTCGGCCATCTGGACGTTCTGGGCCTGCTCGCGCCGAACGTGCTCGCCTGCCACTGCGTGGCGCTGAGCGATGAGGACATCGCGGCGCTGAAGCGCCACGATGTCAAGGTGTCCCACAACGCGGAGAGCAACATGAAACTCGCCTCCGGCGTCGCGCCCGTGCCGCGGCTGCTCGCGGCCGGGGTCTGCGTGGGGATCGGAACGGACGGGGCCGCCAGCAACAACAACCTCGATCTGTTTCTCGAAATGGACACGGTCGCCAAGCTGCACAAGGTGCAGTGCCTCGACCCCACGGTGCTCGACGCCGCCACCGTCCTGCGCATGGCCACCATCGACGGCGCGCGGGCGCTCGGGCTGGGCGAGCGCATCGGCTCCCTCGAAGCCGGCAAGCAGGCCGACGTAATCGTTATCGACACGCGTCAGCCGCACCTGGTGCCCATGTACCACCCCGCCTCCCAGCTGGTGTACGCGGCCCGGGGCAGCGACGTCGCCGCGGTGCTCATCGACGGCCGCATCGTCATGGAAAACGGCCACATCCGGACCTTCGACGTGGAGCAGGCGATGGACGATGTGAACCGGATAGCAGCGGCATTTGCGCGACTCAGGTAGAGCGGGGGCGGCCCGTCGGTTGACGATATAAGTGACGCTTTTCCCGGCGACCGGCCGACCGGCGACCGGCTGACCGCCTATTTTGTGCCATCATGACCTTCGACACCCTCATCCACGATGCCGTCCTGCTCACCTGCAATCCCGCCTTCGACATTCTTCGCGGCGGATGGGCGGGGATCTCCGGCGGAAAAATCCAGGCCCTCGGCGCGGGGCCCGCACCCGGCCGGGCCGAGGCGCGCGAGAGCATCGATGCCCGCGGGGGCATCCTCATGCCGGGCCTGGTCAACACCCACACGCATCTGCCCATGACCCTTTTCCGCGGACTGGCGGACGACCTGCCGCTGAAAGCCTGGCTCGAAGAGCACATCTTCCCGGCCGAGGCCGCCGTCATCGCGCCGGACGCCGTGCGCTGGGGGGCGCTGCTCGCGTGCGCCGAAATGGCCCTTTCGGGCACGACCACCTGCTGCGACGGCTACTTCTTCGAGGATTCGGTCGCCGAGGCCGTGGAGGCCTCCGGCCTGCGGGCGGTGCTGGGACAGGGGGTCATCGACCACCCGGCCCCGGGGGTGGCCGACCCCGGCCGCAACCTCGCCGTGGCCCGGCGGTTCTGCCGCCGCTGGCAGGGGCGCTCGGAGCGGATTCGTCCGTCGGTCTTCTGCCATGCGGCCTACACCTGCTCCGCGGAAACCCTCCTCGGCGCCAAACGGCTCTGCGAGGAGTTCGGGCTGCTCTTCCAGATCCACGCCGCCGAAACCCGCTGGGAAAACGAACACCTGCGCGCCACCCGCGGCGCGTCGCCCGTAGGTTTGCTCGACCGCGCCGGGGTCCTCGACGCGGCCACCCTGCTGGCCCACTGCGTCTGGGTCGACGCCGACGACCTCGGCCTCATCGCCGGCCGCGGGGCGCGGGTGTCGCACAACCCCGAGAGCAACATGAAGCTTGGCTCCGGGGTGGCGCCGGTCGCGCGGATGCTTGCCGCCGGCATCACGGTCGGCATCGGCACCGACGGCTGCGCCAGCAACAACGACCTGGATCTTTTCCAGACCATGGACATGACCGCCAAGCTGCAAAAGGTCGCGAACCTCGACCCCACCGTGCTTTCCGCCGAAACCGTGATCCGCATGGCCACCATCGACGGCGCCCGGGCGCTCGGGCTCGACGGCGAGATCGGCTCCATCGAAACCGGCAAGCAGGCCGACCTCATCCTCATCGACACCCGCCAGCCCCACCTGACGCCGATCCACCATCCGGCATCGGCCGTCGTCTATGCCGCCAAGGGCTCGGACGTGCAAACGGTGATGGTGGCCGGGCGCATGGTGGTGAAGGAGCGCCGGCTGCTGACCATCGACGTGGCGGAGGCCATGGACCAGGTCGCCCTCACCGTCCGGGTCTTGAAAAACCGCGCCTGAAAAGGAGGACGTGAGCGAACATGCAGACACCTGAATCCCTGAAAGCCTCACCCGGTGATCCCCCCTGCGACCTGCTTCTGGCCAACGCCCGCATCGTCGATGTCTTTTCCGGCGAGATCATCCCCGGCAGCGTGGCCGTCTCCGGCGGGCGCATCGCGGGCATCGGCGCATACCCCGCCCGCCGGACCGTCGATCTGGGCGGGCGCTACCTCGCCCCCGGGCTCATCGACGCCCACGTTCACATCGAAAGCGCCATGGCCGGCGTCGGCGAGTTCGCCCGGGCCGTGGTGGTGCGCGGCACCACCGCCGTGGTGGCCGACCCCCACGAAATCGCCAACGTCCTCGGGGCCGCGGGGATCCGCTACATGCTGGAATCCGCCAGAGGCCAGCCGGTCGAGGTTTACTACACCCTCCCCTCCTGCGTTCCGGCCACCGACATGGAGACGGCCGGGGCCCGGCTGACGGCCGCCGATCTGGAGCCGTTTTTCAGCGACCCCCGCATCGTCGCCCTGGGCGAAATGATGAACTACCCGGGGGTCTTGCACGGCGACCCGGAGGTCCTGAAAAAAATCGAGGCCGCCCGCCGGCACGGCAAGCCGGTCGACGGGCACGCCCCCGGCCTTTCCGGAAAGAACCTCGCCACGTATGTCGCCGCGGGCATCACCAGCGACCACGAATGCACGACGGCGGCCGAGGCGCTGGAAAAGCTCTCAGCCGGCATGCACGTCATGATCCGCGAGGGCACCGGCGCCCGCAACCTCTCCGCCCTGCTGCCGATCGTCACCGAGCGCTCCTCGCGCCGGCTCATGTGGTGCACCGACGACCGCCACCCGCACGATCTGCTGAACGAGGGGCACGTCGATTCCATCGTGGCCGCCGCCATCCGCGGCGGCGTGGCGCCCGTGACCGCCATCCGGATGGCCACCCTCAACCCGGCCGAACGCTTCGGCCTCACCCATCTCGGGGCCGTCGCCCCGGGACGCCAGGCGGACCTGGTGGTCTTCTCGGACCCAGCCGCCTTCCGGGTCGAGGAAGTCTATGCCCGCGGGGAGCTCGTGGCTTCCCACGGCAGGCTCTCGGCCGGGGTCCGGACGCCGGCGCCCGTTCCGGTCCCGCCCTCCATGAAGGTGGACCTCTCGGCGCTGGATTTCAGCCTGACCGCCGGCGGGAGACGGCTGCGGGTGATCGAGGTGATCGCCGATCAGATCGTAACGCGCCAGTCGATCGCATCGGCACCGGTCGCGGGAAACCGCCTGGTGTCGGACCCTTCCCGGGACCTGCTCAAGATCGCCGTCGTCGAGCGCCACACCGGCAGCGGGCGCGTCGGCCTGGGGGTGGTCCGCGGGATCGGGCTCCGGCAGGGCGCCCTGGCCTCGAGCGTCGCCCACGACTCGCACAACATCATCGTCGCGGGCGCGACCGACGCGGACATGCGCGCGGCCGTGGAGGCGGTGGTGGAGATGGGCGGCGGGATCGCCGCCGCGGCCGGCGGCCAGGTCGTGGCCCGGCTTGCGCTGCCGGTGGCCGGGCTCATGTCCCTGGAGCCGGTTCAGGCCGTGAGCGCGGCCATGGACCGGCTCGTTTGTGCGGCCCGGGACCTGGGTTCGCCGCTCAAGGACCCTTTCATGACGCTCTCTTTCCTCGCGCTGCCGGTCATCCCCGAGCTGAAGATCACCGATCGGGGGCTGGTCGATGTGCGCGAGTTCAAACGCGTGCCGCTCTTTGTCTAGCCGGGAGGCCGCCCCAAAGAGCCGCCGGCCGGATCGTTTTTCTTGACCGGCCGCGCCGTGCTATTTTATACTTGGGTCAAACTCCCACTGGCATCTTCACGGAGGGGGCTGGTCGATGAAGCTGGCAGAGATTGTCCGGACACTGGATGCCGCTCTTCTCGCCGGGGAAGCCAAGCTCGGCACCGACATCGTTCGCTGCGGCGCCAGCGACCTCATGAGCGACATTCTGGCGAGCCTGGCCGAAGGCAGCCTTCTGCTGACCGGGCTCACCACGCTCCAGGCCGTCCGCACGGCCAGCATCGCCGGTGTCGGGGCGATTGCGTTTGTCCGGGGCAAGGTTCCGCCGGCCGAGGTCGTGCAACTGGCCGAGGCCCACGGGCTCCCACTGATCTCGACGCCCTGTTCCATGTTCGTCGCCTGCGGCCGCCTGCACGCCTGCCGGTTGACCGGGCTGAACGGCAACCGCTGATCCAGGGGCGCTGGCCCCGCTGACCCTCCTTCCACCCCGCGCGGAGGAAAGAGGCCATGAGCGGCCTCCGGAAAGAGTTCTTCATAAAAGCGCGCGACTTCCTTCACGCCGGCGAGGCGTCGATCCGTATCCAGCACCTGCTCAAAACCCTGCAGTTCGACCCCCGTCTGGTCCGGCGCATCGCCGTCTGCAGCTACGAAGGCGAAATGAACGTGGTGATGCACGGCGGGGACGGCAACCTGCACCTGGAACTGGACCACGGCGCCTTGACGCTGGACATCCGCGACGATGGCCCCGGCATCCCCGATATCGAGCTTGCCATGCAGCCCGGTTACTCCACGGCTTCCGATGAACAGCGCGAGATGGGGTTCGGTGCCGGCATGGGCCTGCCGAACATGAAAAAAAACGCCGACGACATGGCCATCGAATCGTCGCCGGGGAAGGGCACCCGGGTCCGGATGCGGTTCTTTCTGAACGAAGGAGGATGAGCCCCGTGGCCGGCGTTCCAAACTCCACCGGCTTCGTCCGGTTCCAGGAAGACCGGTGCACGGGATGCGCCGCCTGCCTGCGGACCTGCCCGACCAAGGCCATCCGCATCCGGCACCGGAAATCGATCCGGATCGTGGACCGGTGCATCGGCTGCGGGGCCTGCATCCGCGCCTGTCCGGCCGGAGCCGTGAGCGCCGCCACCACCGGGCTCGACGGCATCGGCGGCGACCACGTGGCCATTGCGCTGGTCTCGCCGGTGCTCTACGCCCAGTTTCCCGGAGTCATGCCGGGAGGGGTCCTGCGGGGGCTTCACCGCCTGGGGTTTCATCACACGGTGGACATGTCCTTCTTTCTGGAAATGTTCCAATGCGCGGCGGAGGAGTTCATCCGCCGCAACCGCCGTTCGCCGGCCTCCCCCTGGCCCCTGATCTCCCCGGTCTGCCCGGTCGTCGTGCGGCTGATCGCCTTCCAGTTCCCGAGCCTTCTGCCCCATGTCCTGCCGGTGCTGCGGCCGGTGGCCCTCATGGCCCGCGAGGTGAAAAAGCAGATTCTCCCCGCCCTCGGATCCCAGGGCCGGGCGGCCGGTCTTTATTTCATCAATCCCTGCCCGACCAAGGCCGGCGACCGCGTCGCTCGGCCCGGGACGCCGCCCGAGCCCCATGAGGCCGCCATCGGGATCAACGACCTGTTCCCCGCGTTGAAGCGGCAGGTGGATCAGTTCCTCGATTCCGACACGATCACGTTTTCGGGCAGCGGCTACGAGTTTGAGACCTGCTCCAGCGGGAACGCCGCTCTGGGGGCCATGTCCGGCGGCGAGATCGCCAACATGGACATCGAAAAATCCTTGTCCGTTCATGGCCTGCAGGAGACGATCGCGTATCTTCACAAGATCGAAATGGGGGCGCTCAGGGAGTTCGAATACATCGAATTCCGGACCTGCCGCGAAGGCTGCCTCGGCGGGGTGCTGACGGCGGTCGACCCATACATCGCCAAACGCAACGTCCAGAAAATGGTCGGCGTTTTCGGCCTGGGGAAACGCCTGTCCCGGGAGACCATCCGGCGGCTTTATGAAAAGGGGCAGTTTCAGCCGGATCAGGACCCCCGGATGCTGACCCGCCTTTTCGGCGCCCGCCGGCCGGCGATGTCGCTGGATGAGGCGCGGCGCGTAGAGGCGGTCCTGGAAGACATCGAAGGCCGGGACTGCGGGGCTTGCGGGTCGCCGGACTGCAGGACCTTTGCCGAAGACGTCGTCAGGGGAAACGCCGCCCGGACGGACTGTATCTGGCGCCACGCCCGCAAACGGAAGAAGAGACCGGCACGGCACGGCCGGTTAGCCGATGAGGAAAGGGGAAGGAAATCGTGAACGTCAGGCAGATCATGGACCGGTTCCAGCTGGACGCGGCCGCCGGGAAAAACGGCCTGGATCGCGAGGTCGCCGGCGGGTATTGCGGAGACCTGCTCAGCGATGTCATTGCCAACGCCCCCATCGGCTGCGTCTGGCTCACCGTTCAGAGCCATCAGAACATCGTGGCGGTGGCCGTTCTCCGGGAACTGGCGGCGGTGATCCTCACCGGCGACCGCCCGCCGGACCCGGACACCGTGAAAAAGGCCGACCAGGAGAACATCCCGATCCTGCGATGGCCCCGTTCGGGGTACGAACTGGCCGGGCGGATGTATGCGCTCGGGGTGGGGGGGCCGCCGCCGGCCCGGGACGGCGCATGAAAAACGCTCACAGGGTCGACAGCCCGGACGCTCGCGAGGTCGCTTGCCTCTGAGAGAATTCAAGACCGACCTTCATGTTCACACCTGCTTGTCGCCCTGCGCGGACTGGGAAATGAGCCCCCGGAAGATCATCCGGCGCAGCCGCCAGGTGCAGCTGGAGCTGATCGCCGTCTGCGACCACAACTCCGCCGACAACGCCGGCGCCGTCATGCGCGAGGGGCTCCGGTGCGGGGTTTGCGTGCTGCCCGGCCTGGAGGTCTGCTCGCGGGAGGAGGTGCACGTGCTGGCCCTCTTCGGAACGCTGGAGCAGGCGATGGCCATGCAGGAGATCGTCTATGTTCACCTGGCCGGCGAAAACCGGCCGGAGATTTTCGGCCGTCAGATTGTCGCCACCGAGGCCGACGAGGTGCTGGCCGAAAACCACCGCCTGCTGATCGGGGCGACCCGGCTGGGGCTCACGGAGATCGTGGCCGCCACCCATGACCTGAACGGTCTCAGCCTGGCCGCCCACGTGGACCGGCCGGCCAACGGCCTCATCGCCCAGCTCGGGTTCATTCCGGCGGAGCTTTGCCTCGACGGCGTCGAGGTCTCCTGCCGGCGGTCGCCGGTTGAGGCGAGAACCGCCCTGCCCGGCATCGGCTCCCTGCCCTGCCTGGGCTCCTCCGATGCCCACGGCCTGAAGGATATCGGCCGGGCCTTTAGCGTGCTCCGGATGGCGGCCCCCACCATCGAAGAGGTGGGCTGGGCGCTGAAGGGGCTCTACGGCAGAAGGGTCCTGGACTGAATGCGGGAGCTTTCCCTGCACATACTGGACATTGCCGAAAACAGCATCAGCGCCGGCGCCGATCGCCTGCTCATCCGGGTGGAGGAGTCCAGCGCCCGCGACCGGCTGACGCTCTCGGTGGAAGACAACGGGCGCGGCATCCCGGCGGAGAAGGTCCGCCGGATGGAGGACCCCTTCGTCACCGCGCGCACCCATCGCCGCGTGGGCCTGGGTCTTTCCCTGCTCGCCGCAGCCGCCAGGCGCTGCGAAGGGGAGCTCACCGCGGAGCCAGGGCGCGGAAAAGGCACCCGGGTCCGGGCGCGCTTCCGCCGCAGCCACATCGACCGCGCTCCCCTGGGCGACATGGCGGCGACCCTGGCGGTGCTGCTTCTGGGCTATCCGCATATTGACTTTCGCTACACTCACAGGGTAGATGAGAGGGAGTTTGTTCTGGACACCCGCGATCTCAAAACGGAGCTGGGAGGCTTGTCCCTGGGCGATCCGGTGGTCGTCCAGCGCGTGTCGGAGGCGATTCGCCGCGCGCTCGCGGAACTGGCCGCCGGCCCCGATCCCAGTGCGCCGATGGAGGGCACCGATGCCTAAGCTGACCGTAGAGGACCTGAAGCAGATAAAAGACCGAACCGCGGACGCCATGGCGCTACGCGTGGGCGAAACCCGCGCGACGATCACCGTCCACATGGGGACCTGCGGCATTGCCGCCGGGGCCCGGGAAGTGATGAAGACCCTGCTGGGCGAAGTGGCCGCTGCCGCACGCCCGGACGTCCGGGTCCTGGCCGCCGGCTGCCTCGGCAAATGCGCCAGCGAGCCGAATGTCACCGTGGCCTTGAGCGGATCCGAGCCGGTCGTCTATCAGAAAATGGATCCTTCCAAGATCCGGCAGGTGGTTGAGCGGCACCTCCTCAAGGGAGAGGTGCTGTCCGAGTTCGTTCTATAAGCCAACGGCAACGGCCGATACCCGGTCCGTCGGGACCCGACGGCCGAGGGTTCAGGTGAAAAATCCCCCTTTGAAATCCAGAGAGCGACCGCTTCGTCCCATCTGGCTCGACGAGCGGGACGGCAAGGTGAAGGTCATCGACCAGCGCCGGCTGCCCCACGAATTCGTGGTCATGGCGCTTGAAACCGTCGACGACGTCATCGAGGCCATCATCGGGATGGCGGTGAGAGGAGCGCCCCTGATCGGTGTGACGGCGGCCTACGGCATGGTGCTGGCCGCGCGCGGCGCCGCCGAGAGGGGAGCGGGGCTCGAGCACCTGGAAAAGGAGAAGACACGGCTAAAAGCGGCACGGCCCACGGCGGTGAACCTCGCCTGGGCGGTGGACCGCGTCTTTCAGGCCCTGGCCGCGGAAGCGGGGGCGCAGGCATGGGTCGCGCGATCCCTGGAGGCCGCGGCCGCCATTGCCGAGGAGGAGGTTGAAAACTGCCGGCGAATCGGGACTCACGGCCTGCCGGTCCTTGAGGCCCTGAGCCGCGCACGGGCCGGGAAAACACTCAACATCCTGACCCACTGCAACGCCGGCTGGCTGGCCTGCGTCGAATACGGCACGGCGACGGCGCCCATCTACACCGCCGCCGAGCACGGGATCGACCTGCACGTGTGGGTCGACGAGACCCGGCCGCTCAATCAGGGGGCCCGGCTCACGGCCTGGGAACTGGGCGAGCGCGGCGTGCCCCACACCATTGTCGCCGACAACACCGGCGGCCATCTCATGCAGCACGGACAGGTGGACCTGGTCATCGTCGGCACCGACCGCACCACGGCGGCCGGCGACGTCGCCAACAAGATCGGCACGTACCTGAAGGCGCTGGCGGCGCGCGACAACAACGTCCCGTTCTACGTGGCGCTGCCCTCCAGCACCTTCGACTGGAACCTGAGCGACGGGGTCGCCGAGATCCCCATCGAGAAGCGCAACCCGGAGGAGGTGCGCTGGGTCCAGGGGTGGGACGGCGAAGGCCAGTCCCGCGTGCGGGTCTGCCCGGAAAAAAGCCCGGCCGTCAACTTCGCCTTCGACGTCACCCCGGCGCGCCTGATCACCGGCCTGATCACCGAGCGGGGCATTTGCATGGCCAGCGCCGAAGATATCCGCCGGCTGTTCCCGGAAAAGGCGAAGTAGACGGTTTTTGGGTATTTGGGTGTTGGGGTATTTAGGTGTTTGGGTGTTTGGGTATTGAGCGGGCCTTTGCGCTCGACTTCACCTTAACTGGCAAACAAGCTTGTTTTTTGTGGGAGAGGCTTTCAGCCTCGATCCTCGCGGCTGGAAGCCTACTCCGCCGA
>CAZLSV010000057.1:0-18179 GCA_964562235.1 uncultured Desulfatibacillum sp.
TTGGCAGCGATACGCATCACCAGGTCGCCCCCCGCGCGGGGGCGTGGATTGAAACGCGTTCCTCGGGGGTGGGGGCGGAATACGGAGCGGGTCGCCCCCCGCGCGGGGGCGTGGATTGAAACGTCTATCCCTCCGCAACTTTCGTCATGCCCTGCGTTGTCGCCCCCCGCGCGGGGGCGTGGATTGAAACAAGGAGCTAACCCATGCGCTTCCTAAGACAAAACACGTCGCCCCCCGCGCGGGGGCGTGGATTGAAACTTCGTCCTTCAACTCAGGCTCTACGGCGATAACCGTCGCCCCCCGCGCGGGGGCGTGGATTGAAACTGGTGAAGTGCCGATAGTCTGCGATTTCTGCCGGGTCGCCCCCCGCGCGGGGGCGTGGATTGAAACCAGTTGCACCAATGTTACTAAGGGCCACCGTTCGTCGCCCCCCGCGCGGGGGCGTGGATTGAAACTTGGTGTCGTTAAAAATATCTTGAAGTATTTTTAGTCGCCCCCCGCGCGGGGGCGTGGATTGAAACTCAATCCATGTTTGGCAGCGATACGCATCACCAGGTCGCCCCCCGCGCGGGGGCGTGGATTGAAACATATCGGCACCGTTCTTTAAACAGGTGCGGGCTGGTCGCCCCCCGCGCGGGGGCGTGGATTGAAACAACTTATGGAGTTCCGATTTCAGGGCTTGTTGGGGTCGCCCCCCGCGCGGGGGCGTGGATTGAAACTGGACTGACTAAATTCGGAACCTACTACTACCAGGGGTCGCCCCCCGCGCGGGGGCGTGGATTGAAACCCGCATGTAGATAACTTTTCTGACATCCAGGCGCGTCGCCCCCCGCGCGGGGGCGTGGATTGAAACTACATATAGAAAACAAGGTTGATGACATTGACAAGTCGCCCCCCGCGCGGGGGCGTGGATTGAAACAGGTCCAGGTCAACAGCTTCGGGCTGAAGGCGCAGGTCGCCCCCCGCGCGGGGGCGTGGATTGAAACGAGGAGGCGGAGGTTGGCCTTGAGATCGTCCTGGAGGTCGCCCCCCGCGCGGGGGCGTGGATTGAAATTTAAATAGGGTACAATTTGTACCCTGGTTATGATGTCTACCCCCCCCGCGCGAGGGGGCTTGAATTGGCGATAACCGCCGGTCGGCGCCAGGCCCCTCGCGTTGCGTCCAACCCGCCATCCTCATGGCTGGATTTAATTATGTTGACATGCCAACGTAACGCGCCTATGTTGTCAACAGTACGGAATCGAGAAATCCCCTGCGGGAATCGATTGCCGCCAAGGTTGGATTGAAAACATTTTGCAGTGTAGGGCTTAACCACCACACCCTTCAAAGTGCGGTGGTTTTTTTATGCCGTCGCAAAAATCCGCCCTTAAAAAATCTTATGAAAGGAGGATGAAAGCGACGATGCAAGGAAAAGTCAAATGGTTCAACGAGGCCAAAGGCTTCGGCTTTATCGAAGCCGAAACCGGAGGGGATGTGTTCGTACATTTCAGCGCTATTCAGAACAGCGGCTTCAAAAGCCTGCAAGAAGGCCAAGTGGTCAGCTTTGATGTTACGGACGGGCCCAAGGGCAAGTCTGCCGCCAACGTAACAACGGTCTAAATCTCCACCATGAAGTCGGCACCCCCTCCGTCACCGGAGGGGGTGCCCCGTCCTCCCCGCATCTTCACCGGGTTTTTGGTTCTCCTCGACACCTCCATGCGCACGCGCGAGGAGTCTCATTTAAATCGGGTAGCGGCACTTTTTTTAAAGGTTATACGTGAAAACAAAATTGTACATCAGTAATTTATCAAACGACACCAACGAGGCGGAGCTGAATCACCACTTTTCCTCGGTTGGAAAGGTCGCTTCGGTTGCGATCGTCAGAGGCAGGTACTCCAATCAGAGCAAGGGAATCGCGCTGGTCGAAATGGAAACGGAAGACGGCCTTCGGTCCGCTTTAGAGCAGTTTAACGGTGCGTACTTCCAAGGCAACATCATATCCGTCAGCAAGAACAGAAGAACTGGGGCGTGGAAGGATTAGGCATCTGAAAATGGAGGCATTTAATGGAAAAAGCCGCGCCACGTGCATCCCGAACGGCCGGCTCGTCACGATAAAAGACGATCGAACCGGGTATCAGTACCCGGCGTCCATGCACAAAGGGTGCAGGGAAGGGGTGTATCTTGAAGCCAATTATGCGCCGCGGCCCGGCTCAACCTTCCACATACTTTTTGACAACATAGAACACGGGTTCGCGCCGTGCGCCTGCGCGGCCGTGATCCGATGGCGCAAGCCGCTGTGCCGCATCGGCTCCACCTGGTCATACGGACTGGGGATAAATTATGTCTGAACGATGGTTCATTCCTTGCGGAAAAAGGAGGAACGCATGCGCCAGAAATTTCAAATATACCTGGATGGTCCGGGAACACACCTGAACATCAGAGAGTTCGCGGTGATCGACAAGCATATGAACATTATCGAATCTTCGATGCTTGAAGATAAGAGCTTCTGCCTGCTGTGCGAGGAGACTTACGACAACGCAGCCATCGCCCATTCGATTTCAGGCGGGATAGGGGATGTGGTAACGGCTCTGCGGACCGTCAGCTTTTTCCCCAACCATCAATACGCGGCCAAAATCGCTGAAGCCGTGGTGGAGTTGTTCGCCTCGCCCCACGATGGCACGATCGAGTTGTTTTTTGACGACAAGGACATGATGAAAAAGAACCTTGGCGTATTGGCGGAGGCTTAGGGCGGTCGAGTGGTCTCCGCCGGAAAGGACGGCGGGCCAAACCCGAAAAACGGTGAGCGCCCCGGAAAATCGCCAGGCAACCATCGGCAAACGGAGGGAAAAATGAATCCATCGACTGAATTCGAATTTTTGGTCGGAGAGAAGTACGAAAACGAAAAAGGACCTTTCAAGGTCGTGTCCATTGAGAAGGACGAAATGCTGATCCGCTGGGCCGACGGCGAGGAGATTCAAACGTCCATCGAGTTCCAGGGACGTATCCAGGCACGCCGGCAGTTTGAAAAAACCCGGGAGGAGAAGGCCGCGGCGCCCGCGAAGCCGGCCCCCAAGAAAGCCAAGTCTCCGAAAACCAGCAAAAAGGCCCCGCCCGCGAAATGAGATAAGCCCGGCCCCCCGGCGGCCGGCATGGCACGGCTTCAACACTCTTCAACGTCGGTCGACACCGGATTTACCCCTGCCGGTTACAAAGTCGGCCGGCCCCGGCTCAAACCATCGCGGCTTTCAGCTGCCCGGCGGCCTGGTCCAGGTTCGCCATGGACGTGGCGAAGGTGAGCCGGATGTTCCGCGGCCCCGTGCGGCCGAACGCCGAGCCGGGGGTCACCGCCACGTGCGCCTTCTCGATCATCCATTCGGCCAATTCGCTCGAGTCCAGCCCCTTGTAATCGACTTTCGGGAAGAGATAGAACGCGCCTTCCGGCAGCGGGCACTGCACGCCGGGGATGGCGTTCAGGGCCTCCGTCATGAACCGGCGCCGCCGGTCGTATTCCGCGGTCATGTCGGCCACGCAGCGCTGAGGGCCCTGCAGGGCGGCCACGCCGGCCGCCTGGACGAAGGAGGGGGCGCAGGTGACGACGTGCTGCTGGACCTTGAGGATCTGCTCGCACAAAGGGGCGGGGGCCCCGAGGTAGCCCAGGCGCCAGCCGGTCATGGCGTAGGCCTTGGACATGCCGTTGAGGGTCACGGTGAGCTCCCGCATCCCGGGCAGGGACGCGAGGCTGATGTGCCGCCGCTCATCGTAGATGATGTGCTCGTAGATTTCGTCGCTCAGCACCCAATAGCCGTGCGCCTGGGCGGAGCGGGCGACGACCTCGAGCTCCTGCGGGGTCAGGACGCGGCCGGTCGGGTTGTTCGGCGAATTGAGGATCATCGCCTTGGTCCGCGGCGAGATCCGGCGCTGGAGCTCGTCGCCGTCCAGAACGAAGTTGTCCTCGGGGCGCAGCGGCACCCCCACCGGTATCCCGTCCAGCATCCGGATCATGGGCTCGTAGCTCACCCAGGCCGGGTCGAAGTACAGGACTTCGTCTCCCGGCTCCAGCAGGGCGGCGAGAGCGATGTAGAGGGCGAGCTTGCCGCTGGCGGTGACGATGACCTCGGTGTCGGGGTCATAGGCCACGTGGTTGTCGCGCTGGAACTTGGCGGCGACGGCCTTGCGAAGTTCGGGGATCCCCTTGCTGGCGACGTAGTGCGTGAGGCCCTTGTCAATCGCGGCGACGGCGGCCTCGACAATGTGCGGCGGCGTGTCGAAATCCGGGTCCCCGCCCCCCAGGTTGACCACTTTCACGCCCTTCTGCTGCAGCTCCCGCGCCCGGTCGGAAACGGCCACGGTCATCGACTCGCTCAAGGAATCTATCTTTTTTGCCCAGCGTTTCGCCATCGGTATGCCCTCCCATTGGGACAAGAAAGCGCCGGTCGATCCCGGCCTTTTCTCCTCCCGTCAAAATTATCGATAAGGACGAGGGATACACCAAAACGGCGCGATAGTCACCCGAAAACAGGCCCGCTGCGGTCACGTATTGCACCCTGCCCCCAAACAGTTTTATATAGTGGTTGTCAAAACAGCGTCCCGATGGCCGGGCGTTGGTTTGCTACAACCACTTATGCCGCCATCCGCTTTTTCCGGATCGATATTATGACAAGCGGTATAATCGAAACTCCCGCCACGCCGCCACCACCCGGGCCGCCCGTGGCGCTCGCATTCGAATCTTCCGAACGATGGCAAACGCATGGCACAAAATCGCACGGCTTTTTTTGACACCGCTCCAGACCGCTTGACCGAGAGGGAAGCGCTTTCGGAGTTGAAGGAGCTGGCCGGGCTCATTGCCCACCACGACCGGCTCTACCATGAACAGGACCAGCCGGAGATCACCGACGCCGAGTATGACGCGCTGCGCCAGCGCAACGACGCCATCGAGGCGCGCTTCCCGGAGCTGGTGCTTCCGGAAAGCCCCTCCCGCCGGCTGGGCGCCGCGCCGGCCGCCGGTTTCAAGAAAGTGCCGCACAGCGTTCCCATGCTCTCGCTCGGAAACGCCTTCTCGCCCGCGGACATCGCCGACTGGCTGGAGAGCGTGCGCAACTTCCTGCGCGAGCTGAAAGACCCGGACGTGGCCATCCAGATCAGCTGCGAGCCCAAGATCGACGGGGTTTCCTGCGCCCTGCGCTACGAGCGCGGATCGCTCGTCCGCGCGGCCACGCGCGGCAACGGCCTGGAAGGCGAGGAGGTGACCGCCAACGTCCGGACGATCCGGGATGTCCCGGCGACGCTCACGGGCGGGGGGTGGCCCGAGGTGCTGGAGGTGCGCGGCGAGGTTTACATGACCGATGCGGACTTTCTGGCGCTCAACCAGCAGCAGGAAGCCTCCGGCGGCAAGGTCTTCGCCAACCCCCGGAACGCCGCTGCCGGCAGCCTGCGGCAGCTGGACCCGGCCGTTACGGCCGCGCGGCCGCTGCGCTTTACCGTGCACGGGTGGGGCGAGGCCTCGCAGCCATTCGCTAAGACTCAGGCCGAAGCGCTGCGCGCCATCCATGGCTGGGGGTTTCGGCCGAACGGGCCCGCGACGGTGGTCGAGGCCCGGGGCGCGGATCTGGACGGGCTGACAAGCTTCCACGAAGAGATGGAGCGCAAGCGCTCCGGGCTGGGCTTCAGCATCGACGGCATCGTGCTTAAAATCAACCGGCTGGACTGGCAGGGCCGGCTCGGTTTCGTCAGCCGCTCGCCGCGGTGGGCGCTGGCCTGGAAGTTTCCCCCGGAGCGCGCCCTGACCGTGGTGGAGGACATTCAGTGCCAGGTGGGCCGCACCGGAAAAATCACGCCGGTGGCGCATTTGAGGCCGATCAGCGTCGGCGGCGTCCTGGTGCGGCGGGCCACGCTGCACAACGCCGACGAAATCGAACGCAAGGACATCCGGGTCGGCGACACCGTGGTGATTCAGCGCGCCGGCGATGTCATCCCGCAGGTGGTGGAGGCCCGGGCGGGCGAGCGGCCGGCCGGCAGCCGCCCCTACCGGCTCCCGGAAAAGTGTCCGGTGTGCGGCAGCCGGCTGGTCCGGACCGAAGGCCAGGCCGACACGTACTGCTCCGGCGGGTTGGTCTGCGCGGCCCAGGCCGTGGAGCGGCTGAAGCACTTCGCCTCCCGCGGGGCTTTCGACATCGAAGGCCTGGGCGAGAAGAACATCGAGCTTTTTCACGGCAAGGGACTGATCCGGACCCCGGCGGACATCTTCACTCTGGAGGCGCGCGACGGACAGGATCTCCCGCCGCTGCGCGAATGGGAGGGATGGGGGGAGAAGTCGGCCCGCAAGCTCTTCGCCGCCATCGCGCGCGCCCGCAGCGTGGCCCTCGATCGGTTCATCTTCGCGCTGGGCATCCGCCAGGTCGGCGAGGCGACCGCCCGGCTCCTGGCCAAGCACTACCTCTGCCTGGCGCGCTGGCGGGAAAGCCTGCAGACGGCGCAGGCCCGCGCGGGGGATGAAAACGCCGAGCTGCTGTCGATCAACGGCATCGGCCCCGGCATGGTTTCGGATTTGCTTGATTTTTTTGCGGAGCCCCACAACCGCGAGGTGTTGGATGCCCTGACCGCGAGCCGCGGCGATCAGCCGCCGCTCGTCACGGTCATGGACTTCGATCGGCCGTCCGCCGCCTCCCCCATCGCCGGCAAGACCGTGGTCTTCACCGGCAGCCTGGAGTCCATGAGCCGCAGCGAGGCCAAGGCGCAGGCGGAGGCCCTGGGCGCCAACGTGGCGGGGGCCGTGTCCAAGAAGACGGATTACGTGGTCATCGGGCCCGGCGCGGGGTCCAAGGAGAAGAAGGCGCGGGAGCTGGGGCTGACCGTTCTGACCGAGTTGCAGTGGCTGGAGCTGACTGGAGCCGGGCGATAAGCAGGATTTATTCGGCAACTTGGGGTGGGTTGACCAAGCGACAGAAGCAACCATCAAGCTCCCTATCTTTGGAAAGTGAGGTGGCGCATGGCTGAAAACGTCAGGGCGCACGTGGTCATCACCGGCCGGGTGCAGGGGGTCGCCTTCCGGGCCGACACCCGCTGGGCCGCCCAGCGCATCGGGGTCTTCGGCTGGGTCCGCAACCGCCGCGACGGGTCGGTGGAGGCGGTGATCGAGGGCGAGAAGCCGCGCGTGGAGGAGATGCTCACCTGGTGCCGGAAGGGCTCCGCGCTTTCACGGGTGGAGGACGTGACGCTCGACTGGGAGTCTTACACGGGAGAGTTCACGGAATTCGCCATTACCTTCTGACGCGTGCACCGGAACCGAGTCCGGGTCGAGGGCGCGGCGAGGGGCCCATATTAATCGGCTCGAAATGGTATAGAACAAGAGCGGGGGGCGAAAAAGGGACGCCCGGCCGCAGAAGCGGGAAAACGAGCTTGCAACTCTTGTAAAAAAAAAAGCGGGTTCACGCCCCGGCGTGAACCCGCTTTTTTGTTTTTTCGGGGATCAGACAGCGTCTTTCAGGGCCTTGCCGGCCTTGAACTTCACCACCGTGGAGGCCTTGATCTTGATGGCGGCTCCGGTCTGCGGATTGCGGCCTTTGCGGGCCTTGCGCTTGGACTTGCTGAAGGTGCCGAATCCGACGAGGGTCACCTTCCCATCCGGCTTTTTGAGGGCCTTGGTCACGTTGTCCATGAAGGAGTGCAGGGCCGCGGCCGCGGCTACTTTGGAAATCCCTGAATCCTTCGCCACCTTGTCGATGAGTTCCGCTTTGGTCATGGTGTTCTCCTCTTGGGTGTGAAGTTCATGGTGCATGAACGAGCGTGTGAAAAACGCCGATGTTTGAAGCTCATAACCGAAAGACACAGAGCGTGTCAATACAAATCTGTGTCCGGTCAAGGCGCAGCGAAGCCGCGCCGGCCGTGCGTTTACGCGGTTTCCGCCGCGTCGCTTCCTTCGAAGAGCGCGTTCACGAACTGCTCGGGGTCGAAGTCCTGCAGGTCCTCGATGGCCTCGCCGATGCCGATGTAGCGCAGCGGGATGCTGAAGGCCTGGCAGATGGCGATGACGATCCCGCCCTTGGCCGTTCCGTCCAGCTTGGTGAGCGCCAGGCCCGTGACGCCGAGCGCCTCGTTGAACATGCGCGCCTGGGAGACGGCGTTCTGCCCGGTGGTGGCATCCAGCACCAGAAGGATTTCGTGGGGCGCCTCGGGCAGCTGCTTGGCGATGGAGCGCTTGAGCTTCTTGATCTCCTCCATCAGGTTGACCTTGGTGTGCAGGCGGCCGGCGGTGTCGACGATCACGACGTCGACGCCGCGGGAAATCGCCGCCCCCACCGCGTCGTAGGCCACGGCCGCCGGGTCGCTCCCGTCCTTGTGGCGCACGAGCAGGGCGCCGGCGCGTTCGGCCCAGATGGCCAGCTGGTCGACCGCCGCGGCGCGGAAGGTGTCGGCCGCGGCGATCAGGACGGTTTTTCCGGCGGCGGCGTAGCGCGCGGCGAGCTTGCCGATGGTGGTGGTCTTGCCGACGCCGTTGACCCCGACGACCATGACGACGTGGGGTGCTGCGATGAGCGGCGGCGCGGCGTGCGCCTGCCGGGTGAGGATGGAGAGGATTTCGACGCGCAGCACCCGCTGCAGCTCATCCGCATCGGCCGCCCGGGCGGCGGAGATGCGCTCGATCAGCTCCGTGGCGGTCTGCACGCCGACATCGGCCGTGATCAGCAGCTCCTCGATCTGCTCGAGGACCTCGGCGTCGATTTTGCGCTTGCCGGTGAGGATGCGCCCGACGCCGTCGGCGAAGTTCCGGCGGGTCTTGGTCAGCCGCTGCTTCAGCCGCGAAAAAACGCCCCGGCGGGACTCCTGCGGCGCCGGGGCGTCCGCCACCGGGTCTGCGGCCTGCGCCGCGGGGTCTTCCGCGACCGGATCCGCGGCCTGCGGCGCCGGATCCTCTTCCGCCGGCTCCACGCCTTTCGGCGGCGGCGGGCTGCTTTTTCTTTTGAACCAGGCCACGGCCTTTCAGTCCCCTGTCGCATGCGGCCCGGCCGCCGAGGCGGCCGGGCGGATGGTTACGCGGCTTCGGCCACCGGCCGCTTGAGGTTGACGGACACCACCGTGGAGACGCCTTTTTGCTCCATCGTGATGCCGAAGAGCATGTCCGCGAACTCCATCGAGCGCTTGTTGTGGGTGATCATGATGATCTGGGACTTCTCGCCGATGTGCTGCAGGAGGTCGTTGAACCGGAAGACGTTGGACTCGTCCAGCGGCGCGTCGATCTCGTCGAGCAGGCAGAAGGAGGTCGGCCGGATCAGGAAGATCGCGAAGATGAAGGCGATGGCGGCCATGGCCTTTTCGCCGCCGGAGAGCAGGCTCATGCGGGTGAGCTTCTTGCCGGGCGGGTGGATCATGTACTCGACCCCGGTCTCGAGCGGCTTGTCGGGGTCCGTGAGGACCAGCTCGGCGGTGCCGCCGTTGAACAGGCGCGGGAACACCTCGGCCAGCTTTTCGTTGAGCGCGAGGAAGGTCTGCATGAAGCGCTCCTGAGAGACCGTGTTGATCTTGCGGATCACTTTCTGCAGGTCCTCGATCGCCTTCTCGAGGTCTTCCTTCTGCGTCTGCAGGAAATCGTGGCGCTCCTGGAGCTGCTGGTACTCCTTGATGGCGCCCAGGTTCACATCGCCGATCCGGGCCATCTTGGTGCGGTAGCGGCCGAGTTCGGCCTCCATCTCCTCGGGGGTCGGCTCCGGCGCGGAGGCGGAAGCCTCCGCGGCCTGCGCCAGCTGCGCCCGGAGTTCGGCCAGCGGGGTCTGGTAGCGGTCTTCGAGCTGGCTGGCGACGTGCTCGCGTTTGAGCGTGCGCTGGGTCTGCTCGAGCTCGAGCATGCGGAACTGCTCGAGGGTCTTCTCGCGCCGGTCCTTGATTTCGGATATCTTCTCGTCGCTCTCCTTGAGCTTGGCGTCGATGGCGGCGTAGTCGAGCTCGTTGTGTTCGATCTCCCGGTCCAGCTCCGAGATCTGCCGGTACATCTGGGCGAGGGACTGCTCGAGCTCCTGGGTCTTCTGCCGGCCGGCCTCGGTCTTGGCGCTTTTCTGGCCGATCTCGAGCGCCAGCTGCTCGAGCCGCCGGACTCCGTCGGCCTGGAATTCCCGCAGCCGCCGGAGGCTGTTGGTGGAGTTCTCCAGCTTGGCGTTAAGGGCCGTCATCTCCATCTTGAAGTTGACGACCTTCCGGTCGAACTCCTGCTGCCGGGCCGTGAGGTCCGCGATCCGGTTGGAGGCCTCGGCGGTGGCGACCTGGGCCGCCTCGATGTCCGCGGTGATGGCCGCCAGCGCCCGGTCGGTCCGGCCGATCTCGTCGTCCAGATCGCTGGCCTCGCCCATCAACTGCTCCTGCTCGAGCTGAACGATCTCCAGCTGCCGGCGGAGGCCCTTGAGGTCCTCCGAGGCCTTGTAAAGGGCCTTCTCCGCCTCGATCTCGTTTTCGCGCGCCTGGTTTTTCTGCTCGATCAGCTGCTGCAGCGCCACGTGCAGGTTGCGGACTTCGGTCTCAATTGCCTAGAGCTCGAGCCGGGTGCTCTCGAGTTTCTGCTCCAGGGCCCGGCCCTGGCGCTCCAGCTCCCGCAACTCCTGCTTTTTGACGAGGATCCCGCTGGCCCCTTCGCGGCTGCCGCCGATCAGAAATCCCTTGGGGGAGACGACGTCGCCGTTGCGGGTGACGATGGTCTGGATCCGGCCGTTGTGGTTGAACAGGGAGACTGCTTCCGCGAGCGTCTCGGTCAGCACCACGTTGCCGAGCAGGGCCCGGGCGATCCCCTCGAACCCCGGTTTGACCGTGACGTGCTGCAGCAGCAGCCGTTCGGGGTCGGGCCGCTCGCCGGCGCCCGCCGAGGTGTCGTGCAGGGCGGCGACCGGGATGAATCCGCTGCGGCCGGCGCCGCGGCGCTGGAGGTAGTCGATCGCCGTCAACCCCGCCTGCTGGCTCTCGACGATGATGTACTGCAGGGTCTCTCCCAGGGCCGCCTCCACGGCATGGGCGACGGCGTCCGCCGGTTCGAGGACGTCGGCCACCAGGCTGACCACGCCTTCCAGCACCCGTTCGCCCGGGGCCGCCGCCGGGCCTTCGGCCCCGGCCGCCGGTTTCGCGTGCTTCATCACGGCCTTGACCCCGTCCTTGTACCAGTCGAAGTTGTCCTCCATTTTTTTCAGGGTGGCATACTTCGACCGCACCGTGCTGCGCTCGAGCTCCAGGCCCTGGACCTGCTTGACGAGGGCCCCCAGCGCCTTGGACTTTTCATCCAGGCGGCCGCGGGTGTCGGCGATGCGCCCGCTCAGGGTCTCGATCTCCGCCTTGACGGAATCCAGGCGGCCCTGGGCGCGGCCTTCGCGCTCCTGGGCCTCGTCGATTTTCTTGCGGGTCTGGGCCTCCTCTTCGTCCGTGCGCTTGAGCCGGCGCTTGAGGCTTTCGCGGTTGGTGGAGGCGTTCTGATGGACGTTGCGGTACTGGGATTCCCGGTTCATGAGGTCCAGCAGGTGCGAGCGGGCGGCTTCCAGCTTCTGGTTCATTTCGCGCAGGGCGGCGGTGAGCTGCTCCTGGGTCGAGCGCTCCTGCTCGAGCAGGGCCCGGGTCCGATCGATGCCCTCTTTCAGCCGCGCGCTTTCGGTCTCCCCCTGCGCGATCTCGGCGAGCATGCTCTGGTTCTTCTCGTCCAGCCCCTGGCGCGCGCTCTGAAGCTCGCCGGTCTCCCGGGTCAGGCGTTCGATCTCCTCGCGCAGGTGCTTCAGGTCGTTTTCGACGCGGTCGGCGGTGCGCTGGATTTCGAATTTGCGGGTCTTTTGTTCGCCGATCGCCTGGTTTTTCTGCCAGCGTTCGAGCTTGATCTCCTCCACGGCGGCGTCGAGCGTCTTCAGCTCGGCGGACTGCTCGAGGTCGGCGTCCCGCAGCTGCTCCAGGAGCGCTGCGGTGGCGTCGATCTGCCGGGTGAACTCCTCGAAGTGCCGCAGCCCCAGGCGGACGTCCAGCTCCTTGGCCCGGGCCTGGTACTTGCTGAAGAGCTCCGCCTTGCGCGCCTGCCGCTTGAGGCTCTCCATCTGGCGCTTGATCTCGACGATGATGTCGGCCACCCGCAGCAGGTTCTGGTGGGTCTGGTCGATCTTGCGCAGGGCCTCGGCCTTGTGCTGTTTGTAGCGGGTGACGCCGGCGGCCTCCTCCACGAAATAGCGGCGCTCCTCGGGCCCGGCCTCCGTGATGACGCCGATGTTGCCCTGCTGGATGATCGAATAGGAGCGCGAGCCGAGCCCGCTGCCCAGAAAAAGGTTGTGGATGTCCTTGAGGCGGCAGGGCTGCTTGTTCAGCAGGTAGGTGCTTTCCCCGGAGCGGTAGAGCCGGCGGGTGACGTTGATTTCCGTGAAGTCCCTGAGCGCCTCCGGCGCGCTGCCGTTGTCGTTGGAGAGGGTCAGCGAGACCTCGGCCATCCCCAAGGGGGCCTTGCCGTTGGTGCCGGAGAAGATAACATCCTCCATCGATTTGCCGCGCAGTTGCTTGACGCTCTGCTCGCCCATCACCCAGCGGATGGCGTCGATCACGTTGCTCTTGCCGCAGCCGTTGGGCCCGACGACCGCCGTTATGCCGGCCGGAAACTCGATGCTGGCCTTCTCGAAAAATGATTTGAAGCCGGTGATATCGAGCCTCTTAAGCTTCATGGGCGTGGATCTCCTCCCTGTTCAGTCAGATGGAACCCCGAAATTGTCGGTGGGTCAGTGGTTTTAATAATAGCAGGGCGGGGATTCGAAGTAAAGAAAAAACACAACTAGAGGTATGGTTTTGGGTCAAGCCCTACAAGATGTGGTGCTCGCAGCACTTCCGAATCATTTGGGCGGGTTACCCGGCCCCGGCCCTGGGGCCTATTTCAATATCTGGCTCAGGAAGAGCTTTGTCCGATCGTGGGTGGGGTCGGAAAAAAAGTGCTCCGGGGTTCCGGTCTCGACGACCGCCCCGGCATCCATGAATACCACCCGGTCGGCCACCTCCCGGGCAAAGCCCATCTCGTGGGTGACCACGACCATGGTCATGCCCTCCTTGGCCAGGGTCTTCATGACCTCCAGCACCTCGCCGATCATCTCCGGGTCCAGCGCCGAGGTGGGCTCGTCGAAGAGCATGACCTTGGGGTCCATGGCCAAGGCGCGGGCGATGGCGACCCGCTGCTGCTGGCCGCCGGAGAGCTGGTCGGGATAGGCATTGGCCTTTTCGCTGATCCCCACCTTCTGGAGCAGCGCATCGGCTTTTTCCCGCGCGGCGGCCGCCGATCGTTTGCGCACCACGCGCTGGGCGAGCGTGATGTTCTGAAAAACGTTTTTGTGCGGGAAGAGGTTGAAGGACTGAAACACCATGCCGACCTCGGCCCGCACCCGGTTGATGTCGGTTTTGGGGTCGAGCACGTCGACGCCCTCGATGAAGATGTGGCCGGAATCGGCCGTCTCCAGGCGGTTGAGGCAGCGCAGCAGGGTGCTCTTGCCGGAGCCCGAGGGCCCGATCACCACCACGACCTCCCCGGCGGCAATCGACACCGATACGTCCACCAGCGCCCGCACCTCCTGCGGCAGCCAGAAGGTCTTGAAGAGGTTGCGCACCTCGATCACGCGACCATTCTCCTTTCCAGGTATTTTACGCACATGGACAGCGTGAAGGTCAGGGTCAGATAGAGCAGGGCGCAGACGAACCACAGCTCGAAGGCCTGCAGGCTGGTCGTGACCACCTCGCGGGTGGCCTTGGTGAGCTCCCGGATGGCGATGATGCCGAGCAGCGAGGAGTCCTTGATCAGGCTGATGAACTCCCCGGCCAGCGGCGGCAGGATGCGGCGGATCGCCTGGGGCAGGATGACGTGGACCATCGCCTGGGCGTAGCTCATGCCCAGGGAGCGCGCGGCTTCGGTCTGGCCGCGGTGGATGGACTGGATGCCGGCGCGCACGATCTCCGCGACGTAGGCGCCGGCAAAGGTGGCCATGGCGGCGACCCCGTACCAGAGGGGCGGGATCTGGCCGACGTCGAATCGCACCAGGATGGAGTTGATGAGCGTGCCCAGGACGAAGTACCAGATGAAGATCTGCACCAGCAAGGGCGAGCCCCGGATGATCTCCACGTAGGTGAGGGCGCTCCACCGGAAGAAGGGGTTGGCGGAGACCCGGGCGATGCCGGCGCAAAGCCCGATCAGCACACCGAACACCGTGGCGATGACGCTGACCTTGATGGTGAGCCCCAGACCCTGCATCAGCAGGCCGGCCTTCCACTGCTCTTTCACCCCTAAAATGTCGCCGGCGGAAATGAGATCCCCCTGCGCCACTCTCAGGCCGGCCGCCGGCACCTCATAAGCGTGCTCGCCGTCGGCGCCCTTCAGCAGGAGCCTGCGGGTCTCTCCCTCACCGCCGACCCCGGCGATCTTGCCGTCCATGTTGGCGCGGATGTCAAGCTGGGCCTTGTAGAAGAAGTACTGCGGGATGCGGTTCCAGCGCCAGACGTAGTCCACCTGGACGGTGGCGATATAGAGCGCGGTCGACAGGCCGATCAGCAGTGTGAAAAACGCCGCCGCGCCCACGTAGTAGGAGCGGCCGCGCTTTCGCCTCAGCGGGGAGCGTTGCATGCTCATCGTCTCGATCGGGCTCTTTGCGGTTGCCGCATTCGGCCGGGGCTACTTCTTGACGTCCTTGATCCACTCCGTGGACTTGATCCACTTTTCGTAGATGCGCTCGTAGCGGCCGTCGTTCTTGACCTGGGCCAGGAAGTTGTTGAGCCAGTTCAGGAAATCGGGGTCGCCCTTGCGCACGGCCCAGGCCAGGGGCTCAAACGTGAAGGGCTTGTCCAGGAACACCAGCTGGCCGGCCCCGCCCTGCTGGGCCATGAAGACGACGCAAAAGGGCAGATCGTAGACAAAGGCGTCCGCCTTGCCGCCCACGACCTCCATGGCGGCGGTCACCTCCTCCTCGAAGGACTTGTACTGGGCCTTGGGGATCAGCCGTTTGACCGACTGCTCGCCGGTGGTCCCCAGCTTCGAGGTGACGATGTACTTGGGGTCGTTGAGGTCTTTGTAGGACTTGATTTTACCCTGGTGCTTCTTGTTGATGATGACGGTCTGGCCGACAACGATGTAGGGGTCGGCGAAGTTGATCTTCAGGTTGCGTTCCTGGGTGACGGTCATGCCGCTCATGATGATGTCGAACTTCTTGGTGAGCAGCGCCGGGATGATGCCGTCCCAGGCGGTGTTGACCGGGACGAACTTGACGTTCATGGCCTTGGCCATCTCCTTGGCCATGTCGATGTCGAAGCCGATGAACGCGCCGGTCTTGTCGGTCATCTCGAAGGGCATGTAGCCGGACTCGAAACCGACCCGCAGCTCCCCGTTTCGGAGAATCTCCTCGATGGTCGACTTCTTGGCCAGCTCGATGTCGTCGCCGAAAGCAACGCCGGCCGCCAGGACCGTAAATGCAATGACCGCCCCCAGGGCCTTTACGATTTGTTTGCTCATATTGGCACCTCCTTGGAGTGATAGGCGAAGCGGGCGCGAGCGGAACAGCGCCGGCCGGACATCAATAGGACTTGCCTTCCCGCAGCAGCTCGCGGAGCACCATCCGTCGGTTGCAATCGGGGCACTTCGGGATCGGCTCTCTGGGGATATAGACAATCTGCGTGCGCCGGCACGCGGGGCACACCACCTCCGCCGGCAAGTGGCTCTCGTTCATGGGCAAAGCTCCTTCGGTAGTCTTTGTTTACCGCAAATTCCATTTCAAGTAAAGTCGGCCGCCGGGCGCTGGGCCAAGGCGCCGATCGGCCCCCCGGCGGCGCCGAAGCCCCCGGCGGCGACGGAATCAGGGTCTATCTCTCTTGGGAATGCGTGCGAATGAGCTTGACACCGGGGAGCCCAGCCCGGTATGGTAAATAGTGTTTTCCGCTGCATTCCTGATATGTTAACCGCCAACGGGAGGGGCGTGGCATGGCAGAGGCAATCGTTTCGGACCTGCAGGAGATTCTCGAGCATCCCATCGTGAAAAAGGCGGTGGACGACGTCAGCCGCGAGTTGGTGGACCGTCGCACGTTCATGCCGCCGACCTGCCAGGTGTTCTCCAGCGGATTCACCACGCTGGAGCCAACCGACGCCTACCGCTTTACCATCGACCGGGAAGCCGAGCGCCAGCTGCCGAAAATCATCCACAACCAGGTCCAGGTGGTTCGCGGGCAAGACAAGGCCGCACAGGAAGCGGCGCCGCGCCGCATCGGCATTGTCTTTTCGGGCGGGCCGGCCCCCGGCGGCCACAACGTCATCGCTGGCCTTTTCGACGCCGCCGTGCGGGCCAACCCTGAAAACCGTCTTTTCGGCTTCCTCGTCGGGCCGGACGGGGTCGTGGAAAACGAGGCAGTGGAGATTACCCGTGAGCTCGTGGATGCCTACCGCAACCTGGGCGGCTTCACCATGATCAAGACCGGCCGCGCCAAGATCGACTCCCGGCGCAAGGTCGAACTCTCCCGGAAAACCTGCCAGACGCTCGGCCTGAACGCCCTGGTGATCGTGGGCGGGGACGACTCCAACACCAACGCGGCCTTTCTGGCCCAGGAGCTCTACGACGACGGCATCCAGGTGATCGGGGTGCCCAAGACCATCGACGGCGACATCCAGGTGCGCGACGACCAGGGGCACGTGCTGTGCGCGGTCTCCTTCGGCTTCCACACGGCGGCCCGGGCGTTCGCCAACTCCATCGCCGGGCTCTGTAACGACGCCAGCTCCGACATCAAATACTACCACATCTGCAAGGTCATGGGCCGGGTGGCGAGCCATCTGGCGCTGGAGGTGGCGCTGCAGTCGCACCCCAACCTCACCGTCATCGGCGAGGACCTGGTGGACTTCGTCGACGAGGAGCGCCTGGAGAAGGCGCGCCGCGAGAACACCGCGGATTACACCGCCTACGGCATGACGCTGCGGCACCTCTCGCGCATCATCTGCGAGGGGATCGTTCAGCGGGCGCGGGCCGGGAAGAACTACGGGGTGATCGTCATCCCGGAGGGGGTGCTCGAGTTCATCAACGAGGTCGAGGTGTTCATCATGAAGCTGAACACCATCATCGCCGAGTACAACCGCACCCACGACCGGGAGTTCCATTCCGCCTTCCCGTTGCTGGAGGACCAGCTCGAATACCTGCACCGCCTGGCCCAGCGCTCGCGGGAGGATGCCGCCTTCAAACTCTGGAACACCCGCGACGAGGACCTCTTCAACGACCTGCCCGAGTTCTTCCAGGAGGGCCTGCTGACGGAGCGCGACAGCCACGGGAATTTCCAGTTCTCACAGATCCAGACCGAAAAGGTCCTGATGGGCCTCGTGCACGACTACCTCAACATCCTCAAGGAGAAGGGCACCTACAAGCTCGGCATTCCGCGGGGTTATTTCCGCAAGACGCTGGAGAAGGAAGGGCTCAACCCGGACCGGTTCGGCCCCGCCATCTTCGACAACTACGGCCAGGGCGAACACCTGCTGGCCAAGGCCGCCATCATCTCGGCCAAAACGCTGCGCACGGAACTGGAGAAAGCCGACCTGCTCGGGTCCCAGGATCCGCTCCCGGAGGCCATCCTGTCCATCTACAAAAAGACGGTCCCCAGCTTCAAGACCCAGGAGCATTTCTACGGGTACGACGGCCGCGGCAACGGCCCGCCCCGCTTCGACTGCGCCTACACTTACAACCTGGGCATGACGGCCTTCAGCCTGATCGCCAACGGCGAGACCGGGCAGATGGCCGCCATTCGGAACCTGGAGCACGACTTCGAGCGCTGGGAGCCCATCGGCATTCCCATCGCCCCGCTCATGCATCTGGAGGAGCGCAAAGGCCGGCTGGCGCTGGTCCTGGAGAAGGCGCTGGTGGATATCGACTCGGTGGCGATGCAGGTCTTCAAGGCCCACCAGGAAAAATGGCTGGCGGCTGACTCCGGGGAGGACCATTACCGCCGGCCCGGCCCCGTTCACATCCTCGGCGATCCTGAAGAGGAGCGCCCCATCACGCTGCTGCTGAACGCCATCCCCAGGCCCCAGGCCTGATCATCAAGGGTAGCGTAATTATATGGACTCGGCGGCACCCTCACCCTGCCTTCTCCCCCAGGACTTGTATAGACCGGGGGATGGGTGGAAAACCCTGCGACCCCATTAGCGCACACCTCTTTTCCGGGGGAGGGGAGATCCAATTGAGGAGTTGGCGTTTGGCCGGGGTTTTGGA
>CAZLSV010000057.1:18189-29444 GCA_964562235.1 uncultured Desulfatibacillum sp.
GGCGTGATAGGTTTCTAACTCCCCTCCCCCAGCGGGAGGGGCCGGGGGAGGGGGAGAGGGGGCCGCTCTCGGTCCATACTACTTCGAGACGATTAACAGGACCCCGGAAATCGGTTGCCGGTAATAAAAACGCGCCGGGCTTCGCCCGGCGCGTTTTTATTATTTGAACGCCCGGCCGGGCGTTCAACGATGCAGGGTCTCCAGACGGTTTTTTTCCTGGGACGTCAGCAGGTGGAGTTCGACCAGAAGATCCCCGATGCCGGCCTCGCGCAGCGGCTTGATTTTCATGACCGCGTCGGGCTTTTTCTGGTGCAGGCTGAAAAAAGTGTGATGGAAGTTGAGCTTGGTTTTCTTCAGCAGATAGACGTTCTGGATGACGGAGGCCTCTTGCCCGAAGAAAATAATGTGGTGATGCAGGAAGAAATAGAGGGCGGCGCCGGCGGCGGCGATGAGCATATACCCCTTGATGCGTGACCACATGGACCGGTTTCCTTCCACGGCGGAATCTGTTAAGCTGACAATTGAATTTTATCAGCCTTTTCCGAAAGGGTCAATTTTCCGGCTTCGAGGGAAGAATGAACCTGCCGCAGAAGCGCCCGCTCTTGCACGTCGACATGGCCGACTCCATGGTGCTGACCGCCATCTTCCTGGCGGCGGCGTACTGGGGGCTCGAGGCGCTGATCAATTTGTTCTCGCCCGCGGAGATCAGCTTCTACCGCGAAGTCTTCGGCACGAACGTCGGCGACATGAGCATGCGCGTGATCGTGCTGTGCCTGTTTCTGATCTTCGGCTCGCATGTCCGGCACACGATCAACCAGCGCAAGCGCGCCGACCAGGCCCTGCTGGAATCCTACCGCAAGCTGCAGTACGCGCGCGCGGCCACGATCCTGGGGCTTGCCAAATTGGCCGAGTACCGCGACGAGGGCACCGGCACCCACCTGGAACGCATCCGGGAATACGCCCGGCTTCTGGCGGAGGAGATGGCCAAGGTGCCGCGCTACCGCGAGTACATCGATCAGCGGTACGTCGATGACCTTTACCAGTCGGCGATCCTGCACGACATCGGCAAGGTCGGCATACCAGACGCGGTGCTGCTCAAGCCCGGTGAACTCACCGATGAGGAGTTTGAACTCATCAAACGCCACACGCTTTTCGGGGGCGATGCGATTTCCGCCATTCAGGCCCAGATCGAGGGCCGTTCGTTTCTGAACCTCGGCAAGGAGATCGCCTATTGCCACCATGAGAAATGGGACGGCTCCGGTTACCCGCACGGGCTGAGCGGCCGGGAGATCCCGCTGGCCGCGCGGATCGTGGCGGTGGCCGACGTCTACGATGCGCTCACGACGAAACGCTTCTACAAGGAAGCCTTTTCACACGACAAGGCCCGGCAGATTATCGTGAACCTCAGGGGCCAACAGTTCGACCCGGAGGTGGTGGACGCGTTTCTGGCGCTGGAGGGCCAGTTCGACCGCATCCGCGAAGAAAAGCTCAGGCAGGAGAAGACGGCCGTTTCCGCCGCGGGTGAAAGCCGGCCGGCCGTCCCTCCAACGGAAGGGGCCGACCGCCGTGCCGCGGCTCGTTGAACGGGTGATTGCGCCCGCCGCTCCGATAAAATTGGAAATCATCTTCACTAAAAAATAACCCCTTCCCGCCCCTATCGGCGGGAAGGGGTTATTTCAGGGGGCAGGGGCCCAAAACTGCCGTCCGGGGCTTCGCGAGGCTCAGGCGCTCTTGACGGCCAGCAGCACGGTCCGGTCGGGGGGCAGCAGGCTCTCCACCTGTTCGGGTTCTACCGGCTTTCCCGCCACCGCCGCCGCCGTGCATTCCGTCCAGATCCAGCGACCCTGCCGCAGGACGAAATCCTTCACCTGAAGGCCGGGGATCCGAACGCCGCGGTCGAGCAGCCCCGGGCCGAGTTCGCGGGCGACCAGGTTGAAGAGCTTGAGCGTGACGGTGACCGGCGCACCCGCCGCCGCCGATCCGCCGGCCGCGTGGGAAATCTGGCGGTGCATGGCGGCGTAAAACCCGCCCCGCCTGAGCACGGCGCCGGCCAGCCCGGGCATGGCGGCCGACAGCGCCAGGACCGCTCCCCCTTCGACCACGGCCGTGCCGAAATCATCCAGGGCACGGCCGTCCAGGAAAACGGTCTGGACACGCTCTTTCAGGTAGGCCGGGGATATGCCGGCCGCTTTTTGGAGAAACCCCTCGACGCTCTCCCCGCCCGGCCCCTGGACGAGGAAGCCTTCTCCCAGGAGGGGTAAAAACCTCGAAACGGCGCTCCCTGCCAGGGTGAGGGTCAGATCCAGAGGGGCGGGCGGAAGTTGAGTGGGCGTTTTCATGACGACCTGCCTTGACGCCAAGAAAAGAGGGGAGGCGGATCACGCCTCCCCTCTTGTTCACCGAGGGTGCCGCCGATGGGCTACCAGTTGAACACCTGGTCCAGGTCGGCGTCTTTCACCATGAACGTGACGTCGTGGGGCGGCAGCTTCTCTTTTTTGAAGTAGTCCGGCAGCCGGTCCATCTCTTTGGTGAAGCCGGCCTTCGCGTTGAACTCGCGCTCCATTTTCAGGATGGATTTGCCCAGCCCGACCACATCGTCGCCGGTCAGTTTCTGGCCGCCAAAGCTGCCGAGAAGATCCAGCAGCGCCTGGAAGGTGTCGGGCTGATCCAGAATGGCGAAAGCGATGAAGAGACACATGCCGGTCGAGTCGATGGCGGCGGTGGCGATCTGAAGGTTCCGGGAGAGTTCGATCTGCCCTTCGGGCTTCAGGGGGTTCACGCTGCCGCCGACTCCCAGGATGTTGGCGGTCACGGCGTAGCCGGCGGTGTGGTCCGCGCCCTGGGTGGTGGTGGCGTAGGTGACGCCGATCCCCTGGACCCCGCGCGGGTCGTAGGCCGGCATGGCCTGTCCCTTGACCACCGGCACGCGCTCCACGCCGAAGACCCGGCCGGTCACGGCGGCCCCGTTTCCGAGGATGCGTCCGAGCGGGGTGCCCTTGCCGACCTCCTTGACCAGGTTGATGGCCGCCTGGGCGTCGCCGAACTTCGCCACCCCGGCTTCCATGGCGACCCCGATGGTCGCGCCCATCTCGATCGTGTCCAGGCCGTAGTCGTCGTCCAGGCGGTCCAGCATGGCGATGGCGTCGAGGTCGTCGATGCCGCAGTTGCCGCCGTGGGCCCAGACGGTTTCGTATTCGGGCTGCTTGGTGAGGTAGTGCCCGTCCTTGTCGTAATAGGTGCCGGAGCAGCGGATGACGCAGCCGCGGTGGCAGCCGTGGGTGGCGGAGCCTTCACCGCCGCGGGCGTTTTCGGTCTCGGCCTGGGTCTCGCCGCTGATCTTGGAGCAGCCGTCGAACCGGCCCCACATGAAATTCTTGGTGGGGTAGGCGCCGGCCTCGTTGATGACGTTGGTGAGCACGTTGGTGCCGTAGGTCGGCAGCCCCTGGCCGGTGACGGGGTGCTTTCGCAGACCGGCCACGAAGGCCTTGTTGGCCTCCTTGAACCTTTCGACCTCCTTGGGGCTTCGCGCCTTGCAGCCCGCATCGTCCACCACGATGACCTTGACGCCCTTGGATCCCATCACGGCGCCGACCCCGCCGCGGCCGGCATGCCGGGTGGGCCGGAACTCCATGTCCGTGAAGGCCACCGAGGCGGCCGCCATCTTCATCTCGCCCGCCGGACCGATGGAGATGCAGCTGACCTTGTCCCCGTATTCGGCCTTCATCTTCTCGGCCACGGCGTAGTTGCCGAGCATTTTCAGGCTCGGGTCCGCCTTGATCTCGACTTTGTCCTTGTTGATGTAGACCCGGTAGAGCGTGTCGTCCTTGGGCTTGCCCTCGAGGACGATGGCGGCGTAGCCGAGGCGGCCGATCATCTGCGAGGGCTGGCCGCCGGAGTTGGCCTCCTTGATGCCGCCGGTGAGCGGGCTCTTGCACCCGACCGAGATCCGGCCCGACATGGCCGCGGCGGAGCCGCTGAGCAGCCCCGGGGCGATCACGAGCTTGTTGTCCTCGCTCAGCGGATGGCAGGTCGGCGGGACCTCCTTGGAGACGATGGCCGAGGTCAGGGCGCGGCCGCCTAAACCGGCGTAGCTTCCGGCCGGTTCGGTCTTGACCTTGGGGCCGCCGTCGGCACCCATGTTGATTCTCAGAATTTTGTCCATGGATTCCTCCTTTGGTTCGATGGGGTTCAACCGTCGAGCGTGTCAGATGATGCAACCGCTGCAACTGCAAGGATAAGCAACGAGGTTTTGCGCTCGCTATTGCGCCGGCAAACATACAGGTTCAACGAGGGCCGCCGCCAGGCGGAGGTGGACCTAATCCGCCGGAGCAATAACCAGCACCTGTAATAACGCGTGCGTCCTGGTAAAGTCAAGAAAATCGAAAAATGACAGCCAGTCTCACCCGTTCCGTTTCCCAAAGGAGGTCATGAAATCGACCAGGGCATCAACGGCTTCCAGGCCGACCGCATTGTAGAGGGAAGCCCGGCAGCCGCCGACCGAACGGTGGCCCTTCAAGCCGCCCAGGCCGGCCTTCGCCGCCTCCTCGAGAAAGCGCTTCTCCAGGTCCTCGCCGGCCAGTCGAAACGTGACGTTCATCCGGGAGCGGCTGTCCGGTTCGGCCGTGCCCCGGTAGAACCCGCCGCTCTTGTCGATGCACGCGTAGAGGCGTTCGGCCTTGGCGCGGTTGACGGCCGCCATTTTATCGAGGCCGCCCACGGTCTCCTCGATCCACTTCAAGACCAGGTGGACGCCGTAGATCGCAAAACACGGCGGCGTGTTGTAGAGCGAGTTCTTGGAGGTGTAGGTGGTGTACTTGAGCATGGCCGGCAGGTTTTCGGGCACGCGGCCGAGCAGATCGTCGCGCACGATGACCATGGTCACCCCGGCCGGGCCGAGGTTTTTCTGCGCGCCGGCGTAGATCAGGCCGAAAGGCGTGGCGTCGAAGGGCCGGCTCATGAAATCCGAGGACATGTCTGCGACGAGCGGCACCCCGCCCGCGTCCGGGAAGCGCTGCCACTGGGTGCCGCGGATGGTGTTGTTGGAGGTGATGTGGGCGTAGACGGCGTCCGGGTTGAAGCCGATCTTGGCGGGGATGTAGGTGAACTGCCGGTCTTCGGAGGAGGCGACCACCTGGACCGGCTTGTTCAGCACCCGCGCCTCCTTGATGGCGCTGGCGGACCAGGTGCCGGTGTTCACGTAGTCGGCGGAGCGGCCGTCGGCCAGGAGGTTCATCGGAATCATGGTGAACTGCAGGCTGGCCCCGCCCTGGACAAAGAGCACCCGGTAGCGGTCGTCCAGCTGGAGCAGCCGCCGGGTGCGGGCGATGGCGTCGTTCAGCACGGCCTCGAACTCCTTGGCACGGTGGCTGATCTCCACGATGGACATGCCCGCGCCCTGGTAGTTCAGGAAGGACGCCTGGATTTCCTCGAGCACCGGAAGCGGCAGGGCCGCCGGCCCCGGGTTGAAATTGTGGATCCGATTGGCTTTCATGTCGTTCTCCTTTGGGTGGATTCTGGTCGAACCGCCCGCGTGCGCGGCACGCGGGCGGCCGGTTTACCGTCTCCGGCGCGGGCATTTATTCGGGCGCCAAAGGACATTTCTACAAGACCGTGCCCGGAAGTCAAACGCAATTTCCGGGTCCCGCCCTTTTTCTGGCGCTGGAAAACGGCGTTCCGCGGCGATGGCCGGCGGCCGGGTCGATGCAATTGACAAGCAGCGCGGGAATTGCCTATAAACGAGCGGCCGGGCCGGCCCCGGGGCCGGCGATGGATTGCGGTCCCAGGCCCAGCGCTCCGTGAGTCCCCGTGCCACCGGAGGCTGGGCCAGGTGCTCGGCCGCCCGTTTTTTTCCGCTTCATCCCGTCACAAGGAGACTTCCGCCATGCTGAAAATATTCGACTACCCCTCCCCGGCCGCCGAAAAGGCGCTTGGCCGCGTGGCCTCCCGGGGGCTTGCCTTCACCAAAAAGGAGCTCGCGGCCGTCCGCCGGATCCTGGACGATGTGAAAGCCCGCGGCGACCAGGCCGTGGTGGACTACACCCGCCGCTTCGATGCGCCGAATTACTCCGCCAAAGACATGAAAACCGGCGCCCGCGAGATCGCGGCGGCGGCATCCTCGGCGGATCGCGCCTTTCGGCGGGCCCTGAACCGCGCGGCCGGCCAGATCGAGGCCTTTCATCGCCGGCAGCTGCGGACCGGCTTTATCAGCGTCGAGCGGCCGGGGACGATGCTCGGCCAGCTGATTCAGCCCGTGGAGCGGGTCGGGGTCTACGTGCCGGGAGGGCAGGGGGGGAAAACCCCCTTGGTCTCCTCGGTCCTCATGGGCGCCATCCCGGCGCGGGTGGCGGGGGTGCCGGAGATCGTCATGGCGAGCCCGCCGACGGCCGACGGCCGCATCAACCCGCACCTGCTCGTCGCGGCCCGCAAGGCGGGCGTCGCCGAGGTCTACAAGGTGGGCGGCGCCTGGGCCATCGGCGCGCTGGCCTTCGGGACCGCGACCATCCCGAAGGTGGACGTCATCGTGGGGCCGGGTAACCTCTACGTCACCCTGGCCAAGAAAATCGTGGCGGGCACGGTGGGCATCGACATGATCGCCGGGCCGAGCGAGGTCCTGGTGGTGGCGGACGACTCGGCCGACCCCGAGTTCATCGCCGCCGACCTGCTGGCCCAGGCCGAGCACGACCGCTGGGCCTCGGCCGTGCTGGTCACGACCTCGCCGGCGCTCGCCGCGGGCGTGCGGGCCGAGGTGCTGCGGCAGTTGCCGGAGCTGGGCCGCGCTGAAATCGCGCGCGAATCCATCGCGCGGTTCGGCGCGGTTTTCGTGGTGAAGAATGTCCCGACGGCCATCGAACTTTCCAACCGCGTGGCGCCCGAGCACCTCGAGCTGCACCTGCGCGACGCCTTTTCCCATCTGGGCGAGATCCGAAACGCCGGAGCGATCTTTGTCGGCGAGCACACGCCCGAACCGGTGGGAGATTACGTCGCCGGCCCCAACCACGTCCTGCCGACCGCCGGCACCGCCCGCTTCGCGTCGGCCCTCTCCGTCGAGCATTTCCTCAAGCGCACCAGCGTCATTCATTATTCCGCCGCGGCCCTGCGCCGCGAGGCCGCGGACATCGTGCGCCTGGCCGAGATCGAAGGTCTCGGCGCCCACGCGAACACCATCCGGGTGCGCCTGCGCCGCATGGCCCGCCGCGGGGCCGCGCCGGCCTCATCCACGGGGCGTCCGGGAAAACGATAAAACGATCCCGCAGACCCCCGTCGTGACGGCTACCATGACGAAGCCGAAGGGATAGCTGCCGGTGGCCTCGACCACCAGCGAAAAAGCGGGCAGTCCGAGCAGAATACCCAGAAACGTGAAAAACATGGTCCCGCCGGTCGCCATTCCGGTATGCTCGGGCTTGGCCACGCGCGCCACCTCGGCCAGATAAACCCCGTTCCAACCCACGGCCACGGCCCCGAAAAACACACAGGCGATCAGGATGGCGGGATAAGGCCATTGCGGCGAGAAAAGCGCCGTCGCGATGGCCCCCCCGCTCATGGCAAAGCCTAAAATGCCCAGCACGAGGCGCGGCCTCACGTAGCGATCGGCGAGCGCTCCCCACACGATTCTTCCGATGATCCCGCCGGCCTGAGCCGCGGAAAGAAGAACCCCGGCCTGGATCAGGGTCATTTCGATCTTTTCAATGAGATAGGTCACCAGAAAAGAAATCAGGCACAGCTGCATCATGGAGAAGAAAAACGAAGCGACGGCAAGTTGCCGCAACTCCGGGTGCAGCAGGGTCATTTTTACCGGCGCGACGGCATCTTTCCAGGAGAGCCGGGGGCGATGGGCGCGCCCCGTGTCAAGCCGCTTCCGGTAAGGCTGCAGGACAAAGGCCAGAATCAAGGTGGCGGCCGCCACCCACAACGCCGACATCTCCCATCCGCAGTAAACCACCAGATGCGGAACCACCGCCCCGGCCAGGGCGCCGCCGAGCGGGACCCCGGTCTGTTTGATGGAAAAGACCATGGACATCATCGACAGCGGCGTGGTCCTGACCAGCAGATGGGAGCTGGCCGGTGTCACGGGCCCGTAGCCGACCCCCATGACCAGGGCCCCGACGATCATCATGGGAAGGAATGGGATCGAAATGGCCCCCAGGCCGAGCGCGCACAGGGCCAGGCAGACCTGGCTCACGCAAATCGGCCCGTACCGGTCGATAAAATGCCCGCTGACAGGGACGAACACCGTCGCCCCCAAATAAATCAGGGACATGAAGATGCCGACGGCGCTGGCCGGAATATTCAGCTCGCCGGCCGCCACCGGCATGAAAACCGGGATGGCCACCACGCTCATCGAAACCATGGCCTGCACCAACAAGGTGAGCACCACCGGCAGGACAACCCCCGGCTTCGGTCGGGAATTCCGGGGTGGGGTTTGCGCGGGGGAGGTCGTATCAGAGACTGTCATTCAACGAGGGTCGGTGCGGTTTTCGCCACGCGAAGACCCGCAAGGGGGGCAGATTGAGGAATTCGATCTGGACGCGCGGGTGGCCGAGCAGCATGGGCTCCAGGAGCGCCACCCGGCTCATCAGCTGATAGGAGACGAACCGTCCGCCGGGGGCCAGGCAGCCCCAGATCTCGCGCAGGATCCTGCGCCCGGCCTCGGTCGGCATCGTTGAGAATGGGATGCCGGAGACCACCGCGTCCGGCCGGGCATGATCGTGGGTCGCCAGGGCCGTCCGGATTTGCTCCGCGCTCCCGAGATGAACGTTCAGGCGAGGGTCCGAATTGGCCTTCAGGTAAGTCGCGAAGTCGGGGTTGATTTCGATCGCGAGCAGATTCGACTCCCGGGGCAGGGCCTGCAGGATGGCCCGGGTGGTGCCGCCCGTGCCGGGCCCGAGCTCCACCACCATGCGGCAGCGGTCGATCTCGGCGGCCTCGACCACCCGCCGCTCCAGGAAACGGGAGCTGGGGATGACCGAGCCGATCATGGCCGGGTTTCTGAGGAAACCGCGAAAGAAGGCGAGATGTCCGTTTCCGAGTGCCTGCCTGAAAGATACCATGGTTTTTAAAGTCGCCCTCTGGAGTCGAAGTTGACGGCGCTATACCGATCTTCCCGAAATAGAATCGTTTGACAGCCATCCCTGGTTTCGGCGTCCTCCCCGGATTTCCGGGGGGAGGGTGCCCCGTCAAGACAAATATGCAAAGCTCAGGTGATCGCGTCAAGGCGCTTGGCGGCGCCCGGCGAATCCTCAGACGCTCAGCCGGCATCCGCCGCGATCACCGCGGCCGGAGCGCCGCTGCCGTCCGAAACGGACCCGCCTTAACCGGGCGAGCCTTCAGGGCTGGTTCATCAGCCAGTCCATGAGCAGCCTCACCCCGAAGCCGGTCCCGCCGGGGCCGCAGTAGGCCTCCTCCTTCTTGTGCAGGCCCGGGCCGGCGATGTCGATGTGAGCCCAGCGGGCCGTTGCGACGAATTCCGATAAAAACAGGGCGGCGGTGATGGCGCCGCCGTAGCGGCTGCCGGGCATGTTGTTGATGTCGGCATAGGAGCTCTTCAGCAGCTCCTTGTAGTCCGCCGGCAGCGGCATGGGCCAGCAGCGCTCGTGGGTGCGTCGGCCCGAGGCCACCAGGGCCGCCTGCAGGGCCTCGTCCCTGGCAAAGACGCCGGCGATTTTTTCGCCCAGCGCCACCACGCAGGCGCCCGTCAGCGTGGCCAGGTCGATCATCACCTCGGGTTTGAACCGCCACTCGGCGTAGGCCATGGCATCGATCAGGATCAACCGGCCTTCCGCATCCGTGTTGCCGATCTCCACGCTCTTGCCGGTGAAGGTCGTGACGATGTCCCCCGGCCGGGTGGCGCTGCCGGAGACCATGTTTTCCACCAGCGGGATCACCCCGATCAGGTGGCGTTTCAGCTTCAGCCGGGCGGCCGTGATCAGGGCGGCGGCCACCGCGGCCCCGCCGGCCATGTCGCCCTTCATGTCGCGCAGGGAGTCGCCGGTCTTGAGGTTGATGCCGCCGGAGTCGAAGGTGACGCCTTTTCCGACCAGGACCACCGGCGGGCGCCGGTCGCGGCCCTTGTGCCGGAGGATCACCATGGCCGGGCGGTGGCTGCTGCCGGCGGCCACGGCCAGGAGCGCGCCCATCTTCTTGCGGCGCAGCTCCTTCTCGGCCAGCACTTCGACGCCCAGCCCCTGCGCCTTGGCTTCGCGGGCGATGAGCGCCGCAAGCGCTTCGGGGGGCTTGGCGTTGGAAGGCAAGCTGACCCACTCACGGGCCATGACCGTTCCGCCGCACACCGTCAGGACCTCGGCCGCGAGGCGGCGGTGCCGGGCCGCCGCCGCGGCCGGGACGAGGATGTCGACCCGCGTCAGGGGTTTGTTTTCCTTTTCCTTTTTGTAGCGGTCGAACACGTGGTTGCCCAGGAAAGCGCCTTCCATCACGGCCCGCAGCAGGCCGGTTTCGTCGAGGCCGGCGGCGGCCGGATCCGGGGCGGCCAGCGCCATGCGCGGCAGCCCCAGCTGGATGCAGCGCTTGACGCTTTTGCCCGCCGCCCGGCGCAGCGCTTCGAGGTCCAGGCCCTCGGCCTTGCCAAGGCCCTTGAAGATTACCCGTTCCGCCGCGCACCCGGGCGGCTGGTACAACGTGATTTCCTGGTCTTTTTTGCCCTTGAACTCCTCGAGGGCCAGCGCTCGGTCCACGAGGGCGGCGAGCGCCGGGTCGGCGTGAATCCGTTGGTCCTCGCAGACGGGGATGAAGAGGGCTTTTGTTTTAAGCCGCTTGAGGTCGATGGCAGTGAGGTGCAGCATAGAGGCTCCTAATGGTGGTCTTATTCGATTATCGGTGTGGATGCTTTATAAAAAGCGAATCGCTGGCTGTCAATCTTTAACAGGTCGTTTTTTTTTCGATACCCGGCCGGGCCGCCGGGGCGTACCTCTCAGGCCTCGGCGCGCTTTTTCAATTCCGAGATCCACTGCCAGTTGAACGGTTCCTTGCGGCAGGGCAGGACGGCGTTGTTGGCGTAGAGCGGGTCGGCCGCCAGGTCGTAGCGCGAGGCCGCCACCGCCTCCGCCCACAAACGGGTGCCCGGGATCGGGGAGTAATACGTCAGGACCGGGGAGATGCCGGCCCGCTTGACGTGGTCGATGGAGCGGATGATCGCCGCTGTTTCCTGGCCCGGCAGCCCCGCGAGCAGGTAGGCGCCGATCTGCCCGCTCGCAAACCCCGCGGCTTTGAGCGCGGCGACGGCCCGTTCGAACTCCGGCGCG
>CAZLSV010000057.1:29454-31466 GCA_964562235.1 uncultured Desulfatibacillum sp.
CACTTTGCGGTCCAGGTCCCCGCGGTGTTCGAACTCGGCGGTCTCCAGCCCGAACCGCAGCGTGGTGAAACCGGCCGCGAACAGGAGCCGTGCGGTCTCCGGCGTGACGCCGCGCAGGTGCAGGGCGTTCGGCGTGTGGAAGCGCACCGGCATCCCGCTGCGCACGACCGCCTCCAGCACGGGCAGCGTGTGGCCTTCCGGGTCCTCCAGGAAGGCGTCGTCGTAAAGAACGAAATCGGACACGCCCCGGCCGCGGTGCCAGTGGGCGATTTCCGCCACCACCGACGCCGGGCTGCGGCGCCGGCAGCGGGGCTCCAGCAGATGCGCCGCGCAGTAGGCGCAGGCGTACGGGCATTCGCGGGAGTTCAGCAGCAGCGCATAGGCAATCAGGCGCTTGAGATCCAGGGCCGGGAAGGGATAGGAGTCGAGATCATCCGGCGCGAAGCGCGGGGCCGCCGTGAAGCCGGTGTAGGAGCGGACGCGATCCAACAGGGCCGGTTCGGCCGGACCGGTGAAGACCTCATCGGCCCCGGAGCATCGGCGGGCGTGGTCCGGGCAGAGGGTGGCGTAGACGCCTCCCAGCACCACCGGCGTCTGCGGGAAAACCCGCTTTACCTCGGCGATGGTTTCACGGACCCCGGGGTACCAGTAGGTCATGCCCGAAGTCACCAGGACGAGGTCCGGGGCGGGCCGCCTGGCGAGGTCCTCCCGAAACCAATCCGGGTCGATGCCGTAGCGGGCGAACCGGCGGCGGACGTCGTGGAACTGGGGCGGCTTGGGGATGATCGTCTTGCGAAACGGGCCGCGGCCGTGCCGGTCGCCGGCCGCGGCCCGGGGCATCCGGGGATGGAACCGGTCGAGGCAGTCGAGGTAGCTCACCCGGCAGCCGTGCGCGCGCAGGAGGGCCGCCAGGCCGAGCAGCCCCAGGGGTTTCGCCCAGAAGTCGTACGCCGCGAAGTCGTGGATCCAGGGATTCACGAGAAGGATGTGCGGCGCGTCGCGGTTGAATAGGGGTGCAGCCAACTATCAGCGTTTGATGGAGGTTTGTCGATAATAACGCCCTGCGGGTCGGCTTTCTAAAAAGGCCAGCGTCAAGGCGTGGGAGTTTCGTGTCGCGAGGCGACCTTCGGTACGCCGCAGCGACAACGAAACGCGGCACAACGCCGAATTTGGCCTTTTTAGAAAGCCGACGTCACTCTTCATCGTCGGTCGCAAAGTAGACCATGGAGGTCTTCTTCAGCTCCTCGCGGCTGAAGAGCAGGGCGTAATCGTCCACGCCGCCGGCCGCCGCCATCTGGTGCGCCGTCTCGCGGCAGGCGGTCTCGTCGTCGGCGTGGATCATGGTGTACAGGTTGTAGGGCCACAGAGGGGTGGGATTGCGGCGGTAGCAGTGGGACACCTGGCGGAAAGAAGCCATGGTCCGGCCGACCTCCTCGATGCGGCCTTCGGCCACTTTCCATGCGCCCATGGCGTTGGCCTTGTACCCGGTCCGCTGATGGCGCAGGGTGGCGCCGAAGCGGCGGATGATGCCGCGCTCGCTGAGGCTGCGGAGGGTCGCCAGCAGAACCTCCTCGGGGACCCCGATGCTGCGGGCGATCTCAAGATAGGGGCGCTCCGTGATCGGCAGGTCCTGCTGGATCGAGGCGACGACTTTTTTTTCGAGCTCGGTGAGCATGGTGTCGAGTGCTTGGGTGTTTAGTGTTTGGTGTTATGTGTTTGGGTGTTCAGGTGTATGGTTATCTGGGTGTCGGGGGTTGGCAAGGCACCTTTCAAGTAAGTTGAATTTTTCCGTGGGAGCGGCATCTTGCCGCGAAATGATCGCGGCGGGGACGCCGCTCCCACAAAACTGAAGTTACTTTCGGATAAATCCCCGCCCCCGCTGCGGCGGGATGCGGTGCTTTCAACCAAGTCGGCATTTTTTCCAGTGGGAGCGGCTCCCGGCCTTCGCAGCCGAGTTTGCTTCGGCGGAGTAGGCTTCCAGCCGCGAGGATCGAGGCTGAAAGCCTCTCCCA
>CAZLSV010000058.1:0-9293 GCA_964562235.1 uncultured Desulfatibacillum sp.
CCGCGAGGATCGAGGCTGAAAGCCTCCCACAAAGAACCAGCTTGCTGGCCGATAAGGTGGCGCTAAACACCAAACACTAAATCCCAAACCCCAACACCCAAACACCATTTCGCATGGACTTTCTGCTTCAGGGATTGCTCAAGGCCATTGAGCTGTTGACCGCTGTCGACCCGGAGACCTTTTCGGCCGTTTACGCCACTCTGGTCGTATCCACCTATTCGCTGACGGTCACCCTGATCATGGGGCTGCCGCTGGGGTTCGGTTTGGGCTATTTCGACTTCAGGTTCAAGAAGCAGGTGCGCGTGGTGGTGGACACGCTCCTCGCCCTGCCCACAGTTTTCATCGGTCTGCTCGTTTACGCATTTTTCACCAGCAGGGGTCCTCTGGGGTCGCTCGGGCTTCTGTTCACCCTGCCGGGCATTGCCGTCGGGCTTACCATCCTGGCGCTGCCGGTCGTGATCGCTCTGAGCGCCACGGCCGTCGAGAGCATGGACCGCCAATTGCGCGTGACGCTGATTTCGCTCGGCACGGACCGGCGTCAGCTCGTCCTGAGCACCCTCTGGGAGGCTCGCCACGGGATCATCGCGGCCGGCCTGACGGCCTACGGCCGCGTCATGACCGAGGTCGGCATCGCCATGATGGTCGGGGGCAACATCAAGTGGCAGACCCGCACCATCACCACCGCCATCGCCCTTGAAACCAACAAGGGGGAGTTTGCCATGGGGATCGCGCTGGGATTGGTCCTGCTGGCGATCGCCTTCGGCGTCAACGTGTCGGTCTCTTTCCTGCGAAGGCGGTATTGACGTGGGACCCTCCCTTTACGCCTTCCGAGGCCTCACCCATGTCTACGGCGGCAAACCGGTCCTGAGCATCGACCGGCTGGAGCTTCCCCGGGGTGGCATCATCGGGGTCATCGGCCCGAACGGCAGCGGCAAGAGCACCTTCCTGCGGCTGGCCGGGTTCATCGAGAAGCCAACGGCGGGCGAGCTGCTGTTCGACGGAAAGCCGGCCGGGCCGTTTTCGCCGGAGATCCGGAACCGGGTGACCCTGCTCCCCCAGGAACCCTTCCTGATGAAGCGCACGGTTTTGAACAACGTCGCCTACGGCCTGCGGATCCGCAAGGCCAAGGATCACCTTGCGGAGCGGGTGGACAAGGCCCTATCTTACGTGGGGCTGGACGGGAAGGAGTTCGCCCAGCGGCCCTCCTATGCGCTTTCCGGCGGCGAGGCCCAGCGCGTGGCTCTCGCGGCCCGCCTGATTCTCAAGCCGGAGGTGCTGCTGATGGACGAGCCCACAGCGAATGTGGATGCGGTTAGCGCACAACTCATCCAAGACGCCGCTTTAAAGGCGCAGCGCGACTGGGGCACGACGCTAGTCATTGCGAGCCATGACTGGCAGTGGCTTTACGAGGTGTCGGATACGGTTCTGCACCTGTTCAAGGGCAGGTTTTTCGGAACGGGGAGGGAGAACATCCTATTTGGGCCCTGGGAAAGTACAGGGCATGGAAGCTGGGGGAGAACCATGGCCGACGGTCAGCATCTGCGGGTGCCTCAGCCGCCAGCAGTAGACGCTGCCGCGGTCATCGAAGACATTCGCGTGCTGAACAACGATGCCACCGGGGCGATCGGTTCCACCGAATGCACGCTCACCGGAATCATCACTCGGCTGGCGCTGGAGAAGGCCTCCGGTGATGTCCGTGCAGCCATACTCGTGGGCGGGTTTCCCTTGACGGTCGTCCTGCCTCAACAGCAGATCCAGGAGCAGGGGTTGTATCCCGGCCGCCGGGTCCGGTTAACCTATGAATGGCCCCGCACCAAGTGGATCTAAGGCATCCGCCTGCCGGGGATCAGAAGAAAAACTGCAGGATATATTGCCCCGCAAGAAGCAGGATGGTCACTCCTAACATCGCCTTGATGAACTTCTGGGGTACGAATTTTTGCAGCCGCGCCCCGGCGTACATCCCTGCAAATCCGCCCGCCCCGAAGAGAAGCCCCAAAAACCAGTCCGGTCGCGTCGCCATTCCGGCTTGAGCCGGGATTACGCTATAAAAAAATACTCCGGCGATGGATGTGAGAAACGTCCCCATCAGCGCCGCCCCGGCCACCGTGTAGACGGGCAAACCGAAAACGGCGACGCAGAAGGGCGCGATGATGGCTCCACCGCCGATGCCGTAGGTGCCGCCGATGATTCCCACCAAGAAGGCAAGCACAAGCATTCCCATGGTGTTGTAGGAGAAACGTTGCCCCCAGAACTCGTACTCCACACGGGACAGGGAGAAGGAAATCGTCCGCACCACCGCTTCGGCCGGCAGTCCGGCTGAGACTTTGGCATTCCGGTCGACCTTCATTTTTTTCACGTGCTCGTTGAACTTGTTCTCCAAGGCTTTCATCTCCTGTTTGCCTTTTTGAGAGCGCGCGGTGAGCTCGTAAAGCAGTCGAGCTCCGATGTAAAAAAGCACGCATCCCGCGAAGAGCTTGAAGCTCTTGGGGCTCGGCAAGTACAGGACCCGCAGGTAGTATCCGATCAGCACGCCGGGCAGGGTGCCGACGATCACGATCCAGGTCAGCGGCCAGGCCATACGGCCTTCTTTTAAATAGCGGTAGACGCCGCTCGGGATGGCCACAATGTTGTAAACGAAATTGGTGGCACTCACGGCAGGGGTGTTGAAGCCGAGGATGCTGACTTGGAAGGGGAGCAGCAGGAAGGCCCCGGAAATGCCGCCCATCGATGTGACGGTGGACACCGCCAGCGCAACGAGGGGAGGGGCGAAGATCCAAGTGTCAACACCTGAAACACCCAAGTGGATATAGAGAGCTTCCATCGTCCTGCCCGGTCGGTACGCTGATGTTAGAAAGGCTATGGAATCCGCGCAAACGCGATCATCCTGTAATTTTCCGTTGCCCGTCGTAACGTTTGGGTCTACCAACAACGCCATTGACTGGAAATTTCTCTATGCCATAGTCGCCAGCGATTCGCAAACCATCGAGGAGGTGCAAATGAAATCAAAAAGAATCGTGGTTGCTCTGTTTGTTGCAACGTCCCTGCTGGTTGCAGCGTCCGCTGGTCGCGCCCAGACCGCCTGCACGGAATCCTACGGCAAGGGCCCCAACGCGTTCAGCCTGGCGACCGGAAGCCCGGGCGAGCTGGGGCTCTTGAAAGCGCTGGGCGAGGCATTCGCCAAGAAAAACAACACCACGCTGTGCTGGGTCAAGGCCGGCAGCGGCGAGTCCATGAAATTGCTCAAAGAGAAGAAAGTGGACATGATCATGGTCCACGCCCCGGCGGCCGAGAAAAAGGCCGTGGAGGAGGGCTGGGCGACCCAGCGCGCTTTGATCGGCTCCAACGAGTTTTACATCGTCGGTCCGGCGAGCGACCCGGCCGGCATCAAGAAGGCCAAGAGCGCGGCCGAAGCCTATGCGCTTATCGCAAAGAGCCAGGCGAAGTTTTTCTCCCGCGGCGACAACTCCGGGACCCACAAGAAGGAGATGGACGCCTGGGCGAAGGCCGGCATCCAGCCGGCGGGGGACTGGTACATCGTGACCAAGGACTTCATGGTGGCCACCCTCAAGCGGGCCGAAGCCGAAAAAGGCTATTTCATGACCGACAGCAGTACCTGGGTCAGCGTGAAAAAGGAGATGAAGAACCTCAAGATCCTTTTCCGGGGCGATGTTTTCCTGGTGAACACTTACCATACGCTGTCGCAGCCGGAAGGCGCCACCCCGGGCCGGAAATACGCTTCGAAGTTCATCGACTTCGTAGGTTCCAAGGAAGGCCAGAATATCATCGGAACCTACGGCAAGGATCTCTACGGGGAAGGCATCTACAACGACGCCGCCTACGCCAAAAAATACGACAAGTAAGCCGCCCGGCTTCCGCGACGCCCCCGTCTCCCGCCCATGGAGACCGGGGCGTTTCATTTTTTAGAAAGACGAGCAGGCCTCAGATCTTGATTTTCAGTTTGCGGATGAAAAAATCCACCGCGATCCCGATGCCGAAGGCCCAGGCCATGTTGGGAACGGCCATGGCGATGCCGGTGATCAGCAGCGCCACGAAGTACTCCTCGTTGCCCTTGAGGCTTCTCACCAGCGGGCAGAGCTCCAGCCCCGCAAAGACCAGCAGGACGCCTAGCACCGAATTGGGGATCATCGCCAGCAGCGCGAAGCCGAACTCGCCGAAGGCCAGTGCCATGATGGCGAGGATGGCGCCGATCATGACCGGGGCCCCGCCGGTGCGTGCGCCGAAGCGGTAGTGGGCGGCAAGTCCCCCGGTGCCGTGGCACATGGGCACCGCCCCGAAGAAGCCGGCCGGAAAGTTCGCCACCCCCATGGTGAGGGCGAATTTCCCCGCCTTGCTCTTGGCGAGCATCGGGCTTTGGGGAAAAAGGGTGCTGCAGGTGTCGGCGGTGCCGACGCAGGCGTTTCCGATGGTGAGCGGGATCTGGGGCAGGATCAGCATGATGAAGGCCGTCCAGAAGTCCGGCAGAGAGGGCCAGAGCACCTGCATGGGCGTGGGTCCGATGGAAAGCGCCCCGGCGCTGAAGCCGCCTAACGCGAAACCGGACAGGATCCCGGCGGCCAAGGCGACCAGGGCCGCCGGGAATCTCTTGTTGTCCAGAAGCGCCAGCACCAGAACGAATACGACGATGCCGATGATCAGATTGATGTGGTATTCGGCGAACCGGCCGGGGAGTCCGCTGAGGAACACCTGCGGGGAGACGATCAGCTCGATGCCCTTTTTCAGGAAAACGAGCCCGAGGGATAACTGGATGCCGCGCACGACGGGCTGGGTAAACAGCTTGGCGAGTTTGTCGACGATGCCGGTCAGCGCGAACAATAACAGCAGCGCACCGAAAATGATGCCGGAGGCGCCGATGACGGGCGCCGTGATCACGCTCGGGTAGGCGATGGCGATCGCCCCCACGGCCTTCAGGGGCTGCACCGGCACCGGCAGCCGGTAGTAATACCCCGTGAGGAGGTAGAACAGGCCGAAGGCCAGGAAGACCGTCGAGGGGCTCAGTCGGTTGATCAGGATCATGCCGATGACGATGGGCAGGAGCGTGCCCAGGTCCCCGAAGGCGCCGGAAAGCTCGACCCGGTCGAATCTCAGGGCGCTGTCCTCGGTCTGCGGCGGGTGGATGGGGATCGGTTGGGCGGCGGTCGGGCGCTGCATTGCACACCTCTCGAAAAAGCGCTTGCACAATAGACACGAAAAATATAATATTCGTGTCATATTTATATCGAAACGCCGCGGGCGCGTCAAGGCCTTTTTGCGCGGCCTGCGCACCCTCGCCCGGACCGGAAAGGAAGCGAAGCCTTTCACGTAAGTTGAATTTTTCCGTGGGAGCGGCATCTTGCCGCGAGATGATCGCGGCGGGGACGCCGCTCCCACAAAGCTGAAGTTACTTTCGGATAAATCCCCGCCGCCTGGGGCGGGGTGTGGCGCTTTCAAGTAACTTGACATTTTTCCCTGTGGGAGCGGCTTTCCAGCCGCGCGGATCGAGGCTGAAAGCCGCCCACAAAAAACAAGCTTGCTGGCCGATAAGGTGGCACCAAGCGCCATGGCACGCTAAACAGATGAACGCTCGAGACCACCGTCGCACCGTTTCCACTCATGCCCGTATCCTCTCCGGCCCGGGCCTGGGCCGCTGCCTGGACGCCATCCAGCTCAACCGCTTCGAGCAGGCTCTGCGCGCGTGGGCGGAGGCCCCCCGCCGGGCGGGTTTCGGGTCTTCCCGCCGCCGGATTCTTCTTATTTTCCTGCTGATCCGCTACACGGGCGCCCGGCTGAGCGAGGTGCTGGGCCTTGATCTCAAGAAGGATTTCGACCTCCAAACGCACGCGGTTCGGTTTCGCAAGGGAGCCGGCCCGGGCGCGCGCGGAGCCCGCGAAGTGCAGCTGCCGGAAGGAGTGTCGGCGGAGATTCAAGGAATCCTGGGGACCCTTTCCGTTCGGGACACGGGAGGAGGGCTGCTCAAGCTGGACCCGGCCCACGTGCGCCGCAAATTCTACGAGCGGGCCGAGTCCATCGGGGTGCCGCGCGAGCTGGGGGCCCCCGAGGTCATCCGCAAATCCCGGGCGGTGGAGCTGATGCAGGGCAACGTCCCGCTGCCGGTCGTCCAGAAGATCCTCGGCCATTCGACCCCCAATCTGGCCGCCTCCTATGTGAAATTTTCCGAGGCGGAGATGCGCCGGGCCGAGGCTTTTTTCGTCGACCGGGAGAACCGGCGCAAGACGAGCGCGCGCAACGCGTTCTTCGGGAAAATCGAAACCCTGCAAAAAGGCGATATCCAGACCCGGGTGGAGATCGCCACACCGGGTGGCTATCGCATCAGCGCCGTCATCACCAACCACAGCCTGGAGCGCCTGGGGCTGAAACGGGGAAGCCTTGTCGCCGCCGAAGTGAAGGCGCCGGGGGTGACGATCCATTGCGGCGGCGAGGCCCAGGGGTCCTCGGCGGACAACGTGCTCGGCGGCACGGTCGAGCGCGTTGCGGCCGGGAAGGTGACCTGCGAGATCGTGGTCCGAATTGCCGACGGCACGGAGATCTGCTCCATCGTTACCGAGGAGAGTTTGAGAAAACTCGGCCTTCGGGCGGCGGACCGGGTGCGGGTGGCCTTCAGCGCCTTCAGCGTGGTCCTGAACGCCGACTGAACGGCCGTCGCCGGCGCTGCGGCCCTCCCGCCGCGGGCGGAAACGAACAAGCCCGAACCGGGTTTCCGCAAAGAAGGCCTTCGCGGCAAGCGGCGCCCGGCGGAGCGTCGTCTCAGGCCGGCAATTATCCCGGTTGAATTGGGCATGCAAATGTATTAGAGGAAAGGGTCATATTCGGAAAGTTTACGATCCACGGAGGCTTCCATCAAACCCATACGGATGAATTTGAAAACCTCAAAACCCGGGCGCAACGACCCGTGCCCCTGCGGCAGCGGTCTGAAGTACAAGAAATGCTGCGCGGGCAAGGCGGACGCGGTCCTTCCGGCCGATCTCGAGGCCTACGCCCGCAAACACCGCATACGGCTGAAGACGCCCCAGGACATCGAGGCCATCCGCCGCGCCGGCCGGCTGGTGGTGGAGACGCTGGAGTTGGTCGCCCCACGCATCCGGCCCGGCATCACCACCGATGAGATCAACACCTGGGTGCACGATTTCACCTTGAAGAACGGCGCCGTGCCCGCCCCCCTCAACTACCGCGGATACCCCAAAAGCGTCTGCGTGTCGGTCAACGAGGTCATCTGCCACGGGATCCCCGGCGAGCGCGTGCTCATGGACGGCGACATCGTGAACGTCGACGTCACCTCCATTCTCGACGGGTTTTACGCCGATGCCAACAAAACCTACTTTGTCGGAAGCCCCGGGCCGGATGCCCGCAAGATCGTGGCCGTGGCGCGCGATTGCCTGCGACTGGGCATGGACATGGTGAAGCCGGGCAACACCATCGGCGACATCGGCTGGGCCATCCAGACGCACGCCGAATCCCAGGGCTGCTCGGTGGTGCGGGAGTTCGTGGGGCACGGCGTCGGGCTTGACTTCCACGAGCCGCCCCAGGTGCCGCACTTCGGCCGGAAAGGGGAGGGGCTCGCGCTGATCCCGGGAATGGTCTTCACCATCGAGCCCATGATCAACCTTGGCCGCAAAGAGCTGCGGATCCTGCAGGACGACTGGACCGCGGTCACCCGGGACGGATCCCTCTCCGCCCAGTTCGAGCAGACCGTGCTCGTCACCGAGACCGGCTGCGAGAGCCTGACGCCCTGGGAGGGCTGATCCCCGTTCTCCCTTTCGAAGGGTCGGCCTTGCCTCTCCGGAAACCATCCCATTCATCCCGATTTTTTTGATTGACAGCCAATATCATATAAATGTATGTTTATACATTGAGCAAGGCGGTCCTGCGAAATCTTTCCGATGCCGTCGCTGGCGATCTAAAAAGGTGGTTTCCGATGAGAAGGGCTGTTCATAAGAAATTGCAGCCAATGGCTGAAAATAATGAGAACCGCGAACGACCGCTCAACGAAACCCGAAGGGACTGGATGGATTTTGAGGCGGAACAACGTCGTTCCGTCGCTTTTTTGTCGAAAGGCCTTTCGGATGAAAATCGCCTTCGAATCCTGCTTTGCGTGAGCGGCGAGAAAAAGTCGGTCTCGGGCATTGTTGAAGCGCTCGGTCTTTCCCAGCCCCTTGTTTCGCATCATCTCAAGGAGCTGAAACGGTGTCTCATGGTGACGGTGGAGCGCAGCGGTCCGTTCATCTATTACGGACTGGCCGATCCCAGGATTCTGGATGTGATCCGGCTGTTGGATTCGATCGCGGGGGATTTAATCGCCGCGCGAAAAACCATTTGACGCGAAGGGAGGGTTTTCGAAGCGACATGGAAGCGCTTGTGGACATGATCCAGCGCATGGATCCCGAGAAGGCTCTGAACGAGATCGGCCGGGTGCTGAAATCCATTTTTTCGGCCGTGTCCGAGGACTCCCGCAGCCGATTTCTTCTGGATCTGGTCGGCGAATCCCAACAGGACAAGGTCTCCAGCCTGGTGCATCTCTGACTGGCCGAGTGCATGGGCGAAGGTGTCGACCCGACGCAAATGTGCCAGAGCCTGGTGGACAAGGTGGCGCAGTCGAAACAATTGACGGCGATCACCGATCCCGAAATATTGCTCCTCTTCGAAGATTGGCTGGAAGAACTGGAGGAGGAGGTCGTGGCTTTGTCGAAAACCCGGAACGGCTTGACCGCGGAGGATTTGTCTTCGACGTTGGGGCTTTCCCGACGCGGCGCGACTTTTCTCATGTCGAAACTGCAACGGGAAAAGAAACTGTAAGGTCGATCTCTTTTCATTCGGAAAGACGCTGCATGAATCCGCACCGTACGCTTATTATGACCCTCCTGTCCGTAGCGGCCGTATTCGCCGCGCTGTGGTGGACGAATGGGGCCGTCGCGCCCAGGGAAGCCACCTGGGAGGATGTGCTCGCCGAGGCCAGAAGCGGCGGTTACCGCATCATCACCACCCAGGATCTCGGTGCCCAATATTCACGGAACCCCGATGAGTTCCTGTTGGTGGACACCCGCCAGGAGTGGGAGTACCGCACCGGGCACATCAAGGGCGCCATCCACTTTCCGATGGAGCCGACCGGGTGGTCGCGCTGGCGCAAGGCGGATGCGCTGAAAGAGAGGCTGGGTCCGGACAAGGACCGAAAAATTGTTTTCTACTGAGGCGGCCTGGCTTGAGTCCGCAGCGACTCGGCGGCCCGGGTGGCCGTTCAGCTGGGGTATAAAAACGTTTATCGCGACCCGCACGGGTTTCCC
>CAZLSV010000058.1:9303-24242 GCA_964562235.1 uncultured Desulfatibacillum sp.
CCCCCGGCCGCATGTACGGCTGGTCCATGGTCTGTACCCTTCTGGGGGTCTTCGTCGGCGGGATCGCGCTCAATCTCACCCCGTGCGTTTACCCCATGATCCCCATCACCGTTTCGTATTTCGGGGGGCGGGCCACCTCGACCGACCGACCCGGCAAAAGAGCGCTGGCGATCCATGGCCTTTGCTACCTGCTGGGGCTGGCCTTCACCAATTCGATTCTCGGCGTGGCCGCGGCGCTGACCGGAAGCCTCATGGGTGCGGTGCTTCAGCACCCGGCCGTTCTAGTCGCGGTGGCCGCCGCCCTGATCTTCTTTGCCACGAGTCTGTTCGGGGTCTGGGAACTGCGCCTCCCCAGCGGCCTGACCCAGGCGGCGGCCAGATCCTACAGCGGATATTTCGGAAGCCTTTTCATGGGGCTCACCCTGGGCGTTGTAGCCGCGCCCTGCATAGGGCCGTTTGTACTGGGGCTGCTCACCTGGGTCGCCGGCATGGGAAGCCCATGGATAGGGTTTATCGTGTTCTTCACCCTGAGCATCGGTCTCGGGCTGCCGCTTTTCCTGTTGGCGATATTTTCGGGGCAGCTCCAACGCCTCCCGCGCTCGGGCGGGTGGATGCTGTGGGTCCGCCGGTTGATGGGCTGGGCGCTGGTCGGGATGGCCGCCTATTTCCTCAAGCCCATCCTGCGGGAACCGGCAGCCACGATCGCTCTTTCGGCAGTTCTTCTGGCGGCAGGGGTCCATCTGGCATGGCGCGACCGGAACAAGGCTGCCGTTGGTGCATTCCCATGGCTGAAGGCTGCGGTGGGTGCAGCCTCCTTTGCGCTGGCCGCCTTTCTGCTCGCCGCATTGCTCATGCGGGGGCCGGGCGTCGCATGGGTTCCTTTTTCGGACGACGCGTTAAAAGAGGCCGCGCGGATGAAACGGCCGGTGGTCATCGATTTTTATGCGGCCTGGTGCGCCCCTTGTCGGGAACTCGATGAAATCACGTTTCATGATGCAACGGTCGTTCAAAAGGCGCGGGAGAATTTTCTCATGATCAAGGTCGACGTCACCCAGGGCGGCCATCCGCTCCATGAGCGGTTGCTGCAGCAGTTCGGGGTGAAGGGGGTTCCCACCGTCGTGTTCCTTGATTCGGAGAGCAAGGAAAGAGAGGATCTGCGGTTGGTGGATTTTGTGCCCGCCGATCAGTTTTTGAGCCGAATGAACCGGATGGCTGAAACCGACAACTGAATGAAAGGTGGTGCTGATGCTGAAGGTGAGATTCTTCTTGAATGAACCCAATGGCAAGCCGTGAAAGAACTTCAAGAGCATGATGCCCAGGCTGGGCACGAAATATCAAGTCGAAATTGAGGTGACGTCAAAGCCGATCGCTGAATACCAGACGGATGACTACTTCGAACTCGATCTTCCGGTGGCCCCGGCCGTCATGGTCGGTGATGAGATAGTGGTCGAAGGCTCCAATGTCGACGAAAAAAAGGTCGAAGCCGTCATTCGCAGGCATTTGGGGCTTCCGGAATCGGATCCCCGGGGGAAAAGCATTCTAAGCCGTCTGTTCCGCAGGTGACGGCTTGACGTTTTCCTTGACTGTTTTCTCAATCCACTCCCCCCCGTTGTATCCAAATAATATCCGCACGCGGGGATTTTTTATCTTGACATAATTTGGGCATATGCTCATAATTGTCTCCATTGGAGACGACTCGTCATGGCCAGGCCTAAACGGTGCAGGCGCATAGGGGCTGCGCCCGGCAGCAGTTACTTCAAGCCCAGAGGTATCCCCCTCTCGGTGCTGGAAGAGGTTGTTCTCAGCGTGGACGAGTTCGAGGCCATTCGGCTGGCCGACCTCGAAGGCCTTTACCAGGAGCCGGCGGCGGAAAAGATGAGCGTTTCCCGCCAGACGTTCGGAAGGATCCTCGAATCGGCGCACCGGAAAGTGGCCGAGGCCCTGGTGCGGGGAAAGGCATTGAAAATTGAAGGAGGAGCAGAGATCATGAAAGTGGGATTCGCCGTCCAGACCAACGAAGGCATCGAGAGCCCGGTATTCAACCACTTCGGCTCGGCACCGGTTTTCATCATCGTGGATGCCGTCACCGAGGAGACCACGACCGTCAACAACCAGGACCTGAACCACGTGCATGGCGCCTGCAACCCCATCAAGGCGCTCGACGGGCAGCGCGTGGATGCGATGGTCGTCGGCGGCATCGGCGCCGGCGCGCTTTCGAAGCTGAACGCCATGGGGATAAAAGTCTTCGGTTCCGCCGCCGCCACGGTCAAGGAAAATCTTTCGCTGTTGAAGGCGGGCAAACTCCTGGAGCTCTTTCCGGTCAACGCCTGCCGCGGGCACGAAGGGGGCTGCGGGCATTAGGAGGATTGCGCCATGGAGTCGGTCATCCTCAAGCCGATCGGCGTCATTCGCAGCCCTTTCACCGACACGAAGTCCATGCCGATCCAGCCGGTAAGTGAAAACAGCGCCGCCGGGAGCATCGAAGTGTTTCCCGAATTCGCGGCCGGGCTCAAGGACCTGGAGGGGTTTTCCCACATCCTTTTACTGTATCACTTCCACCGGTCGCGGAGCTACACCCTGTCGGTCACGCCTTTCCTCGACACCGAGCCCCGCGGCCTGTTTGCCACCCGTGCACCGAACCGACCCAACCCGGTCGGCATCTCTCTCGTGCGGCTCGGCCGCATCGAAGGGCCCCATCTGCATGTCGAGAACATCGATGTCCTCGACGGCACGCCGCTGCTGGATATCAAACCCCACGTGCCTGATTTCGATTGCGCGCCGGGGGCCCGGATCGGCTGGCTGGAGAAGGCCACGGCCGAAATGCGCCGGCGCGTCGCGGACGAGCGCTTCGGCTGAACCTTAAAAAACCCCGGTGCTTCTGCACCGGGGTTTTTCGGGAGCGTCGGAAAGGCTGATGGAAGCGCTGCTTCCTCAGATCAGAAGTCGATCTGCCACTTGGCGCCGGCGTACCACAGGTTGCCCTGGTCGGCGCCGTTCACGCCGTCCATGTAGTCGATATAGCCGACTTCCGGGCAGAAGAAGACGCCCGGGGCCAGGGTGACCAGCGCCTGCAGGTAACCAACCCACACCTCGTCTTTCTGGGAGAAGCCCGGCGCGCTGTCGGCGTTGTCCTGCCGGAAGCCGAAGCCGGCTTCAAACCGCAGGGTGTCCGAGAGCTTAAAGCTCGGAACGAACAGGGCTTGAAGGGTGTAGACATCGGCGATATCGTCGCCGCCGTCCAGGTAGGGCTGGCTGGAGGCGCGGTTGTTGTAGCCGGTGGACCAACCCGTGACCGCACCCTGGTTCATGCCGTAGCTGACCTGGCCGCCGAGCGTGAAGGCGCCGATGTTCCACTTGGTGCTGATGCCGAGGGCCCAGGACCAGACATCGATGTCGTCGGTGATGTTGCCGAGGCCGTTGGACTCGACGCTGTAGTACTGGAAGCCGGCAAAGGGCTTGATGTAGCCCGCGGCGAGCCTCAGGTTGTAGGACGCCTCAGCCCTTGGGACATAGGAGTCGGCGTCGCCGCCGGTGGCGCCGTTGACTCCGCCGGTGGAAGTGCCGGTGGTGGTGCCGTACGAAGTGGCCAGGGCGGCCAGCTCAAAATTGCCGACCCCCAGGGTCAATCCGACCGGACGCCGGCCGTAGAAGTTGCCGGTCCCGTACAGGTCGTTATCGGCATCAAACCACTGATTGGAAACGAAGTCGGTTATCGGTGAGAAGTCCTTGCCGACCTTCAGCGACGCATTGTCGGAGAACTTCCAGGTTCCGTACATGCGACGGGTCGTGACGGCGGTGTCCCCGCCGTCGCCGCCGGAGCCGAGGCCGAGCTCTACCTGGCCGGAGACCTTGTCGGCTTTGACCCTGGCGCCCAGGCGAGAGTTGGATTGCTGGTACCATTGAGTGGCCTGGTCGTCGTCCTGTCCGTTGACGACGGCGTCGCCGTAGTCTTGATCGACGTACCAGGTGGCAACGCGCGCGCTGCCATAAAAAGTCCAGTCAGCCGCCATGACCGGCGCTGCCAGAACCAGGACCGCAAAAATCATGACAAGTTTCTTCATCTTTTCCATCCTCCTCAAACGAGCTTGAAAAACGGTTTTTGCCAAGCCTAATAATTGACTGCCTTGCCCGACTCTCCCTCAAGCCTCCTTTCCCGCAGCGGGCGCACGGACAACGATAGAAAAGATCTCGGTTCAGGAAATTTTTAGAGGTGCTCGATGAAGGGGATGAAGAGATTTTTATGGGCTACGGAGTTCCAGAAGTCAATAGGATTGCTGGGGATTCAATAAGTTACAACAAATTACCAACGCCTACAGGGGGGAGCCCTGTCTTCATCCGCATGTCGAAAATGAGGCGCGGCGACCGGGGGGAGCAATTTTATCAGACCGGCCATCAAATATGGCAATGCTTGAGCCGGCGGGGGCGGGCACTCCGCTCCGCCGGTTGGTTGGATTCCGGAATTTGCCAGGTTTCATTGCCACTGAAAAAATGATGAGTTGGGCAATTACCCCAGCACGACATGATAAAGGAGTCCCAGGGCGGCGGAGCACCCGATGGTCTTCATCATCCCCAGCTTGAAGCGGAACAGCGCGAGCATGGCAAAGACGGCGATCAGCAGCGTCGGTACATTCACCGTGTCCCATCGCGGGACCAGCAGGTGCGCTCCCCAAAAATAAACACCCCGTATGGAACCGAAGACCGTGTGCAGGGCGAACCAGACCGCCAAATTCAGAACGACCCCCATCACGGCGGCGGTGATGCCGGACATGGCCGTGTTGAGGGATCTGTTGCCGCGCAAGGCTTCGACATAGGGGGCCCCCAGGAAGATCCAGAGAAAACACGGCACGAAGGTCGCCCACACGGTCACCACCGCGCCCAAGACGCCGGCAACCAGAGGGTCGAGCGCTCCGGGGCTGCGGAACGCCCCGAGAAAACCGACGAACTGCAACACCAAAATGAGGGGTCCGGGAGTCGTCTCGGCCAACCCCAAACCGTCCAGCATCTCGCCCGGTTTAAGCCACCCGTAGGTTTCGACGGCCTGCTGGGCGACATAGGCCAGCACGGCATAGGCCCCCCCGAAGGTCACCACGGCCATTTTGCTGAAAAACGCCGCCTGCTGGAAATAGATGCTCTGCGGCCCGAGGTAGAACAAGACCACGAGGAACGGTCCGAACCACAGCGCTGACCAGGTGAGCAGGACCTTGAAGAAGCGCGCCGGCGTGGGTTTGATGTGGTCGGCCTGGCCGCCGTTCAAAAGCGCGTCCACGGCCGACTCGTTGCACGCATCGGCCGCGGCGGCCTTGGCCGGGCCTGCGGCCAGCGCGGCGGGCCAGAAGCGGCCGCCGATGTAACCGACAAGGCCGGCGGACAAAATGATAACGGGAAACGGCACGTCATAAAAATGGATGGCCACGAAAGCCAGCATGGCGATGGCCGCCATCAGCCGGGTCTTCAGGGCTTTTTTCCCGATGCGCAGGACCGCTTCGACCACGATCGCCAGCACCGCCGGCTTGAGGCCGAAGAAAAGCGCCTGCACCACGGTCAGGTCCTGATACCCGGTGTACAAGATGCTCAGGATGAGCAGACAGATGAAACCGGGGATCACGAACAGGGTTCCGGCCACGATCCCCCCCCGGGTCTTGTGCAACAGCCACCCGATGTAGGTCGCCAACTGCTGCGCTTCGGGACCCGGCAGCAGCATGCAGTAGTTGAGGGCATGCAGAAACCGGCTTTCGCTGATCCAGCGCTTCTCTTCCACCAGATAGCGGTGCATCACCGCGATCTGGCCCGTAGGTCCGCCGAAGCTGTTGAGCGCTACCTTGACCCAGAGCCAGAAGGCCTCGCGGAAGGACACGGCCGCCGGCGGCCGCCCCGCGCAAACGTCCTTCGGTTTCGCCTCCGCCGGTTTGGGGTTTATGACCGTCGGCATGTAGATTCTCCGTAAAAGGCTCTGGCCGCAGGGCCGTAGCGGCCCTCGTCCGCAGAAACCGGCCGGCTTGTCGGCAGATGATGCGTATCCACCTTCTGCCTGTCAACGGTATCGTAAAGGTAAAGGCGAGGGGCTTTCGGGCGAGCCGGCCGAGGATTTTCTCCGGGCGGATTGGGGTGGACCGCCTGCAGCCGGTGGGTCGGCGATTCCGGCGAGCGGCTCCATTCGGAGCGCGGTTGCGCCATGGGCCGGGTCTGCCCGCTGGTGGTCACGGAGGCGGATTGCGGCGGCGGCCGGGCCGGTCAGGTCTTTTGCAGGAGTTTGCGGATCTCCTCGCTTTGGACGCGGTGTTCGGGGCCGCCCTTGCGTTCGAGGCTCTGCGCAAGCTTTTCGAGCAGGTCCTCCAGCCGGATCGGCTTGAGCAGGTAATCGTAGGCGCCGGCCTGCATGCCTTCCATGCTGGTCTCGAGCGAGGCGTGGCCGGTGAGCAGGATGACTTCGGTTTCCGGGCGCGTTTTCTTGATTTCCCGCAGTGTTTGAATGCCGTCCATGCCGCCGGGCATCTTGATGTCCAAGACCACCACGTCGAACGGGTTTTCCTTCAACAGCCGCAGCGCCTCCTCGCCGCTGGCGCATCCGAGGGCGGCGATTTTCCTTTTTTTGAGCCGGTTCATGAGGGTCTCCAGAAAGTCGCCCTCGTCATCCACCACCAGAATGCTCGGCTGTTGCATGCGTCCTCCAGATGTCGTCGCGGATGCGACTATTTTTGCATGGGCTGTACGATCGGAAGCGTGATCGTGAAGGTGGCTCCTTGCTGCTCCTTGCTTTGCAGGGTCAGGTTTCCTCCCATTTTCTCGATGATGTTGTAGCTGATCCACAGGCCGAGGCCGGTGCCCTTGCCGGTGCTCTTGGTGGTGAAGAACGGGTCGAAGATTTTCTTCTGCATCGAGTCCGGGATGCCCGGTCCGCTGTCGGCGATCACCACCTTGATCTGCGACGCGTCGCGCGAGCTCATGACGGAGATTGTCCCGTCCTTGCCGATGGCGTCGATGGCGTTGTTGAGCAGGTTCAAAATGACCTGTTGAAGCTGGGCCTGGTCGCCGGCCGTGATGGGAAGGTTGTCCGCCAGGTCGGTCTGGATATCGATGTTGTTGGTGCGCGCGTAGTTTTCCAGGATGCTGATGGTCTGGTTGATGGTCTGGTTGACGTCGACGTCCTCCAGGCGCGGCTCCATGCGGCGCGCATAGCCCAGCATGTTGTGCACGACCTTGCGGGCGCGCTCGACGTGCTCTTCGATTTTTTTGACCGAGGTGCGGAACTCCTCGCCGTTCGCGCTTTTTTGAAATTCCTCCTCGTCGAGGAGGTCCTGGAGCCAGCCGGTCTTCTGCAGGATGACGGCCAGCGGGTTGTTGATCTCGTGGGCAACCCCGGCGGCCATTTTGCCGAGGGAGGCCAATTTGTCGGACTGGACCAGCTGGGCATCCATCTCCTTCATGCGGGTTTCGGTCTGCACCAGCTGCCGGATCATGAGCCGCGTCGTGAAGACCGTCGTCAAGATGATCGCGATGACCCCGGCCGTGATGATGGCGATCTGGATGTTGCGCGTGGCGAAAAGCTCGGCCATCTCGTTTTGGACATCGCGGCTGATGACGAGCAGCCAGTTCTTGCTTTTGAGCCAGGCCCCGGCGAGCAGCAGCTTGCGGCCGCCGGGGCCCTCCTGTTCAAAGGTCATGGTGTGCTTGCCGAACAACGAGATGTCCAGCTGGGTTTTTTCAAGGGCGCTGCCCCCGAAGCGCGGCCGGCTCTGCCAAACCCCCTGCTCGTTGACGAGGTAGGCGTCGCCTGTCCGGCCGGTGTGCGCGGCCTGGACGATCCGGCTGAAAATGTCCGGGTCGATCGTCGCGCGCAGGATCCAGCTTTTCTGGCCTTCGTGGCGGCGAACGGCGATGATGAAGTGGGGTACTTTTCGGAACCCCAGGTAGACATCGCTGATGTAAACCCCCTTGCTCATCACTTCGCCGAACCACGCCTGGTCGTAGTAGTTCCTGCCTTTGAGCTCATACGGGCCGACGTAGGCCAGTTGCTCGCCGGTGTGGTCGATGACCCCCAGGTCCACGAAAGCCCCGGCTCTCAGGTTGATCACGGCAAGCTTGCGCGCCAGGTTCTCTTCCGAAATCATCGCCTGGAACCCGTGGGTGTCAGCGATGGTCCCGAGGATGGCGGTGCGCTCTTTCAGGAACAGGTCGAGGGCCTCGGCCTGGAACTCCGCCCGATAGCTGATCTGCTCGCGGATCTTCTCGGTGTACATGTTGGCGAACTGCCGGTAGATGATTACTCCCAGCAGCAGCAGGGGCGTGAAGGTGACGAGCAGGGTGAGCAGAATGATCTTCGTTTGAAGGCGCGTGTAAAGATTGATTTCCATAGGGGAAGTCTCAACACCGCAGCGGATGGACTCTGCGCCGGACCCGGATCCTGTCCGGGCGGCCTGTTTTTCATATTACAGAAAACCATCGAAGATGCAACCGGAAACGCCTGCGCCCGGCGGCGCGACGTTTCCCGGCGCTCATATCGGCGCGGCCAGCAACCCCTGGATGTCCGTGCGGTACTTGTTGCGGTAGTGCTCCACATACGCCGGGTTGCTCATGATCATGTCCATCTGTCGGGTGTGCAGCGCCAGGTAGCCGAGAACCTCGACGCGCTTGAGCATGTAATCCGCGCTCTGGCCCTCGACCCGGGACAGCAGGTGGTCCTCGCGGATTTCCACCCGGAAGCCGATCGGCTCCAGGATCTCGGCGATGAAGTGCACGCGCGCCAGGCGCCGCTCGAAATCAGCCGCCCCACCCTTGAACTGGAAACTCACGTAGTTCTCGGATGTGCGATCGCTCACCAGCGCCTCCAGGGTTGAGAAGTGGAACCCCAAACGCTGGCTGAGGCTGCAGTAATTGCGGGAGATCATGAAGTAGTTGCGCTCGGCGTACTTGGATTTCATCCCGACGGTGAGGGCCTGGTTGGTCGTGGCCCGGAACATGACCGAGAGCATGCCTTTGCCGTCCATGGCCGGCGGTCCTTCCCAGGGGATGGCGATGAACCCCTTCCAGAAGGCGAGCATGGGGACGCAGGCGATCTGCTCGAGCTTGACGTATTTGCCGTTGATCTCATCGGAGAAGCCGTCGTCCAAGTTCAGCACCCACCACTGCATGGGGACCTTGTAATACAACTGTTTGCTCGAGCGCTCCGAGAAATCGTGGTCACGGCCGAAATTGAACATCTCGTGCACGGACTTTTCGTGGATGAACCGGGTGATGTCGTGCAGGCTGCGGCAGTTGCCCGGGGTAAAGTCCGACGACTCCGGTTCCAGCAAGCCGAGCGGCACGATCATCCGGCTGGCTTCGGAGAGAATCTCGTAGACGGGGCTGCCCTGCATGAAGGATTTGCGCGCCGGCGCCTTATGGAGCAAGGCCTCGATGCGGCCGCGGTGAATCGCCTGGCCCGTGGCATCCACCGTTACCGGTTCCCCGGCGCGCACGAGGCCGGTGGCCTCCGGGACGGCGAACAGGGCCGGCACCCCGAACTCGCGGGCCACGTTGGCGAGATGCCCGGCAAAGCCCCCCTCTTCGGTGACGACCGCCGCCGCGCGGTTGAGCAGCGAGGCCCAGCGCGGCTGCGCCTGCCGGACCACCAGGACCGCTCCCTCCGGGAAGGCCAGCACGTCGGAGTCCTTTTCGGCGATGAACGCCGGGCCGCTGGCCGCCCCGGGGCTGGCGATGACGCCTCCCCGAAAAACGACCGACGCGCTGTCGGCCGGCGCCCTTGCGAGGTCTGGTTTTTGCCTGGGATCCGGCTTCTGCAGCAGCGGCCGACACTGCAGGAAATAGATGACGCCCCGGGGGTCGATGGCCCATTCGATGTCCTGGGCCACGTCATAGTGGCGCTCCAGGGCGACGGCCGTCCGGGCCAGATCGAGCGCCTGTTCGCGGGTGACGGAGGGTCGCTGCCGCTCGTCGCCGGTCACGTCCAGGCGGCAGACCCCTTCCTCCGGGTAGCAGACGAACTTGCGCTCCTTCGGCCGGATGTCTTCGGCGACGACGGCCATGGGATCCTCGCGCGAGACAACGAAGAGATCGCAGGCGGCGCTGCCGTCCACCACGGCCTTGGGAAGCCCCCAGGCCGCGTTGGTGAAGACCCGGTGGTCGTGGACGTCCACCGCGTTGCGGCTGTAGGTGACGCCGCCGGCCGCGGCGTCCACCATGGCGAGGCAGCCCACGCACATGGCCACGTCCTCGTCGCGGAAGCCCCGGGTGAGCCGGTAGGTGATCGCCTGAAAACTGTACTTGCTGGCCAGGATGCCCCGGTAGGCGTCCAGCAGGGTGTCGGCGCCGACGTTGAGCTCCGAGCGGTACTGGCCGGCAAAGGAGCTGCCGGCGGCGTCCTCGCCCAGGGCGCTGCTGCGCAGGGCGACGGTGACCTTGCGGCCGGCCTCGGTTTCCATGGCGGACCAGGCCGCGCGAATGGCCTCGGCGAGGTCCGTTGGCACCTCGGCGCGGATGATCATCTGCTGGATCTCGGCGCTGAGAGTGTAGAGCGCCTCGATCCGATCGCCCTCGGCCACCTGCAGGCGGCGGTCGATTTCGGCCTGAAGGTCGTTGTGTTCGAGGAACCGCTGGTAGGCGTGCGCGGTAATGGCGAAGCCCGGCGGCACACGGAGGTTCAGGGAATTTTTAATCTCCCCCAGATTGGCCATCTTGCTGCCGACGACATCCGCCATCTCCTTGGTTATCCCGCTCAAAGGAATTACCAGGCGCTCGTCGGTGGAAGGATTCCGCCGGGTCAGGACCTCGTCGATGGACTTCTGGAGATGGTCGAAGCGGTCGAACAGCCCGGTGTATTTTCCCGGGGCGAGTTTTTCGAGGTTTCGGACCATGGAAAAAACGTTCACGGACACCGAGGTGCAGGCGGCGCGCACGAAGGTCATCCCGAACGGCCGGGCACCGTGCAGGGCCTCCTCGATTTCGGCCATGATCTCGAGGGCCTTGTGGTTGGCGCTCAGCAGCAGCTTGAAGCTGTGGTAGCGGTCCTTGAAGTCGATTCGCAGGGCGTCGACGTTCTCAGCTTCCCCAAGCGGTTCGCGGTTGAAAAGTTTCTTGAAAAGGCGTCCGATGGGCATGAGGATCGCTCGCAGCTGGAAGCTGAACGCGTAAACGAAATATGACTTCCGTTTTTACGGGGATATAGCGGGCGCATCCGCCCGGACAGGCGGTTTTGCGCCTCCGGCGGACGGCTGTAAAGCGTCCGTCGGAGGCGGCCCGATGTGTTTAACCTTTTTTTTCTTCCGGCAGGAAGAAAAAAACATCAATGCTCAAGTTGCATGCCCCAGCCTTCGAACATGAACATGATGGCGAACCCGTACCACAGGGTGTAGATCACGTAGAACACCAGCGAGAAGATCACCAGGCCCAGTTGGTCCATGATGCTCTGGGGTTCGATCTTGTAGAAGTTGTAGCTCGCTTCAATGCCCTTTTTGCTGATATTGGCGATCGCCTTGGCTTCCTTGAATTTCTTCTGGTTGTTGAGGTCCTTCTCGATCCCCTTGAAGGACTGATGCCAGTTGTAAAGGGCCTGGCGCTCGCCATATCCGTATTTGTCCGACAGCGCTTTGCCGTCGTTCTTGTACATGGCATCGGCGTCAACGAGGCAGTTGTCCAGGATCTTTCCCATGTCCCCGCTGACCTTGAGCGTGGCGTCGGTGACGTTGACCATGGCCCCCGACTTCATGAAGAGCTGTGAGGTCTGCTGGGCCTGGGTCGGATTGGCCATGGCAAAGGAGAGCTCCACCTTGTGCCCGTTGAATGCCTTGGCGTCGTCCTTGAGTTTCGGGATGTAGTAGGCCGAACCCTTGGAGATGGAGTTGTAAAGGCTGTCGAGGTAGTCCAGTCCGTTCTGCCCTTTGAACACCGGGGAGAAGAAAATGAACAGCACCACGAAGAAAGCGAGGAGCAGCACCAGGCCGAGAGTGAATTCTTTTTTGCGCGCGATCATTTTTTCACCCCCTTTCCGAGCAGGACCGGAATGCTCTTTAGGAACGTCCCGATGACCCAGACCGAGAAGATCGTGATGACGATGAAAAACGCGTAGATCCCGATCGTTTCCAGGAAGGCGCCGGCTTCTTTAGACAGCGGGATAAAGCCGACGTCGCTGAGTTTGGAAGGCAGGGCGAAGATCCGGTTCACGAACCCGGCGAGCACCGCCATGGCGTAAAAACCGCGGATGGTGATGCCAGGCACCACCTTGGTCGCCATGGCGCCGATCTGGATGCCGAGCAGCGAACCCAAGAGCATGCCCATGGCCAGGGTGTAGAAAATGAAGCCGTAGATGGCGTACTGGGAGACGGCGGCCCAGCCGGCCGTGAAGATGATCTGGAAGATGTCGGTGCCCACGGTCGTCATGGAGGAGACGCCCAGGACGTAGACGAAGATCGGAAAGGTGAGGAAGCCTCCGCCGACGCCCATGATGCCCGCGGCCAGACCGACGAGGGCGCCGCTGGCCACCAGGAAGACCCAGGAGATCCCGCGGCCGCCCGGGACCAGGTCGTGGTCGAACCGGACCATGGGCGGGATCTTGACCCCTTGAAGTTTGCGGGGCAGTCCGCCCATCTCGGCACCTTCGGATTTTCCGCCGTGGTGGGCGGTGGTGCCCTTGGGGGCGTCGGTTTTCTTGGCGGCCCCCCGGGCTTTCAGGAAATCGAACAGGGCGTAGAAGCCGAGAAAGCCCAGCATGATCGAGTAGATCGTGGTGATGAAGGCGTCGCTGATGACCGGGTTGAGCTCATACAACCCGCGGTTGATCAGGCCGCCGGCGGTGGCGCCGATGACGGCGCCGATCAGAAAGACAACCGCCAGCGGGACCGAGACGTTTCCGAGCTTGCGGTGGATGACGCTGCCCATGATCGCTTTGGCGAAGATGTGAAATAGGTCGGTGCCCACCGCGAGAATGCCCTTGATGCCGGCGCTCATCAGGGCCGGGGCGATGATGAAGCCGCCGCCCGCCCCGATGCAGCCGGTGATCAGGCCGGCCATCAGACCGATGCCGATCGAGGCCAGGAAGATCGCGGTGGAATAAAAGGCCGGGCTGTAGGTGGATTTGCCCCCTATCATCGCCGGCAGGTCGTCCGCCAGCGCGATGCCCCCGATCACGACCGGCAGCATGAGCAGCAGCAGCACGAACAGCCGCCGCCGGTCCCCGAAGATCCGGTTGGACACCTCCAACTCCCACTGCGCGTGGTAGCGGGCGCCCGCCATCATAAAGTTTCCAAGCTGTCTCAGGAAATTCATCTCTCTCCGTTCCCCCTTATCCAGTGTGGTTCTTTCCAACGACAGTGCCTGCTGACCGTTGAGCTATGTCGGTTTCACTTCCGGGATTCGATCACCTCCTCGATGGTGTTGATTTTCTGCTGCTGCAGGGTTTTCTTTTTGTAGGCGTCTTCCAGTTTGTAGAGGAGTTCGTCGAGGTCGACCGGCTTCATCAGGTAGTCGAAGGCCCCGAGCTGCATGCCCTCCCGGGCGATCTCAAGGCTGGCGTGCCCCGTGAGCATGATGACCTCGATCAGGGGGTGGGTCGATTTGACGGCCCGCAGGGTCTGGATGCCGTCGATTCCCTGCATGCGCACGTCGAGCACCACGATGTCCGCCGTCTGCTGCTGCAGCCAGACAAGCGCCTGCTCGCCGCTGCGCGCGCCGAAGGCGGCCACTCCGCGCTTCTGCATGCGCTTCAGAATGGTATCCAGAAAATCCGCTTCATCGTCGACGAACAACACGCGGAAATCGTTCACGGCCGTCCCCTCCTGCGGTTGCCTGCCGAATCGCCGCGTTCGGACGAATCGGAATTGGGCAAGATAGCATTTATATAAGCTCTGAAAATTTAATTCAACATAAAAACCGCGTTGAAGGGCACGCGGTTTTTATATCCTGAGAATATTGAACCAGAGGCAATGCAGGTCTCAGGCTGGGTAAGCGGCCGGCTCTATGGGGGCGCCTGCCGGCGAAGGAGGGTGTCGGCGATCTGTTTCAGGCGAACGACGCTGCTGCCGCCTTTTTCCACGGAGATGAAAGTTTCCCCGGCTTGTGCCAGGGCGCTGGCGTAGTGGGTGTGGATGACGACCGGCACGGGGGGGGTTCGACCCTGAAGGGCTTCCAGCAGATGGGAATCGACGGCGTCGGGAAGGTCCGGGTCCAGGATGATGAGATCGACCTGTTCATGGTTGAACGTCCATTTCAGAAGGTCGCGAACGCTCTCCGCCAGACGGATCCGGTAGCCCTCCCGGCTCATCTCGCGCTGAAGGAATCCGCGCACGTGCGGGTTGCGGTCGGCGATCAATATGGTGAACACCTTTTCCACGCAGGTTTTCAGAGCAACTGATATGCCAGGGGGATGGCTTTCGCCGATCGTCATTTAACTTGCTGAATAAATGATAAATATTTCTTTGATGGCGAATGCGGCAAGCGGTAAGGCAGGGTTGAATTTATGTCTGCTTTCTTTACAAAATGTAAAACCCATTATCTTAAACCGGTTGAAAACCGGTTTAAGATTTGCCTTCCTTTTTCTCCCAAGCCGCTTCGATCTTGGCGACCAGTTCGTCGATTTCGCAGGGCTTGGTCAGGTAGTCGTAGGCGCCGAGCTTCATGGCCTCGAGTGCGGTGTCGATCGAACCGTGCCCGGTCAGGATCAGGGTTTCCGTGAACAGCCCTAATTTGATGACCTCCTTGAGCGTGGTGATGCCGTCCATGCCGGGCATCTTCAGGTCGAGCACGATGACGTCGAAGTCGCCCTGCTCGAGTTCCCGGATGGCGCTGTCGCCGCTGTTCATGGCGGTGACCCGGTAGCCGCGGTTTTTCAAAAGCTTGGACATGTTCTTGGTGAAGATCGTCTCGTCGTCGACCAGCAGAACCCGGGATCCTGGCATGGGGCGTCTCCTTTTAAACCGGCGTTTTCGGCGGCGGCGTACTCGTCGTCGGTG
>CAZLSV010000058.1:24252-30656 GCA_964562235.1 uncultured Desulfatibacillum sp.
TCAGGCTGTCCTGCAACTCCTTGGGGGGGGTGTACGGCAGCCGGATAGTGAATTCGGTGCCCTTGCCCACTTCACTTTGAACCGTGAGGCTGCCTCCCAGCCGCTTGACGATGCTGAAGCAGATCGAGAGCCCCAGGCCCGTGCCCTTGCCGACTGTTTTGGTGGTGAAGAAAGGGTCGAAAATGCGGATCAGGTGCTCCGGTTTGATGCCCGACCCGCTGTCGGCCACTTTTACGACGGCCATTTTCTTTCCGGAGTCCGCCAGGGTCGTGATGCGGATGGACCCGTAGGGCTTGCCGTCGTGGGCATCGATGGCGTTGGTGATCAGGTTCAGAAACACCTGCTGCAGCTGCGAGGGGTCGGACGACACCGGCGGCAGGCCGGGGTCCGGCTCGCTGAAGAACTTGATGCCGCTGGTCCGGGCCTCCCGCTCCATGAGGTCGACCACTTCCTGGATGAAGGCGTTGAGGTCCACCGATTCGATCAGGGACTGGGTGCGCCGTGAAAAGCGCAGCAGGTTATGGGTGATGCGCTTGCAGCGCTGGACCTGGATGTCGATCTGATTCATGGAGTCGGTGAACTGCTCCCGGAACTCCGGGTCAGCGATCGGCGCGTGCGTGACCGCGTCCAGCAGGAGCTGGCGCTCGGTGAGGATGATGGCGAGCGGGTTGTTGATCTCGTGGGCCACCCCGGCGGAGAGCTCGCCGATGGAGGCGAGCTTCCCGGCCTGGAGCAGCTGCTGGTTGAGCCGGTCGGTCTCGGTGTCCCGGCGCTTGATGCTGGTGATCATGTGCCGGGTGATGAATACCGTCACCACCAGGATGCTGGCGGCGCTGAGGTGCAGAAAAACGAGGGTCCAGGTGTTGGCGTGGTTGACGTCGGCGAAGGCTTCGTCATAGTCCTGCTGCACCACTAGCAGCCAGCGGGGGTTGTTCAACCAGGCTTTGCAGGCGATCTGGGAGGGGCGGTCCACGCCCTGAGCGTTTTTCAGGCCTTCTATGATCCGGACCCTGATTCCCTCGTGGTAAGGCTCGATGGGGAAAGAGGACTTGTCCATGATGGCGGCCTCCGCGCGGGGGCTGGTCTGGTAGATCCCCTTCTCGTTGAGCAGGTAGACCTCACCGGTTTTCCCGATGCGCGCGTTTTCAACCAGCGAGCGGAAGGACTCGGTGTGGATGGTGGCCCTCAGAATCCATTTTTTTTGGCCGTTCGAATGCGTGACGGCGATGATGAAGTGCGGCTCCTTGCGGAAGCCCATGAACATGTCGCTGACGTAGACGCCTTTTTGCATGACCTGGTCGAACCAGAACTCCTGGGAGTAATTACGGGACCAGAGATCGTAGGGGCCGACGTAGGCCAGATGAAACCCGTGCTCGCCGATGACGCCGAGGTCCGTCAGCGTCCTCAGGTCCTGGTTGAACAGGTCGAAAACCGTCTGCAGGGCGCCGGGTTCGACGAGTTCGTCCCGGTCGTGGGTGCGGGCGATCAGCTGCAGCTTGGAGGTGTGCTCGCTCAGGAAGTGCTCGATGATCCTGCGGTGGTCCTCCACCCGGGTCTGAAAAAAATTGAGCATGCGCTCGCGGGCAAACCGGCTGTAGTGCAGGTTGATGCCCCAGCCCACCAGCAGCAGCGGGACCAGCGAGCACAGGATGGTGAGCCACACGAACCGCCAGAACAGCCGCGAATAGGTGGCTTTGCGCTCTGCGGCTATGTCCGGAGCCTCGGCAGGCTCAGTTCCGTTATGAGCGATGGGGGGTGGCTTCACCATGACCGCCGAGTCCGTTGAATCAGCCCCTGGCTTCCTTCCCGGACAAGGGGAGGAAGAGGGAGGAGCGCCAAAGGCCGGCGCTCCTCCCCTTTTACGGTAGGGGGTTGAAGGGGAGGGGAAAATTTCATCCTTCGTGGTGCCCTCAAACGGGTTGGAGGGTTAGGAGAACGGCAGTCTCTATAGGTCTATACCCTACAAGAAGCATGCCACTGGCCCGGCCCTTTCAGCTCCAGTGACCGATGCCCGGAAAGTATTGCGGGGCAAGCCTTTGCCCTGATCGTCGACGATAACCGCCAGGCTTATACCTTCCGGCATGTCACCTGGCAGGTGACATGCCTGGGTATTGGTTATTTCAGTACATCCCAGTAGCCGCGGTGAATCTCGATGGCCTTTTTCAGGGCGCCCAGCCGGCCGGGGTTGTCGGCCGTGACCTTTTGCAGGGTTTCGAGGTTCGAGGGCGAGGGGCGGCAGAGGGACTGGAGCACCTTGAGACCGCACTGGCGAATACCCTCGGCGCTGTAGCCGCCCTCCATGACAAAAGCGATCCGGCCGCTGCAGACCTCGGCGGCGATGTCCGTCAGCAACGCGGTCATCAGTCCGTAGCCCTCGGCGGAGACCCGCATTTCAGCCAACCGGTCGTGCAGCCAGAGGTCGAACCCGCAGGGAACCAGAATGATCTCGGGTTGATAGGCCACGGCCAGGGGTCTGACCAGGAAGTGCAGGATGCACAAGAAATCTTCGTCGCCGTGGCCCTTGCGCAGCGGCACGTTCACCGTGTAGCCCTCGCCTTTGCCGCGCCCCACTTCGCCGAGCCTGCCCGTGCCCGGGAACCCCGGGAACTGATGGATGGAGATACAGAGCACCTCGTCGGTGTCGTAGAAGACCGTCTGGGTGCCGTTGCCGTGGTGGGCGTCGATGTCCACCACCAGGATGCGCTTCAGACCGTGGCGGCGTTGGAGGTAGCGCACCCCCAACGCCGTGTTGTTGAACAGGCAGAACCCCATTCCGCGGTCCGGCTCGGCGTGATGGCCCGGCGGCCGGACGGCCGCAAACCCGCGCTGGATGCGGCCGGACCATATCTCCTCCACCAGGTTGAACACCGCCCCCGCCGCCAGGCAGGCCGTTTCGTAGGATTTGGGCGTGGTCTGGGTATCGAGGTCGAAGGAGGTGAGCGGGCGGCCGGCCGTTTGCGACACCCGGTCGATGTAGGCGGGGGTGTGGACCCAGGCAAGCTCCGCGGGGGTCGCCGGCCGCGGGGCGATCCGCGTCAGCTTGCCGGAGAGCGAGGGTTCTTCCAGCACGGAGCGGATCGCCTCGTAGCGCTTGGCGGTTTCAAGGTGGAAAACGTTTTCGAGGTGCTGCGTGAAGCGGTCGTCGCAGGCCACGCCGACGGCCGGTGCCGTCCCCGGCAGGAACGTCTTGCGGACCTCGGGGTTTCGGGAAGCGACGGCGAGCAGGTGCTCGAGGTCGGAGAGGCTTCGGCGGCAGCGCAGCAGGCCCCGGGTGGCGGCGGTGGCGATCACCGGATAGGCGCGCGAGGAGAGCGCCGTCTGCGCCAGGGCCTCCACCTGCGTGTGCAGCTCACGGCTGCGGTCCGTTCCGCTTTTCCGGCCCAGCTGTTTGATGTGTTTCATGACGAGATCGCCGAGTTCGACCGCAACCTTGGGGGGCAGACCGGGGCGGTTCTCGACCATCGTCAGGATCGTCCGCAGCAGGTCGGCGCTGGGCCGGGAGAGCACATACCGGTGGGGCCCCTTGGAGGAGAAGCCGACCCGCGCGTAGAATCGGCGGGCTTCGACTTCGGAGTCCAGGACGATTTCGCGGGCCCGGCCGTAGACGGTTTTCCACAGCAGCCAGGTCCCCGCCACCAGGAAACGGCCGACCCCCCGGGGCGGCGGCTCCTCGTCGTCGGTTCGCCGGCCGCGCAGGGTGGCGATGTACTTGATTTCCAGGCCGGCGTAAAACAGGGCGGTTTTTAAATCCAGGAAAAGCATCCCCACGATGCGGCCGCCCACCGTGCAGGCGAAGAGGCGATGCGTCTGGCCGCGCAGGAGGCAGGCGAGCAGGAACCGGACGTGAAAGAACTCCAGGTTGATGTCCGCCACCTGCATCAGGGCTTCTATGCAAAAAGGAAAGGGGACGAAGAGCGCCGGCCGGCCGTCGTCGACCACGCCGCTGAAGATTACCCGATCGTCCCGGGCGGAGGCCGGGACTCCCTGATCCGGGCTTTCCGATTTCAGCCGAGTCAGAACGGCGATCCGGTCATCGGCGCCCGGGCCGCTGCGGTCGCGGGCGATGGCCGCGTCGATCTCGTGCGCGACCATCAGACGCAGGCCGGCGCGCCGGACCTCCCGGGCGGCTCCCAGGAAATCCCGCTCCGGCCGGGTTTCCATCAACTCGCGTTTGCGGAGAAGCTCTCCGTACTTGATGAGCAGCCCGCGCTCGATGGGCGCCGTGCCCTCGTTTATGAAGATGAACTTCTGGACCCGGACTTTCTCCCGGTCGAAAAAGAAATGAAAATCGGTGTCGGCGGCGGCCTCCGGCGTTGGGTCAGCTGGGCCGATGCGGCCCACCCCGAGCAGCTCGTCCAGGGCACGGCCGATGTCGGGAGAGCGCTCGGAGATGGCGTCGATGGCCTGCTTTATGTGCTCGCGTTTGATCACGGCAAGGTACAAGGGCTCAAGGATTCAAGGGGTCCAGGGGTCAAGGGAAGAAGCACGGCCGGGCACTTTTTTTTTCAGTCGAACCCTCGACCCCTTGGACCCTTGACCCCTTAGACTGCGGCAGAATGCCACTCCCGGCTATAGACCCGACGCTGTTCTCCGTCGCATTCATTTGATAGGCAGCTCCACCGTAAACTCCGCCCCGCGGCCGGGCAGGTTGCGGACGGCAATGGTTCCGCCCAGCCGCTCGACGATCGTCCGGCTGATGGTCAGCCCCAGGCCCAGCCCGTCGGGTTTGGTGGTGAAAAGCGGCTCGAAGATCCTCTCCAGGTCCTTGGCGGGGATGCCGGGGCCGTTGTCGATGACCGTCAGCCTCAGCCGGCCCTCAGCGACGCGGCAGACGATCTCGATCTCCCCGCCGTCCGGCGTGGCGGCGACGGCATTGCTGATGAGATTCTGCAGCACCTGCCGCAGGCCATCCGCATCGCTGCAGACCGTGGCGGCCGGCTCGGGTGAATCGCGTTTCACGCGAACGCGCTTGAAATGCAGCTCGCGGCGCATGAGATCCAGAAGCTCGCCGATGAGCGCGTGCACGTTCACCTCGATGCACACCGGGCCGAGCGCCGGCCGGGCCAGGTCCAGGCCGCGCCTGACGGCCTTCTCGCCGCGGTGGATCTCGGCGTCGATCTGGTCCAGGGTGCCCGAGACCTCTTCGGGGTCGGGCTCGGCCTGGGAGCGCTGCTTCCACAGCTCCCGCAGCCACTGGGAGGCGCTGTGGATGTTGGCCAGGCTGTCCGTCATGTCCTCGAGGGCCCCCTGGGCCAGGCGGCCGGAGGAGGCCAGCCGGCTGGCGTGCTGCAGCTGCTGGTCGAGGAAACGCAGGCTCCGGCGTTTGGACTCCAGCCGCCGCACCAGGTTGTTGGTGGTGAAAAGCACGGTGGGGACGATCGCCAGCGCCCCGAGGATGAAGATGAAGAGGCAGATCCAACGCGCGCGGTCGAGATCGGCGAAAATCTCCGCGCGGTTCATTTCAACGATGCTCACCCAGGGCACCGTTTTCTGCCAGGCCATGGCGAAGATGCGCTCGCCGCGCTCCTCGATGCGGATCCCGTCGAAGGGGGCGATCTGCCGGAAGGGGGATCTTTCCATGGGCGCCCCGGCGGACCGCGGGCGGGTCTGGTATTCGCCCTCGCGGTTGACCAGGTAGGCCTCGGCCTTGAAGTCGCCCGCGCTCGCGGCGACGAAGCGCTCGAAGAAATCGGCGTCCACGGTGGCGCGCAGAATCCAGAACCGGTCCGCATCCGGCTGCGTGACGGCGATGATGAAGTGGGGGATCTGGCGGTAGCCCAGGTAGACGTCGCTGATGAAAATACCCTTCTCCACCGTGGGCCGGAACCAGAGATGGTCCCGGTAGTTGCGCGCCATCAGGTCGTAAGGGCCGACGTAGGCCCGGTGGTTGCCTTCGGCATCGATGACGCCCAGGTCGCTGAAGCAGGCCAGTTCCTGCTGCAGGGAGCGGTAGGCGCGTCCGAGCCCGCCGGTGTTCGCGAGCTGCGCATACCCGGCGTTGGCCGCCAGCAGCCGGAGGTCCGAGGCCCGTTCGGACAAAAATTGGTCGATGACGGTGCGATGGCCCTGGACCTGCAGGCGCAGGGTCTCGATGGCGGCCTCTTTCAGAACGCCGGTCGTGTAGGCATAGATGACGCTGCCCAGGAGCAGCAGGGGCAGGAAGGCCGCGGCCAGGAGCGCAGTCACCACGAGGTTCCACAGGCTGCGGAAATAGGGGAAATCCCCGCTTGTGGAGGAGCCTTTTGCGATGCCGTTCGCGGACATGGACGAAGCCTCCGGCGATAAAGGTGTTTGGGTGTATAGCGGACCATGGCGTTTGGCGCCACTTGATCGGCCGGCAAGCTGGTTCTTTGTGGGAGAGGCTTTCAGCCTCGATCCTCGCGGCTGGAAAGCCGCTCCCACTG
>CAZLSV010000059.1:0-21822 GCA_964562235.1 uncultured Desulfatibacillum sp.
GCGCCTACTCCGTCACCGACGCCAACATCGACTTCTACAACCAGGAGGCCGTGCTCGGCATGGCCGGGATCGCGTTCCGCTGGAAATGACGCTGTCCGCCATCTTGCCTTTTTGGGGAGCGACTCCCGGCTGCGAACGGATCGCGGCCAATGGTAAATCGATCGCGGCAGGGGGCCGCTCCCAATAGAAAAGCCCGGCCCGAGCCGGGCCCCCAAATTCTTCCCCCTCAACGATCGGCAGGCCTTCCCATGACCGACCTTCCCTTTTCCATCGAAGACATCCTGGACAACATGAGCGACGGCGTTTACGTGTGCGACCGGACACGCCGGATCGTCTATTGGAGCAAGGCCGCGGAGAGGATCACGGGCTGGACGGCGGCGGACGTGGTGGGCCTCCGCTGCCTGGAGGATGTTCTCAACCACGTGGACAAGGACGGGCACCGGCTGTGCGGGGAGGAGCATTGCCCCCTGCACCGCTCCATGATCACCGGCACGACCACCCAGGTGCCGATCATCGTCTACGCCCTCGCCAAGGACGGACGCCGGATCCCGATGCACGTCACGGCCGCCCCCCTGCGCAACGCCGCCGGCGAAGTGGTCGGCGGTGTCGAAACCTTCCGCGACGTCACCCCGCTGCTGACCGACATGCAGCGCGCCGGCAAAATCCAGCAGCGGATGCTCGAGCAGTCACTGCCCGAGGACCCGCGCCTGCGCTTTTCCACCTTCTGCATGCCCCACGATCTCGTGGGGGGGGACTTTTACGCCATTCGCCGGATCGACCCGGACCGCTTCGGTTTCATGCTGGCGGACATGGAGGGCCACGGCGTATCGGCGGCGCTCTACACCATGCACCTGAGCCTTTTGTGGGAGCGCCGCAGCGGGCTTCTCCGGGACCCGGCCCTCTTTGCCGCGGCCGTCAACGACGAACTGGTCCGGGTTTTCGAAAAACCTTCGCCACCGCCATCTGCGGGGTGATCGACGCCGCAGATGGCACGCTGCGCGTCAGCGCCGCCGGCGGCCCGCCGGCCCTGATCATTCATCCGGACCGCACGGTCGACAGGATTACCTCTTCGGGGCTGCCCTTCGGTTACATGGACGGGGTGACCTACCGGGAAACCCTTGCCCGGCTCAGCCCCGGGGACCATATTCTGATCTTCAGCGATGGCGCCTTTGAGATCCACGATTCCGGCAGCCGGCCGTTGGGGGTCGACGGGATCCTGGAAATTTTAAAGCGGCTCGAATATCCGCAGACCGCGCTCAGCATGGCGGTGCTCGAAAAAGAGCTGCTGAAGTTCTCAAACGACATCCGGCTCCAGGACGACGTGACCATCATCGAAGTGAGTTTTACGGGGCGAGAATGACCACTGGTCGGCCCGGGGGAAAACCGGTTCGTTGAATGCCTACCCGCTTAGCGTCTTCGATCGCTATTTCTCGGCCGGGATGGAAACGCTGTATTACGGCAACGCCGAGTCGCCCGGCTCTCTCCGGCGCTCTTGAGCAAGGCGCATTTTGCTTAGGAGAATCGGCCGCAACCGACGGCGGAGGGCCTCCACCGCCGCCTTCATGAGCGGAATGCCGTGGGCCGGCAACTCGCACCCGTACTCGACCATGAGGACGTTCGTGTGTTTCGTGACCGGGCCGGTGTCACGGCCCGGTGAATTCCCCTTTAAGGAATTTTCCTTCCAGCCGCTTGCCGTCCGGCAGGGTCATCACGCCCCGGCCGGTCTGCTCGCCGTCCACGAAGTCCCCCGCGTACACCCGGCCGTCGGGGTAGGTCAGGGAGCCCTTGCCGGTGCGGTTGCCTTTCACGAAATCGCCCTCGTACCGTCGGCCGCTGGGCCAGGTCATGACCCCCTGGCCGTGGCGCAAACCGCTCTTGAACCCGCCCTCGTACACCCGGCCGTCCGCGTATTTCAGCGTCCCCAGGCCGTTGCGCTCGCGCAGCTCCCACTGACCGGTAAAGACCTTCCCGTCCGGGTACGTGTAGGTCCCTTCCAGGACCATGCTGTTTTGGAAACGGCCCTTGAGCGTGCGGCCGCCGGGCATGGTCATGAAGCCTTCGCCGTCACGCAGCCCGTTTTTGAACCCGCCGGTGTATTTCTGCCCGGTGGAGTAGACCACGGTGCCCTTGCCGTTGAGGCAGTCGCCTTCGATGCACTGGTCGGCGACCGCGGCAAGGGGAAGAAAAACAAGCATCGCCGCACCGATAAGGATGGAACTATTGGTCCGTTCTTTCACAGCGTCACCCCCGCCCTGGCCCCTCCCGCAGGTGGAGGGGAATGAATAGGAACAAGAAAAACGAGGCCATCCGGAATCCGGACGGCCTCGGGTCTGACGTTGAACCGCAGCAAAGCAAGCTTTACTCGGTCGGTTTCTCCTCGGCCGGGGCCGCACCGCCGGCCAGCTTGACCAGGTGCTCGTAGCGGGTGTCCACCCACTCCGCGAGCGCGGCGTGCAGCCGGTCGGCTTCCTGCGGGAAGGTCTTCTTCAGCGAGGAGTAACGGATCTCGCCGTCGAGAAACTCCCGGATGCTCCCGTCCGGTTTCTTGGAGTCGAGCGTGAAGGGGTTCTTGCCCTCCTTGACCAGGTCGGGGTTGTAGCGGTACAGCGGCCAGTAGCCGCTCTTGACCGCCAGGTCCGACTCCGCCTGGGTCTTGCCCATGCCGAGCTTGATCCCCTGGTTGATGCACGGCGAGTAGGCCAGGATCAGCGAGGGGCCCGGGTAGGCCTCCGCCTCGGCGATGGCCTTCAAGGTCTGGCTCATGTTGGCCCCCATGGCGATGCTGGCCACGTAGACGTAACCGTAGGACATCATCATCATGCCCATGTCCTTCTTGCCCGTCTTCTTACCGGAGGCGGCGAACTTGGCCACCGAGCCGGTGGGGGTCGCCTTGGAGGACTGCCCGCCGGTGTTGGAGTAGACTTCGGTGTCGAAGACGAAGATGTTCACGTCCTCACCGGCGGCCATGACGTGGTCCACGCCGCCGAAGCCGATGTCGTAAGCGGCCCCGTCGCCGAGGAAGACCCAGAAGGATTTCTTGCTGAACAGCCGGGACATGCGGTTGATCTCGGCCAGCAGCGCCGAGCCGTTTTGCTTCGGCAGCAGCGCCTTGAGCCGGTCGCCGAAGGTGCGCGACCCCTCGGGGTCCTGCATGTGGTCGAGCCAGCCCTGCAGCGCCTCCTTGACCTCGGCGGGCGCATCGGCCGCAAGCGCCTGGCGCGCCAGGTCGGCCAGTTTGCGCCGCTGCTGGAACATCCCGAGGAACATGCCGTAGGTGAACTCGGCCGAGTCCTCGAAGAGCGAGTTGCCCCAGGTGGGGCCGTGGCCGTCTTTGTTGGTGCAGTAAGGCACCGAGGGTGCCGACCCGCCCCAGATCGAGCTGCACCCGGTGGCGTTTCCGATCAGCATGCGCCCCCCGTAGAGCTGGGTGATCAGCTTGGCGTAGGGGGTCTCGCCGCAGCCGGCGCAGGCCCCGGAGAACTCGAGCAGCGGCTGGCAGAACTGGCTGCCCTTGACGGTGAAGCGCCCCACCAGGCTGTCGCGCACCGGCAGCGTCACGGCGTAGTCCCAAAGGGGGCCCTGCTTCTCGGCCTGGGTCTCGAGCGGCTTCATGACCAGGGCCTTTTTCTTGGCCGGGCAGATGTCCGCGCAGTTGCCGCAGCCCATGCAGTCCAGCGTGTCCACCTGGATGCGGAAGAGGTATTCCTTGAGGGCCTTGCCGACGGCCGTCTTGGCCTCGAAGCCCTCGGGGGCGTTCTTCATTTCCGCTGCGCTCATCAGGAAGGGCCGGATGCTCGCGTGCGGGCAGACCAGGGAGCACTGGTTGCACTGGATGCAGTTGTCCATGATCCACTCGGGCACGTTGATGGCCACCCCGCGCTTCTCGTACTGGGTGGTCGCCACCGGGAAGATGCCGTCCGGGGTGAACTTGCTCACCGGCAGCTTGTCGCCCTGCTGGGCCAGCATGGGCCGCATGACGGTCCGCACCCACTCCGGGTCCTCCTTGGCCGCTTTGGCCGCCGCGCTCGCCTGGGCCCAGGCCGCCGGGTATTTGATTTCGACCAGGTTGGCCACGGTGGCATCGACCGCCGCGTGGTTCATGGTGACGATCTTCTCGCTCTTCTTGGCGAACATCTTGCGGATCTCTTCCTTGAGGGCGGTGATGGCCTCCTCGACCGGCAGCACGTTGGCGAGCTTGAAGAAGGCGGTCTGCATGATCATGTTGATCCGCCCGCCCAGGCCGACTTCCTGGGCGATTTTCACGGCGTCGATGTTGTAGAACTTGAGCTTCTTGGCCGCGATCGTCCGGCGCACGGTCTCCGGCAGCCGCTCCTCCATCTCCGCGAGCGTCCAGGGCGAGTTGAGCACGAAGGTGCCGCCCTCCTTGATGCCCTCGAGCACGTCGTAGATCTCCACGTAGTTGTCCTTGTGGCAGGCGACATAGTCCGCGGAGTCGATCAGGTAGGTGGACTGGATCGGCTTCTGGCCGAAGCGCAGGTGCGAAATGGTGATGCCGCCGGATTTCTTGGAATCGTAGGCGAAGTAGGCCTGGGCGTACATGTCGGTGTTGTCGCCGATGATCTTGATGGCGCTCTTGTTGGCGCCCACCGTGCCGTCGGCCCCGAGGCCCCAGAACTTGCACTGCACGGTGCCCTTGGGGGCCACGTCCAGGCTGGGGCCCACCTCCAGCGAGGTGTGAGTGACGTCGTCGACGATGCCGACCGTAAAATGGTTCTTGGGGGTCGCGGCCTTCATGTTGTCGTAGACGGCCTGCACCATGGCGGGGTTGAACTCCTTGGAGCCCAGCCCGTAGCGGCCGCCGAGGATCGCAGGGGCCTTGCCCTTCTGGTGGCAGGCCGTGCAGACGTCCATGTACAGGGGGTCTCCCAGCGCGCCGGGCTCCTTGGTGCGGTCGAGCACGGTGAGGACCTTGGCGCTGGCCGGGATTGCCGCGAAGAGGTACTCCGGAACGAAGGGCCGGTAAAGCCGGACCTTGACCAGCCCGACCTTCTCGCCTTTGGCGACGAGGTGGCCGACCACCTCCTCGATGGTCTCGCAGGAGGAGCCCATGGAGAGGACGACGCGCTCCGCCTGCGGGTCGCCGACGTAATCAAAGGGCTGGTAGGGCCGGCCGGTGAGCTCGCCGACCTTTCGCATGGCCTCCACGACGATCCCGGGCACCTTGAGGTAGTAAGCGTTGGCCGCCTCGCGGCCCTGGAAGTAGATGTCGGGGTTCTGGGCCGTGCCGCGCAGCTCGGGCCGCTCGGGGTTGGCGCCGCGCGCCTGGAATTTCGCCACGGCCTCGAAGTTCGTGAGCTTGGCCATGTCCGCGTAATCGATGAGGGCGATCTTCTGGATCTCGTGGGAGGTGCGGAACCCGTCGAAGAAGTGCACGAACGGCAGGCTCGACTCGATCGCCGCCAGGTGCGTCACCAGCCCAAGGTCCATCACCTCCTGGACCGAGGCCGAGGCGATCATCGCAAAGCCGGTCTGGCGGGTCGCCATCACGTCCTGGTGGTCGCCGAAAATGGAGAGTGCGTGCGCCGCGATGGCCGGCGCCGTGACGTGAAACACCCCCGGCAGCAGCTCGCCCGCGATCTTGTACATATTGGGGATCATGAGCAGCAGGCCCTGGGAGGCGGTGAAGGTCGAGGTCAGCGCGCCGGCGGCGAGCGAGCCGTGCACCGAGGCGGCCGCGCCGGCCTCCGACTGCAGCTGGCGCACGGTCATGGTCTGGCCGAAGACGTTCTTGCGGCCCGCGGCCGCCCATTCGTCCGCGATCTCGGCAATGGGGGAAGACGGCGTGATGGGGTAGATGGTCGCGACATCGCTCATGGCATACGCCACGTGCGCCGCCGCGGTGTTGCCGTCCATGGTTTTCATTTTCTGCTTGGCCATAAGGTTCTCCTTGTGAAGGGTGTGATATTCGAAGTCGGTTAAAGTTGTATCAGAAAAAAAGGGTTCGAGGAGTCGAGGGTTCAAGGGTCCGAGTGGAGGACGATGACCCCGCCACTTGAACCCTTGAATCCTGGGCCCGCTTAATTCAAGATCTTCTCAAAGAAGTCGTTGCCTTTGTCATCCACGATTATAAACGCCGGGAAATCCTTGACCGTGATGCGGTAGACGGCCTCCATGCCGAGCTCCGGGTACTCAACGATCTCCATGTCCGTGATGCACTCCTTGCCGAAGCGCGCCGCGGTGCCGCCGATGGAGCCCAGGTAGAACCCGCCGTGCTTCTTGCAGGCGTCGGTCACCACCCGGGTGCGGTTGCCCTTGGCGAGCATCACGAGCGATGCGCCCTGCGCCTGGAACACCGGCACGTAGGCGTCCATGCGGCCGGCCGTGGTGGGCCCGAAAGAGCCCGCGGCGTACCCCTTGGGGGTCTTGGCCGGCCCGGCGTAGTAAACGATGTGGTTCTTGAAGTAGTCGGGCAGCCCCTCCCCGCGCTGCAGGCGCTCGTTGAGCTTGGCGTGGGCGATGTCCCGGGCCACGATGATCCGGCCCGTAAGCAGCAGCGGAGTCGCCACCGGGAACCGGCTCAGCTGGGCGCGGATCTCCGCCATGGGCCGGTTGAGGTCCACCGCCACCGCCTGGGCCGATTCCAGCTTGACCCGGGGCAGGTATCGGGACGGGTCCGTCTCGAGCTGCTCGAGGAAAATCCCCTGGCGGGTGATCTTGGCCTTGACGTTGCGGTCGGCGCTGCAACTCACCCCCAGGCCGATCGGGCAGGAGGCGCCGTGGCGCGGCAGGCGGATCACCCGGGTCTCCAGGCAGAACCACTTGCCGCCGAACTGCGCCCCCAGGCCGACGTCGCGGGAAGCCTTGAGCAGCGCGGCCTCCACTTCTATGTCGCGGAAGGCGTGGCCGCTTTCGCTGCCCCGGGTCGGCAGCCCGTCGAGGTAGCCGGCCGTAGCCAGCTTTACGGTCTTGAGGTTCAGCTCGGCCGAGGTCCCGCCGATGACGAAGGCCAGGTGGTAGGGGGGACAGGGGGCGGTCCCCAGCGTCTTGATCTTGCTCGTCATGAACTCGAGCAGGGTCTTGGGGTTGAGAACGGCCTTGGTTTCCTGGAAAAGGAGCGTCTTGTTGGCGGAGCCGCCGCCCTTGGCCATGAAAAGGAAGCGGTATTCGTCTCCGCCGGCGGCATAGATTTCCACCTGCGCGGGCAGATTGCACTTCGTGTTGACTTCCTCGTACATGGTCAGCGGCGCGTTCTGCGAGTAGCGCAGGTTGCCCTCGGTATAGGCGTTGAAAACGCCCCGGGTCAGGGCCTCCTCGTCGCGGTCGCCGCTGAAAACACGCTGACCCTTTTTACCGATGACGATCGCCGTGCCGGTGTCCTGGCACATGGGGAAGACCATTTCGGACGCAATGACCGCGTTTTTCAACAGCTCCATGGCCACGTACCGGTCGTTGGCCGAGCTCTCCGGGTCTTCGAACACGCCGGCGAGCAGCTTCAGGTGCGAGGGCCGGTAGAGGTGCGCCACGTCTGTAAATGCCTGCCGGGCGAGCAGGGTCAGCCCTTCCGGGGCCACCTTGAGGAGGTCGGCCCCATCAAAGGTGCCGACGGAGACATGCTCTCGGGTGAGCATCCGGTAGCGGGTCTGGTCATCCGCCAGGGGAAACATCTCTTGAAATCCGAATTCGGCCATACAGGGGCTCCGTGCTTTTCAAGTTCTTGAAAACATGTATCTTTACCAATCGCCTGCAGGTGTGTCAAGAATTGGTTTCGAATACACGATCGTTTAGGTATGCATATGAAATTACATGACTTCTTGCTTTTCGAGCATTGATCCGCTATAAGTCGTTTTCATCCGATCTTGCTCCGCGCGGCGCCGCATTTTCCAGACTGCCACTCCGGCATCCGACCCTCAGCCGGGTGGCTTGGACCACACGGTACCGGCAGCTCGTCACACCCCTCATGGCAAGGAGTCGGCATGGAACCATCAAGGCCCGCCAACTGGGAAATCTCCGCCAAATCCATACCCCTGTCCGCCTGGCAAGGCCAGTTTGAATGGGTCGAGGAATACCAGGCCAGCCCCGACGGCGAGTCGGTGGCCGCTGTCGTCAAAGTGGGTGAATCCGAATTCAACGTCTGCGTCAACGGCGCCACCTGGCCGGAGAGCTTCGACAAAGTGTGGTACCTGCGGTATGGCCCCGACGGCCGCCTGACCGGCATTGTTTCCAAAGACGGAGAATGGACGGTCGCCGTCGACGGCACTCCCTGGGAAAACCGCTTCGGGTACGTCTGGAACACGCTCTTCAGCGGGGACGGCCGCCACATCGCCGTCGCCTTCCAGCAGGACATGGCCTACGGCATGGCCTGCGACGACGCCCCCTGGGAGCAGACCTTTTCGAATCTGACCAACCCCATGATCAGCCGCAACAACGGTCAGACAGCGGCCGTCGTCCAGGTGGAGTCGCTGAACGAGGGCGAGATCCACAAATACCAGCAGGGGATCTACACCGCGGCGCCGGCCGGGATCCCATGGGATCGCCGTTTTGTGAACCTCTGGAGAACGGCCTTCAGCCCCGACGGCACGTCCCTGGCCGCGGAAGTCCGGCTCAATCTCTACGACTACACCATCGCCGTCAACGGGACACCCTGGGACCAGACGTTCGGATGCGTCTGGGAGCCAGTGTTCAACCCCGTGCGCGGAACGGTCGTGGCGCCGGTGCGGATCCAGGGGAAATGGGCGCTGGCCGAGGACGGCCGGGTGATCTGGGACCAGCGTTTTGTTCAACTCTGGCACGCGGCGTTCTCGCCGGACGGCCGGCGGCTGGCCGCCATCGTCGCACCCAAATTCGGGCGCTGGACGGTCGCCGTCGACGGCATTGCCTGGCGGGAGACCGTTGGCGAAATGGTAACCGATGCGGTCTTCAGCGCGGATGGAACCCGCATCGCCGCCCTCATCAAGGACCAGGGGCGCTGGGGCGTGGCCGTCGACGGGAAGTTCTGGCGAAACACCTTCGACATGGCCTGGAAGCCGGTTTTCTCACCCGATGGCCGCCATCTGGCCGCCAAGGTCCAACGCAACGGGAAATCCACCGTTGCCGTGGATGACCGCCCGTGGCCCCGGGACTGCGACATGGCCTGGGATCCGGTTTTCAGCCCGGGCGGCGATGCCCTTCTGTTGAGGACCATCGAGGGGGGGAGCTATTTCCGGCGGATCGTGCCGGTCGCGAACATCATTGGATAGGAGGGGTCGCATGGACGAATTATACCGCTGGGCCACCGGCCCGCTCCTGTGGGCGGCCTTCATCATCTTCATCGGCGGCAGCCTTTTCCGTCTCATCCATCTGATGACCCTGGTCCACCGCAAGGAAAAATTCATTTACACCTACTTCAGCCTGAAGTACGGCCTGCGCTCGATCGCGCACTGGCTGACGCCCTTCGGCACCGCCAACTGGCGCCTGCACCCGTGGCTGACCGTCGTCACCTTTGCCTTTCACATCTGCCTGGTGCTCACCCCCGTTTTCCTGCTGGCCCACATCGTGCTGTGGGACGAGGCCTGGAACATCAGCTGGTGGGCGTTGCCGGACGGGTTGGCGATCGTCATGACCGCGATCGTGATCGGGGGGTGCCTCTTCTTTTTCGTCCGCCGCCGGGTGACACCGGAGGTGGCCTATGTGACATCGGGCTCCGATTATGTGATTCTGCTGCTGACGGCGGCCCCGTTCGTGACGGGCCTGATCGCTTATTTTCAATGGTTCGATCTGCGGCTCTTCACGCTGCTCCACGTCCTTTCGGGAGAGGCCATGCTGATCGCCATCCCCTTTACGCGGATCAGCCACATGCTCTTTGCGCCGCTGACCCGGGCGTACATGGGCAGCGAGTTCGGGGGGATCCGACATGCCCGGGACTGGTAACGGGGACTTGACCGAAAGCTCATGCTCTGCGTTGCACTTCACGCCGCTGCGGCTGCGGCGTACCGGAGTACGCCTCGCCGAGCGCCGTTCGTGCGCCTTGATCCCGGGCTTTGGGCCAAGCCCCCTCGCCCGCATGAACGGCATTATTACGTTTAGACTCAGATTATTACATCCATAGGTGGAGAGACAATCATGGCCGAGGCGGTGTCCAAGGAAAAAAGCCAGCAAGTCGACGAGGGGTTGGAGCGTGGGGCGGCCGGCCTGACCGAGGAGAAAATCCAGAAGGTCATCCGCCGGGTGATCGCCGGCGAAACCGGCGCGCGCCTCAAGGCGTACGTGGACACCTGCATCCACTGCGGGCTGTGCTCCGACGCCTGCCACTATTTTCTCTCCCGCGACCGCGACCCCCGGTTTTCGCCGGTGGGCAAGGTCAAGCAGACGCTCTGGGAGATGCTGCGCAAAGACGGCAAGGTCAGCCCGGACTTCATCAAGCAGGCGCGGGTCATCGCCTCCACGCACTGCAATCTCTGCAAGCGCTGCGCCATGTACTGCCCGTTCGGCATCGACGTGGCCTACCTGATGCTGGTCGTGCGGCGCATCTGCCACCTGCTGGGGGTCACCCCGCTCTACATCCAGGACACGGCCCACAGCCACGCCGCCACCTTCAACCAGATGTGGGTCAAGGACGACGAGTGGATCGACACCCTGCAATGGCAGGAGGACGAGGCCCGGGGCGAGATCCCCACCCTGCGGATCCCCCTTGAAAAAGAGGGGGCGGAGGTCATGTACTCCGTCATCGGCCCGGAGCCCAAGTTCCAGGCCCAGCTCATCTATCAGGCGGCCGCCATCATGCACGTGGCCGGTGTCGACTGGACCATGCCGGCCACCCCGGGCTGGGACAACAGCGACATGGCCATGTTCACCGGCGACAACGAGATCATGGGCCGGATCAAGCGCACCCACTTCGAGACCGCCGCCCGGCTGCGGGTCAAGCGCATCGTCATGGGCGAGTGCGGCCACGCCTTCCGCTCGGTCTACGACGTCGGCAACCGCTGGCTGGGCTGGAGCATGCCGCCGATCCCCATCGTGCACGCCGTCGATTTTTATCACGAACTCTTGAACCAGGGCCGCCTCAAGGTCGCCAAGAAATTCACCGAGACGGTGACGCTGCACGATCCCTGCAACGTCGTGCGCGGCGCCGGGCTGCACGAAAAAGCCCGGGACGTCGTGAGGTGGATGTGCGAGAGTTTCGTCGAGATGGAGCCCAACCGCGAGCACAACTACTGCTGCTGCGCCGGCGGCGGGGTCATCAACTGCGGCCCGCCTTATAAAAAACAGCGCGTCGAAAGCAACCGGGTCAAGGCCGAGCAGATATCGGCCGCCAAGGTGAAGGGCGCCAAAATCGTGATCACCCCCTGCCACAACTGCCACAGCGGCATCGAGGACATCATCCACCACTACGACCTCGGGGTCGAGACCAAGTTCCTGGGCGACATCCTCTACGAGGTGATGGAAAAACCCGGGTGATGAAGGCCAAACGGACCGTGGCGCTGAGGAGGCGGGGGTCCGGGAAATCGGAGGGAGGGAAATGAAAAAATCGGCAATCGCGGCCTTGGCGACGGTCATGACCGTTGTGCTGATCCTAGCCGCGGCCCACGCGCAGGATGAGATGGTGTTCGTCCAATCCGATGCTTTCGCCAGCCGCCAGCGCCCGCTTCCCGGATTCCGGCACGATGTCCACAACGAAAAGGCCGGCATCGATGCCTGCGGCGGCTGCCATCACGTGTACGAGGGCGGCAAGCTCGTGGAAGACGAGTCCTCGGAGGACCGGCGCTGTTCGGACTGCCACGGGTTGAAGGATGCGGGCCGCCAGCCGGGGCTCATGAAGGCCTTTCATCTCAACTGCAAGGGGTGCCACCAGGTGCAAAAGAAGGGGCCGGTGATGTGCGGGGAGTGCCACGCCCGGCGGTAGAGGCCATTCGATCGGAACTCAATATAAAGCGAGGCCAGCCATGCCCAAGAAAATTCTGATCATCGACGACGACCCGGTCATCGTCAAATACCTGCAGGCGGTGTTCAGCGACAACGGCTATGCCACCTGCACCGCGTCGAGCAGCATGGAAGGGCTGGAGGTGGTCCGGCGCGAAAAACCGGATCTGATCACGCTGGACATCCAGATGCCCGGCGAGTGGGGGCCCCGGTTCTATCGCAAACTGAGGCAGGACAAGGATCTGCGCGAGACCCCGCTGATCGTCATCAGCGGCATCGATGGGGACCACGCCGTCAAGGACGCGGTGGCCTTCGTCAAAAAACCCTTCGACCCCGAAAAGCTGGTCGGCATCGTCAAAAACACCATCGGCTAAGGCACGGTTGCCAAGATTGGACCGGGCGTAAATCCGGCACGGAGTTTGATCAAATCAGACGACCGGATGACTGTCTTGCCGTAGCGATTCTTTACTTGGCAACACGTGGCAGAGATGTTTTGCGTGGCCATTGCACCCGACTACCGCGGCCAGGCAGGTCAAAGAATTGATGACTCCACACCCGCATTAAAAGCAGTCAGTTGTCTTTTTAATTCGGGTAGGACGTCGAACAGGTCCGCTACCGCATAGTAATCGCAATTGGCCAGGATGGCCGCGTTGGGATCCGTGTTGATGGCGAGGATCATGCCGGAGCTCTTCATGCCGGCAAAGTGCTGAATGGAGCCGGATATGCCGCAGGCGATATAGACCTTGGGGTTCACCTTGACGCCGGTCTGACCGACCTGCATGCGGTAGGGCACCCAGCCCAGATCGACGGCCACCCGCGAGGCGCCGACGGCGGCGCCGTTGATCAGCCGGGCGCATTCGAAAAGCAGCCGGAAATTTTCACCGCCCTGCATGCCACGCCCGCCGGAGATAATCACCTCGGCCTCGGACAGGTTCAGGCTCTCTTCCCCGCCCGAGCGAGTTTCGAGCACCTCGAAGCTTCCATCGCTGTCAGGGGTATATTTAAAAGTTGAAAGCTCCGCGGCAACAGGCGCTTTTTGCGCTTCGACCGTGTTGGCCCGCAAGCCGTAGATGAAGTGGCGGCCGCTCAGCTGGATGGTTGCGACGGCCTTGCCCGAATACTGACTGGTTTTGGCCACTTGTCGATCCAAATCCACCTCGACGCAATCCATAACCAGGGGGGCATCCAACTGCGAGGCGATGCGCGGCAGCAGATCGCGCCCCTGGGGGGTGGTCAGGCCGACGAGTTGGGTGATGCCGAAGCGGTCCATTGCCGCCGCAATGGCGCTGGCCCACAGGGCCGGGTTCCAAGCGGCCCCCGGGCCCTCGGCCTGGACGGCGACGATCTGCTGCACGCCGTAGGGCGCCAGCGCCGCTTGGGCTTCGGCGGCTGAATGGTTGACCACGAAAGCGCACATCGCTTTTCCGGCGCGCCGCAGCAAAGTGGCCATGCCGAAGTTGGCTTTTTTTACCCGCCCGGCTTTGAACTCGATCAACAAAGCGACTTTTTCCATTCAGATCACCCGGGCCTCTTCCTTTAAAATTGCTGCGATCTGCCGCGCGATCTCCGCCGCGCTGCCGGCCAGCGCCCTGGGGGTGCGTTTTTCAACGGCCGGTGTGAGCTCGACGATCTCCGCCCGGCTGGCGGGCTTTTCGATCCCCAGCGCCTCCAGGTCAATTTTTTTAACCTCTTTCTTGCGTGACTTTACAATCTCAGGAAAGGTGGGATACCTGGGGTTGTTGAGCCCCTTGCCCGCGCCCACCACGCAGGGCAGGCCCATGCGGATCACATCGATCGCGCCGGATTCCTTTTCGCATTCCACCAGGACCGTGGCGCCCTCCAGCTGGAGCTTCACCACATTGGTGGCCACCGGCAGACCGAAATTGGCCGCCAGGCGAAAAAAGGTCTGCATGCCCTCGGTGTCGATGGCTTCCTTGCCGGCCAATAGGATCCCCGGTTCACCGTCTTGGGCGATGGCGCTTTTCAGGACCCGCGCGGTAAAAATGCTGTCGTGGTCATGTGGCGAAACCACCAGAATGCTGCGATCGGCACCCATGGCCATGGCCGAGCGCAGGGTGTTTTCGGCCGCGGCCGGGCCCAGACATACCGCCACCACTTCGGCCGGTGCATGTTGTTGCCGGATCCGAGCGGCCTCGGTGAGGGCGTGCTCGTCATAGGGGTTGATCAGGAAGGTGATGTTCGCATCGATCCGGTTCGTCTCCCGGATGGTGATGGTGGCCGCGGAGTCCGGCACATGCTTGACGCAGACATAGATTTTGAATGGACCCATGTTCGAATTCCGCCCAGAAGTGATGCTGTGAATGTGACCTCTTGCTTAAGTCCGAGGCGTCGGCATGCTTAGTCCATCATTTCATATATACAGCCACATGCGTCGCGCTACCCCCACCCTAACCCTCTCCCTCAGTGGGAGGGCAGGGAGAGGGTGGCGGTGTGGCGTAATTCGTGATGGTATTTATGAAAAAGACCACTTGGTGCCGGCAGCAGATTTTTTTCAGTTCTTAACATAAAAAACGGGCCTGCGCACCACAGACCCGTTTTTTTTCCTCATATGATTTCATCCGCCCCCGGCGGGTGAAATCATCCGTTGACCGAGAAGCTGGAGTTGCGGTTGATCTCGCGTTTGCGCGAGAAGAAACCCACGTCGATCATACGGCCGATGTGCGGCAGTTTGTACTGCAGGGGTTTTTTATCGTGATCGTTCCCCTTTTCACAGGTTTCGATAAGCTCGGCCATCATATGACCTACCACCGGAGCGTTTTTGTACTGGTTGCCGCTCGTGCCGATGGCCATGTAGAAACCGCCCAGGTCCGATTTGTCGTAGATGGGGATCCAGTCATCGGAGCAGTCGTAGAGGTCGCAGACGCCTTTGGGCTGGTTGGGCACCTGCAGGCTCGGGATGCGCCGGCCCAGCCGGTAGCACTGCGCCTTCCACTGGGCCTCGGAGAGCTGGTTGTTGCGGCCTTGCGGCCCCCGGCCCGCGTAGAAATCATCCGGGTCGACCCATTCCTGGGGGTCGCACTTGGGATCCTCGCTGCCGATCAGGAACATGTTGCCGACTTCGGGGCGGTAGTAAATTCCGAGGTCGCCGTCGGAGGTATGGTAGCCATCCTTTAAGTAGTCGTAGCCCTCGGGCGAAGGGCAGTGCATCACCTCGTGTCGCAAGGACTGGGTCTTGATGTTGCAGCCCTGCCAGACCCCTTCGGCCATCTGGTTGATCTTGAAGGAGTGCGGACCGGCCACGTTGACCACGATGGGTGCGTCGATCTGGCGGCCGTCTTTGAGCGTGATGCCGATGACTTTGCCGTTCTGACTGCGGATACCGACCACCTCGACCTTGAACATGAATTCGGAGCCTTTGCTCTCGGCCGCACGCATGATGTTATGCGCCGACAGCACCGGGTCATTGACGTAACCGCCCTCGGGGCAGAAGATGGCGCCTTCGAGCGTGGCGGTGGGGTCATCGAAGAAAGAAGGCTCCTCGGGCCGTTTAACGGGCCAGAATTCGTGCAGGTCGAGCACGGGGATATGCTTTTTGATCTTGTCCAGATCCCACTCTTCGTATTTTACGCCGACCACGTCGTAGTTGCTTTGGACCTTGCGCCAGTTGTGGCCCTTGGACTTGAGCAGGACCGAGCCGGTGTTCATGAACTTGGCCAGCCCCTTTTCGTCCTTCACCTGGCCTAGATAGTTCTCCCAGTCCAGCCAGTATTTGAACCCCTCGTAGGCCATGGCAACGCCGTCCACCGTTGAGTAGTGGGCGCGCACGATGGCGCAGGAGCCGGCCGTGGAGCCCTCGCCGGCATCGGCCAGCTTGTCCACGGTGAGCGTTTTGTAACCCTTCTTCGCCAACTCATAGGCAATGGGGCAACCAATCACGCCGGCCCCGATGATGATCGCATCGTATTTCTTGTTCATAACGCAGCCTCCTATGGGTGTAGATGGTTTTTTACATAACCTAAAAAAACGAGGTTAATCAAACGGCCTCACACCGATTTGCCCTTGCGGTTGGACTTGGCTTTCGCGGGGGCAGGTTTGCCAAGCCGATCGACGAAGCGTTTTTCGCCGGCCGCCTTGAGCCCGAACTCGGCGCCGGCCCCCAGGATGGCGTGAACCATGCTTTGGGCATACCCGCGGGAGCACGTGAGAAGCAGGCCGCCGTCAAACCCCTGGCCCCGTTCCACGAGCACCAACTGGCAGGGGACGTGGGAAAAGGGCCCTTGCAGCAGGAAGGGCGCCTTTTTGCCGGGGTCCAGAAAATCGAGCGCGCAGAGCTTTTCGACCACGGCCAGGGCGTTCGGGCCGAACAGGGCCAGGCAGATCGTCGCATCGGTCACATCGGTGTAGCTCGATTCCGCCGGCAGGTCCGGGGCGCCGGGCAACAGATGCCAGATCGCCGCCTGCGTTCGGTTCATGCGGTTGATCAGAATGCCGTCCTGCAGGTGGCATGTGCCGGGGACCTCGGGGACCTCTTTTCCCAGGGGCTTGAACCGGGAGATCTCCCGGTCCTGAAGGTCCCAGCGCGTCGCGTGGGTGAGGTCCACGAGGAAGGGCCCCCGGCCCTCGTCCTCGTATGCCTGGGCCACGGTCCAGTGGCCGCGCACCTCGGATTTCTTGATGCGGCCCGGGAGTTGAACGGGCGATCGTCTTTCAATAGGGGTCATGGTTTCCACCTCACATTCTCATCCGGTTGCCCGGTGGATCGTAAAACGGCATGGGTACGACCCGCGCCGCCAGCCTTTGACCGTTGCACTCGTCCTCGAATATCTCGAGGCGGGTGCCCCCGGCGGCCAGGTCGGCTTCCACGAGCGCCATGCCCACCGATCGGTTCAGGGTAAAGCTTCGGCGTGCCGTGCACACATAGCCCCGAATGCGCGTGTCCACGATGATGGAGCCGTCGCGCGGCGCCCGCTGGGGGTCGTCCATCTCGATCCCCACCAGGCGGAAGCGGGTCGGGTCGGCTTCGGCCTGGCGCAGGGCCACGGTTCCCACGGTCCTGGTGTCGGACGTGTGCCGGTCCCACAGAAAACCCAACCCCAGGTCGAGCAGGTTGGTGCGCTGCTCGGATTCCACCCCCAGAATGATGTGGCATTTTTCCATGCGCAGGACGTTCTGGGCTTCCACTCCGAAGTTGCGAATGCCGAACTCCTTGCCGGCCGCGGCCACCATCTGCCACAGGGCGACCATGTAGGATGAAGGTGCGTGCAACTCATAGGAAAGCTCTCCCACGAACCCCAGGCGCATGGCGCGCACCGGGATCACCCCCTGGATCGTGAATTCACGATAGCCGCCGAAGGGGAACGCCTCGTTGGAGAGATCGGCATCAACGACCTTCTGGAGAACCTTGCGCGCATTCGGGCCGGAGAGGTTGATCACGCCCACGGCATCGGTCAAGTTGACGATATGGTAGTCCCATCCGTCGTAGCGGGTGTGATAGCGGATCCACTCCGCGGTTTCGCCGGCACGCACGGTGGAGGTGGTGAAGTAGTAGTCGTTTTCGGCGATTTTCACCACCACGCCGTCGTCGATCACGCACCCGTCTTCGTTGCACATGGCCGAGTACTTGATCTTGCCCGGCGTCATTTTGGCCATGTTGCCGACGTAGACGCGCTGCAGTGCCTTGAGGGCGTCGGGACCGTGGAGCCGGAACTTTCCCAACGTGGATCCGTCCAGCATGCCCACGTTGTTGCGCACATTGAGGACCTCTTCGCGGCAGCTGAAGTCCTCCGAAAAATAGCGCGCCCGCTGCCACACACCGATGCGTCGGAACACCCCGCCGTCGCGCTGTTGCAGCTCATCGAGCGCCGTGCGTTTGCACATGTCGTGATGGGCGCCGGCATAGGTGGCAACCAAGGTCGGCACCAACGGCGCCCGCGAGGTGGTGGGGACCGGGGTGGCGCCGGTCAGGGCCTGGTACCGGGCGGTGAACAGGGGCAGGTTGTGACCGGGGATGCCCCCCTGCCCCGGGCCGGTGCCGGCCGAGGTGAAGCGTTTGATCAGCTCCGGCACATCGAAGCCCATGTCGATGGCCTGCTTGATGTTTTTGACCGTGGTGTCCTCGTCGAAGCAGATGAAGCTCTTGCGTCCCTTGACCGGTGCGGTCACCAGCTTGGTGCCCCGTTCGGGGCCCGGCAGTTGGTTGAGGCGGGCCATGGCCGCTGCAATGGCTTCAGCGGTGTCGGCGCCGCAATCGGCGGCCGCCCGGAGGCCGGCCAGCCGGCCGGAGGCCTCGATCGCCAGCGGATGATTCCGGCCGGTCAGGCTGCCGGCGGCGTGCATCTTGGCCGGCAGTTCGGTCGGCAGGAAATAGCCGGTGTGCGCGTCGAAGCGCAGCCGGGCCTGCGCCAGCGTCAGGGGGCCCGTAAGCGGTGTGAGGCCGGCGGAAGCCACGAGCAGGTCGCACTCGAATTGGCGTTTGATGCTGCCCTCGATGGTGCGCAGGGTGACCTTTTTGACCTGTTTGCCACCGTGGGCCTTGGTGGCCACCCACCCTTTCAGGAAGGGCACCCGGCGTTCGGCCAGCGCCATCATCAGGTCCGGGTCCTGGCCGTCTTCGCGAATGTCGGCCACACAGGCGACCTGCACTCCCAGATCGTGCAGATCGACGGCCGCCTCCAGGCCCAGGTCGTGCCCGACGCTGAAGACCGCCCGTTTGCCGGGCAGCAATCCGTAAGTGCGCGCCAGCCGGTGGGCGCAGCCGATCTGCATGACCCCCGGCCGCTCGTTGTTGTCGAACAGCAGCGGCCTTTCGATGCAGCCGGTGGCCACGACCACGCCCGTCGCCCGGATCTCGATGTAGCGTTCGTCAAACGCCCCGCCCTCCTGGCCGACTTGAAAGGCAGTGACCAGGTTGTTGTTGTAGAGCCCGACGTTGGCCGCGTGCTTGAAGACCCGGATGTTGGCCGCGGTCTCCACCTGAGCGGCCAGCTCGCGCGCGCGTTGATAGAGCGCTTTTTCGCCGTCGTAAGAACTGACCCGGTAATCGAAGCAGCCTCCCAGCCAGGGTCGCGCTTCCAGCAGGACCACCCGCAGGCCGGTTTCGGCCGCCGCCAGGGCCGCGTTCATCCCGGCCGCGCCGCCGCCGATCACGCACACATCGGCCGTTGGGTAGATTTCGGCATACCGGCCCTTCATTCTGAAATCCGGAGGGATCTGGCCCAAACCGGCGACCTTGCGCACCTGCTTCAGCGCAAAGGGCCACAGCCGTGCGGGCTTGTGCAGGGTGCGGTAGTAGAAACCCGCCGGCATGAGCCAATCCAGTTTGTCCATGAACCCCATCCAGTCGAAGTCGGCCGACCCCTGGACGTTCTGCGCGGCGACCAGCATCCCGTTTTTCGCCGGTGTGTTCTCGGCGCGCACGTTGGGAATTCCATCCACCGCCATGCAGGTGTTGCTGCACTCCCCATCGAGGCTGTAAAGGCCGCGGGGGCGGTGATACTTCAAGCTGCGCCCGAAGACGCGCACCCCGTTGGCGTACAGGGCCGTTGCCACGGTATCGCCGCCGACCCCAGGATAGGTCTTCCCGTTGTAGTGCAGCGCGCATGTCTCCGACGGGTTGATGCGCAACGTCGGCAATCGGTCCAATCTCATGATGTTACCTCCGGCCCCTGCGCTTCAAGGTTGGTCAGGGTGTTGCGGTGGATGGTGAACCAGGCGCCGCATCCGTTCTTGTGACACCACCACTCCTTTTGCACGCCGGCAACACAGGCGTTCATGTGGACGTAGTCGCACCAGCTGCGCGGCGTGAGCCCTTCTTCCGCCGGCCGGGGCCCCTTGTCCTCACCGCCGTAGCGGAATTCGTAACCGTTGCGCTTGCCGCAAACAGGGCAGGTAATCGTCAGTGCCATGTTCCGATCTCCTTAGTTGATGGACCCGAAAAAAAACCATCCGATTCGATGGCTTTGAAAGAAGGCCAAGTTCAAGGCGCGCGAATCTCGCGGAGTGCGGCGTAGGTCCAGTACACCGCAGCGGCAGCGAGATGAAGCGCAACGCCGAAATTGGGCTTTTTGCGAAGTCATCAGTTGTCCGGGGTATAGGTCACCAGAGCGGCGGTCTCGCCCATCAGTCGATGGTTCTCATAACGCCGCAGGCCGAAAGGCTTGAGTCGCTCCGGGCACTCGCCCTTGGCGATGAAGGACGCCATGTGCCGGCCCGTGGCCGTGCAGGACTTGAAGCCGAAATAGCCCCAGCCGCAGTTCATGTAAAAACCATCGATGGGATCGTTGCCATCGATGATGGGCGCCATGTCGGGCGTCATATCGGCCAATCCGGCCCAATGGCGCATGAATTTGACGCCCCGCAGGAACGGCAGAAACTCGGACACCGCCTCGGCCTGGTGTTTGATGTAGTGGGCCGTGGTGAGGGTGGTGTAGTTGGGCCATTGATCCATGTGGGCGCCCGTGGCGATTTCCCCCTTCAGGGTCTGGTTGGCATAGGCGTGGTACATGCCCGAGGAGACCACATGGTGCAGCACCGGTTTGAGCGGCTGGGTGACCATGGCCTGGATGGTCAGCACGCTGATGGGCAGTTTGATGCCCAGCATCTTGTTGATGATGCCCGCCGAGTATCCTCCGGCGGACACCAGCACCCGGGGCGTGTGGATCCGGCCGCGGCTGGTCTCCACGCCGCTGATTTTGCCGTTGTCGGTGTGAATCGCCGTGGCCTCGGTCTGCTGATGAATATGCACCCCGTGAGCGGCCGCCCCCTTGGCCAGTCCCCATACGACCGCGTCGTGCCGGATGACGCCGCCGGGCGGATGGAACATGGCGCCGTGAACGGGGTAGGTGATGTCCGGGGAGATGTTGATGGCCGGCTCCATCTCTTTGAGCTGCCGGGGGTCGAGCAGATGGCTTTCGACGCCGTGAAACTGCGCCGTGCAGACGTTCATGCGCGCCGCGTTCATGGCCGCCTCGCTGTGCATCAGGTTCAGGTTCCCGCAGTTGTTGAACATCAGGTTGTAGTCCAGCTCGCGGGTCAAGACGGGCCACAAGTCGAGGGCCTCCTTGTAGAGGGGCACGTTCTCCTGGGTGCGCTGGTTGGCGCGCACGATGGCGGTGTTCCGGCCGGCCCCGCCGAACCCGATGAAGTTCTTCTCCAGGATGGCCACATTGCGCAGGCCCTGCTCTTTGGCAAGAAAATAGCCGGTGGCCAGGCTGTGCAGTCCGCCTCCGATGATCACCGCGTCATAGCTGGATTTAAGGCCGGGCTTTTTCCCCCAAAGGGGTTTGAATCGTCGAAACATACCTGCCCCCTAGCTTTTTATATTTCCTTAAAGGGTTGGTCACGCCTGCAAGGCGATGAATGACGCCCTCTTATGCACGATGAAATAAAACGTGTCAAGAAAAAAATATTTAAGTGAAATAACTATTGTCATTTATTGCAACATGTCATAATTACCGCATTAATTTAAACTGTTGCAATTAAAAAAAAGATGTAATATGTCTTTCACAATTAATTCCACACAAGGATGCTAATCATGTCTGATCATTTCTCTCACCCGGTGATCAAGAAAATCATCGACCACCGGGACCGCCTGACGCCCAAAGGAAGGATCCTGGCCGACTTCATCATTCAGCATCCTCGCAAAGCCGTCTTCATGACCACCAAGGAACTGGCCGAGGCCTGCCGGGTCAGCGAAGCGACCGTGGTGCGCTTCGTCAGCCAATTGGACTACGACGGGTACGGCGATTTCTTGCAGGTCCTCAGGGACTTTGTCGACACGGGGCTCTCGCTGCCGGATCGCGTGGACCTACCCGGAATGAACGGGCCCGGCCCGGCCCGCCTGCAGCACGTGCTGCTGGAGGAGATGAGCAATTTGAGGCAGCTCTACGAAACCCTGGACATGGGCACGCTGGCCCAATTGGTGGACCACCTCCGGGAGAGCCCGGCCGTGTATGTGATCGGCTCCAGAATCTCCTTCGCTTTCGCCTACTATCTGGGCTGGTCGCT
>CAZLSV010000059.1:21832-30505 GCA_964562235.1 uncultured Desulfatibacillum sp.
CTCACCAAGGTGCGAAAAGCGGTTCATATCCTCAAGGGCAGTGACAGCGCCGCCATCGACTGGCTCACCAACGCACCGGAAAAAAGCCTGGTGGTGCTTTTTGCCGTTTCGCGCTACCCGAACGAGTTGATCCGCATGGGCAAGGTGGCCCGGCGGCTCGATCACACGCTGATGGTGATCACCGACAGCGCCCTTTGCCCCATCATTTCCTTTGCGCACGGCAGCCTGGTGGCCCCGTCCAAATCGATCCCGCTCATCGGCTACCCCACGGCCATCGCCTGCATCATCAACTATCTGATTCTCGAACTGGCCACCCTCAAGGACGAAAGACTCAAGGCCCACCAGGAGCAGCTCGAACAGGTCTACCGCGAAAACGACATTCTGTTCAGCATGTATGCGGACAGGATATAAGCGCTTTAAGCGCGGGCCATCCCCGCTGCAAGGGAGACGATGAACAACAATGGCCAAGCACGGCATCGACCGCGCTGATCATCGGACGGCAAAGCCAAGACGATCGTGATGAAAGGTTTCTTTCATCCCTTCCTCATCGCCAGTTTATGATCACGCGGATCCGAGCCAGCTGGGAGACACTCCTGAGTGTAAAAACCACTTGCACAGTGGAGTTTTATGGATTCGCATGTCGTTGTCAAATCGATTCTGATGCTGGCGGCCCTCAGCGCCGCCTTCTCGATTTTCTTCCTACGCGTCCGGCGCCTTTTCCGGCTCATGCGCTCGGTCCAGGGCCCGTTGCCTTTCACGTTCGACCGCGTCCAAGAGCGCCTGATGGTGCTGCTCACCGACGTGGTGGGCCAGTCCAACGTGCGCCGCAAGGCTCTGCCTGGGCTGGCGCACACCATGATCTTCTTCGGGTTTCTGGCCGTGCAGCCCCACTCCCTGGAATTGATGATCAAGGGGGTGTGCCCGGCCTTCGACCCGCCCGGCTGGTTCCCGGGCGTTTACGGCGGCTATCTCTTCGTGGCCGACATCCTGGCGGCCCTGGTGCTGGTCGGCTTCGCCTATGCCATCTATCGCCGGGTCGTGGAACGGCCCCGGTATCTCACTCTGGGCACCGATGCCAACCTGATCATCCTCTTCACCTGCGGGATCATCCTCACCTTCCAGTTCATCAATGCCTTCCAGACGCTGCTCCCCGCCCACGGCGCGGCCTTCGATTACCGCGGGGTCTTTCCCGTATCCGGCCTCTGGATCGGCCTGCTGGGGTTGGGCCGGCTCGGCGCCGGGCAGGTGGCGGCCGGCTATGAGATCGCCTATTGGCTGCACATGGCCATCATCCTGGGCTTCCTGGCCTACATTCCGGGCTCCAAGCACCTGCACCTGCTCGCCGCAGCGCCCAACGTCTTTCTGAAACGCCTTGACCGCGAAAAGGCCATGTCCAAGACCGACATCGAGGATGAGACCGCCGAGACGTTCGGCCTGGGAAAAGTCAGCGAGCTGAATTGGAAAAACGTGCTCAACCTTTATGCCTGCACGGAATGCGGCCGCTGCGAGGAGCAGTGCCCGGCCGCCCAGACGGGCAAGCCGTTGTCGCCGAAAAGCGTGATCCACGACTTCAAGCTCGACCTCTTCGCCCACGCCCAGGCGGTGGTGGCGCGCAACAACGATGCCGTCGCGCCCATCGTGCGCGAAGGCTCTCCGCTGATAGCCGATGCGATCTGGTCCTGCACCACCTGCAGGGCCTGCGAGGAGATCTGCCCGGTCAACATCGAGCAGCTGGATTTCATCCTGGAAGCGCGCAAGCACCAGGTGCTCATGCAGGCGAGTTTCCCGCCCGAGATGCAGGAGACGTTCACCAACCTGGAAAACCAGGCCAATCCATGGGGTTTCAGCGCCGACACCCGGGCCGACTGGAGCAAGGGAATGGGCGTTCCCCTGATGTGCGACCGCCCGGAGGCCGAGATTTTATATTTCGTGGGGTGCGCCGGCGCTTTCGACGACCGTGGGAAAAAGATCGCCCAGGCCGTGGCGCGGGTCCTGCAGCGCGCCGGCGTGGACTTCGCCATCCTGGGCCCGGAGGAGGCCTGCAACGGCGATCTGGCGCGCAGGGCCGGCAACGAGTACCTCGCCCAGATGTTGATCAAGCAGAATGTAGAGGTCCTCAACCAATACAAGCCCAAAAAAATCCTGACCGGCTGCCCGCACTGCTTCAACGTCATCAAGAATGAATACCCGCAGTTCGGGGCGGCCTACCCCGTGGTGCATCACAGCGAATTGCTGCTCGAATTTTTCAGGCAGGGGCGCCTGAAAAATTTGAAAGCGATGAAAGGCGAGGAGGGTATTCTGCCGGCCGGGGTCATGGCCTTTCATGACTCATGCTACCTGGGGCGTTGGAACGGGATTTACGATGCGCCGCGCGAGCTCCTGCACGCCGCGGGATCGGGCATCCGCCTGACCGAGCTTCTCCGGCACGGCGAGAAGGGTTTCTGCTGCGGGGCCGGTGGCGGCCGCATGTTCATGGAGGAAACCATCGGCAAGCGCATCAACATCGAACGGGCCGAGGAGGTGATCGCCAGCGGGGTCGCCATGGTCACCGCGGCCTGCCCGTTCTGCGTTACCATGCTTTCGGACGGCCTGCGCGATGGCCACTCCGCGGTGACCGTCAAAGACATCGCCGAGATCGTCGATGAGGCGACGGCGTAGACAATTTAAATGGAGGAACGCATGTCAGCAGTCGAAGAAAAGATCATCGGCATTCTGAAGCAGCACGAGGTCCCCTACGAGGTCTTCGAACACGAGCCGGTCTACACCAACCCCACCATGGCCGCGGCCCTGGGCGTCAGTGAATCGGAGACCGTCAAATCGCTGGTGCTGATGACCAGGGAGAAGGCGATGGTCGTGCTGGTGCTCCCCGGAGACAAGAAGGTCGACTGGAAAAAGGCGGCGGCAGGCATCGGCACCAAGAAAGTCGCCTTTGCCAAACCCGAGGAGGTCCTGGAGAAAGTGGGCTGCGAGGTGGGCTGCGTTCCGCCGTTCGGCCAACTCGTGTCGCTGTCGATATTTATGGACCCGGACATCACCAAGAAGGAGTTCGTCTATTTCAATCCCGGTGTGCACCACAAGTCCTACAAGGTAAAATCCTGGGATTTAAAGAAGCTGTGCAACCCAAAGATGGTGTAGCGCGGAGGCTTCCATTTTTTCCCGGATCTGTCAAACTCCGGGAGTCCACCGGCAGAGCCGGTGGCTGACCTTTGGATCAACGGCCCTGAAGATTATGCTGCGGAGCCGCCCCGGCGGGCAGGTGGAGGGTCACGGTCGTGCCCTCCCCGGGGCGGCTCGTGACCTCGACCGTTCCCTGGTGCTGGTCCACGATGCGCTTGGTCATCATCAGGCCGATGCCGGTGCCCTCGGTCCCCTTGGTGCTGAAAAAGTTCTGGAACAGCCGCCGCCGCACACCCTCGTCCATCCCGCACCCATTGTCGGTGACCTGGTACGCGACGCCCCCTCTTCTCAAGGCGGCCGTGCGCAGCGCCACGCGCTTGTCGCGGCCGACGTCGGCGTTGTCGCGGCAGGCGTCGATCGCGTTGTCGACGAGGTTCATCAGGCAGCGCTGGATGCCGTCCGGGTCTATGATCACCGGCGCCAGGTCCGGGCTCAACTCGGCCTCCAGGCGGGTCTGATCGTCCTGGGCCCTGGCGGCCATCAACTGCAGCACTTCTTCCGCCGGGCGGTTGGGATCGCACCGGCGCAGCTGGGCTTTGGCGTACTTGCCGTAGTGCAGCAGATCCAGAGAGAGATTCTTGATCTTCTCCACGTTGCTTTCCACCATCTTCCACCCTTGACGGATGTACTCCTTCTCGTCGAGCTCGACCCCTTTCCCCAGCACGAAAATGCTGCCCTTGAGGGCGTTGGCGATGTTCTTGATGGTGTGCGAGAGCTCGGCCACGGTCTGACCCACGGCCGCCATGCGCTCGGCCTCGATCAGCTGGCCGGCCTTCTCCGCCACCAACCGCTCCAGGTTTTCGGTGTGCTCCCGCAACTGCCGGCGCAGGTGGATGCGCTCCTGCGCCCGCTTGAGCGCGATCTCCAAAACCTCGTCGTTGATCGGCTTGGTGACAAAATCGGTGGCGTCGTACTTGAGGCTTTTGATGGCCAGGTCCATGTCCCCGTGGCCGGTGAACATGATCACTTCGGTGTCGGGGCTCTCGGCCTTGATGTGCTGCAGGAGTTCGATGCCGTCCATGTCCGGCATCTTGATGTCGGTGAGCACGATGGGCGGTTTCAGATCCCGGAACAGGCGCAAGGCCGCCTCGCCGTTTTCGGCCGTGGTCACCTCATACCCGCTGTCGGCCAGAACGATGCCGAGGACCCTGCGAATCCCGGCTTCGTCGTCCACCAGGAGAACCCGATTGTCAGCCTGCTCTGGCATGCGTCACCCCTCGGCCGCCGGAAAACTGATGATGAACGCCGCCCCCTCCCCTTCGCGGGATCGGGCCCGGATGGTCCCGCCGAAGTCCTGCACGATCTGGTAGCTGATGGAAAGACCCAGCCCCGTCCCCTTGCCGACCTCTTTGGTCGTGAAAAACGGCTCGAAAATCTTTCCGATGAGCGCGTTGGGGATGCCTTTGCCGGTGTCCCGTATCTCTACCTGCACCATTCCATCGCGCCGGCGGCTGGTCAGCCAAATCCTTTTTTCGCCCTTTTGGTGGGGGCTTTCCTGGACTTTTTCCTCGATCGCATCCCGGGCGTTGATCAGCAGGTTGATGAACACCTGCTCCAGTCGGTTGGAGTCGGCGTTGACCGGCGGCAGATCCTCGGCCAGGTCCCACACGACCTCGATGCCCCTGGCCTTGAGCTGCTGGCTGAAAATCTCCGAGGTTTTCTGGAGCACGGTGTTGATGGAGATGGAATCGAGCTTGCGGTCGGTTTTGCGGCCGAACTCCCGCATGTGGTTGATGATGCGGCTGGCCCGGTCCACGTGGCTGTCGATCTCCTCGGCCATGGTGGCGAGCAGGTGCGGAAGGATGGGTTCGTTTTTTTTGACCTTCTTGATGAAAAACCGGCTGGCCGTCTTGATCACCGCCAGCGGCTGGTTCAGCTCATGAGCAACGCCGGTGGCCATCTCGCCCAGGGTGGCCATTTTGCTGGCCTGAATCAGCTGCTGCTCGGCCTCCAGCCGCTTGGTGATGTCGCTGGTGGTCACGAGCAGCGCCCGCCGCCCGGGATATTCCGCCGGCGAAATCCACATGTCCGCAAACAGGGTCCGGCCGTCCTTGCGGGTTTGCTTAACCTGGTGGACGACGCGCAGCCGTTTCACATCGACGGCAAATCGCTCCTGCTCGTCTTTGTGGAACAGCTCGACGAAGCTGTGTTTCAGGATCTCATCCCGGCTGAAGCCGTAGACGGTTTGCACGGCATCGTTGCAGTCGCGGACTTCAAGCGACTCGGCATCCAGCACGAAAACCGGGGTGGGGATGTTGCTGAAAATTTCATGGTACTTGCGCTCCGAACGCTCGAGCATGAGCTCGAGCTGCTTCAGGTGGGTGATGTCGAGGTTGACCTCCATGGCGGCCACCACCTCGCCCTCGGCGTTGCGGATCGGCGAGGTTTTCACCAGCCAGAAGGCCGGGGAACCGTCCTTGTGGATGCCGGCCTCCTCGCTGTCGTGGGACATTCCGTCCTGGAAGGTCTTCTCCACCGGGCAGTTGACGCATTTGGAGGTGCGCCCTTTGTAAGCCTGAAAGCAGTAATCGCCGGCGCGCGGGGCAAAGAGCTCCGAGAACTCCCGGTTGAACTGCAGCAGGCGGTAGTTCCGATCCTGCACGGTGATGATGCACGGCACGGTGTTGAAGAGGTTCAGGTACTCGTCCCGCTGCCGGTTCAGCTCGGTCTGCTTCTGCCCGATTTCCTGGCACATGAAGTTCATCGCCTCGGCCAGTTGCCCCATCTCGTCCTGGCGGGCGATGTCCAGACGGGTGGAATAATCCCCCCGGGAAATCAACTCGGTGCCGGCGATGAGCTTCTGGATGGGGCGATTGACGAACCTCAGGACGAAAACGAAGATGATCGCGGAGGTGACCAGAAAAGCGGCCAGGGCCAGGCCGATGACCCCCTTCTCCATGAAATATATTTCGGCTTCCGTATCGGCCAAGGACACCACCACATCCAGCGCTCCCAAAACCTTTTTGTCCGGCGAGTGAAAATGGCAGTCGCTGGTGGAGCAGCCCGCCTCGTTGAAGATCGGGGTGATGATGCCGAGCACGGAGGGGCCCTGGGCGGCGCTGAAATAGCGCGTGCGCTCGGAGAGGTCCACGTCCACGCGGGGCGGGTCGGAGTGGTGGCAGATGTGGCAGGCTTCGGATTTGATGTTGGTGATCTGCTCCACCTCTTCGGGGCGGTTGGAAAACTTGATGGCGCCTTCCTTGTTGTAGATCCGGATGTTGCGAATCTGCTCCAGGCGCGCGATGTTGTTGATGATCTGGTTGATGTCGTCGCGGGAGTTGAGCATCATGGCGTACTGGGTGCCGAGCCGGATCGTGTTGCTGAGCCGCTCGGTTTGGGAGACGACCTCCTTCTCCAGGGATTTTCTCTGGTAGGTGATGCTGAAATAAGACCAGGTGGAGATCGTCAACAGCAGAATGCCCCCCACGCTGAGAATCAGCTTGGAGACCAGGCTGCGTCTGATTTTCGAGATGATGTTCGCCATGGGCCTGCGCGCGTAGGGGGGGGGCCGACAGGGCCTTCGGGTTCGGAAGCCCGTTCCTCGGAACGGGCGTTGCCGCGGGCCGGGCAGAAACTGCGCAGGGGTTCAACGTCGTCGAGCGTAGAAACGGCCGCAACCCGAAACGGATCTTCCGTCGGATGTCACCGCGATAAAAACAGCATATCGGAATTTATGAAGGATGGCAACCGGAGGGGCCCTGCGACCGTCTATGCGGCGGCATCGCCCGCCGGCGCGGCCGGGTCGCTTTTGGGCAGAAACCGCGGCCAGCGCACCCGAAAGCACGACCCCCGGCCGGGCGCGGAGTCGACCTCGATCTCGCCGCCGTGCTGCCGGATTGCCTGCCGGGCGATGAAAAGGCCCAGGCCCGTGCCGGCGCGGCCTTTCGATGAGAAAAAGAGGTCGAAAATCTTGTCCCGGGTGTCGGGGCTCATCCCCGCGCCGTCGTCCTCAATTTCGAAGGTCAGGCCCTGCTCGTCGCCGCGAACACGAAAGCTGATCCGATGCGCGGGTTTGCTTGGGTCCCCGGCGCAGGCGTCCACGGCGTTGTCCAAAAGGTTCAGCAAGGCCGGCGCGGCAGTGTCCCCATCCACCTCGAATTCCCCCAAGCCGCCGGGAATCTGCGTCCTCAGCTCGATCGCGTGGCGCCGGATTCTGGTTGAAGCCAGGGCCAGCAGATCGTCGACGAAACCCTTCACCTGGACCCGTTTGCCTTCCAGCGGGCGCTCCTTGGAGAAATAGAGCACGTCCAGGACCACCCGGCGCACCCGCTCGACCATCTCTTTGACGGTTTCCAGCCCCTCCAGGGCCTGGTCCGGGCGGTTTTTCCGGATACCGGATTCCGCCAGGTAAACACCGGCGTCCATCCCGGTGAGGATCCCTTTCACCCCGTGAGAGACCGTGCTCAGCATCAGACCCAGGGAGGTGAGGCGATCCTGAGTCGCCTGCAGTTCCTGGCGGAGCCGTTCCACCTCGGAGAGATCCACCACAAACTCCAGCACCAGCTGCAGCTCCCCGGAGCTGGTGCGGATCGGCACGGTGTGCACCATGGCCGGCCACCGGCTGCCGTCGCAATAGACGAGGGTCTCCCGGCGGCGCTGGGCCTGGCTGGATTCAAAGGTCCGTCCGACCGGACAGGTGCGCGCCGGGTCCTGGCTCTCTTCGTAGACCTCCCAGCTGCGCCCCCCGACCCGATCGCCCAGGCGCTCCCGGTAAAGGGGGTTTACGGCCAGCACCTTGAGGTCCCGGTCGTGAATGGAGACAAAGCAGGGCATTTCATTGAAGAAGCGCACACCGCCCTCGACCTCCCCGGCCATGTTCCGGAAAGCGGAGGAAATCCCCTCCAGCGCCTGCCCGATGGCGGCCAGCCTCTCGGTCTCCACCAGACGGGCGGCCTGCTGGCGCACGAGGTTTTCAAGGTTCTCGGTGTACCCCTGGAGTTGCCGGCGCATGGCGATGCGCTCTTGCGCGCGTTTGAGCGCGATGGCGAGCACGTCGTCGTTGATGGGCTTGGTGACGAAATCGGTCGCCTCGAGCTTGAGGCTTTCGATGGCGAGGTCCATGTCACCGTGGCCGGTGATCATGATGACCTCGGTCTCCGGGCGTTCCGATTTGATGATGCGCAGCAGTTCGATCCCGTCCAGGCCGGGCATCCGGAGATCGGTGAGCACGATGGGGGGGTTCTCTTTACGGAAGATGTCGAGCGCCTGAAGGCCGTCTTCGGCGGTCAGCACGTCAAAGCCGCCGTCGGCCAGGTAGATGCCGAGCACCTTGCGGATGCCTTCCTCGTCGTCGGCCAGCAACAAGGTGTTTTCCATTATGCTCGCTCAAGTAAGGGCTGGGAGTGTAATCGGAATCCGTCCCATTCCTACCGTATGAATTCATCCGCAGCAAGAATTATTAAGGGTTGCACAATTGTATAGACACGGACGCCCCCTCACCCTAACCCTCTCCCCCAAAACTGGGGTAGAGGGTGAGGGTGAGGGGGCCGCTCTTGG
>CAZLSV010000060.1:0-5348 GCA_964562235.1 uncultured Desulfatibacillum sp.
GTTGTCGGCGACATCGGCATCATGAACATCATGCTGGTGTCGATCACCGAAAGAACCAGTGAAATCGGTCTGCGCATGGCCGTAGGGGCCCGACGCCGCGACATCCTCGCCCAGTTTCTCACCGAAGCCGTGGCGCTGTCGATGATCGGCGGGCTGGCCGGCATAACGCTCGGAGTGGGAGTTTCGCTGGCGTTCACGGCTTTCGGCAAGTGGCCGGCGATCATCAACCCCGCCTCGGTGGCGCTGGCCTTTTCGGTTTCCGCCGCCGTGGGCATCTTCTTCGGGTTCTACCCGGCGTACAAAGGTTCCCGGCTGGACCCGATCGAAGCCTTGAGAAGAGAATAGCTTCCCGTAAAGGGGTAAACGTTGTACACTCAGGCCGTTTTCCCATGAACATAATCTTTCTCGCCTTCGTTCTGATCGCGTTTGCCGTTGCCGGGTGGCGCCAGCTCGCGGGGGTCCTCGTGCCCGGGCAACCTCCGCCCATGGAAGCCCTCTCCAAGGCCATGGTGGACTCCGCCGCGGGGGCGGTCGAGCTGGCCATCGGGCTGGTCGGCGTCATGACCCTTTTCCTGGGACTCATGAAAGTGGCCGAGGCGGGCGGCCTGCTCAAAATCATTGCCCGTCTGATACGGCCTCTAATGGTCAGGCTGTTCCCGGATGTTCCGGTCGACCATCCGGCCATGGGCGCCATGATCCTCAACCTCTCGGCCAACGTCATGGGCCTCGGCAACGCCGCGACGCCCTTCGGCATCCGCGCCATGCAGGAATTGAACAGGCTCAACCCCGCGCCGGGCACCGCCACCGATGCCATGGCCCTGTTCCTGGCCATCAACACCTCCAGCGTGACCCTGCTGCCCACCGGCGTCATCGCCCTGCGGGCGGCGGCGGGCTCCGCCGACCCGGCCGCCATCTTTCCCACCACGCTTTTCGCCACGGCCTGTTCTTCGGTGGTGGCCGTCGTCTCGGCCAAACTCCTGGCCAGGCTTTGCCGGAAAAGTGCACCGGCGCCCGGGGACGTCCCCGCGGCTCCCGCCCCACCGCTCGACCCGCCGGGTTCCGAGCTGGGCGAAGCGCCCTCCGCGCCCTACCCCGCGTGGGTGAGCGCTCTGGCCCTTGCCGGCGTACTGGCGCTGATCCCCCTGACCGTTTTTTTCGGAAAGGCCCTTTCCCCCTGGATCATGCCGGGGCTCATGGCGGCTTTCCTGATGTTCGGGGCGGCGCGGCGCGTTCGGGTCTACGAGGTCTTCGTGGAGGGGGCCAAGGAGGGGTTTCAGGTGGCCATCCGGATCATACCGTATCTCGTCGCCATCCTGGCGGCGGTGGCCATGCTGCGGGCCAGCGGCGCCCTGGAGGCCATGGTGGGTTGGCTCGGGCCCTGGACCTCCAAGGTGGGGCTGCCCGCCGAGGCGCTGCCCATGGCGCTGATGCGGCCGCTTTCCGGTTCGGGTGCCTTTGCCGTGCTGGCCTCCATCATCAACGACCCGACCATCGGCCCCGACAGCTACACGGGCATTCTCGTGTCGACTCTGCAGGGGTGCACGGAAACCACGTTCTATGTCCTGGCCGTTTACTTCGGCGCGGTGCAGGTGCGGCGCATCCGCTACGCCCTGGCCGCCGGGCTTTCAGCCGACCTGGCCGGGGTCATCGCCAGCGTGGCCGCCTGCAGTTATTTGTTCCGTTGACGGGTTGGATGGGTGTTTGGGTATTGGGGTGTTTAGTGTTTGGGTGTTTCGCTGATGTCGGCAATTGCAAGGAGGCATGAACATGAATCGAAAAGTGAAAATCATGGCGGCCATATGTCTGGCGGGTTGCTTTTCAATCGCAGCCGCGGCTTCGGCGGCCGGCTTGTTCCCCACGGACAGCTCCGGGAGTTCCAAGGAACCGATTGAAATCGTCGCCGATCGCATGGTCACCAACAACACCGAGCGCTGGGCGGATTTCACCGGCGCCGTGAAAGCCACCCAGGGCAAGTCCACGCTGACCTGCGATGCCCTGCGCATCTATTACGTTGGCGACCTTCTGAACCCGCCCAAAGACAAATCCACGCAGGAGTCCATCCAAAAAATCGTGGCCACCGGACGGGTGCACATCGTCACTGAGAAGTACATCGCGGACGCGGATCGCGCGGAGCACGTCCTGGCCACCGACGTCATGACGCTTACGGGCGCCAACTCAACCGTGGTCAGCGGGAAAAACACCCTGACGGGTTCGAAAATCGTCCTCAACCGCACCACCGGCAACGCCCAGGTGGAGAGCAGCGGGTCCGATCGGGTGAAGGCGGTGTTTCACCAGCAGCCCAAGGGCGCCGGGACGCCGGAGGGGAAAAAAGACTAGAGGGCGCTTTTGATCCGTTTCAGCTTGCGCAGGCGGTCGTGCTTGAGCAGCAGGTCGATCCACTGTCGGAACAGGGCCTCCAGGTCACCGGGAGGGGCCCCGCCGGAGGCCTTGATCCGCTCCTCCGCCTCGGCCAGCGCCTGCGCGATCTCCTGCCGGCCGGGCTCGCGCTCGAGCATCCGGCGGTAGATGTTGGCCGCCTTCCCCCAGTGCCCCTGGGAGGCGAAAAGCCGGGCCAATGTCGGCGTCCCGTGAGAGTAGTTATCTTCCATGCGGATTCTCTCAGCGATCGGGCGGCCGCTGCGGTTTCACCACGATCTCGTCCTGCCCGATCATGCCGAACTCCTTGCGCGCCACGCTTTCGATGTACTTGGGGTCGTTTTTCAAACGGTCGATCTCAACCCCGAGGGTCAGGTTTTCCAGAGTGATCTGGCGGTTCTGGGCCCGGATGCGGTCCCGCTCTTTTTTCATCAAACTGAGATCGGCCAGCCCCCGCGTGCTGAAGACGATGAAAAACATCAGCGACAGAATCAGGCATATGGCGATGGAGAGCAGAACGCCCTGCTTCTTGTTCATCGGGAGCGACCAACCCTTCCGCTGTGAGTCCACAGTTCGCGCAATTCGACGCTGCCGACGGCCCAGGCGGCGGCGGCATAGATGAGCCCGCCGGCCGCGATGCCGGCACCAAGCCCCAGCGCCAGCTGCCCCGTGGTCGGATGGGGGGCGGAGAGCATCGCGCGTGAAACCGCCAGCACGCCGACGGCCATGACGGCCGCGCTCAGAAGCGAGCGCACCAGCGATGCGCCGATGCCACGCCAGTCCACCCCGCCGAGCCTGCGCTGCAGCATCGTCATCAGGATCCCCAGGTTGAGCATCGCGGCCAGCGATGTCGCCAGCGCTATTCCGCCATGCGCCAGAGGTTTCATCAGCATCAGTCCCAGCAGAATGTTCGCCAGCACGGAGAGCGCTGCCGCGATCAGCGGGGTGCGCGAGTCCTGTTGGGCGAAAAAGGCCGCCACCGCCATCCGCACCCCCGCAAACGCCCACAGGCCTAAAGCATAGTATGAAAGCGCCCCGGCCGTCAACCGGACATCGACCGCCGAAAACTCCCCGCGCATGAACAAAAGCTCCACGATCGGCTCCCCCAGCAGGACCAGACCGACCATGGCCGGAATGGACGCAAAGGAGACCATCCGAAAGGCGAAGGAAAAGGTTTCGCGCAGGCCCTGCGTGTCGCCGACGGCAGCCGCGCGCGCCATGCTCGGCAGCGCCGCGGTCGCCCCGGCCATGGCGACCACGCCGAGCGGAAACTCCACCAGGCGATCCGCGTAGTAGAGGTAGCTGACACTGCCCTCGGCCAGAAAGGAGGCCATCAGCGTACCCACCAGAAAGTTGATCTGGTGCACCGCGCTGCCGAGAACGGAGGGCACCATCAGCCGCGTCATGCGCTTGAGCGCCGGATGGACCCCGCGCACGGCCCGCCACAGGTGCAACCGGTTCCGCAGCAGGAAAGGCACATGAAACAGCAGTTGCACCGCGCCGCCGATGAGCACGCCCACGGCCAAACCGATGACCGGCCGCTCCATGTGCGGTGCCAGGGCCGACAGCGCGCCGATCATGCTGAGGTTGAGCAGCGTGGGGGCCAGGGCGGGAGCTGCGAAATGGCCGTAGACGTTGAGGGCCCCCATGCAGAGGGCCAGCATCCCCGCGGCAAAAAGATACGGGAACATCAGGCGGGTCAGGTCGACGGTGAGCGCGAGCTTGGCCTCGGTGAATCCGGGCGTGATCAGCGGCACGAGCCAATCCGCGGCGAGCACGCCCGCGGCGCAGACCGCCATCAGCACCGCCGCAAAAACGCGCGCGGCCGATCCGAACAGCCGGTCGGCCTCGGCCGCTCCTCCCCGGTAGAGGGTTTCGGTGAAAACCGGGACGAAGGCGGCGTTCAAGGCCCCCTCCCCGACCAGACGGCGAAACAGGTTGGGGAGCCGGAACGCGGCCAGGAAGGCATCGGAGCTGAATCCGGCCCCGAAGGCCGCGGCGATCATGGCATCCCGCACGAATCCCAGGACGCGGCTCAGCACGGTGGCCAGCGCCACGACGGCGGCGGCGCGGGTCAGCCGTTTGGTTTCGGGGGTTTCCCCTGCGGCTCGGCGGTCCTGAGGGTCGCGATAGGATGGTGATACCACTAGAAAATTCTTGACATCGTGAGTGAATTCAATTAAAAAATCGTTTTTGACAATAACACCCGTTTCGATACTCTTACTTTGAAAGGAGCCATCCGCTTGGCCAACCACGCATCAGCGCTCAAACGCGCCCGTCAGAACGAAGAACGAAAACTGCGCAACCGCATCACCAAGACCCAGGTGAAGCACCTGGTGAAGAGCGTCCGGCAGGGCGTTTCCGCCAAATCCACGGAAGCGGTGCAGTCCCGGCTGAACGAGGCCAAGTCTTTGATCGACAAGGCCGCCAAGAAAGGCGCCATCCACCGAAAAACAGCCGCTCGCAAGATTTCACGCCTGGCCAAGCTGGTGAACACGATCAAAGCGTAGTTCGCCCCGTTGGCGCGGGTCCATCGATAGTACCGGTGGTACGGGTTTTCCCGGTCACCGGTATTTTTTTTTATCTTTCAGCGCGTTCCCGGGGACGCGCTCAGAAATTGTCGGTGAAACGGTTGTAGATCTTCTCGGCAATGCGGGTGGCGACGATGCCGAGCGTGGCCTGCTGTTTCTCGTCGTTCAAGATCTTGTCGTTGGTAACGACATACGCATCCCCCTCCGACAGGCCTCTGGCCGACCAGACCACCTTTCCCCCCGGATCCAGCAGCCGAACATCCAGGGTGAGCGTGACATTGCGCTCGCCGGCGGCGTCCTTGTTCCGGGAGGCCACGGTCCGCGACTCCACCGACCGAATGATCCCCTTCATGACCAGATCGGCCTGCGAGGCGTCGCCGACAATGGCCGTCCGGCTGCGTTTGGTGAACTCGAAGACGACGGCATTGGTCACGACGGTCT
>CAZLSV010000060.1:5358-24557 GCA_964562235.1 uncultured Desulfatibacillum sp.
AAAACGGTTTGCGCGCCGCCGGGAAGCTTGGCTTCGCCTTGAAACCGATACCCGCAGGCGGCCGCAATCAGCGCGGCGGCGGCGCACGCGATCCACAGCGCCGTGTGCCGGCCGCCCCGGGGCGGTTTCGCCCGTCGCCGGATGAGTGGGGTCATAGGCCCTCCGCCATGTGAAGCGAACCTCACACCACGATGTTGACCAGTTTGTTTTTCACTACGACGATTTTCTGGACCGGTTTTCCCTGCACGAACTTCTGCACGCTTTCGTCCGCCAGCGCCTGCTGCCGGACCTCGTCGTCCGTCGCGTTGACCGCCACCGTCATGCGGCTGCGCAGCTTGCCGTTCACCTGGACGACGATCAGGACCGCGTCGCGCTGAATGGCGTCTTCGCGCCAGACGGGCCAGGATGCCAGCAGAATGCTCCGCGAATGGCCGAGCCCCGCCCACATCTCCTCGGCGATGTGCGGCACGAGCGGCGCCAGCATCAGCGTCAACGATTCGAACGCCAGGCGCATCACCGCGCTTTTTTCCCTCGGACCGGACGGCTCCACGCCGACGGCCGCCATGGCGTTGAAGAGCTCCATGACGGCGCTGATGGCCGTGTTGAAGTGAAACCGCTCCTCGATGTCCCGCGTGACCTTCCGGATCGTCTCGTGGGTCTTGCGGTAAAGAACCCGCATGGGTTCGTCGAGACGCTCCGGGATGTCGTCATAGGGTCGCGCGTCGGCGATCACCGGCATCCACTCCGCCGCCAGCCGCCAGACACGGTTCAGAAACCGGTAGCCGCCCTCGACCCCCTGTTCACTCCACTCCAAATCTTTTTCGGGAGGCGCGGCGAAGAGGCAGAAAAGCCGGGTGGTGTCGGCCCCGTAGCGCTCGAGCAGCGTGTTCGGATCGACCACGTTTTTCTTGGACTTGGACATCTTTTCCACCCGGCCGACCACCACCGGACGGCCGCAGGTGCCGCAGGAACGCTCTGCGGCCTCCGACCGGACGTCCGCAGGGAAGATGAACCCGTGCTCCGGGCAGGCGACGGTCTCCTTGCACACCATGCCCTGGGTCAACAGCCGGGTGAACGGCTCCTTGAAGGAGACCAGCCCCTCGTCCTGCAGCACGCGGGTGTAAAAGCGCGAATAGAGCAGGTGCAGGATCGCGTGTTCCACGCCGCCGATGTACTGGTCGACGGGCATCCAGTAATCGACGGCGGCCCGCTCGAAAATACCCGTCGTGCAGTCGGGGCTGCAGAAGCGCTCGAAGTACCAGGAGGATTCGACGAAAGTGTCCATGGTGTCGGTTTCCCGCCGTGCGTCGGCCACGCCGCATTTCGGGCAAGTGGCCTTGGCGAAGGCGGCGAGCGCCGGCAGGGGCGACTGGCCGCCCTCGAGCAGATCGGCGTCCTCCGGCAGCACGACCGGCAGGTCTTTTTCGGGGACCGGCACGATCCCGCAGCGGTCGCAGTGGATCACCGGGATCGGCGCCCCCCAGTAACGCTGCCGCGAAATGCCCCAGTCCCGCAAACGGAAGCTGACCGTGCGGCGGCCGAGCTGATTCGCCTCCAGGTGGGCGGCGATCGCTTCCTGGGCGCTGCGGTTCGGCATCCCGTCGAAATCGCCGGAGTTGACCATGATCCCTTCTCCGGCATAGGCCTGGGTCATGGCGGCGGGGTCGAGCTGGCTGTCGACCGGCTGGACCACTACGATGATCGTCAGCCCGTATTTCCTGGCAAACTCGAAATCACGCTGGTCGTGGGCCGGGACCGACATGACGGCGCCGGTGCCATACTCCATCAGGGCGAAGTTGGCCGTGTAGATGGGCATCCGGCGGCCGTTCATCGGGTTGAGGCAATAGGCTCCGACGAACACGCCTTCCTTTTCGTAGCTCTCGAGGGCCTTGGCCGAGCGATCCTGGCGCGAAATGCGCTCGATGAAGGCCAGCACGCCGGCCTCCTGCGCCGTGCCCTTGCAGAGCTGCGGCACCAGGGGGTGCTCGGGCGCCAGGCACATGAACGTCGCCCCGAAAACGGTGTCGTGACGCGTGGTGAAAACCGGGATCGCGCCGTCGCCGCCTTCCAGCGGAAACTGGATCTCGGCCCCCTGGCTCTTGCCGATCCAGTTCTTCTGCATGGTGATGACCTTTTCAGGCCAGCCGGGCAGCCGGTCACAATACAGCAGGAGGTCTTCGGCATAGCGGGTGATCCGAAAAAACCACTGCGAAAGCTTTTTCTGGCGCACCGGCTTGCCGCAGCGCCAGCACATCCCCGCCTCCACCTGCTCGTTGGCGAGCACGGTCTGGCAGGGGTCGCACCAATTCACGTAGGACTCCTTGCGATAGGCCAGTCCCTTTTCGAGCATCCTGAGAAAAAGCCACTGCTCCCAGCGGTAGTACTCCGGCCGGCACGTGGCGACTTCCCGCTCCCAGTCGTAGCTGAAGCCCATCCGCTTGAGCTGGGAGCGCATGTTGTCGATGTTGTGGTAGGTCCACCGGGCGGGGTGGGTCCGATTGGCAATGGCGGCGTTCTCGGCCGGCATCCCGAAGGCGTCCCAGCCCATGGGGTGCAGCACGTTGAAGCCGCGCATCCGTTTGTAGCGCGCCACCACGTCGCCGATGGTGTAGTTGCGCACGTGCCCCATGTGGATGTTACCGGAAGGATAGGGAAACATTTCCAACAGGTAGTACTTGGGCCGGCGCTGGTCCGCTTCGACCCGGAACAGGTTCTGGGAGTCCCATCGGCTCTGCCACTGGCGCTCGATGATGTGCGGGTTGTATCTCTCCTCCATGCCATCCAATCCTTTTCTCGATCAAGAAAGTGGTGCAGGGAAAACAGCGATTTGAGCGTTCCCCCTCTTTTTTTGGGTATTGAGAAATGTGAATTAATGCCATACAATCGGTCGAAGTGCAAGAATCGGCAGATTTCATTTGACTTGTGAGCGCCGATTTCATATGAAAACAGGATTTGCAGATTTCAAAAAAGACCGAAATAATTCACGATACCGCTTATAGCGATGAAAAGAGGTTCATGAGCACCAAGCTTCTCATCAATGCCAGCGACCCGGAGGAAATCCGCGTCGCCACGGTTAAGGACGGCCGTCTCGAGGAGTTCCGCATCGAAAGCGCGGCGCGCGAGATCACCCAGGGCAATATTTACAAAGGGGTCATTACGCGCATCGAGCCGAGCCTGCAGGCGGCGTTTGTCGATTACGGGGGCGATCGCAACGGCTTTCTCCAGAAACAGGACCTGCACTACGATTACTTTCACGAGGACGACCGCGGCGACACGCCCCTGCAGCGTCTGGTGAAACGCGGCCAGGGGCTCATGGTGCAGGTCGGCAAGGACCCGATCGGCACCAAGGGGGCCATGCTCACCACTTATATCTCCCTGCCGGGGCGTTACGTGGTGCTGATGCCGGGGCATTCCGTGCACGGGGTCTCCCGCAAGATCGACGACGACGTCGAGAGAACCCGCCTCAAGCAGGTCGTCGGCGAACTGGAGGTTCCCGAGGGGTTCGGGGTCATCGTCCGAACGGCGGGCATCGGGTGCACCAAGACCATGATCTCCAAGGATCTGAAAGACCTGCTGCGCCTGTGGAAGACGATCAAGGGCAAGGTGATGAAGGAAAAAGAGACCGCCCTGCTCTACAAGGAACGGGCCTTGGTGCTGCGCTCCATCCGGGACTCCTTCAGCCCCGAAGTCTCCGAGATCCTCATCGACGAGCCCAACACGTTCAACGAAGCCCGGGAGCTGGTCGAAATTTTCGCCAGCAAGCAGACCCAGGTCGTCACGCTCTACCAGGAAGAGAAGCCCCTCTTTTCGAAGTTCCAGATCGAGGGCCAGATCGCCTCCATTTTCGAGAACCGGGTCCAGCTGAAATCCGGCGGCTCCATCGTCATCGCACCGACCGAAGCCCTGGTGGCCATCGACGTCAACTCGGGTAAATCCACCCACGAAAAATCCGTCGAGCAGACCGCTTTTCAGACCAACCTCGAGGCCGCCGATGAAATCGCGCGCCAGCTGCGGCTGCGGGACCTGGGGGGACTGATCGTCATCGACTTCATCGACATGAAGGAATCCAAGCACCGCGCCGAGGTCGAACGCGAACTGAAGGCCCGGGTGAAACTCGACAAGGCCCGCACCAAGGTCGGCCGGGTCTCCAAGTTCGGCCTTTTGGAGATGTCCCGGCAACGCATTCATCCGTCCATCGAGTTCGGCAGCCACGTCGCCTGCCGCTGCTGCCACGGCAAAGGCCTGATCCCCTCCACGGAAACACTCGGCATCGGGTTCCTGCGCAAACTCGGCATGGAGACGCTGAAAAACGACGTCGTGCGGGTGAAAGGAATCGTCCCGCCGGTGGTCGCGGACTACCTGCTCAACAAAAAACGCCGCCACATCGTCGAGTTGGAAAACCGCCGCAACATCGCCATCGACATCGAAAGCGATGCCGGTCTGCTGCCGGCGGAGAGCCGCATCGAAAGTTTCCGCTGAGCCCCGGCGGTTGACACCTTTGAGCGTTTGCTGTATCAGGGGGCTCGCCGCGCCGGTTGAGGGTTTGACGCGGCGCAGAAATTGCGAGCTGAAATTGCAACTAGAACCGAAACAGATGAACATCGCTTTTACTAAACCATAAGGAGGTTTCCACTTGGTCAACATCGCTTACGCCATGGGACAGGGAGGCGCGTCGGAAGGCGGCGCCGCCGGTTTTGCGAGCTTCATCCCGCTCGTGCTCATGTTCGCCATCTTCTATTTTCTTCTCATCCGTCCCCAGCAGAAACGGAACAAGGACCACCGCAGCATGCTCGCCGACCTGAAGAAAGACGACCGCATCGTCACCAGCGGCGGGCTGCAGTGCCGGGTCACCGGGCTGGACGAGACCACCCTGACGGTGGAAATCGCCGACAAGGTCCGGGTCAAGATCAGCCGCGGCAACGTGGCCGCGATCGTTCAATCCGCCTCGCCCGCCCCAGCGGAAACCAAAAAAAAATTAATCCACGATCCGATCGTGGCACCTGTTGCTCTCCCGTGTTCGGAAGCGCCTGCTTCTGATACGGTAGCGCCGGGCTGTCCTGGCCTCCGTCCGACGGCCGCAGAAGGGAAGACGCCTTGAAACGCTTTTCGATAAGACTGGTGATTGTTTTGGCGGTCATCATCGCCGCCCTTGTTTACTGCATCCCGACCTTCGCTCCGGAGGTCTGGCCCCACAAGAAGATCAACCTCGGCCTCGACCTGCAGGGCGGAATGCACTTGGTACTGGAGGTCAACACCGACAAGGTGGTTGAAAGCGCCATCGAGCGCTACAGCCAGGAACTGCGCGAACTGGTGAAAAAAAACCAGATCCAGGGCATTCAGGTGGATCGCCCCGGACCCTATAAAATCGCCGTCAAGGTGCAGGGCAAGGAAAACGTCGACAAGTTCAAGTCGCTGCTGGAAAAAGAGCTCAGGGATCTGCGGTTGAGCAGCCGCAGCGAGGATGCCGAATCGTATTCCGTCGCAATGGACCTGCCCGACAAGGAAAGCGACCACATCAAGAAGCTCGCGGTCGACCAGGCGCTGGAGACCATCCGCAACCGCGTGGACCAGTTCGGCGTGGCCGAGCCGGACATCCGGCGCCAGGGCGACAACCGCATCCTGATCCAACTGCCGGGCATCCAGGACACCCAACGCGCCAAGGACCTCATCGGTCGCACGGCGTTGCTGGAGTTCAAAATCGTGGACGAGGCGCACGATGTCAACGCCGCCCTGCAGGGCAGCGTCCCGGCGGGCAGCGAGATCCTCTATAAAGTCGACGAGGATCGTGCCACCAAGCGCGTCAGCCGGACCCCGTTCCTGCTGAAAAAGGGCACCCTGCTGACCGGCGCGTCGCTGACCGACGCCCGCGTCGCGCTTGACTCCCAGTACGGCGAGCCGTACGTGTCGATTGAATTCGACAAGAAAGGCGCACGGACCTTCGAGCGCGTCACCGGTGAGAATGTCGGCAAGCGTCTGGCGATCGTGCTCGACAACAAGGTCTATTCCGCCCCCACCATTCAGGAGAAAATCGCCGGCGGCAAGGCCCGCATCACCGGCCGCTTCACCGCGGACGAGGCCCGCGACCTGGCCATTATTCTGCGCGCCGGCGCCCTGCCCGCCCCGGTGAGCGTCCTGGAAGAGCGCACGGTCGGCCCCTCGCTCGGCGCGGATTCCATCCGTTCCGGCCTGATATCCATCCTGGTGGGCGGCCTGCTCGTGATCATTTTCATGGCGGTCTACTACAAATGGTCCGGGCTGCTGGCCGATTTCGAGGTGCTCCTCGATCTGGTTCTCATCGGCGCTGGCCTGGCGGCCTTCGGCGCCACGCTGACCCTGCCCGGTTTGGCCGGCGTCATTCTCACCATCGGCATGGCCGTGGACAACAACGTTCTGATCTACGAGCGCATCCGCGAGGAGCTGCGCCTGGGCAAAACGCCCCGCGGGGCGGTGGACGCCGGCTTCGACCGCGCCACCACGACCATCATGGATGCCAACATCACCACCCTGATTTCAGCGGTCGTGCTTTTTCAGTTCGGCACCGGCCCGATTAAAGGGTTTGCCGTGACGCTGAGCATCGGGGTGATCGCCAGCATGTTCACCGCCATCGTGGTGTCGCGCCTGGTCTTCAACTACTTTCTGGACGTGCGCAAGATCAAGCGCGTGAGCATCTAGCCATCGATATACGATCGGTGTCGCCAAAGAAGGAAACGTTCCCATGGAGTTCATCAAACCCGGAGTCAACCTGGATTTCGTCGGCAAGCGTAAAATCGCCTACTCGATTTCAGGCGCCCTCATTCTGATCAGCATTCTGGCGCTTTTCGTCAAAGGACCGCGCTACGGCATCGACTTCGCCGGCGGGTCCGTGGTGCAGGTCAAATTCGCCGCTCCCGTTGAAATCGCCAAGGTCAAGGACGGGCTGCGCACGGTCGACATCGAAAACGCGACCGTCCAGAGCGTCGGCGACCGCAAGGACAACGAGTACCTCATCCGGACCGACGCCTCCGATGTCAGCGCGAAGGAATTCACCCCTGCGCTGGACAAGGCGCTCGAAGCCGCGGCCGGCGTGGCCGTCGACATCCGGCGCGTGGAGATGGTCGGCCCCCAGGTCGGAACGGATCTGCGCGAAAAGGCCCTGCTGGCAATCTTTTTCTCGCTCATCTTTATTGCCATCTACATCTCCGGTCGTTTCGAATTCAAATGGGTCCAGAGCGGGATCGTGGCCCTGGCTCTGGGCGGCGCCGTTTACACCATTCACACGATGGGCTTCAGCCTGACCATCCTCGTCTGGGCCGCTTTGCTGCTGACGCTGGTGCTGTTCTGGGTCCTCGGCCTTAAATACGCCCTGGGCGCCATCGTCGCGCTCATCCACGACGTGACGATCACGGTGGGCGTTTTCACCATCCTGGAAAAAGAATTCAGCCTGACGGTGATCGCCGCGCTGCTCACCATCATCGGGTATTCGCTCAACGACACGATCATCGTGTACGACCGCATCCGTGAAAACATCAAGAAACTTTCAAAGACCCCTTTGGGCGCCATCATCAACCGCAGCGTCAACGAAACCCTGAGCCGCACCATCCTGACGGCCGGCACGGTGTTCATCGTTCTGGTGGCGCTCTTTTTTCTCGGGGGCGACATCATCCACGATTTTGCCTTCGCGCTCTTGGTGGGCGTTGTCATCGGAACATATTCGTCGATTTACGTGGCCAGCCCCATCGTGCTCACGTGGGAGGAACGCGCCCGGAAAAAGTGAGCCGACGAGGTCATAGCGGCGCTTTCCTCCGCCCACAGCTTACCCCCCTTGTTGCCCAAGGGGGTTTTCACTTTGTGCGGCAGGCCCGACATCGCAGGGAGAAAAAAGCGTGGAGAAGCTTCTGCCCTGGCTGCACCTGAAGAGCGTTCCGGGGATCGGAAACCACCTGTTCAAGCGGCTGATCGACCGCTTCGGAACACCGGAAGCCGTGCTTCGGGCACCGACGGCCGAACTCCTGGCGGTGGACGGCATCACGGAGCGAACGGCCTCGGCCCTGCGCTCCCGGCGCGTGCCGGAGGGCGCGGCGGCGGAGATCGATGACGCGCGTCGGCGCGGGTTTCGGCTGATCCCCTTGACGCATCCGGACTACCCGCGTCTGCTGCGGGAGATCCCGGACCCTCCGCCGCTTCTTTACGCGGCCGGCGACGTCGCCGCGTGCGAGCGCCCCGTTGCGTTGGTGGGCTCCCGCAACGCCACGGCGTATGGAGCCGCCATGGCCCGGCAGCTGGGCAGCGACCTGGCGTGCCTGGGGTTCACGGTGGTCAGCGGCATGGCGATCGGCATCGACGCCGCCGCCCACGAAGGCGCTCTGGCCATGCGCGGGCGGACGGTCGCGGTGCTGGGCAGCGGGCTGGCCAACGTCTATCCGTCGCAGCACCTGGGTTTGTTCGAGCGCATATCGGCCGGCGGCGCGGTGATTTCCGAATTCCCGCTCACGGCCGGGCCCGAGGCGCATCATTTTCCGATCCGCAACCGGGTCATCAGCGGGATGTCGCTGGGCACCGTGGTGGTCGAGGCCAGCCGAAACAGCGGGTCTCTGATCACGGCCCGGCTGGCGGCCGAGCAAAATCGGGAGGTGTTCGCCGTTCCGGGCAGCATTCAATCGTTCAAGAGCATGGGGACCCACCACCTCATCAAACAGGGCGCCAAGCTCGTCGAAAACGCGCAGGACATCGTGTCCGAACTCGGGCATTTCCTTGCCGACACGCCCTCGGGCGGTGTCCGGCAGCGTGAACTTCCGGTCGAAGAGAGGCACGCGCTGACCGAAGCGGAAAAAAAAGTCTACAATGCGCTTGGCCCTTACCCCTTGCACATTGACGAACTCGTGCGCAGACTGGCCATGGATGCCGGGCGGCTGGCCGGCATCCTGCTGCAGCTGGAACTGAAGGGAATTGTGACGCAGCAGGCCGGAAAGCTTTTTGCGGCGGCCGACGCGCGTGATGTTTAGCGACATGGAGCGATAGGACGAAATGACCAAACCGTTAGTGGTAGTAGAATCTCCGGCCAAGGTGCGCACGATCAAGAAGTACCTGGGCAGCGACTACAACGTGGCCGCCACGGTGGGCCACATCAAGGACCTTCCCCAGCGGGAAATGGGCATCGACGTCGAGGCCGGTTTCACACCGCAATACGCCAGCATTCCCGGGAAGCAGAAAGTCATCCAGGCCCTGAAGCAGGCCGCGGCCGACGCCGAGGATGTCTACCTGGCGCCGGACCCCGACCGCGAAGGCGAGGCCATCGCCTGGCACACGGCCGAGGTGCTCAAGAAAAAGGGGCGCCGTTTCCACCGGGTCCTGTTTCACGAGCTGACCAAGGACGCGATCCGCAACGCCATGAACCAGCCCCGGGAGCTCGACCCGCACAAGTACGAAGCGCAGCAGGCGCGGCGGATCCTCGACCGGCTGGTCGGCTACCAGGTGTCGCCGCTGTTGTGGCGCAAGGTCAAGGGCGGGCTGAGCGCCGGCCGCGTGCAGAGCGTGGCCCTGCGGGTGATCTGCGAGCGTGAACGCGCCATCCAGGCCTTCGACCCCCAGGAGTACTGGTCCATCACCGCTCACCTGGAAGGCGCGGTGCCGCCCCCCTTCGCGGCCAAACTGGTCAAGAAGGGCAAGGAGAAGCTCGCCATCCCGGACGGGGCGGCGGCTCAGAAGATCCTCTCCGAGCTCGAGGGCCAGGTCTTCACCGTGGACCGGGTCCAGAAGAAGACCGTCCGCAAAAACCCGGCCCCGCCCTTCACGACCAGCAAGCTGCAGCAGGAATCCATCCGCCGGCTGCGGTTCACCGCCAAAAAAACCATGATGCTCGCCCAGCAACTCTACGAGGGCATCGAACTGGGGCCCGGGGAGCCCGTCGGGTTGATCACGTACATGCGCACGGATTCGACGCGGGTCGCGGACGTGGCGGCGGCCGAGGCGCAACAGCTGGTTCTCGATCAATTCGGCCGGGACTACGCTTTGGACAAGCCCCGCCAGTTCCGCAACCCCAAGCAGGCCCAGGATGCACACGAAGCGGTCCGTCCGACCTCGGCCTTCAACACCCCCGAAAAAATGGCCCCCTACCTCACCAAGGACCAGCTGGCCTTGTACCAGTTGATCTGGCAGCGGTTCATCGCTTCCCAGATGCAGGAGGCGCTCATCGACCAGGTCTCGGCCTCCATCGCGGCCGGGGGCTATGTCTTCACGGCCAGCGGCTCGGCGGTCAAATTTCCCGGTTTCATGGCCCTCTACCGCGTCGAGGACGAGGAGTCGGACGCGAACGGCGAAAAAGCCCGGGAGCAGCTGCCGGATTTGGCCGAAGGCACCCGGCTGAAACTGCACCGTCTGGAGCCCAAGCAGCATTTCACCCAGCCTCCGCCGCGTTTTTCGGAAGCCTCGCTGGTCAAGGAGCTCGAAGAGAACGGGATCGGGCGCCCGAGCACCTATGCCGCCATCCTGTCCACCATCCGCGACAAGGGGTACGTGGAGATGCTGCGGGGATACTTCCGGCCGAGCGAGCTCGGTTTCATCGTAAACGACCTGCTGGTGATGAGTTTCCCCGACGTCTTTGACGTCGAATTCACCGCCCGCATGGAGGAAAACTTAGACCGGGTGGAGTCCGACAAAGCCAAAACCCTGGACATCCTGACTCAGTTCTACGAACCGTTCCGCAAGGACCTCGACACGGCGGCCGAGAAAATGGTGAGCATCAAGGGCGTCGGGGTGAAGACGGAACTGAAATGTCCGGAGTGCGGCAACGCCCTGCACATCAAAATCGGCAAGAACGGCCATTTCCTCGCCTGCAGCGGCTACCCGGCGTGCAAGTACTCGAGCGACTACACCCGCGACGAAAAGGGCCACGTCCAGCCGGTGGTGCCTCCGGCGGATGAGGCCACCGACAAGGTCTGCGCCAAGTGCGGCAAACCCATGGTGCTCAAACGGGGCCCGTTCGGCGATTTTCTGGCCTGCAGCGGTTTTCCCGAATGCAAGAACACCCAGTCGCTTTCCGTCAACGGCGCGGCCAAGAGCATCGGCGTCAAGTGTCCCCAGGAGGGCTGCACCGGAGACCTGCTTGAAAAAACTTCCAAACGCGGCAAAGTGTTCTTCGGCTGCAACCGCTACCCGGAGTGCAGCTTCGCCACCTGGGACAAGCCGGTGGCGCGCGAGTGCCCGGCCTGCGGCGCCAAGCTCCTCGTGGAGCGCACCACCAAGAGGCAGGGCACCCTGCACTCGTGCCTGAACGCGGACTGCGGCTTCAAGGAACAGGTCGAGTAGAGGCGTGGACGCGTGGCGCGTGGTCGCGTTTCTCGCGTTTGAAATGCATTAAGCTCCTCAAATGCGCTTCCGGATCGAACGCGGGCCGCGCGGGGAATGCGAAAAACGCTTGACATCTCCACGACCGGCTGTTAGCGTGGCGCAACGAAAACAACAATTGAGTGTCGCATGATTCATCGAGTCGCCATTATTAACCTTGTTAGCCTTATTATCGTCATCGTCGGAGTCATCATCGGCGATGATGACAAGGGGTTGGTAATGGCCTAAGCGCACCTAAAAAGCCAAGAAGCAAAAAACCCGTTACCAGCCCGAAAGGCGGTAACGGGTTTTTTTTTGGAAAAAAATTGCCACCGGAGACAAAAGCCATGGAGATGACGGGCGCCCAGATCTTGATGACGATGCTGAAACAGGAAGGGGTGGACACGTTGTTCGGGTTCCCCGGAGGGGCCGTGATCGACCTTTACGACGAACTGGCCCGCACCGAAATACGCCACATCCTCGTCCGCCACGAACAGGGCGCCGTGCACGCCGCCGACGGCTACGCCCGCGCCAGCGGAAAAGTGGGGGTCTGCCTGGTCACTTCCGGCCCCGGGGCCACCAATACGGTGACCGGCATCGCCTCGGCCTACGCCGACTCCATTCCGGTCGTCATCCTCACCGGCCAGGTGCCGACCCACCTCATCGGCAACGACGCGTTTCAGGAAGTGGACATTGTCGGCATCACCCGGCCCTGCACCAAGCACAACTACCTGGTGAAATCCCTCTCCGACCTCGCGCCCACCCTCAAAGAGGCCTTTCACCTCGCCCGTTCGGGGCGCCCCGGCCCCGTGCTGGTGGACATCCCCAAGAACGTCGCCAACAGCCGGATCGAATACGTGCCTCCGGGCGAAAACCGCCTGCGCCCCTACGCCGCGGTCCCCCCGCCCCACGCCAAGCAGTTGCGGGCGGTGGCCAAACTCATTCAAGAAGCCCGGCGGCCCCTGATCTTCGCGGGGGGCGGGGTCATTCTCTCCGGCGGTGCGGAGGAACTGACGCGCCTGGCGCGCCGCGCTCAGATCCCGGTCACCACCTCGTTGATGGGCCTGGGCGGCTTTCCCGGCGATGACCCGCTGTTTCTCGGCATGATCGGCATGCACGGCACCTACGCCTCCAACATGAGCACGGGCGCCTGCGACCTGATGCTGGCCGTGGGCGTCCGGTTCGACGACCGTGTGACCGGGAAGACGGACGCCTTCGCCTCCCAGGCCGCCATCGTGCACATCGACATCGACCCGACCTCCATCCGCAAAAACATCCCCGTCAGCGTGCCGGTGGTGGCCGACTGCCGCATCAGCCTGCAGCGGCTGAACGAGCTGATCACCGACGGGCAGATGCAAGCGATGGCCGCCCGCCGCAACGAGTGGCTGGAGTGCATCGCCGAGTGGAAATCCTCCCAGCCCGTCTCCTACCGCCAGGGCGAATCCATCAAGCCGCAATATGTGGTCGAACAGGTTCATGCCCTCACGCGGGGCGAAGCCATCATCACCACGGAGGTGGGGCAGAACCAGATGTGGGCCGCGCAGTTCTACCGGTTCAACCGGCCCAACCATTTCATCACTTCCGGGGGCTTGGGCACCATGGGTTTCGGTCTTCCGGCCGCCATCGGCGCTCAGATCGCCTGCCCGGATAAAACCGTGGTGGACATCGCCGGCGACGGCAGCATCCAGATGAACATTCAGGAGATGGCCACGGCGGTCCAATACGGCCTGCCGGTCAAGATCGTCATTCTCAACAACGGCTATCTCGGCATGGTCCGGCAGTGGCAGGAGCTTTTCTACGGCGGCCGCTACAGCGCCACGCGCATGAACCACTCCCCGGATTTCGTCAAACTGGCCGAGGCCTACGGGGCGCTGGGCCTGCGGGCCACGCGCCCCGAAGAGGTGACACCGGTGCTGCAGGAGGGCCTGTCGGTGAACCGGCCCGTGATCATGGATTTCGTGGTGGAGGCCGAAGAAAGCGTCTACCCGATGGTGCCGGCGGGTGCGCCCCTGACGGAAATGCTGCTGGTATAGCGCGCGTGCCGCCGTGCGGATCATTGCGGTGGCCATCCGAATACGGCAAATTCCAGGACCCCACCGACCGGCAGGCACTTCGCTCTGCCGGCGCCGCGGAAAGAGCGGCCATGTCGGATGGCCGATTTAATAAACCTTCCCCCCGCCTCGCCTTCTCCATCGCGGGCACGGGGGCAAAGTGAAAGGAACCCAATGATCGCGGAAAAACACATCATGACCATGCTGGTGGACAACGAGCCGGGGGTGGTGTCCCGGGTGGCGGGGCTTTTCAGCGGCCGGGGGTTCAACATCGAAAGCATCTGCGCCAGCCCGACCAACGACCCCAAGGTGTCCCGCATCACCATCGTCACCCAGGCCAACGCGCCGGTCGTGGAGCAGATCGAAAAGCAGCTGCGCAAGCTGGTCAATGTCATCAAGCTGCGCGGTCTGAACGGACCGCGCTGCGTGCGGCGCGAACTCGCGCTCGCCTGCATTACGGTCAAACCGGAGCAGCGCGCCGAGGTCCTGCGGATCGTGGACCTGGCCAACGGAAAGATCGCCGATGCGGGGCTCAGCCACATGATCGTCGAGGTGTCCGGCGAACAGGAGGAGGTTCAGACGGTGCTGAATCTGCTCAAGCCCTATGGGATCAAAAAGCTCGCGCGCACCGGACCGATCGGGCTGATTCGGGAACCGAAATAGGAGAAGGGTTAAAGGGGACGAGGGTTCAAGGGTTCGAGCGGAGGGAAACATTTTTCACTTGACCCCGTGGCCCATGGACCCCCCGAACCCTTTTAACGCAAGATTGAAAAAATTCCAAACCAAAGGTCAACCTACAACCAGAAAAGGAGAGCATGTAATGGCAACATTCGATTTCGGCGGAGTGATGGAAGAGGTGGTGACGGAAGACGAGTTTCCCCTGCAGAAGGCCCGGGAGGTTCTGCAAAAAGAGGTGGTGGCCGTCGTGGGCTACGGCGTCCAGGGCCCCGGCCAGGCGCTCAACATGCGCGACAACGGCATCCGCGTGATCGTCGGCCAGCGCCAAGGCGGGAGATCCTGGGACCGGGCCCTGGCCGACGGCTTCGTGCCCGGGGAGACCCTGTTTTCACCGGAGGAGGCCGCCGAGCGGGCCACGGTGATCCAGTATCTGCTCTCCGACGCCGGGCAGGTGGCCATGTGGCCCAGGATCAAGGCCTGCCTGAAAAAAGGCGACACGCTCTACTTCTCGCACGGTTTCGCCATCGTCTACAAGGACCAGACCGGGATCGTCCCGCCGCCGGACGTGGATGTCGTCCTGGTGGCGCCGAAAGGCTCCGGCCGCACGGTGCGGACCAATTTCCTCGACGGCAGCGGCATCAACGCGAGCTTTGCCGTTTTCCAGGACGTCACCGGCAAGGCCAAGGAAAAAGCGCTCGCGCTCGGGATCGCCATCGGCTCCGGGTACCTCTTCCCCACGACGTTCGAGCGCGAGGTCGTCAGCGACCTCACCGGCGAGCGCGGGATCCTCATGGGCGCCCTGGCCGGTGTGATGGAGGCCCAGTACAACCTGCTGCGCCAGAACGGCCACACCCCGAGCGAGGCCTTCAACGAGACCGTGGAAGAGCTGACCCAGAGCCTCATCGGCCTGGTGGGTGCCCAGGGAATGGACTGGATGTTTGCCAACTGCTCCACCACGGCCCAACGCGGGGCGCTCGACTGGGCGCCCCGATTCCGGGACGCTGTGGCGCCGGTGTTCGCGCAGCTCTATCAGCGCGTCAAAACCGGTGAAGAGACCCGGCGCGTGCTTCAGGCCAACAGCACGCCCGACTACCGCGAAAAGCTCGACAAGGAGCTGGCGGTCATGCACAACTCGGAAATGTGGCGGGCGGGGGCCGCCGTGCGCTCCCTGCGTCCGGAAAACCGCAAGTAACGCGTTACCGACGGCAACTCACGCCGCGGGTGTCACCGCCATCGGCGGCGGCACCCGCGTAAACGAACGCCATCTCTCCAGGGAGAGAACGCATGGAACCGATCCTGCTCTACGACACCACCCTGCGCGACGGTACCCAGGGTGAAAATATCTCCTTCAGCGCCGAAGAAAAACTGAAGATCGCCTTGCGCCTGGACGACATCGGGATTCATTACATCGAGGGGGGCTGGCCCGGGTCGAACCCAAAAGACATGCAGTTCTTCGAGTTGGCGCGACGCCACCCGCTCCAGAACGCCCGACTGGCGGCCTTCGGCTGTACCCGGAAACCCGGCGGCCCGAGGAGGACCACCACCTGAAGGCGCTCCTCGGCAGCGGGGCCGCCGTCACCACCATTTTCGGCAAGAGCTGGGATCTGCATGTCACGCAGGTGATGGAAACCCGCCTGGAAGAGAACCTGGCCATGATCTCCGACACGGTCGCCTTTCTCCGGCAAAACGGCCGGGAGGTCGTCTATGACGCCGAGCACTTTTTCGACGGCTTCCGCCGCAACCGCGACTACGCCCTGGCGACCCTCGCCGCGGCCGCTGAGGCCGGAGCGGATGTCATCGTGCTCTGCGACACCAACGGCGGCACCCTGCCCTTCGACATTGCGCCCGTTTTCTCCGAGGTGCGCCGCCGGCTGGGCCGGGCGCGCCTCGGCATCCACACCCACAACGACTGCGGGCTGGCCGTGGCCAACGCCCTGTCCGCCGTGGCGGCGGGCGCGGTCATGGTGCACGGCACCGTCAACGGCTACGGCGAGCGCTGCGGCAACGCGGACCTGACGACGCTCGCCCCTACCCTGTGCCTGAAGATGGGGCGGCCCTGCCTGTCGGCCGCCAATCTCAAGAAACTCAAATCGCTGTCGCGCTTCGTGGGCGAAACGGCCAACATGGTGCCGCTTCACAGCCGTCCGTTCGTGGGCCGCAGCGCGTTTGCGCACAAGGGCGGGGTCCATGTCAGCGCCATCATGAAAACCCCGCAGGCCTATGAGCACATGGACCCTGAGCTCGTCGGCAACCAGCGGCGCGTGCTCGTCTCCGATCTCTCCGGCAAGAGCAACGTCGAGTACAAGGCCCGCGAGCTGGGCATCGACCTCCAGGCCAGCGGCGGCGACAGCCGCCGCATCGTCGCGGAGGTCAAGCAGCTGGAGCAGGACGGCTACCAGTTCGACGTGGCCGACGGCTCCTTCAAGGTCCTGATCGAAAAGCTCACGGACACCTTCCAGCCGCTGTTTGATCTGCAGTCGTTTCGGGTCACCATCGAAAAGGACAAGGACCAGCCCTGCCAGTCCCACGCCACCGTCAAGGTCGCGGTGGGCGGCAAGCATGAAATCACGGCCGCCGAAGGCTATGGACCGGTCAGCGCCCTGGACAATGCGCTTCGCAAGGCGCTCGGCCGTTTCTTCCCGGACCTCGACACCATGCGACTGACGGACTTCAAGGTGCGCGTGATCGACGGCAGCCGGGGCACGGCGGCCCGGGTGCGGGTGCTGATCGACTCCCGCGACCAGGACCACATCTGGAGCACCATCGGCGTTTCGGAGGACATCATCGAGGCGAGCTGGCAGGCCCTGGCGGACAGCTTCCAGTACAAACTGACCCGCGAAAAGGAACTGCGCGGGTCCAAACAGGAGCCGCTGCCGCTGAAGATGGCATGATCGAAGTGGCATTTGGGTGTCTGGGTATTCAGGTGTTTTGAAATTCGGGCCGGCCGACCATCTTGCCCAACACCTGAACACATAGACACTTTCCGAGCAAGTTGTCATTTTTACCTGTGGGAGCGGCCCCCGGCCTTCGCAGCCAGGTTTGCTTCGGCGGAGTAGCCTTCCAGCCGCGCGGAGCGAGGCTGAAAGCCTTGTCCCACAAAGAGCCAGCTGGCTGGCCGATAAGGTGGCGCCAAGCGCCATGGCCCGCTAAACACCCAAATACCCAAACACCCAAAAGGAGTCCCCATGACCGACCGTGTGATCATTTTTGACACCACCCTGCGCGACGGCGAGCAGAGCCCGGGGGCCAGCATGAACGCCGCGGAGAAGATGCGCATCGCCATTCAGCTGGAAAAGCTCGGCGTCGACGTCATCGAGGCCGGCTTTCCGGCCGCTTCGGAAGGCGATTTCGAGGCCGTCTCCCAGATCGCGGCCCGAATGAAGAAATCCGAGGTCGCCGGCCTGGCCCGCGCGGCCAAGCCGGACATCGACCGCGCCTGGCAGGCGATCCGCAACGCGGCGCGGCCGCGCATCCACACCTTCATCGCGACCTCCGACATCCACCTGGAATACAAGCTCAAGATGAGCCGGGAGGAAGTGGTCCGGGCCGCCGTCGAAGCCGTGACCTATGCCAAATCCCTCACGGACAACGTCGAATTCTCGGCCGAGGACGGCTCGCGCAGCGACCGTGACTACCTGTGCCGGGTGTTCGAGGCGGTCATCGCCGCCGGCGCCACGACGGTGAACCTGCCCGACACGGTCGGATACGCGATCCCCGCCGAGTTCGCGGAACTCGTGCGCTACATCCGGCAGCACACCCCCAACATCGACCAGGCCGTGCTGAGCGTCCACTGCCACGACGATCTGGGCCTGGCCACGGCCAACACCCTGGCCGCCATTCACAGCGGGGCGCGGCAGGCGGAGGTCACGCTCAACGGCATCGGCGAGCGGGCCGGGAACACCTCACTGGAGGAAGTGGTGATGGCCCTGCACACGCGCGCCAATTTTTTGAAGTCGGCCACCGGCATCAAGACCGAGCACATCTACCCGACCAGCCGCCTGGTGAGCATGATCACCGGTCTGCTCGTGCAGCCCAACAAGGCCATCGTCGGCGCCAACGCCTTTGCCCACGAGGCCGGCATCCACCAGGACGGGATGCTCAAAAACCCCATGACCTACGAGATCATGAAACCCGAGACCATCGGGCTGAGCGCCAACAAGCTCGTTCTCGGCAAGCATTCCGGGCGGCATGCGCTGCGCAGCCAGGTCAAAGAACTGGGCTACGACCTGTCGGATGATGAGCTGAACCTGGTCTTCGGGAAGTTCAAGGAGCTGGCGGACAAGAAAAAACATGTCATGGACGAGGACCTCGAAGCCATCGTCACGGAAGGCATTCTGAGAACCACGGACGTCTTCATGCTCGATTATCTCCACGTGACGGCGGGGACCACCGTGCTGCCCATGGCCAGCGTGCGGCTCAAGATCAACGGCCGCCCCGTTCAGGATGCCGGCTACGGCAACGGCCCGATCGACGCCGCCTTCAACGCCATCGCCAAGCTCACGGGCACGAGCTCCGAGCTGATGCGGTTCTCGATCAGCGCGCTCACCGGCGGCACGGATGCCCTGGGCGAGGTGACGGTGCGGCTGCGGGAAAACGGTCTGCTGGCCTTGGGCAAAGGCGCCGATCCGGACATCATCACGGCCAGCGCCAAGGCATACATCAACGGTCTGAACCGGCTGGAGTACCTGAAAAATCACCCGATGCAGGAAGCGGTGGGGCTTTGAGAACAAAAGATGCGGGATGCGGGATGCTTAAGGCGGGACAACGGTACCGAAGCCTTTTCACCCGGCCCTCCGCACCTGGTCGCCGACAGGATTGCGGCTTTGTCTAAATTTCAAGCGTCCCCACGAGATCGGCGATGTCCCGGATGCCGTGCTCCAGCAGGTAGCGCTCGATTCCGGCAATGACATCCATCGCCGAGCGAGGGTCGATGAAGTTGGCGGTGCCGATCTGAACGGCCGCCGCCCCGGCGATGAAGAACTCGAGGGCGTCCTCGGCGCGCCGGATCCCGCCGATGCCGATGACCGGGACCCGCACCGCGCGCGCGACCTGCCACACCATGCGCACGGCCACGGGCTTGATGGCCGGCCCCGACAGCCCGCCGGTGAGGTTGGCCAGCTTGAACGTGCGCGTCAGCGGATCAATGGCCGTTCCGAGCAGCGTGTTGAT
>CAZLSV010000060.1:24567-30195 GCA_964562235.1 uncultured Desulfatibacillum sp.
TGCGGGTCGCGGGCGATCTCGGCCACCAGATTCAGGGCGATGGGCTTCACCGCCGGGCCGCAGTAGCCACCGTGCGAGGATCGCCCGGCCACGGCGGGCAGCGGGGTGAAGGTCTCCAGGTCCACGCCCGTGAAGCTGGAGATGGTGTTGATGAGCGAGAGGGCGTCGGCGCCGGCCTGCTCCACGCTGCGGGCGATGACGGTGACGTCCGTGACGTTGGGGGAGAGCTTGACGATCACCGGTTTGCGGGTCTTCTTTCGAACCGCCGCGACGACGCGCGCCGCCGCCAGAGGGTCCACCCCGAAGGCGACCCCGCCGGCCTTCACGTTCGGGCAGGAGATGTTCACCTCGATGGCCGCAAGCCCATCGATGCTCTCGATGCGCTCGGCCAGGGCCGCGTACTCCGCGACGGTGGTGCCGTAAATATTGGCGATGACCGGAGGCTTCAGCGTTCGCAAAAAAGGCATCTTCTGGGCCTCGAAGGCGTCGATCCCCACGTTTTCCAGCCCGATGGCGTTCAGCATGCCGCAAGCGGTTTCGACGATACGCGGCGGCGGGTTGCCCTTGACGGGTTTGAGGGCCAGCCCCTTGACGATAATCGCTCCCAGACGGTTCAGATCGATCAGCGCTTCGAATTCCCGCGCGTAGCCGAAGGTTCCCGAAGCGGTCATGACCGGGTTCTTGAGCCCCAGACCTCCGATCGTCACGGCCATGTTGGGTGGTGGGGTCGACATGGCCCCTTCTTACCACAGCCCGCCCCCAAGTCAAGGCAGCCGCCCCCAAATGCCGGGATTTCCCGATCCCGCTTGCGGAAGGGGCATTCCGGTGTTATCATTCAAAAAAACATATTTGCGCAGGCGGACCGTTCCATGGACCTATCTTCACATTGGAAGACCATCATCGACACTCTGAAAGAGGGATTGGTCGTGGTCAGCCCGGATGGCACCATCGTGGCCGTGAATCCGGCGGCGGAGGTGCTGACCGGTTATTCCGCCGAGGAATTGATCGGTCAATCCTGCCGCATGCTGGATTGCACGGGGTGTGTGATTTTCGGCCAGGGGTCGGGCGAGAAATGGTGCAAACTGTTTCAGGACAACACGGTCAAGGCCAAAAAATGCCTGATCACCAACAAGGCGCACCACGCCGTCAGCGTTATCAAAAACGCAACGGTACTGCGCGACGCGCACGGGCGGGTCATCGGTGCGGTGGAAACCCTGACGGACATTTCCGATGTCGTCCGGCAGCAGGAAGAAATCCAGGCGTTGCGCAAGACCCTGGACCTGGACGACAACTATTTCGGGATCCTGGGCAAGTCCGCGCCCATGCAGCGCCTGTTCGAGATGATCCAGAGCGTCTCGCAGTCCGACACGCCGGTGATGATCTACGGCCAGAGCGGAACCGGAAAGGAGATGGTGGCGCGCGCCATCCACTGGGCGAGCCCCCGGGAGTGCAAGCCGTTCATAAAGGTCAACTGCGCCGCGCTCAATGAAAACCTGCTCGAGAGCGAGCTCTTCGGCCACGTCAAGGGCGCCTACACCGGGGCGGACCGCGGCCGCATCGGCCGCTTCGAGGCCGCCGCCGGCGGCAGCATTTTTCTGGACGAAATCGGCGACATCCCGCTTTCAACCCAGGTCAAGCTGCTGCGGGTGCTGGAGGAAAAGGAGATCGAGCGGGTCGGCGACCACACTCCCATTCCGGTGGACGTACGCATTATAACCGCCACGAACAAGAACATCGAGGAGTTGATCGCGCAAGGCCGTTTCCGCGAGGATCTCTACTTCCGGGTGAACGTCTTCCCGCTCACCATCCCTCCCCTCCGGGAACGACCCGAAGACATCCCCATCATCATTCAGCACTTCCTCGAACAGCACGGCCAGAAAAGCGCCAAGAAGATCACCGGCCTCTCCCCGGAGGCCGTGGCGCGGCTCTCGGTCTATGCCTGGCCGGGGAACGTTCGCGAACTGCGCAACGCCGTCGAATACGCCATTGTGCTGTGCCCGGGCGGAGAGATCGACTCCCGGCACCTGCCGCAGAAAATCGCGGCCGAAGCCATTTGCCCTCCTCCGCTCGCGCCCTCTCCGGACCAGGAACGCGTCGATCTCATCCGCGTCCTGCGGGCGGCGGACGGCAACCAGTCGGCCGCCGCGCGAATGCTGGGCGTCAGCCGCGTCACGGTGTGGAAACGCATGAAAAAACACCGCATCGATCTCATGCGGGACGTGAGCTGAACCGTGGGCTCCGCAACTCCGCCGGGAGCCGGCGCAGGCGCGATCGCGCTGGTATCGCCTCCCTGGCCGCTTTACACCCGTCCCTCGATCCAGCTGGGTGCCCTGAAAGCCTTTGTGCGATCGCGCTTCCCGAACATCCGGGTCCGCGCCCACCACCTCTACCTCCAGGTGGCCGAAGCCATCGGCTACCGCGCGTATCACGAAATATCCGAACGGACCTGGCTGGCCGAAACCGTTTACGGCGCCCTGCTCTACCCCGACCGGGCCGATGCGATCGGGCGCCTGTTTCGACGCGAGGCGGTCGGGGCCCCCGACATCCGGCGCATGGACTTCGATCAGCTCACCGCCCGGGTGAAAACCGTCTCGGAGCAGTGGCTGGAGGCAACCGATTGGCGCGAGGTCCGCCTGGTCGGCTTCTCCAGCGTTTTGTGCCAGCTCACCGCGAGCCTCTATCTTATACGTCGGCTCAAGCTGCGCCATCCGCATCTCACCGCGGTCGTCGGCGGATCGGCGTTCAGCCGGCCCTCGGGGGCCGCGGCGCTCCAGCTCTTCCCGGACATCGATGTCGTGGTCTTCGGCGAGGGGGAGCTTCCACTGGCGCACCTGGTCCAGCACCATGTCCTGGAGGGTCGCCCCATCGTGGAACTGCCCCTGACGAACGGAATCCTCACGCCGGCAAGCGCCGGCCCCCAAACCGCCGGCCACGGTTTTTTCCAGCTGGAAAACCTGGACCATCTGCCGCTGCCCGACTTCGACGACTACTTTGAAACCTTGTCCGGGTTCAGCGCCTCCAAGCGTTTTTTCCCGACCCTGCCGGTCGAGTTCTCCCGAGGCTGCTGGTGGCAGGGCGATGCCGGCGGCGGCTCCTCCGGGGGCTGCGCGTTCTGCAATCTCAACTTGCAGTGGCGCGGCTACCGCTCCAAATCCGCCGTTCGCGCGGTCTCGGAGGTCGACCATCTCGCCCAACGCCACCGCGTGCTCTCCATGGCGATCGTCGACAACGTGCTCCCGAAAGCCTCCACCGGCGACATCCTGCGCGGCATCGCCGGGCTGAAACGAGACATGTCCCTGTTTGCCGAAATCCGGGCGACCACCCCGCTATCGGAGCTCGAGCTGATGCGCGCGGCCGGCATGCGCAAGCTCCAGGTGGGAATCGAATCCTTGAGCACGGCCCTGCTGCGCAAACTGCGCAAGGGCACCACCGCCATTCAGAACCTGGAGATCATGAAGCACTGCGAGGCCCTGGGCATCGCCAACCTCTCCAACCTCATCCTGCACTTTCCGCTGAGCGATGCGCAAGACGTCGCGGAAACCCTGGTTGCGATGGAATTTGCACGAGGCTTCCGCCCCCCCAAGCCGGTCGGCTTTTGGCTGGGGCTGGGCAGCCCGGTGGCACGCAACCCGAGCGCCTACGGTATCCGGGCCGTGGCCAATCACCCCAACTGGGGCCGGATCTTTCCGCCGGCGGTCGCCCGCCGCCTGCCCCTTGTGGTGCAAAGCTATCGCCAGACGCCACCGGATCAGCGCCGGCTGTGGAAACCGGTTCAGGCCGGGCTCAAAGCCTGGGCCGCGTCCTACGAGCGCCTCCAGCGCGGCCCCCTGCCCGAGCCCATCCTGAGCTACCGGGACGGCGGGGATTTCATGATGATCCGCGAGCGGCAGATCGACGGCAACTCGGCCAACCACCGCCTGGAGGGGACCTCGCGCGCGATCTATCTTTTCTGCGGGCACCATCGGCCGCTCCGGCAGATCATCGAGCGCTTCCCCGACGTCGCCTCCGACAAGATCATTTCCTTTCTGAAAAAGATGACCTCCGAACGCCTGGTGTTCACGGAAGGCGAGCAGTTCCTGAGCCTTGCCGTGCCCGCTCGCCTTCCCGAATCCATCGCCATTGGCAGCGGCGTTTAGGTACGGCAGCGCACGAAGGAGAGGCGCGGTCCACCGGCTCAAGATCATCTGCCGGAAGGCGCGGCCCGAGCAGAGCGAGGGAGGGTCATTCGGCTTCGAATTTGATCCCGACCCCGGTCTCGTTGGACCAGACGACCTCCCCGGCCCGGGTGATGAGCTTCTGCTTTTTTTTGAGGGGGATTTTCAGAACGACCTGCTGCCCTTTTTGGAGCGTCTCGGTGCAGCTGATGAAAACGCCGCCGCGGCTCGCGTTTTGGATAACGCCGCGCATCTTGCGGCCGTGGTCCTGAAGGAGGGTGGGGATCGAACAGGGCCGGCGCGGGCGCGTGCGGAGCTGACGCTCACCGCCCGGCTTCGTCGGCCGGGCGACTTTGTCCACGAGTTCGATTCCGTAGCCGTAGTCAAACGCGGAGTGCTCCAGAAACCGGCGCCACTTGATGACCGAGCGGTAGCACTCGTAAACCCCCGGTTTGGAGCTGAAGGGGGATTCGCTGATGCCGATGTAAATTTCAGCCCCGGGAGCAAGGTAGAAATCCGACTCGAAATACAAGCCCGATTTGCTGAAGTTTTGCATCCGGGCCTCTTGAACCACGCCGACCTCGAAGCTCTCCAGCGTTATCCGGACGCGGTGGTCAAAACGGGTCGCGCATCGTTTTTCAGAGTCGTCTTTCTGCATGGCGTATCGAATCGGTGGTCTGGAGGTAGCTCGCCGCTTCAACCGGCGTGAAGGTGATATTTCTTGAGCAGGTCCTTGATGGCTTCCTCGATCAGATCGTTCTGCCGTTTTTCGAGCTGGGCGGCAAGGATCTTGATCCGCCGGATCAGCTCCGCATCGAGGGTGGTGTTGTACATTTTTCGCTTGCCGGCGATCGGGAGTGTCCCAAGTTCCATAAAATCCTTCAATGGTTTTGGGGGTGAATGGTTTGCAAAAACCTATTTGCCGCAGTAATAGGCCATGGCGGAACTGCCGAACGAGTGGTCGGCCAGCCAGACGATGTGCGTGGCCCCCACCATCTCTGCCCGCTCGAGCACTTTGTCGCGAGCGTCATAGGTGAACTTTGGGACGATCTGAAAGGCGCTCATGTCGGAATTCGCCGATATCGTGTCGATGTAGGTGCAGTGCCCGATCGACTTTTCCTCGGCCACCGCCACCGTGTAAGGGGATTTCGCCGCGCACCCGGTCATCGCCCCCAGCAGCGCTGCCAGCACCCACGCGATTCTCTGCACTTTCAGCAGGCCCACCTTGTTCACCCCTGCCCCGCACGCAAGATCCAAAAAAACAGTCGTTTGGTCGCCCATATCGATTTCTACACTAATTCTACAATAGTTCGCGGGGCGTGTCAAAAACGAGCGCTCCAAAATCGTTTGTTTTTCTTTTTATTATAGCGTGTTAAGAATTTTAGGGACGTTCCAGGTGCTGCAGCAATTCCGCGACGGACCGATAGACCATATCGGCGCGTTCGCCCAGAAGAATGCCGTGGCGGTTGAGGCT
>CAZLSV010000061.1:0-4118 GCA_964562235.1 uncultured Desulfatibacillum sp.
AACTACTATCTGCAGGGCCTGCACCAGGCGATCGACATCGGCGACATCTATGTCAACCTGGATTGGTGGAACAAGCTTCCCAAGGACCTGCAGGCCATTTTCCAGTCCGGCATCATGGCGCTGATCACCGACACCTACAACTGGAACGTGAGCCAGAACAGCAAAGCCCTGAAAAAGTTCGTGGTCGAGGACAAGGTCCAGGTGCTGGACACCCCGGAGGACGTCTTCCCGGCCTACATGGCGGCCACCAAGGAGGTCCTCGAGAAATACGCCAAGCAGGACCCCTTCTTCGCCAAGGTGTACAAGTCCATGGTCGACTGGGCCAACCTGACGGTGCCCTATACGAAAATGACCAACGGCGTGTATTACCAGATGGGCAAGAGCGCGATCGATAAAAAACTGGTGGGTTACGACAAGTAAACCGAACACCGGCCGGACGCCGACGGCGTCCGGCCGGACACTTCAGCGAGGCATGGTAACAAATGGCAGATATCCCTGAGGGAACGGTGGGGGGCCTGCACAACGCACCGCCCGCCCTGGCGAAAGCCATCCGCATCATCGACGGCATCAGCATCCTGAGCGGCAAGGCCGTGGGCTGGATGATCCTGCCCATGGTCTTCAGCCTCGTCTACGAGGTGTTCGCCCGCTATCTGTTCAACGCCCCGACCATCTGGGCTTCCGACATCAGCCAGATCCTCTACGGCATGTTCTTCATGCTGGGATCGGCTTACGCGCTGCAGCGTCAGCAGCACATCCGCACGGACTTTCTCTACGGGAAATGGTCGGTGCGCACGCGCGGCACGGTGGACGCGGCGCTTTACATCGTTTTCTACTTCCCGGCCCTGGTTGTTTTTCTGTGGTTCGGCATCGAGTACGCCCACCGTTCGATCCTGTTCAACGAGAGAATCGTCACCAGCGCCTGGATGCCGATCATCTGGCCCCTCAAGCTGGCGATTCCGCTATCCACGCTGCTGCTGCTCGTGCAGGGCGTGTCTGAATTGGCCAAGAGCCTGCACGCCGCGCTGACGGGCGTGAGCCTTTTCGAGGAAGTGGCAGGCTCCGAAACCTGACTTTGGGAGACCATTTGATGAGTCCTGAAATTCTTGGGTTGGTATCACTGGGATCGCTGTTCATTTGCATTTTCGCGGGGTTTCCCATCGCTTTTACGCTGCTTTTTCTTGGGCTGGTGACCGGTTATATCGGCATCGGACAGGTGGTGTTCAACCTGATGACGTTGCAGGTCTACGCCATCATGACCGAACAGGTGCTGGCGGCGGTCCCTTTCTTTCTCTTCATGGGGTATCTGCTGGAGAGCTCCGGGCTGATGGAGCGGTTGTTCAAGGCCTTCCAGCTGATGCTGGCTCGGCTGAGCGGCTCTCTATACGTGGCCGTCACCGCCACGGCGACCATTTTTGCCGCGGCCACCGGCATCGTGGGCTCATCGGTCACCCTGCTGGGGGTCATGGCCGCTCCGACCATGAACCAGAGCCGCTACAACGTGCGTCTTTGCGCCGGGTGCATCACGGCCGGCGGGACGCTCGGCATCCTGATCCCGCCGAGCATCATGCTGGTCGTCATGGGTCCGGTGGTGGGGGTCCCGGTGACCGATCTTTTCGCCGCGGCCATCCTGCCCGGAATCCTTCTGGCCGGCCTGTACATGGGCTACTGCCTGATCCGCTGCAAGCTCGACCCCTCCCTGGGGCCGCCGCTGCCGGTGGAAGAACGCGCCATTTCGCTCGCGTGGCTGGCCAAGGAGTTGGTGCTCGGCGTGTTTCCGGTCTCCTGCGTGATCCTGGCCACCCTGGGCAGCATTCTCTTCGGCCTGGCCACGCCTACGGAGGGGGCCGCCTGCGGGGCGGCGGGAGCCCTGGTGCTCTCCCTGGCCTACCGCAAACTGACCTGGAAGGACCTGCAGAACTCGATGTGGCGCACGGTCGAGATCTCGGCCATGATCCTCCTGCTCTGCGGGGCTTCGAACTTCTACGGGGCCGTGTTCTCCCGCCTGGGATCGGCCAACTATATGACCAAGCTGCTGCTGGGGTTGAATTTCGACCCGCTGATCATGCTGTTTGCCATCATGGCGCTGATCTTCGTGCTGGGCTGGCCGCTCGAGTGGGTGCCCATCGTGCTGATCATCATCCCGGTCCTCATGCCGCTGGTCCGGGAGATGGGCTACAACCTCACCTGGTTCTGCACCCTGGTGGCGGTGACCCTGCAGACCGCCTGGCTCTCGCCGCCGGTGGCGCTCTCCGCCTACTTCCTAAAAGGCGTGGTGCCCGGCTGGAAGCTCCAGGACATCTACGCGGGGATGATGCAGTTCATGGGGCTGCAGGTGCTGGGGATGATCCTGATCATCATCTTCCCGGCGCTGGCCACCTGGCTGCCGGTCGTCATGCGCAATTGAGGCGCCGGCGATGACTCGAATAAAAAAAGGCGGCTGCAAAGCCGCCTTTTTGGTGTGGTGCAGCCGGCAGGATCTGCGGCTTTGATCCACGATCGGCCGATCCGGCATTTGACAGCCGTGGCGTGCTTGCATAGAATCGAGGAAGAATCGGTTGCGGCGCGCCGCCTCTGCGGGAGACGCGGGATTCGCATATGATTAACCGCCGGAGTAATGAAATAAGAAAGGCTCCCGGATGACCAGCGCTGAAAGCCCTCGCGGGTTGGTTGAAAGGCGGATCGAAAGCATCCTCGACGTCTTGAGCGACGGACTCTACATCACCGACCGCGAGGGCAACACCCTCATCGTCAATGCGATGTACGAGCGGCTTACCGGGCTGAAACGGGAAGATTTGTCCGGGCGCCGGGTGCAGGATCTGGTCCAGGAGGGCGTCTTTGATGTCGTCCTCAACCCCCAGATCGTGAAAACGGGCCAGCCGACCACCTCGGTTCAGACCACCAAGAAGGGCCAAAAGCTGGTTCTGAGCGGTCACCCCATTTTCGACGAGGAGGGCCAGGTCGCGCTGGTGGTCACATTCGTGCGCGATGTGACCGTGATGAGCCAGCTCCGGGAGCAGATCGCTTCCCAGAAAAAACTCCTCGAACAGCTGCGGAACAATGTTCAGTACATCAACACGGAGAGTCTGCAGAAATTCCCGATCGAAGGCTTCAAAAGCCGCGAGATGGCCCACCTCGGCAAACTCATCGAAAAGATAGCCTCAACGGACGCCACCGTGCTGATCCTGGGGGAAACGGGGGTCGGCAAGGAATTTTTCGCCCGGTCCATCCACCGGGCCAGCCCGCGCAGGGAGAACACGTTCTTCAAGCTCGACTGCACGACGATCCCGGAAAACCTGATCGAGTCCGAGCTGTTCGGCTATGTGTCGGGCGCTTTTTCCGGGGCCAGCCTCAAGGGCAAGGCCGGATTGTGCGAAATGGCCGATCAGGGAACGCTCTTTCTCGACGAGATCGGCGAGCTGCCTCTCAACATGCAGGGCAAGCTCCTGCGGCTCATGCAGGACCAGGAAATCATCCCCGTGGGCTCGACCCGCGTTAAAAAGGTGAACGTGCGGATCATCGCCGCCACCAACCGGGATCTTGACAAGGAAGTCGAACAGGGCCGCTTCCGCAGCGATCTCTTCTATCGGCTGCGGGTGGCTTTGCTGAGCATCCCGCCGCTGCGTGAGCGGCGCGAGGACATCATGCCGCTGGCCAATTATTTCCTGGAGAAATACGCGGCCAAGTACCGCAAGGAGCGCCGCTTCGGTCCGGAGATCGAGGGCATTTTCACAGGCCACCGCTGGCCCGGCAACATCCGCGAGATGGAAAACCTGATCGAAAGCATGGTGGTCACCTGCGACGGGCCCGTGGTCGAGACGGCCGACTTGGGCAGCTGCATGCTGGGCGAAGGTTGGGACCGCAAGCGCAACCTGTTTGAGAGCCTCGACATCCGGGACAAGTCCCTCAAAGAGATCGTGCGCGACCTGGAGCGAGAGATCCTGCAAGGCGCTCTCGAAGTCCACGGTTCAATGGTGAAAGTGGCCGAGATCCTCAAGATCGACCGCTCGACCATTTTCCGCAAGCTCAAGCGGGACGAATCGGCTTGAGCTGCAGGCAAAGGCCGAAATCCGCCCGGCCCGGCCTCCGGCGGCCACCGCCCCCCCCCCCCCCCCCCCCCC
>CAZLSV010000061.1:4128-6701 GCA_964562235.1 uncultured Desulfatibacillum sp.
GAGGCTTCCGGAAAAAATCTTCAGCGTTTCCCGTGCGATTTCCAACTCTTCATTGGTGGGGACCACCAGGACCTTGACGCGGCCGGGGTCGGCCTCGATGGCCCGTGGCTGGTTGGAGACCTGAGCGTTTTTCTGCGGATCCAGCACGATGCCGAAACCATAACCATCCGCTGATTCGAACCCCGCACACACCCGGCGCCGCACTTCGGGGGAGTTCTCGCCGATGCCCGCCGTGAACACCAGCACGTCCAACCCGCCCATGGCCGCCGCGAACGCACCGATGTATTTGCGAATGCGGTAACAGAAAATATCCAAGGCCACGGCGGCCTCGGCATGACCGCCGTCAGCGGCGGCGATGACATCGCGCAGGTCGTTGCTGCCGACCCCGGCCAAGGCCAGCAGCCCGCTTTGCTTGTTGAGCAGATCGTTCATGGCCGCGGGGCTCAAGCGATGGTGTTCCATGAGGTGCAGCACCGCCGCCGGGTCGATGTCCCCGCAACGGGTCCCCATGACGAGCCCCTCCAGCGGCGTGAAGCCCATGCTGGTGTCGATGCTGCGTCCGTCCTTGACGGCCGTCATGCTGCAGCCGTTTCCGAGATGACACGTGATCATGCGCAGGCCCTCGGCCGGCCGCCGCAGATAGCGTGCGGCCGCCTCGGAAACGTATTTGTGGCTGATGCCGTGGAACCCGTAGCGCCGGATGTGGTCCTCGGTGTAGAACCGAAGGGGAATTCCGTAAAGAAATGCGTGCCGGGGGATCGTCGCATGAAAGGCGGTGTCGAAAACCGCCACCTGCGCCGCTTTCGGGATGTGCCGTTCGCAGGCCTCGATGCCCTTGAGGTGGTGGGGGTTGTGCAGCGGCGCAAACCGACAGCACTCGCCGAGATAGACCTTGACCTCCGCATCCACCGCCACCGGGTGCGTCAGCCGCTCGCCGCCGTGCACCACGCGGTGTCCCACGGCCACGATGGCGCCGACGCCGTCGATCACCCCGTGGGTTTTGTGGGCCAGCGCGGCCAGGATGGTCCCCACCGCTTCATCCGCATTGGCGACGGGCACGAGTTCGTCGAGGGCCTTGCCGTTCGGAGTCCGGTACTTCAACCGGGTCTGGTCGAAGCCGATGCGTTCCACGATGCCGCTGGCGCGGACCGTCTCTCCGTCCCGGTCGAACAGGGTGAACTTGACCGATGAACTGCCGGCATTGATCACGAGAATGGTCATGAGCGCAGATCCCGTTCAAGTGGCGGTTTACGCGTTTTCCCTGCCGGAGGGCCGGCGTTGAGAGGCACGCGGGATTTTGTTCTTGCCTGCGGTGGAAGGCTTGCGGTGGCGCTTCGGGTCATGGAGGTCCGGGGTCTCGGGGAAATAAAACCGGCGGATGTATTTTTCCTGGGCATCGAAGGACCAGTGGACGTCCCGCCAGGCATGAATCGCGGCGTCCCGGTCCCCAACCGCCAAGGCCTCGACCAGGCGGTCGTGGTCGCGGCAGTTTCCCAGTTCCCACTCCTTGATGTACCCGCGGCGGGGAAAATCGTAGAGCCGGCGTTTCATCGGCGCGATGATGCGCTTGAGGGAGTGGTTGTGGGAAAGTTCGAGAAAGACGTCGTGGAAGAGGATGTTCTGCTGGTAGTAGGCTTGGTAATCCTCGTTTTTGATGGAGGTCCTGAGCTCTTTGTTCAGCAGTTTCATCTTTTCGAGGTGCAGGGGCTGGACGCTGTCGAAGACGGCCAGGATCACGGTGGATTCGAGCGCGCCGATGATTTCGTAGCACTGTCGGATGTCTTCCAGGGTGAGCCGGTTGACGAAGACCCCGCGGCGGGGGGAGATGGTGACGAAGCCCTCCGTGTCCAGCTGCAGCAGGGCGTCGCGCAGGGGAGTCTTGCTGATGCCCAGCTCCTGGCTGATGGCGTTCATGTTGACGGCGGCACCCGGGGTGAGCTTGCCCCGGGTGAGCTCCTCCCTGATGTAATCGTAAAGCTGCTCGCGCAGGGATTTCTGGTTGATGATCATGACGCCGTTCTCCCTCCGGCCCCGGCACCCTGGAGGCAACCCGACACGGAAAAACACCCGGACCCAGGACCCATGCAACCGTTTTTTCGAAGCCCCTTGGGAGCGGCGTTCCCGCTGCGCTCAGCACGCGGGGAAGCCGCTCCCCCAATTGCGTTTCGCCATCGGCGAGCGGGCCGAAGCAGCGCGCCACGGCCCGCTGCCGGCACGACGAGCTATTTTTGGTAGTCCGCGTCGCAGATCGCCAGGTTGCGGTCGATGACGTCCAGGCCGAAGTCGAGCTCCTCGGTGGTGATCGTCAGGGGCGGACTGATCATGATGACCGACGCCCCGCCGGCCATGATGTAGACCCCTTCCTCCATGCACTTGCCCAGGAACTTCATTTTCGAGGTGGCCGGGCGCGGCGGTTCCATCAGGGCCTCGTGGATCGGCTCCTTGGTCTGGCGGTTCTTGACGATCTCGATCCCGCAGAACAGCCCCTTGCCCCGCACTTCCCCGACGCAGGGGTGTTTGTCCTGCAGCTCGTTCAGCTTCTTCATCAGGTAGGCGCCGGTTTGGGCGGCCTT
>CAZLSV010000061.1:6711-29557 GCA_964562235.1 uncultured Desulfatibacillum sp.
TTTTCGATGAGCTTGTCCTGCTGGTAGGCTTCGATCGTCGCCACGGCCGCCGCCATGGCCAGGGCATGCCCCGAATAGGTGTGCCCGTGCAGGTAGGGCGTGGACTCGAACTTCTCCGCCAGCCACGGTCGGACGACGGTTGCCCCCAGCGGCACCGCGCCCGAGTTGATCCCCTTGGCCAGGGTCATGATGTCCGGCACCACCCCCCAGTTGTCCATCCCGAACCATTTCCCGGTGCGGCCGAAAGCGGTCATGATCTCGTCGGCGATCAGCACCACTTCGTACTTGTCGCAGATGGCCCGCACCATCGGCCAGTACTCCTCCGGGGGCACGATCACGCCGCCGGCCCCGAAGATCGGCTCGCCGATCACCGCGGCCACCCGGCGGGCGCCGCCCTCCAGCCGGATCACATCCTCGACGTGCTTGGCGCACTGGATGTCGCAGGAGGGGTAGGTGGCCCCGAAGTGGCAGCGGTAGCAGTAGGGCGGCAGAATGTGCACGGCGCCCGGCACGGAGGGCTCGGCGCACCAGTTGCGGTAGTCGGCCGAGACGGCCATGGCCCCCATGGTCGAGCCGTGGTAGGAGCGCCAGCGGGAGAGCACTTTCTGCTTGCCGGTGGCCCATCGGGCGATCTTGATGGCCCCCTCGTTGGCCTCCGTTCCGCCGGTGGAGAAGAACGACTTCTTCAAATCGCCGGGCGTCACCTCCGCCAGGAGCTTTCCAAGCCGCGCCTTGGGCTCCGTCGCCCACTGCGAGTTGACGCTCGGCAGCAGCGCGGCCTGCTCGGCGATGGCCGCGTTCACCCGATCGTCGCAATGCCCCAGGTTCGTGAAGACGAATTGGGAGGTGAAGTCCAGGTGCTTCTTCCCCTCCGCGTTGTAAACCCAGCACCCTTTGGCCTTCGCCGCCACGAAGGGGTTCAAACCCTTCTGCGCCGTCCAGGGGGTCAGGACATACTCGGCCTCATACTTCCGGATCGTCTCCGCGTCGTAGGCTTTCTTCTGAGCTGTGTCGGACATGTTCGTTCTCCTCGGTGGTTGTCTATTATTTGTTTCCGGACCGGCCGGGCCGGGTTCACGGCCTCGGCCCCTGACCCGGGGTCAATAGTTCGCTTCCAGGATGCCGATGACGTCGGCCTCGGTGACCGTGCGCGGGTTGTTGCTGATCAGGCGCACCGCGCCCACGGTGGCTTTGGCAAGGGACGGGAACTCCTCCCGCGGGACGCCGTAGCTGCTAAGCTTGTAGGATATGCCCACGTCGTCGAGCAGCCCCTTGACCGCCTTGACCGACAGGCGGGCGGCCTGGATCTCGGGCAGGTGCTTGGTGCGCTCCCCGAACGCCTCGGCGATCCGGATGTACTTGCCGGGAGCGGCCATCAGGTTGTACTCCATCACCCAGGGCAGGATGAAGGCCGTCAGAAGCCCGTGGGGCAGGTGGAACCGGCCGCCGATGGCGAGCGCCAGGGCGTGGTCGAGGCCGTTTTGGGTGTTCGAAAACGCCATGCCGGCCAGCCCGGAGGCGTGCAGCATGTTCTCCCGGGCCTTGAGGTTGGCGCCGTTGGCATAGGCCAGCCGCAGGTTGGCGGCCACCAGGCCGATGGCCTGAAGGTTGAGGGTGTCGGTGAAGACCGAGGCCCGCACCCCCACGAACGACTCGATGGCGTGGACCAGGGCGTCCATGCCGGTCATGGCGGTCACCCGCGGGGGCAGCGCCACGGTCAGCTGCGGGTCGAGCAGGGCCACGCGCGCGAACATGTGCTCGCTGACGATGCCCTTCTTGACGTTGTTTTGCGTGTCGGAGAGGACACAGATGGAGGTCATCTCGCTGCCGGTCCCGGCCGTGGTGGGGATGAGGATCAGCGGCACCCCGGGCTGCGGCACCAGCTCCATGCCGAAATAGCGGTCCACGGGCCCGGGGTTGGCCAGCAGCACCGAGGTCACCTTGGAGATGTCGAGCGAGCTGCCGCCGCCCAGACCCACGATGACATCCGGTGCGAAGGAGCGGGCGGCCTCGGCGCTCGCCAGCGCCACCTCGATCTTGGGGTCGGGCTCGACTTCCGAGAACACCTTGTAGTCGACCTTGGCGCGGTCGAGCACGCCGGCGACCTGGTCCAGGACCCCGGCGGATTTGATCCCGGGGTCGGTCACCACCAGGACCTTGGCGCCCTTGAGGCGCTTGATCTCCTCGGGCAGGTTCTCGACGGCGCCGAAACCGAACACGATCCGGCGGACGGTGTCGAAGGATTTGACCGGCATGAATGGAATCTCCTTTTGCGCTGTTGCGTTGGTTGTGAATCGCCGATGCGGCGTGTTTGTCTCCGCGCTCTTAAAGAACCAGCTCCGAGGCGTCCGTGATCTGCTGCCGCAGTTCAAGGAACTTCATCTCGGTGTGCTCCCGCGGCCGCGGCAGGTGGACATCGTAGACCGCATCCATGCGGCCGGGAAGCTTGCCCTTCAGCGTCACGATGCGGTCCCCCAGGTAGATGGCCTCGTCGATGTTGTTGGTGACGAAGACGACCGTGCGCTTTTCGGTTTCCCAGATGCGCACGGTTTCCTTCTCCATGAAGTAGCGCGTCTGGGCGTCGAGCTGTCCGAAGGGCTCGTCGAGCAGCATGACCTGGGGCCCGTTGGTGTAGGCCCGCGCGATGCCCACGCGCTGTTTCATGCCGCCGCTCAATTGGTACGGGTAGTGGTTCTCGAAACCGTTCAAGCCCACCAGGTCGATGTAGTGCTGGGCGGTTTTGCGCCGTTGCGCCTTGGGCACGCCCTGAAGCTTGGGCCCCATCTCCACATTGCCCATGACGGTGCGCCAGGCAAAAAGCATGTAGCTCTGAAAGACCAGCCCGCGGTCGGGGCCGGGGCCGGTGATCTCGCGTCCGTCCAGATGCACCGAGCCCTCGCTGGGGGTTTCCAGCCCGGCGATGATGCGCAGCAGCGTGCTTTTCCCGGACTGACCGGGCCCCAGGATGACGAGGAATTCATTGTCCCGGACTTCCAGGCCGATCTCCTGCAGAACATGCACGCGCTGGCTGCCCTTCTGGATGAAGGCTTTGGAGATGTTCCGGCACTCTATTTTGGGTTTCATGGTTTTACCTCTGGTCCGTTGCGCAGGGTCACAGGCCGGCGATTTCCCGTTTCCACGGGCACAAAAGTTTTTCCAGGCCCATGATCAACACGGACGACAGCCCGGCCACGATGGCGATGATGACCATGCCGCCGATGACCAGGGAAGTGTCCGAAAGCTTCATCCCTTGGACGATGATGAAGCCCAGCCCCGAGCGGGAGGCCACCAGTTCGGCCGCCAGGACGCAGGTCCAGGCCATGGAAAGGGAAATCTGCAGCCCGGCGAAGATGGCCGGGAAGGAGGCCGGAAAGCTCACCTGGATGATCTCCTGCCAGCGTTTTCCCCCCAGGACCTTGATCACGTCGTAAAGCTCGGGCTCGATCAGGCGGATCCCGTTGTAGGAGTTGAGCAGGCAGGGTACGAAGGTCCCGATCACGATGATGAAGATCTTCGACGGCTCGCCGATGCCGAACCACAGAATGGCGATGGAGACCCAGGCGATGGGGGGCATGGGTTTGAAGATGTCGAAGACCGGCTTGACGATGGCGTCCACGTAGGGGTTGAGGGCCATGAAAAGCCCGAGCGGGATCGCGATCGCCGAGGCCAGCACGAAGCCGATGAAAATACGCTGGGTGCTGGCCCAAATGTGTCCCCAGATGGTCAGACCGGCCAGGGTGTCGGTCATCAACCCCTCGAAGCGCAACACCACTTGCCAGGGCGTGGACAGGGCGCCCTTGAAGACCCCGCTCGCCGCCACGTGGTGCCAGACGATCAAAAAGGCGATCGAGGAGGCGACGTAAAGGAAATACTCGTTGCCGATCACGCGCCGGAGCGTCAGGGGTTTTCGCTCTCGGACGGTTTTCTGGACCTCGTCGGCAATGGACCGGTCCTGGGTGCCGAGGCTTTGGATTGCGGCCGGGTCTTGTGCCATCTGCACTACCTCCTGATCCCGGCGAGCAGCCGCCGTTCCACATGGTCGATGAGCAGGCCGATCAAGGCGCCCGCAAGCCCGACGGAGACCATGCCCAGCACCACCAGCTCCGGAAGGGCCAGGCGCCGGCCCATGGTGATCATGTAGCCCAGGCCCTGGTCGGCGGCGAGCAGCTCGGCGCCCACCAGGTTGGTCCAGCAGCACGCCAGGGCGATCTGCAGCGCGCCGAAGACCATCGGCAGGGCGGAGGGCACGCACAGCGTGGTGAAGATCTGCCAGTCCGAGGCGCCGTAGGTCCGGGCCATCTGGATCAGCGTGGGGTTGGTCATGCGCACGCCCACGAAGGCGTTGATCACGCAGGGGACCACGCCGCCGAGCCAGATGATGAACACCTTCCCGGACAACCCGATCCCGAACCAGAAAATGGTCAGGGGGATCCAGGCGATGGGCGGGATGGGTCGGATCAGCTCAAAGAGCGGCCGGGCGATACCGCGCACCGCGCTGAACCAACCCATGAACAGGCCGAGCGGCAGCCCGACCCCCAGGGCCAGCAGATATCCCAGAAAAGCCTCCTGCGCGCTCACCCAGGCGTGGATGAAAATGGTGGCTCCGTCCGGGTTCGGGTCGCTGAGCTTGGTGACGAACAGGCTGCCCACCTGGGTGGGGGCCGCCAGCATGGTCTTCGGCACGACGTCGAACTGCACGACCAGCTCCCAGACGGTGAAAAAGGCCAGCACGCTCAGGACGGGCAGCAGGATCAGGCTCAATGGTTTTTTTACTTTTACTTCTTCGTACGCCATCTCGTATCTCCCTGCGGGGCGGTTTTGACACCCCCGCCGGCGGCCGGCGGCACCCGGCGTCGATTCCGGGCCAGAACTTGCACCGGCCGTCGGAGTTGCCGGCCGGGACGGGGTGTCCCGTCCCGGCCGGCGGGCGGCCGATGACTACAGGTCGTCCGTCGGAATGGGGGTTTTCACCATCTTGAGGAATTTGTCGGTCACGTAGGCCGCATCTTTGACCTTCGCGAACTCCTCAGGCTTGAAGCGGCCCTGGGCCGTGAAAAACTCGGCGATCAGGCTCTGCCACTTCGCGGCGGTGCTCATCCCCTTGGAGGAATCGAACAGCTTGAGCTGCTCCTCCAGGGTCCACACCGGGTGGGTGTCGATGTCCAGTTTGGCCATCTCCGGGGTCATCTCCAGCCCGCCCCAGTCCTTCATGAACTTCTGGTACATTTTGACCACTTCGGGACCGCTGCCGTGTTTCTTGATGTAGTTGACGCCCCGCAGGTAGACGCGCAGGAACTTGGCCACGACTTCCGGGTTCTTGTCGCAGAACTCCTTGTCGCCGATCAGGGTGATGGGCAGCGCGGCGCCGCACATCCGCAGGTCGGACACCTTCTTGTACCCCTTGGCTTCCATCGTGTAGCAGTAAGGCGCCCACACCACCGCCACGTCGCCGACGCCTTTCTCAAAGGCCGCCACGGCCGAGGCCTGGTCCATCTGCTTGACCACCACGTCGCTGTCCTTCAGACCCAGGACTTTCAACCAGGTGCTCATGGCGTAGTGAACGGAAGAGACCGTGGTCACCAGGATGGTCTTGCCCTTGACGGTTTCCGGGGAGCCGAAGACATCGGGGAACTGCTTGTTGAAGCCCTTGACCTTCAGGATCGGGCTGTCGGGGCGAACGTAGACGTTGTTCGTGATGGACTCGTCGTCGCCCAGGCCGATCTGGTAGGCGCCGTAGCGCAGGGAGCCCACGACCTGGGGCACGCCGCCGGTTCCCCCCAGCACCCACTGCTTGGCCGGCAAGGCTTCCATCTGGGCCATGCCGGAGTCGAAGAAGAGCAGCTCCAGATCCAGGCCTTCCTGTTTGTCCCAGCCCTTCTGCTTGGCCAGCCAGGGCAGGAAGGTTTCAAATTCCGGCATCCAGCAGGTCTTGAGCTTCATGGGCGCCTGGGCCTGGGTCGGTGTCCAGGAAAACACCAGGATCGCCGCCAGCGCCAACACACCGAACAATGCGAACTTTTTCATCTCACAGCTCCTTTCCAAAATACGGGTTGTCGTGTTTCGCACGCCACATCTCGCCTCTCCCGGGCCGGGCCCGGACCTTCTCGGTTTAACTTGTCCGCGCGTCACCTCCTTGTGTTTTGGACTTGGTTGCACCGGCCGCTCATTTGGGCCGGCCCCTGTTTTACCACCAGCGGACCAGATCCGTGACCTGTTTGCGGATCTCAACGAACTTCGGGTCGATCAGGCTTCTCGGCCGCGGCAAGTCCACTTTGACCTCGGCCTTGATCTTGGTGGGTTTGTTGCTCAGCACCAGGATCCGCTCGGCCACGTACACGGCCTCCTCGATGTTGTGGGTGACGAAGATGACCGTGCTCTTGAGCGTCTGCCACAGTTTGACCAGTTCGTCCTCCAGGTAGTAGCGCAGCTTGACGTCGAGCTGACCGTAGGGCTCGTCCATCAGCAGCAGGTCGGGGTCCACGGCGAAGGCGCGGGCCACCGTGATGCGCTGGACCATGCTGGCGGACACCTGGTTGGGGTAGAGGCTCTGGGTCTCGGTGAGCCCGACCAGATCCAGCATGTAATCGACCCGTTGATTGATTTTTTGGCTGGGGAAGCCTTTGAGTTCCATGCCGTAGGCGACGTTTTGGCGGACCGTTCGCCACGGCAGGCAGGTCGGTTCCTGGAACACGAAGGAGATGTTGTGTTTCTTGGGGTCTGCGACCTGCCCGTCGATGAAGATATCACCCTCGCTGGTCGGCGTCAGCTTGGAGAGACAGTTCAGGAAGGTCGTCTTGCCGCATCCGGTCGGCCCGACGATCGAAAGGAACTCGCCCTGGGCCACCTCGAAGCTGATGTCGTCCAGCACCAGCAGGTCGCCGAATCGCTTGGTCAGGTTCTTGACTTCGATTTTGACGCGTCGCGCGTCAGGGTTCAGGGCTGCAGCTTCCAAAGTGCGCTCCTCATGTTGAGATGACCGCGGGTTGAGGGAAATCCGGCGACCGCATGGCGGAGAAACGCCGCTTCAGCTGGCCGTGCAGCTTTTGACCGCGCTGGTTTTGGGTTCCGCGACTTCCTTTGCGCCGTCGGCCGTGTGCCGTCCGGCGGCGGGCGGCGCAAAACGTACCGTGGCGATCTTGTTCTGAGTGAAAAAGTCGATCCCGTCCTTGCCCTGGACCTTGTCGGTGCCGACCAGGGAATGCTTGATGCCGCCGAAAGGCAGATACGGGTGCGGCGCCGGCACGCCCACATTGACGCCCACCATCCCGACATCCGCCTCGGCGATGAATTTTTCGGTGTAATACAGGTTCTGGGTGAAGATGCAGGCGCCGTTGCCGACCTCCTGGGCGCGGATGAGGCTGAGGGCGTGGTCGAGATTTTCCACTTTCATCACCGCCACCACCGGGCCGAAGATCTCGTTTTTAACAAGGCTCATGCAGGGGGTGGTGTCGGCAAATATCGTGGGGCCGACGTAATAGCCGCCCTTGATCTCAGCGGGCACCTGCGGGTGGCGCCCGTCGAGCACCAGTCGGGCCTTGTCCTCGCGGATGCCGGCCTCGATCGCCCTTTCGAGCCGCGCCTTGGCTTCGGCCGAGATGACCGGCCCGATGTGGATATTCGGGTCCAGGGCGCTGCCGATCTTCATTTTTTTCGAGGCGGCCAGAATGCGCTCGATCAGCTCGTCGTAGATCGCCGGCACGGCGGCCACGATCGAGCCGGCCAGGCAGCGTTGGCCGGCGGAGCCGTAGCAGGAGTTGAGGTAGTTCTCGACGAACAGGTCCCACTGCAGGTCTTCCATGGCCACCAGGTAGTTTTTGGCGCCGCCCAGCAGCATGGTGCGCTTGCCGGCCCGGCCGGCCGCTTCGGCGATCTTGCAGGCCGTGGGCGAGGAGCCGACCATGCAGATGCCGCGCACCCGCGGGTCGTCGTACCAGGCGGCGGTCGGCGCATGATCGCCGTTGACCACGTTGACCACCCCCGGCGGCAGGCCGATCTCGCTGAAGATCTCGCACATTTTCTGCATGAAATAGGGGGACTGGGGGGAGGGCTTGAAGACAAAGGTGTTGCCGACGCCGATGGCGAAGGGAATGAACCAGCCGAAGACCAGCGCCGGGAAGTTGAAAGGCGCCACCCCGCAGAAGACGCCCAGGGGCTGTCGCATCACGCGGCCGACGATGTTGGCGCCGATGTTCTCGAGGGTCTCGCCCTGGATCAGGGTGGGGATGCTGCAGGCGGCTTCGATGATTTCGATGACCCGCTGCACCTCGCCGCGCGCCTCGCTGATGTGCTTGGCCTGGTCGATGGCGATGGAATAGGCCAGATCCTCGCGCTTCGCTTCCATGGCCCGGCGCAGGTCGAAAAGGAATTTGACCCGCCGGCCGACGGGCTGCCGGCGCCACTCGTCGTAGGCGCGATGGCACGAATCGATGGCCGCCCTGGAGGCCGCTGCCGTGCTGAGCGGGACCTCGCCGATCACCTGGCCGTTGGAGGGGTTGAAAAGCGGGATCGTCTTGACGCTGGGCTCGTCCGCCCACTGCCCGTCGATGTAGTTGCGTATGCGGATGGGCGCCGGTGTCGTTGTCATCACTGACCTCTCTTCAATGGATGCCGGGTGGACTTCCGCCCGGGCGGTTTATGTAGCGGGTTCATTGTGAACGGAGAAAACGGGCAACGGATAGAAGAAAATGCGGGTGATCGAAGGACGGGATCGGTTTTTTGTAAAATCAGCAAAAGGCAGGTGTTGACGTCGGGCACTGCCATTATCCGAACCATCCTTTGCAGGCTTCAGGTTCTATTTCAGATCGACACCGTGTCCAGGGGATGCGATCCCATAAAAAGATGGTTGTGAAATATCAGATATCAGAGACGGAAGTCAAGGGATTTTAAGGGGCGGCCGGGGCTGGGAACAGGTAAAAGATTGGACTTGACAGCTTTTGTAGATCTGATATATCAGATGCATATAAATCGTCACGCCCCACCCACTCTCTTTGCAGACACAGGAGGATGCATGGCCCAGAAGCTACCTTCCCACGCCCGGATCGTCATCATCGGCGGCGGCATTGTCGGCTGCAGCACCGCTTATCACCTGACCCAGATCGGCCACACCGATGTCGTGCTTCTGGAGCGCAAGGAGCTCGGGTGCGGGACCACATGGGCGGCCGCCGGCCTGGTGGCGCAGCTGCGGCAAAACCGTGAGATGACCAACCTTGCCAAGTACGCCACCAAGCTCTACCCGGCGCTGGAGGCCGAGACCGGTGTGGCCACCGGCTACGTCACGACCGGGGCCCTGGGCGTCTGCCAGACCGAGGACCGGCGCCGCGAGTGGCTGCGGGGCGCGGCGATGGCCAGCGCCTTCGGGATCGAGATGCACGAAATCAGCCTGAAGGAAGCCGAGGAGATGGTCCCGGGCATGAGCACCCGGGGGCTGGTGTCCGTTTTCTATCTCCCCAACGACGGGCAGACCAATCCCCTGGAAACCACCCGGTCCCTGATCAAGGGCGCGCGCATGCGCGGCGCCAAGGTCTTCGAAGACACGGCCGTGACCGGCATCCAGGTCCGGAAAGGGGCCGTCTGCGGGGTTTTCACCGAGCACGGGGAGATCGCCTGCGAGGTCGTGATCAACTGCGCTGGCTTCTGGGGCCGGCAGGTCGGGAAGATGGTCAATGTCAGCGTTCCGCTCTACGCGGCCGAACACATGCACGCCGTCACCCAGCCGATTAAAGGGCTCAAGAAGATCTTTCCCTGCGTGCGCGACTTCGACGGCCGCACTTATTTTAAGGCCGAAAACGGCTCCATCCTCTTCGGCGGGTTCGAGGCGCTGGCCAAACCCTGGGGAATGAAAGGCATTCCCAAGGATTTCAAATTCACCGAACTTTCCGAGGACTGGGAGCAGTTCAGCCCCTTCATGGAGTGCGGGCTGCAGCGCTTCCCGGATCTGGAGACGGCCGAGATCCGGCACCTCTCCAATGTGCCCGAAAGCTTCACCCCGGACAACGCCTTCATGGTCGGCGAGGCGCCGGGCATCCGGAATTTTTTCGTGGGCTGCGGCATGAATTCGGTCGGGATTGCCAGCGCCGCGGGCTGCGGCCGGGCGCTGGCGCAATGGGTGGATCAGGGCTATCCCGAGGAGTCGCTCTGGCCCGTCGACGTCCGCCGCTATTTCCCCTGGCAGATGAACACCCGTTATGTGCACGAGCGCGTGAAAGAGACCGTCGGCATTCTGTACGAACACCACTATCCCAACCGACAGCGCGTGACCGCCCGACCCGTCATCTGCTCCCCGTTTCATGACCGGCTGGCCCAAAACGGGGCCTGCTTCAGCATGTTCGCCGGCTGGGAGCGCGCCGACTGGTTCGCACCGCCGGGCGTCGACCCGGTCCACGAATACAGCTGGGGGAGGGCCAACTGGTTCCCGCACCAGAGAGAGGAGCATCTGGCCGTGCGCGACACGGTGGGCATGTACGACCTGACCTCCATGCACAAATATCTCGTTCAGGGCCCCGATGCGGAGGCCGTCCTGCAAAGGATCTGCGCCAACGACGTGGCCGTTCCGGCGGGGACGGTGGTCTACACCCCGATCCTGAACGACCGTGGCGGGTTCGAGTGCGACCTGACCGTCACGCGTTTTTCAGAAGACACCTTTTTCATCGTGACCGCCCTGGGGACGGGGATGCGGGACTTTGATTTCATCCAGCGCCGCATTCCGGAGGGTGCGCGCGCCGGAATCACCGATGTCACCCACGGGTACGCCATGCTGGCGGTCATGGGGCCGAACGCCCGCAACCTCCTGTCCACGCTTACCGACGCCGACCTCTCCAACGAGGCCTTCCCGTTCCGGACGGCCCGGCAGATCGACCTGGGCTACGCCCGGCCCTGGGCGCTGCGGGTGACGTATGTCGGGGAACTCGGCTGGGAGCTCTACATTCCGAGCGGCTTTTCGGTCCCGGTTTTCGACGCCGTCATGGAAGACGGCAAGAAGTTCGGTTTGCGGCTGGTCGGGATGCAGGCGGTCAACTCGCTGCGCATGGAAAGCGGCTACCGCCACTGGGAAACCGAAATCGGCCCGGAGGACACCCCCTACGAAGCCGGGCTCGGTTTCTGCGTCAGGCTCGACAAGGGGGATTTCACCGGGCGCGAGGCGCTGCTAAGGCAGAAGGAAAAGGGCCTTGCGCGCAAGTTGGCCATTTTCACACTGGAGGACCCCGACCCCTTGCTGCTGCGAAGCGAGCCGATCTTCCGCAACGGCGAGCACGTGTCGGAGATCACTTCCGGCGCCTACGCGTTCAAACTGGGCGCTTCCATCGGCATGGGGTATTTGAGTCAGCCGGGCGGGGTCCCGAACGACTGGATTCTCTCCGGCACGTATGAAATCATGGTGGAAGGTCGCAAATACCCGGCCCGGGTCCATTTGAAATCTCCCTACGACCCTAAAAATGAGCGCCCGAAGCTTTAGCCGGCCGAACCGGCGGTGAAGAACCGAACCGATGGAGGAGAAAGCCATGAACGTGGTGGTTTTGTTGAAACAGGTGCCGGACACGGAGTCCCTGATCGAGATCAACGCCGATGGGAGCGACATCAAGGCGGACAACCTGAAATGGATATTGAATCCTTATGACGAGATGGCCGTCGAAGAGGGGATCCGGATCCGCGAAAAGATGGGAAACGGCAAAGTGACCGTTCTCAGCGTCGGCCCCGAGCGAACGACGGCGGCGATCCGCACGGCCCTAGCCATGGGCGCCGACGAGGGGATACTGGTCAACGACCCGGCCCTGGAAAAGTCGGACCCGCTCACCACCGCCAAGGTGCTGGCGGCGGCGTTGAAAACCCTTGCGTTCGACCTTATCATCGCCGGCCAGCGTGCCGTGGACGACGACAGCTACCTTGTGCCGTCGGCGGTGGTCGAGTATCTGGGCATCCCCATGCTGAGCATGGTCGTGCGCCAGGAGATCACCGGCGGCCAAATTCAATGCGAGCTCTCCCTGCAGGATGGAACCGCCATCGTCGAAGCCGAACTTCCGGTGCTCATGACCACCCAGCGCGGGCTGAACCAACCCCGCTACGCATCGCTTCCCAACATCATGAAGGCCAAGAAGAAACCGTTGGAAATCAAGAATCTCGCAGATCTCGGCCTGGATGCCGCGCAGTTCGGACCCGCAAGCCTGAAAACGAGGGTTCTTTCGCTCGCCTTCCCGCCTCAGCGCAAGGTCTGCAAAATGATCCCGGGGGAAACGGCTGAAGAAAAAGCGGCGAACCTGGTAAATACACTGCATGAAGAAGCCGGTATCCTTTGATCGGCTTCGAAAGGAAGAGATGAACATGTCAGATGGCATCCTGGTGATTACCGAAACCGCCGACCGGAGATTCCGCAAGTCCACCTACGAAGTGGTCAGTGAGGGCCGCCGACTGGCCGATCAGTTGAACACGCCGCTTTCCGCCGTTGTGCTGGGAAGCGATGTGCTGGCCGCCGCCGCCGAACTCAAGCATTACGGCGCCGATCGGGTGCTGGTGTGCGATGCCCCCGAGTTGACGGATTTCGACCCGGATCGGTTCACTTCCCTCCTGCACGATATCGCGATCACCCGGCAGCCCCAGGTGGTTTTGTTCGGCGCCTCCATCCGGGACAAACAACTGGCACCGCGTCTGGCGGCCAGGCTCGATGCCGGGCTGGCCATGGACTGCACCTCCGTTGCGCTTCAGGACGGCGTGCTTACGTGCACACGGCCGATGTTCGGCGGCAAGATTTTCGCGGACGTCCAGATCCAGGGCTCCCCTCAGATCATTGTCGTACGGCCGAACGTCATGGCCATCGTCGAGAACCCGAAAGAGGGGCTTGTGGAAAAGACCGCCCCCCAGTTGGGCGAGGTCAAGACGGTGGTGGTCGAAAAGCTGATGGACACCGGCAGCAAGATCGAGCTGACCGAAGCCGACGTCATCGTGTCGGGCGGCCGGGGCACCGCCGGCAATTTCAAGCCGATCGAAGAACTGGCGGCCGCGCTCGGCGGGGCCGTGGGCGCCTCGCGCTCCGCGGTGGACGAGGGCTGGCGCAAGCACGGGGACCAGGTCGGCCAGACCGGCAAGGTGGTCTCCCCCGGTCTCTACGTCGCCTGCGGCATCTCCGGCGCCATTCAGCACCTGGCCGGCATGTCCACCTCCAAAGTGATCGTGGCCATCAACAAGGACCCGGAGGCCCCCATTTTCTCGAAGGCCGATTTCGGCGTGGCGGGGGACATCTTCCAGGTTCTGCCGGCCTTCACCGAGGCCGTGAAAAAAATCAAATCGTAACGACTTCGCGGAGAGGTCCACCATGGAACGCGAAAAGCTGGAGTTTGATGTTCTTTTCGTCGGCGCGGGGCCGGCCAACCTGGCCGGGGCCATCCACTTGAAGAAGCTCGCTCAGGCCCAAGGCCGTGAAGTCGAAGTCGGCATGATCGAAAAGGCCGAGTCGATCGGCGCGCACTCCCTGAGCGGGGCGGTCCTGGATCCCAGGGCGCTGCGGGAGCTGCTTCCGGATTTCCGTGAGAAAGGCTGCCCGATCGAGGGCACCGACCTGCGGGACGGGGTCTTCTACCTGACGGCCAACGGGCAGTATCGACTGCCTTACACGCCTCCCTACATGCACAACGAGGGCTGTTTTACCATCAGCCTGTCCAAGTTCTGCGCGTGGCTCGGCGCCATTGCCGAGGAGCTGGGGGTGAACCTCTTCCCGGGGTTTGCCGGGGTGGAGGCGCTCTACGACGAAAGTGGTCGGCGCGTGATCGGCGTGCGCACCGGCGACAAAGGCGTCAACAAGGAGGGCAAACCCAGGTCCAACTTCGAGCCCGGAGTCGATTTGATGGCCAAGGTGACGGTCCTGGGCGAGGGGCCCAAGGGCAGCCTGATCCGCGAAATCGGCAAAACGCTCGGTATTTTCGCAGGCAAGATGCCCCAGGTGTTCGAGACGGCGGTTAAGGAAGTGATCGAGATCCCGGCGGCGCGCCCCTTTCTGAGTTCCCCCTTTTCGGTGCTGCACACCTTCGGCTATCCGCTGGGGATCGACACCAAGGGGGGCGGGTTTCTCTACCGGATGAAGGAAAACCGGGTGTCGCTGGGACTGGTGGTGGGTCTCGATTACGAAGACCCCATGCTCGAGCCTTACCAGGAATTCCTGAGATTCAAGAAGCACCCGTTGATCGCAGAGATCATCGCCGGCGGCAAGGTGCTCCAGCAGGGTGCCAAGACGCTCGCGGCGGGCGGATGGTACACCCTGCCGCAGCTGGCGGTCGACGGGGCGCTGTTCGTGGGGGACAGCGCCTCCATGCTGAATGTTCAGCGCCTGAAAGGCATCCACACCGCCATGAAATCCGGTATGCTCGCGGCCGAGACGATCCTCTCGGCCCTCGGCAAGGACGATCTCTCCGCCGCGAGCCTTGGAGAGTACCAGGCCAAGGTGGATGGCAGCTGGATCCGGCCGGAGCTGTATGCCGCCCGCAATTTCGGCCAGGCCCTCTCCCGGAAAGGGATCGGGAAGTTCATGGCCCTGGGCGCCCAGTTCATCACCGGCGGGCGCGGGTGGGTCGACCCGATGAAGATCCACGACGACGCCGCTTCACTGAAAGCGGGTTCATTGAGGCCACCGACCCAGGTTCAGGATCTCGACGGCACCCTCTACCTGGACAAGCTCACCGGTGTGTATCTCTCCGGCACCAAGCACGAAGAGGATCAGCCCTGCCACTTGCACATCCCCGACCGAGAGCTGTGCACGACGCGCTGCTGGCAGACGTTCCGCAGTCCCTGCACCCGCTTCTGTCCCGGGCAGGTGTATGAGATCGAAGTGGAGGAGGGGGGAGCGCCGCGGCTCAAACTGAACCCGTCCAACTGCCTGCACTGCAAGACTTGCGAGATCAAGGACCCGTTCAACAATATCATCTGGATGTGCCCGGAAGGGGGCGGAGGGCCCAACTATTCTATCGTCTGACGACGCCGTGCAAAACCCAATCTCTGCGTTGCGCTGCACCTCGCGAGCACTGCGGGGTGCTGGCGTACGCCTCGCCCTGCGAGTCTTGCGCGCCTTGATCTTGGGCTTTTCACAACGCCGTCTCACCCTGGCAACATCCGGGCCGTCTGATTGATGCTGATCTAATGTTGGGTCACTGAAAGGACAGCTGCTGTGAGCAAAGACATCGTCGAGAAGACCAAGCAGACGGCCGGGCTTTACTTCAAAGATGTGAGGGATGAGCGGCCGTTCGATCTGTGGAAGGCCTTCGACAAGGACCTCGCCAAGGACCTTTCGCTTTTCATCACCGGACAGATGTACGCCCGGGAGAAAATCCCGCATCCGACCCGCCAGCTCGTCACCGTGGCCTGCCTCACGGTGCTCTCCCGTCCGGACGAACTCAAGCTGCACATCCAGGCCGCGCTGAACGTGGGCTGCACGCCGGAGGAAATCGCCGAGGTGATTTTCCAGACGATGGTCTACGGCGGCGTGCCGGCCGCGAACCAGGCGTTGAAAACGCTGCGGGCGGTCCTGCTTGAAAAGGGCCTCTGGAACGAGTGACGCCCCGGAGCCCGTCCGGCGGGTTCAAAGAAAGGGGATGGGCTTTCCGGTGCGATAGGCCAGCGCCTGGCAGACGGCAAGCAGGCGGTTGTCGGCGTCGGAGACCTTGATGTCGTAGGTGGCGGTGCGCTTGGTCTGGGCGACGCGCCGCGCCTCGGCGCGCAGGCGGGCGCCGGGTTCCGGGCTGGAGACATAGGTCACGTTGACGTTCATGGCCACGGCCACCGTGCCGTCGGTCTGGCCGGCGGTTTCGAAGGCCTCGTCGATCAGTCCGAACACCACCCCGCCGTGGGCGCGGCCGTAGATGTTGTTCTGGCGCGAAGGATCATAGACCATTTCGACCAGTGAATAGCCGTCTTCCAGTCGGAGGAGTTCGATTCCCATGGATCGCGCAAAGGGCTCCTGACCCACTGCCGTCTCGATGGCCGCTCTGACCCTTGGATCCATTCCGTCGCCTCCCCTGTGATCCATCCTGCGCTGACCGGTTCTTATAGCAGAAGGCGAGGACCCGCGCAAATCAACCCCAACCGCGTTTGTTTTTCCGGGGCAGGCCCCCCTGCTCCGCCAACACCGTATCCAGGTTTGCCATATTGGATGGCCGGTCTTCAAAGCAAGTTGTCATTTCTGCCTGTGGGAGCGGCGCCCGGCCTTCGCCGCCAGGTTTGCTTCGGCGGGGGTGGCTTCCCGCCGCGAGGATCGAGGCTGAAAGCCTTGTCCCACAAAAAATAAATTTGCTTGCCGATAAGGTGTAAGGTGGCGCCGAGCGCAATGGCCCGCCAACCCAAAAGGAAGGCTCGATGGGCGTGCACGAAGAACCGGAACACCTCGAAATCGAAATTTACCGGGAGATGCTCGAGCACCTCGAGGACATCGTTTTCAGCCACGACGCCGATGGCCGATTCCTGTTCATGAATTCGGCCGCCGAGACGCTTTTGGGGTACCGGCCCGAGGATTTGCCGGACCTCGATTTTTCCAAGGTCATCCCGCCGGAGTATCTCGAGGAAGCGATTCAGCGCACCGAGCGGCAGCGGAGGAAACTGCCGGTCGCGCAGCCCTGGGAGCTGCAAGTGTTGAACCGGCAGGGTGCCAAGGTCTGGGTCCAGATCCGGACCCGGCCGGTCTATGACGCCCGGGGCCGCCTGTTGCGGGTGTACGGGATCGCGCGCGACCTGACCGCGCGCAAGGCGGTGGAGGAAAAGCGCGAGCTCTACGAGCGCAAGGAATACGAAGACGCCTTGCGCGAGGGCGAGGAGCGCTATCGCATTATCGTCGAAACCGTGCCGGATTCCATCGCCATCGCCCGGTTGGAAGACGGCCGGCTTCTGCAGGTCAATGCCTATTTCACCCAGCTTTTCGGCTACACCCGCGAGGAAGCGGTCGGACGCACGCCGATGGACCTTGACCTCTACGTCGACTCGACGGCACGTTTCCGTTTCGTCCAAGAGCTCAAAGCCCGCGGCGAGGTCCACAACGTGGAGCTTCAGTACCGCACCAAGTCCGGAGCGTTGATCGACACCCTGCTCTCCGCCCGGCGGCTGACCTTCGCCGGGGAAGACTGCTTGGTGGCCGTGGTGACGGACATCAGCCGCCGCAAACAGGCCCAAAGAGAGCTGGCGCGTTTGGCGACAGTCGTCGAGCAGGCCACCGAAGGCATTCTCATCACGGAAAGCGACGGGACCATCAGCTACGCCAACCCCGCGTTCATTGCGATCAGCGGTTTCAACCGCGAAGAGATCGTCGGCCACAGCATCCGCACGATGAAATGCGAAAAGCACGACGACAGCTTCTACCGCAACATCTGGAACACCGTCATGGCCGGCCATGTCTGGAAAGGGCGCATTTTCAACCAAACCAAAGAGGGCAAGCTGAGGGAGTTTGAATCCACCTTTTCGCCCATTCGCGACAGCTCCGGGGAAATCATCAACTTTGTCTCCATCAACCGGGACGCCACCCAGGAACGCTCCCTGGAGGCCCAGCTGCGGCAGGCGCAGAAGCTGGAAGCCGTCGGGACCCTGGCCGGCGGGATCGCCCACGATTTCAACAACATCCTGAGTGCCATCATGGGTTACACCGAGCTGGCCAAGCTGGATGCCGCCGGCCAGTCCGGTCTTCAGTCCCAGCTTCAGGAGGTGCTCAAGGGCGCCAAGCGCGCCCGGGACCTGGTCAAACAGATTCTCACCTTCAGCCGGCAAGGCCGCCAGGAGCGCAAGCCGATCGATGTGCAGCTCATCCTAAAGGAGGCCCTGCGACTGCTGCGGGCCACTCTCCCGAGCACGATCGAAATTCGCCAGCACATTCACGTTGGATGCGGCCCGGTGGAAGCCGATCCCACGCAGATCCACCAAGTCTTGATGAACCTGTGCACCAACGCCGCCCATGCCATGCGGGAGCAGGGAGGTTTGTTGGAAATCGAGCTGCAGCCGGTTAAACTGGGCGGTACCGAAATTCGGCGGTTTCCCGGCCTGCGGCCGGGCCCCTTCCTCAAACTGACGGTCAAGGATGGCGGCCACGGCATCGCCCCGGAAAACATCGAACGGATTTTCGACCCCTATTTTACGACCAAGGACAAGGCGGAGGGCACCGGGCTCGGGTTGGCCGTGGTCTAGGGCATCGTCAAGACCCACCACGGCGCCATCATCGCGGAGAGTCGGCCGGGTGAAGGCACGAGATTCCATGTGCTGTTGCCCGTGATCGAAGTCGGGCCGGAAACGGAGGTCGAGCCGGCCGTCGGCCTGAGCATGGGACGCGAACGCGTGCTGCTCGTGGACGACGAAAACGACCTCGTCGAAATCGGCCGGCTCATGCTCGAGCGTCTGGGCTACTCGGTTACCACGCGCACCAGCAGCATCGAGGCGCTGGAGTTGTTCAAGGACGACCCCGGCAAGTTCCAGGTGGTCATTACGGACATGACCATGCCGAACATGACCGGCGACCTGCTGGCGCAGAAACTGCTCGACCTGCGGCCCGAGCTGCCCGTCATCCTGTGCACGGGCTACAGCGAGCGCATGACCGAGGCGCGCGCCAAGGAAATGGGGATCAAGGCTTTTCTAATGAAGCCCATCACCGTCCAGGACCTCTCGACCGCCATTCGCAAGGTGCTGGGGAATCGTTAAACCCACAATCCGGAGGGATAAGGCCTATCGGAGGGATAAGGCCTATCGGTTTCAGGAGGACTCACTGAGATTTAAATGGGGGCGTCCGTAATTATCAGATTTCGCGTATGCCAGTCCAGCACGGCTGATTTCTTAATCATGAGCTTTTGCATGTCCGGGTGTTCCTTGATAATGACGTCCGAGGCATATTGGCTCAAGAAATTTGACTTCAATTCGGCTCTTGCCTTGTCCACTCCGATCTCGTTGTAAGGCGCAGAGACGAGCAATAGAAAACCATCCTTCGGAATCCGGCCATGGCTCATGTTCGATTTGATGATACCGACGGCGCTGGTAATCGGTCCGCTCAAGTTGGGGCTATAGGGGCCAATGATGAGCGCCATGTTGGGGATGTGCAAAAAATCAAATCCACGGCCGATACAGACAATCCATTCTCTGTGCACCGTGTCCAGTTCCAGATTTCGATTCAGCGCCCTGACCTCCGTCACGTGCTCGATGTTTCCCTGGACCAAAGGCACTAGATCCTGAAGTATCCGCTCCGGCATATCGGGGTAAGTGGTTTTTAATTTGTTTGCCCAGTACTCAGCGGACGACTCGTTGCATTCGGCCAAATTCAATATTTCTTTGTTTTCTCCGTGAAGTATCATCGCGTCTTCGTCTGTCTCAAAACCACAAATCACAGGATAAACGGTCTGGTGGTCGTGCCCAAAAACATATTCTATTTGCCTCTTTATTTCAGCGACATGTTTTTTTGATTTTTCGCGGTCATGATCGAACCCGGCGCACCCTCGCATTTTGTCGCTCTTTGAAAAATGGTATGTGATCAGCAGCAGAACTCTTTGTGACGATTCAATGGCCTGATTAACCGTGTTGCTCAGAACTTCGCCAAGATATGGCCAGCCAAGATCGAACATGCCGCCCAAATTCCTGAACGGCTTAATGATGCCCAGAGGGGTCTTGGTTGCATATGGAATGTGGATGCGCCCGTCCATGCACTTTAAAACGATCACCATCGTCGGATGCTGGAACGTATACCGCTTTCTCGCCAAGTAGGCCTCCGGCCGGCAAAACACCTCAGAGTGCCTTTGGCTCAGATTGATCAGCCAATCAATCCGCTGCTGAATCGGCAAATGGTATATGTCCGCTTCCCTGGCGTTGATGTATTTGTTTATTATTTCTTTCATGATCGGACCTCTTAATAATCGAGGCCGGAAGAATCCGACACGTCGCTTCAAAACGTCAGGAGCCGCCCAGCAGGGCGTCTTCCCAGTCGGCGCTGTTCCCCCAGAGCGGATCGTTGTTCTGAGCGTCGTAAAGGTCGATGCGATGCTGTGACTGGTTTTCCCGCTGGATCCGGATCATCTGTTCATAATTTTCCCGGGTCCCGGCGTAATAGCAGCGGCAGCCCGCCGCATCCGCCCAGACATAAAGCTCCTGGCCCTTGACCAGGCCCCGCACGATTTGTTTCTGGGGGACGCGGCTGATGCGCTCGAACTTGGCCGGGGTGTCCGCCATCTTCAGACGAAACCCGGCGGTTCCGAGCAGTTCCTCGGTTTGCAGCGTCCTGTCGACGGGCGCCCCGGCGCAACCGGCCAGCGCGAATATCGTTCCCGATACAAGCAGCGCCGGGATGCTCAAACGTTTGATCCATTCCATCGATTGTCTCCCTTTAATTTTCAACTTGGAATTGCCGTTTTAACAGGAACAGCTTCCGGATGAGATCGTATTCAAACGGAGAGCCGGTCTTGAAATAACGGAACGGCTCGTCGTGGCGCTTGTCGATCGCGTAGAGCGCCGAGAGGCTGTAATTCAAGGCATCCTCCCGAGTGTCGTCCAGCCCCAAATGACCGATCAATTCCTGCATCATCAGGCTGTAGACGACCGTATCCACCGCCAACCCGGCCGTGTCCCGTACGTTGGACGGGCCCAGAATGGGCAGCACCAGGTACGGGCCCGGCCCCAGGCCGTAGAACCTGAGGGTCTGGCCGAAGTCCTCGTCCTCGCGCATGATCCCGTCGTTCAGGGTGGCCACGTCGATGAGCCCGCCCAGCCCTACCGTAGTGTTGATGCAGATCCGACCGAAGGTGTTGACGGCTTTCACAAACTTGAACTGCAGGAGCGAGTTCATCAGGTTGGTGATTTCGGTGAGGTTGTTGAAGAAATTGGTGACCCCTTTCTGGGCGAAAACCGGCAGCACGAACTCGTAGGCCTGGACCACCGGCAGGAAGACGTAATTGTCGAAGATGGCGTTGAAGTTGTAGATCCTGCGGTTCATCGGCTCCCAGGGGTCGTAGGCGTCGATCGTGTAGGTGACACCCGGTTGGACGTACTCGCTGACGGGCCGCCGGGCGGGTATTTCGGGCTCCTTGCGCACCGGCGCCGTGCCGCAACCGGAGACGAAAATGAACACTGTGAGCAGCATGAGACTCAGAGCGCGCTTCATAGAGATCGTCCTTTCAGTTCTTGAAGACATGGAGCATGTAATACACATTGGCCCTGTAAGTCATGTTGCCGCAGTGGCCGCCATGCGGGTATATCTTCGCGCGGGACCCGAACACGTCTTTCAAGAAAGCCATCTCTCCCGGCGCGAGAATCAGGTCGTCTTCATTGCCCATCAGAACGATCTTGGGGGTGCTCCGCAGGTAGGACTCGATGCTGCGCAGGCTTAACCGCTCCTTCAGCGCCTCTTTGGTGAGGCCCGGGTTTCGGGACCGGGAATAGGGGTAGAGAAATTCATCGAAATAACTGATAAAATTTAGCCGATTGGTAACTTTGAAATAATCGGTCAGTGAATCCGCGCTGCCCAGCACACGGTTTTTCGGAACGATCAGCCCGTAGTTCGCCATCACGTCCGCCGAGAATATCAAGTTGGTCGATGCCAGCCGGAAAACGACCCCGATCATGCCGGCCAGGTTTTCCGGCTTGGGAACCTGGCCGTGTTTACGGAGAATCCGGTAGGCATCGTAGAGAAAGTCGTGGTCGAGATTGGGGTTTTTCATCATCTTGTAGGCTTCGCCGAATTTGGCGATCAGGGCGTTAAACCACCGGTCGAATTCCTCCGGGCTGTTGCCGGGCACGGCTTGCAGCAGCATGTCGTCCAGGATCTTGGCCGAGTTGTACAGGCTCACCGCAGGGTTGATCATCAGGACTTTCTTGAAATTGAAAACGCGTTTTTTCTCGTCCAGCTTGGCGACGAATGCCGACTGGGAGGCCCCCAGGCTGTATCCGGTCAGGTAGAACTCCGAGACCTTGACCCGGCCTTTGACCTGCTCCCAGGCGAGGGTCATCACCCGGTACAGGTCCTGCGTGTCCGCGATGATGTCGCCCGGCACGCCGGTGGCCGATGCCGTGGTGATGAAATTCATCTGGGTGGGCGAGGAGAGGCAAATGACGTGAAATCCGGCCTGATAGAAGATCTTCTGAAAAAAAATCATGCTGGAGGAGTAAAAGCTGCTGCCGGTTCCGGCAATGACGAAAATCAGCGGGGCCTCTTGCTTCTGGTAGGTCAGGGTGTACATGAATTCGCGCTGATACCAGAAGACCTCGGGCATGGGACGATCCGGGAAAACCTTCAAGCCCAGGAGCTCGTAGTCGATTTTTTCGGGCAGATCCGCCTCCATCTCCTCGGGGGTCCCGATGATGGTCGCCAGGTAAGGATCTTTGAACGGGTAGTCATAGGCGGCGGCAGGGCTTCCCATGGCTCCCAACAGCATCCCGCAGGCCAAGCTCATAAAGATTTTCTTCACGCGACCTCCTCGTTGAAATGTAGTGCGCTCAGGGGCTCAATCCCGCGTTGCCGAGCCCGGCCCGGACGGCCTCTGCGGAAAGCCGCTCGACGTAGGGCTTCAACTGCTGAAGGACCGCCGGGCCGAGAAACTGCAAATCGCTTTTCCAGGGGAAGTCCGGCACGCCGGATTGGCTGCAGGGCGCCTGGCCATAGGCGGCGAGTGCTGCCGGCCGAGGTTGGAAAACGGCCACGATGATGTTGGCATAGGGGGTCGCCGTGTCCTGGCCCACCGGGAGCAGGCTGGAAAAGGCCGACAGCGCCCTGGTCCGGGTGAAGAGCCCGTAGCCTTTCGTGACCACCGCGCTTTTGCCGATCTCAAAGCAGGCCTCCTGCTGCCAGGTGCCCGAGTCGTAGCTGCTCACGGTGACGACCAGATCCAACCGGTTTTCGGCGGCGCTCTTTCCAGAAAGGCCTTCA
>CAZLSV010000062.1:0-25273 GCA_964562235.1 uncultured Desulfatibacillum sp.
GAGGAGGCCTCGAGGACCACGTGGGTCACGCCGGCGGCCCGCATGTCCGCCAGAATGCGCTGCAGGTCCAGAGATTCGGGGGTCGTCACCGGGTTCGGAAACGAAGCCCCGCCGTAGCGGTAGTCGATGGTCCCGATGACGCCGGTGCGCCGGCCGGCCCGGTCGAGAATGCTTTCGATCAGGTAGCTCGTCGTGGTCTTGCCGTTGGTGCCGGTGACGGCGACGACGGTCATCTGCGCCGACGGGTGGCCGTAATAGACGGCCGCCAGTTCGGCCAGCGCGCGGCGGGTGTCGGGGACGACGACGGTCGTGCGGCGGGCGAGGTCTTTTTGCGCGACCACGGCGACCGCCCCGCGGTCGAGCGCATCGTCGATGAAGTCGTGGCCGTCGGCGGCAAGCCCTTTCATCGCCACGAAGACCCCGCCCGGCCGGACCTCCTGAGAGCGGTAGTGCAGCGAGCCCACCTCCGGGCCCTCGCCCGAAAGCCCGGTCACGGCGGCCGGTTTCAGGTCGGCGATGAGGCGCGCCAGTCTCATCCGCGCCTCCCGCCGTCCATGGCGACTCTCAGCTTTTCCGTAGTGGCGCGCGGGGGCACGTTCAGCAAATTGAGCGTGGTCTGGGCGATTTTCTTGAACACGGGGGCCGCGACGGCGCCGCCGTAGATCTGGCCCTTGGGTTCGTCGATCACCACCAGCACCGCGACTCGGGGGTTTTCCACGGGCGCGAAACCGATGAAGGAGGCCAGGTGGCGCTCGTTCGAGTACTGGCCGCTCTCGTCCACTTTGCGGGCCGTGCCGGTCTTGCCGCAGGCGGTGTAGCCCTCGAGGGCGGCCTGGACCCCGGTGCCGCCCGGCAGGACGACGGTCTGCATGATCTGCTTGACGGCGCGGGCCGTCTCAACGGAGACCACCCGTCGGGCTTCCTCCGGCTCAAACTGCTGCAGGATCTGCCCCTGGGGGTCGGTGACGGCCTGCACCATGCGGGGTTTCATCAGGTCGCCGTCGTTGGCGATGGCCGAGACGGCGGCGATGAGCTGGACGGCCGAAACGGAGACCCCGTGGCCGAAGGAGATGGCGGCCGTGTCGATGCCGGTCCATTTCTTGAAGGGCATCAACAGCCCGGTGGTCTCCGCCGGGCCGTCGATCCCCGTTTTCTGGCCGAAGCCGAACAGCCGCAGGGACTGGTAGAGTTTCTCCGGCCCGACCTTCTCTCCGATCTTGGCTGCCCCAATGTTGCTGGAGAACTTGATGATGTCCTGCAGGGTCAGCACTCCGTAACGGTGAACGTCGTGCACGGTGTGCTTGCCGATGCGGTAGGCGCCGTTCTCGCAGTTGAAAGTCGTCTGGGGCGAAAGGTTCGCGTGCTCGAGGGCTGCGGCCGCCACAAAAATTTTCATGATGGAGCCGGGCTCGAAGGGGTCGGTGATGGCCCGGTTGCGCCAGAGGGGCTTCTTGGCCTCCTCGTAGGCGTTCGGATTGAAGGCCGGGGCGAGCGCCAGGGCGAGGACGGCGCCGGTGCGGGGCTCCATCACCACGGCGATCCCGGAGCGGGCCCGGCTGGACACCATGGCGTCGTTGAGGGCGGTTTCCGTGATGAACTGAATGCCGTGGTCGAGGGTCAGCACGATGTTCTTGCCGGCGCCTTCGTTGTCGGAAGGTTGCTCCGTCTGGAAATCGTGGCCCCGGGCGTCTTTCAGGACCTTGACGCTGGTTTCCGTGCCTCTCAAGCCGCGATCGTAAAAAAATTCGATGCCCTCCAGTCCGCGCCCGTCCATTCCGGCGAACCCGAGCACATGGGCCGCGAGGTCCCGGTTGGGATAGAAGCGGTTCGACTCGGCCACGAACTCGACCCCGGGCAGGCGCAGTTCTTTGACGGCGTCGGCTTCGCGGGGAGTGGCCTGGCGCTTGACCCACACGAAGGGTTTGCCGCTGGCCAGGCGTTCCTTGATCTCCGCGGGTTTTTTCTTCAGGACCCGGGCCAGCTCCTTGGCCGTCGCGTCGGCGTCCTTGACCTGGCGGGGGCGCACGGCGATGGAGGTGACGTCGATGCTGACGGCCATCTCGTGGCCGCGGCGGTCGAAGATCGTGCCGCGCTTGCCCACCGCCTTGAGGGAGTCCTCGATCTGGTCCGTGGCCTTGCGGGACAGCCAGAGCCCGTCGTAGACCTGCAGCAGCAGGGCCTTGCCGCCGATGACCGCAAAGCCCAGCGTGAACATCAGGCCGAGAATCAGAATTCGCAAGCGGATGTATTTGGCTCGCATAACCGTCAGGGCATTACGATCGTCTGTTTGGGGGTGGGCAGGGTCAGCCCCAGCTTTTCCTGCGCGATTTTAGTGATGCGCTGGGGGGCCTTCAGCCGCGCCAGCTCCACCCGGAGGTTGGCCTGAAGCTCGTTCAGGCGTTGCTGCTCCTTGCCCAGCGCTGAAATTTCGTAACCGACCTGAACGCACTGGTTGCGCGCCCAGGTGTAGCCCAGCAGCTCGGTGATGAACACGCACAGCAGCGCGATCCACAACGCAATCATCCCGCGGTTGCGGCGTCTGGGTTTGGCGGCGTCGGGCATTTCGTCTTTTCTTCCGGTCCGGCCCCGGAAACGGGGGTTGGCCGGCAGGGGCGAGCCCGCCGGGGGTTCAGATGCGCTCGGCGGCCCGCAGCTTGGTGCTGCGCGCCATCGGGTTGGCGGTGATTTCCTCGGGTCCGGGACGCACCACCTTGCGGGTGAGGCGCCTCAGGACGCCTTCGACTTCGGGCGCCGGCGCCCCGGGCCACGCCCCGCCGCGGCGGTCCTTCTCCATGGCCTTCATCTGCTGTTTGACGATGCGGTCCTCCAGCGAGTGAAAGGAGAGGATGCAGACCCGCCCGCCGCTGGCGAGAAGCCCCGGCAGCTGGGCCATGAATTCCGCGAGCCGTTCGAGTTCGCGGTTGACCGCGATGCGCAGCGCCATGAACACCCGCGTGGCCGGGTGGATGCGGTGGCGGTGGCGGCCGGCCCGCGGCGTCGCCTCGCTGACGATGCGGGCGAGCTCCGCGCTGGTGCGGATCGTCTGGCGGCGGCGGGCGGCGGCGATCCCGCGGGCGATCCGGCCGGCGAAGCGCTCCTCGCCGTACTCCTGGAAGATCCGCTTCAGCTCGTCCTCCCGGAGGTGGTTGACGAGGTCCGCCGCGGTCTGCTCGGTCCGGTCGTCCATGCGCATGTCGAGCGGTTCGTCGCGCATGAAGCTGAACCCACGGCCGCTGCCCTCGAGATGGTGCAGGGAGATGCCCAGGTCCAGGAGGATCCCGTCCGCTCCCGCGACCCCGAGTTGAGAAAGAACATCGGCCATCCGCGCGAAGTTTTCATGAATGAGCCGCACCCGGTCGCCGTACGGGGCCAGGACGATCCGGGCGTTGGCGATGGCATCCGCGTCCTGGTCGAAACCGATCAGGCGGCCGTCCGGGGCGCTGTGGTCCAGGATGTCCCGGGCGTGGCCCGCGCCGCCCAGGGTGCCGTCCACGTAGACCCCGCCCGGCCGGCAGTTGAGGTACGCGAGCACCTCCGCGCGCATGACCGGGGTGTGGCGATAGGCCACGGGATCAGATGCCGAGTTTGGCGATTTCGTTGCGGGCCTCCGGGTTCTTGAGGTCGTTCAGCAGCATCAGTTCTTCGTTTTCGAAGTTCTCCCGGGACCAGATTTCAAAGTGGTCGAGGACGCCCACCAGGACGATATCCTTGTTCAGGGCCGCGTATTGGCGTAGCGCGGGAGGAATGAGGATGCGGTCCTGCTTGTCGCAGCTGCACTCATGGGCGCCGCCGATGAAGACCCGGCGGAAGCGGCGCATGGTGTCGCTCTTCTCGGCCAGCTGCAGGATCTTTTCCTCAAGCCGCTGCCACGCCGTCATCGGGAATGCGACCAGACACTGGTCCATGCGCGAGACCATGATGCCCTCGCCGTCCTCCGAGCGGGCGAGCACCCGGAACCGGGAGGGGATGACGATCCGACCCTTGTCGTCGATGGTGTGGTATGAGCTGCCGCGCAACATGCTGGTCACATTAATCCCACTTTGCACCACTTTGCTCCATTAAATACCAAGACCATTAAAGAGTCAAGAAAAAAAATGACGGATTTTTTAATGTGATTTTGGATTGTTAATGGGAAAAAGGAGGCACCCGGGGCGGCAGGGGCATGCGAAGGGTTTCGGTCTCCTGGAAGCCGTCGCAGCTCCGGCTCATTCGAATGAAAATTTCGTCAAATAACTGGCGGTTCCGCGCGTCCGGGTTTGCCGGAAGGAGCCGGCGAGGGGGATTGCCATCGATATTTTATACCCAATTTTATTAACACGTTATAGCAATCATTCACCTTGTCCGGCGGCTTGCCTCAGTCTTTTGCCCCCCTGCTTCCGGTCCTTTTTTTCACGGCATGCATTTTGCAAAATTATCCTGAGTTGCTTCTCGCACAATACATTTTTCAAATCATGACGATCAGTTAAACCACCCCTGTCGATGGAATCGACCGGGCGGAGCCATCACAAGGACTCTCCGAAGAACCGTGTTTAATGCGGCACTTTTTTTATGATCGCTATTCCCCAGAGGCAAGCCAGGTCAGATCCGGCTGGTCAAAATAACACCTTGCGAATGAGACGAATCTTTCCTTGGCCGATGGTTCTCTTGGAAAGATCTGCGGAATGGATCGCGGCGCTTCCCGGGAGTGTGTGGCTCGATGCAGCCTGCGGCGAAGGACCTTTGGCAAGCCTCATCGGAAAGCGGAAGCTGTTGGTCGGTCTCGACATTGATATTCCCCGTTTAAGACGCGCACGGAATCGTCCTTTTGAGTTGCTTACGCAGGCATCGGTTACCGATTTACCATTTTCTGACGACTCTCTTGACGGCATCGTCAGCATCGAAACATTGGAGCACGTCGAAGAAATGTCTTCAGCGCTCCGGGAGTTTGCGCGGTGCATCAAACCGAACGGCTATCTCCTGCTCACGATGCCGGCCGTTACGCTGAGGAGTTTGTGGGACATGCATCGTACCGGGAAACCGGTCTATTGCAGTGCGGGCGAGCACGTGCGTGAACTCACCGCGGTCCCACTTCACGGTTTCCAACACCGCTTTCAAACCTTTCGATGGCTGGAGAGCCAGCTCGCCGCAGCCGGTTTCTCGGTCAAGCGAAGATCGGGTGTCGGTTTTCTGTTTCCCATGTGGAGCCGGCGGCTCTCATTTTTAGAACATAGCATGAATATTCTCTACCGCGAGGCTGTGAACAAGATCTTCCGAAAAATACCTGGTTTGAATCTGTTTCCATATTATCGGATGGTTTTATCACGTCTCGAAGTTTCGTGAGGAGTGTACGAATGAGCCAACCCCATCCGGCAGGGTGCCCACCGAAATTTTATCCAGAGTGTTGATGAAAAATATCAGAACAAGAATGGTCCAATCCATTTCCTGGAGCCTGGCAGGCAACTGGGTGATCCGAGGCATCGGTGTGCTGAAGATGATCATACTGGCCCGCATCCTTTCACCCCATGATTTCGGGATCATCGGAGCGGCGTTGCTGGCCATGAACTGCCTGGGGGTATTTTCCGACGTCGGCATCGGCGCTGCCTTGATTCAAAAAAAACAAATTGATCGGGAAGATCTCGACACGGCGTGGACGATGACGATCGTCCGCGGGATAGTGCTGTTCGGGCTATTATTTGCTTCGGCCGGTCCTTTGGCAGCGTATTTTGCTCAACCGGCCTTGAAGACCGTTTTTCGAGTGATCGCGGTTTGCTTCATCTTGGAAGGATTCGCCAATATCGGTGTTATGTTTTTTCAGCGGGACATCGATTTCAAGCAAAAGGTCAAGCTCGATGTGGTTTCAGATTTCACCGGCACCATCTCGGGTGTCTTGCTTGCGCTGGTTTTTAAAGACTTCTGGGCCTTGGTATACTCCACTGTGATCTGGAGGCTGATCTATTTCGTTTTGTCCTATAAACTTCACCCCTACCGACCTCGACTTTGCTGGGACCGGAAGCGTGCGGCCCGCCTGATCCATTTCGGAAAACATGTGTTTTGGATCAGCATCGTGACGTTCGTGGTAACGAACGGCGACGATGCCTTGGTCGGAAAGTTGCTCGGCCTGGACCTGCTGGGATATTACACCATGGCCTACGCGATCGCCAATCTGCCCGTCACAAGCATCTGCGAGACTCTCGGAAGGATTTCATTCCCATTTTATTCCCAGATACAGGATGACCGGAGCCGGGTGACAGCGTCGTTTCAGAAAGTCTTTGAAACCGCACTTATAATCCTTTTACCACTGACCGCCATGATCTTGTTGCTTGCAGAGGATTTCATCGTTTTGTTCCTGGGCGACCGTTGGCTGGCGATGGCCGGCGTGCTGAAAATTCTATGCCTATTGGGTCTTTTCCGAGGGCTTTCAAATGTCATCGCTCCGGTGCATCTGGCGGTAAACCGTCCCGACATCCAAAGCCGCAACAAGGCGATGGGGCTGATGGTTTTCCTGCTCTTGATTTATCCTCTAACCACACGCTGGGGTCTTCTCGGAGCGGGCTGGGCGGTCACCGCCGCCTACCTGGTGGGACTGATCATGGATGTTGAAGCTTTGGCTCGTCTATTAGATGACGTTCCCCAAATGGTCTACACCGCGTTGCGGTGTCCGTTGGCAGCTACGACCGGTATGGTCTTATCGGCCTTGCTGTCAGGGAGCATTTCGAAGGGGTTGGACCCACTGCTGCATTTCATTCTTTCCGGTTTCGCAGCGGTAGCGGCTTTCCTTTTAATCGCCGTGCGGATGAACCATGGAGTGATTATGAATGTCTATAACCAAATGGTCTCCAAAAGCCGCTGCAATATCAGGGTTTGAGAAGATATTAGAGCACCTCTTGCCTCCGAATGAGAGCCATTCACGGCCTTCGCCTTAAAACCCCTCAAGCGAGTCATAACGTATCATGCGAATACTTTACTATTCTTTTGTCGAATTGGATGTTCCGGGCGCGCCCCGATCCCACACATTGGGCATAATCAGGGGATTCGCTCGATATGGGTGCCGAGTGGATGCATTGGTTCCAAAGCCCCTCAAAACCATACCGAGCATTTCAAACGTACGGTTTGTTTATTTGCGGCCGTGGCAGTTTTCACCGATCGGTTTGCTATGGATCAAGCTGCTAAGCAGCATCCTCATGTTCTTTTTATGTCTGATAAACAAGTACGACTTTATTTACGTTCGTGAGCAGGAGGTCAATCCCGGGCCGCGTTGGTGCTCCAGGATTTTTAAGTTCCCCCTCTACATCGAGATCAACGACCTGCTGGTTCCCTATTTTTCCAAATCAGGCGCCACCCGCACGTGGGTGGCAAAAATTGCACGCAATCAGAAATTGGACTTCCGCCAGGCAGCGGGGTTGATCGTCAACTCGATTCCCATGCGCCGGTGGCTGATGACTCATTACAACCTGAAACCGGAGAACCTGCATTTTATGATAAATGGAACGGAGTCTCCGGAAGGTTCCGTTTTGAGCAGAGAGGAAGCACGCAGAAGACTGGAAATGCCGCTGAATTGCTTTTGCCTGGGGTTCTTGGGCAATATTTTCGACCGGTACGACTTCAATACGCTTTTAGAGGCCTGCCGTTTGTGCCTAGTCAACGTACCTGATCTCTTCTTGCTGTTTATTGGTGATGGGCCGCTGAGAGGTTCCCTGACGGGCCGGCTGGTTAAACATGGGCTCGGGGAAAAGGCTCTCTTCACCGGTTATGTGAAACCGGAAAGGCTCGGCAGTCTTCTTCCAGCGATGGACCTGGGCTTGTGCCTTGGGGATCACTATGCCACCCGATTGTACGGCAATGTCACAACAAAGTGCGCGGCATACGGGGTTTTCGGCATTCCGGCGGTTGTCACAGCAACTTCGCTAGAAGGTTATCCCAAGGCACTGCAGGAAAGCTTGTTTGTAATTCCACCGGAAAATGCGCAAGCCTTGGCCGATTTATTTGAACGCCTGCACGCGAATCGCGAAGAGATCGTGAAAAAGGCGAAGATCTTTAGCACCTTCGTAACGGAAGAAATGACCTGGGATGCGGTGGCAGTAAAAACAATTCGGATAGCGTCTGCTATGGCTCAGAGCGGACAGAAACAGGCACGCCCACGAGCGTCCTGCCTGCAGAAGGCGCGGAGAATCCCAAATTGAAAGAGGACCATCGCCAAGGTGAGGATAAGGGGAATCCATGTTTTCAGCGATACTACGAAACTTTCTACAAAGACCTGCATGAATGGAGGGACTACGAGAAGGTAAGCAAAGGTTTCGCCGAATGGTACCATGATTGCCTGCCTTCCAACCGTGAAGCGAAGATTTTAGATATCGGATGCGGCGATGGCAAATTTTTGTTTTTTTTGAGGAAAAACGGGTACACCCACATAGAGGGCTTGGAAATGTCCACGCATTTGGCCGATTTCACCGCTAAGCAAGTCGGTTGCCCGGTTCATGTGGTGAGCGACACGATAGAGTTCTTGGGTTGTCACCCCGGCCGTTATGATACCATCTGCATGAACGATGTTCTGGAGCACATCCCAAAGCCGGCCATGATCTCATTTCTTTCGGCGATCGGGGAGTCTCTGAAGCCAGGCGGCAACTTGGTTGTCAATGTCCCCCAGGCCTCCGGATTTACGAGCCTGTATTGCCGTTACAATGATTTCACGCACGAAACACTCTTTACCGAAATGTCACTCCGCCAAGTATTGCGGCTCGCCGGGTTCGGCGATATTCGTTTTGTCAAAGAAAACTGGCCGCTGAAACTGACACCGCGGCACCTGGCTTATCGGTTTGCTCGCGCAGTGTGGTTTTTGCTTCTCAAGCTCATCTACTTCATCGAACAGCCGGGTGAAATACATCCTCGGAATTTTCAGATCAGGATAGTGGCATCGGCCACCCTTTGATCCATGGACAAGATGCTCTGGGAGGCACTTCCTCTGGATTTTCACAATCTACGGGTCGGTAGTGTCCTATTTGTTTGAACGGTAATATCACAACTCGACGCAGCGGTGGGGTATGAATTGCAGGGCTCAAAAACCCAACAACCAAGCCAACCCTTCGCTCATCCGGCAACTTAGAACGCAGGCCGGCGTCATGAGAGGAGGGTGCCGGAGGTTTTTCGAAAAGGCACTGGCATTGACCGCCCCTCGTCTCTTGCTCACGTTGTTCCCTCCCACATCGTTGGTCGTCGAGCCGATCAACATTTGCAACCTCCGATGCCCGCTTTGCCCCACTCCGATTTCCAGGCGGCCAAAGGGGCGGATGTCGCTGGAGGATTTCGGCAAAATCGTTGGGGATCTTCCGGCCAGTATTTCCATGGTCTACCTCTATCTGTCGGGCGAGCCGCTGATGCACCCGAACTGTTTCGACATGGTCTCGGTCCTGAGTCAGCGGGGCCTCCGGTCATGCATCAGCACCAACGGAACGATGCTGGAGGGACAAATCGAGAATATTCTGGATTCCAAACTTTCGGAGATCATCATAAGCTTAGACGGTGCCACAGAAGCGACCTATCAAAAATATCGAGTCGGAGGCGACTTCCCCAAGCTTCTGACGGCGATCCGGCGTTTGGTTCGGGAACGCCGCGAAAGAAAAATTTTCAATCCCAAGATCGTGCTCCAGTGCATCGTCATGCGAAGCACAGAACCGGAGTTGGATTTGGTGGTTCAATTGGCCAAGGAGTTGGAAGTGGATGTGCTATCCCTGGTCAGCGTGTCTTTGGGAACACACCGCACAGAGGAGCAGGAGAGGGGCCGGTTAGCCGAATCGTTTCTCCCTCGCTCGTCCTCGATTATTCGATACGAACGCGATGGCGCCGGCAGGTGGGCACTTAAATGGCGGCATCGGTACTGTGCATCGTGGCGCCAGCCGGTCGTCCTGTGGAACGGCGACATGACGGCCTGTTGTTTCGACCATAACGGCTTGGAAGTATACGGCAATGCCGTGTCGAACAAGTTAAGCGACGTTTGGCTCGGCGCCGATCATGCTGATTCACTCAGAAAAATACTGTTTCGCGACATGGGCATATGCAGAACATGCGGAATTACCTCCGGGGATGAAAACCGGTCGTTCGCGGTGGGTTCCCTATGAGAATCGTCCTCGACGGATCAGATTCGGTGGTCGGTGTGCGGGCCATCCGGCGCTACACCATCAATTTGACCCGTGAACTCATCTGCGGTTATCCGGATGATCACTTCACAGTTTTTCTCAACTACTTTCGGGGTAATAGCAAGGTTGTTGACGCTATCGTTGCGGACCGAAGAAATGCCTCAAGCGTCCGCTATGGGTTGCCCCGGCGTTTTTCGCTTCCGCTATGGGAATTGCTGAGGATCCCTCGAGTCGATTGGTTCACGGGGCCTGGCGACGTGTTTCACTCCTTGGGGGAAGACTGCCCGCCGGCCAAGAGTGGCGTCCACATCATGACGCTGCATGGCCTCGCCTATATGGCCCGCCCCGATTTGATCTGCCCCGCATACGTCAGCGAAAAACAGGCTTGGTTAAAGAAAACGGTGCGCCGCGCCCATTACTTCATTTCGGTTTCCGAGAAAACGAAATCGGAATTTCTTTCCTATTTCCCGTTCATAGATGAAAAAAGGGTGCGCGTGATTCCTCTCGGGATCGGTTCTGAATTCAGCCCACTCCACCGGTCGACCGTTCGCAGGAGCGTTCTGGAGCGGTTCGGCCTTTGCCGGCCATACATTTTGTATGTCGGCGGTCTGCAACCCCACAAAAATATCAGCGGCATTCTGCGGGGATTCGAATGCATTGCCCAAAAACACGCTGATGTGGAACTTGTTTTGGTGGGAAAAGAAAAAGAAGAGCCGACGGAAGTAAAACGGCTGATCGAAGCGCTCAAGCTTCAAACCCGGGTTCGAATATTTCCTTACATCGACCAAGAAGACGACGGTCTGACACTGCTTTATAACGGCGCGGAGTGTTTTGTGTTTCCCAGCTTTGTAGAGGGATGGACCTCTCCGCCGCTGGAAGCCATGGCGTGCGGAACCCCCGTGGTTACCTCCAACGTCTCCTCCCTTCCGGAAACCGTGGGTAATGCTGCTGTGAAGGTAAACCCCTGCTGTCATGAAGCCATTGGACACGCCATGGACCGGGTTTTGACCGACAGCGAACTGCGAATGAATTTGAAGCATAAAGGACTGCAGCATGCCGCTAACTTCAGTTGGAAACGATGTGCCGAAAGCACCCGCGCGCTGTACAAGGATGCGGTCGGTGCGTACTGAAGAAATCATGCACGGTAACCCCCCAAAGGCATCCACGCGCGGGAACGGTCCTTCGGCTTTGTTTGGCGGAGTGCCAAGCAGGTTTCAGCGTTTCCCCGCATGCTGCCACGGAAGATGACCATTGGCAAAACCTGTGAGATCGGATCCGGCTATGAAAACCGCCTCATTTCGCTGTCGTGTTAAAGACAGGGGGTTTCACGACGATGTTCTGCCGCAGCAATGGCCGGACGCGCACGCCGAGTCCTTGAAGGAACGGGTGTTGCCCGCGGCCGCCATTTTTCTGCTGGCAATAGGGGTGTACGCCTACACACTGGCGCCTACCATTTTATGGGGTGACCCCACCAAGCTGGCACGATTCGTCCATTTCGGGCAGCCGCGCTACCTGAACGGGGGGGCACACGGCCTCCACACCCTGCTGGGAGAGGTGTTCGCCTATCTCCTGCCGTCATCCTGGCCTTTGGCGTACAAGACCAATCTGATGTCCGCCGTATGGGCCAGTTTGAGCCTGCCCGTCATCTACGCCGTTATTCGTCACATGGTGGGTGCAACGCTGCCTGCGATCGGGGCCACCGCCTGCATCGGACTTGCGCACATGTTCTGGTGGGTCGCCACTCTGACCGAAAGTTACAGCCTGCTAGTGTTCACCTTTGCCGTGAGCCTCTGGATTTTCGTGCGATGGTCGGCGTGCCGGAACGACTGGTTGCTCCTGGCGCTGCTCGGGAGCCTTCTGGTCGGGTTTCTCAACCATTATCTTACGCTTCTGTTTGTGCCCGTGTATGCGGTGTTCGCCGTGCATTACGCCCGCAACCGGCGGCGGATTCTGGGGACTTACCTTGTCGTCGCTCTCATCGGGGGCGGCCTATTGGCGACCGGCCCCGGCATGACGGTATTCAGCGCACTGGCGGAGACAGCCTACGTGTGCTTGACTCGGTTTTCGGACTATTCCAAATTGCCAAAGGAAATGCTTCTTTTTTTTCTTTACCTGTCTTACCAGTATCCGGCGGCGATTTTTTTCGGTCTGTTCGGTATGCGGACCGCACGGCATCCGCTCACCCCGCTGTTCATAGTCCTCATTCTCATCGACGTGGTGTTTGCCTCGTTTTACGGCAAAGCCCGGCAACTCCATCAACTGCTGCCAGCGTTCGTTCTATTTGGATATTTTATTGCCGCCGGGTTCAAATCCGTTTCGGAAAGAATGACGGCTAAAAAGTTCGTCGTGCTCCTGCTGTGGGCGGCTTTGCTGCAGCCCGCCACCTATTTTGTCGTCACCCGTTCGGCGTCTTACCTGTTTCACGTCAACTTGGTTTCTGAGAGCACTTTTCCATACCGTGACGCCAATATTTATTACCTGTGGCCGAGCAAACGTGGCAATTACATCACCTATGATTTCGCAAAAAACGCTTTCTCCGTGATGGTCCCGGGTTCTGTCATCCTGGCCGATTTCAATATTTTCGAGCCACTGAGGTATCTGCAGAACGTCGAGGGCGCCCGCCCGGATGTTCGCGTGAAATGCACCGACGACTTCAGTTACCAGCCGGAGGAAGTTATCTGGAAGGATCTCAGCGGTTACATCGACGAGCAACTCGCCAATGATCGGCCGCTCTATATGGCCGCTTATGAGAGCTTCAATCATTTCACCATCGACAAGGATACGATTCCCTTTCGGGGTCGCCTCGATTCAGCTTATCTTATTCAGCCGGCAGGTCATATTTTTCAGATCGTGGCCAAGAAGCAACGTTGAAAGGCCAATAACAAGAACGGTGATGATCCGATGACTTGAAACCCAGTGCATCGGGTCATGAGTTCCATGGGGATGAAACAGTAATTTGAAAATCGGCGTCGATATCTATCAAACCGGCTTTCCCTTTGGGGGGATTTCGCGTTATGTGCGCTCGTTGCTGGCGGCAATGGTGGCCGCCGCACCGGATGATGATTTTTCTCTTTTCAGCAATCATTTCCGTGGTGGCCATAGACCCTGCAAATTCAGCGCATCCAACGTGAGGCATTTTGACCTAAAGGCACCGCGTCGGATGATTCAGTCCTGTTGGGATCACTTGGGGTGGCCGCCGATTGAAGCTTTTCTCGGACCGTTGGACGTCTTTCACGGAACCCATTTCGTTTTGCCGGCGGTTCGCGACGCGAAACTTGTGTTGACGTTGCATGATGTCATTTTCATGAAGCATCCTGAATACTATTCCGACCGCATGCTGAACGAACGGGGTTATCGGGTGGAACTGCCTTCGGCATTGAAGCGTGCGGACATCATCGTCACCGTTTCCGAATACTCCCGCAGAGACCTCATTGAATTGATGAGAATCCCTGAAGATAAAATTCGAGTGGCCTACGAAGGGGTCGACGCCCAATTTTTTTCGGTGATAGATACTGCGGAATTGAAAATGGTTCTCGGGCGATTGAAATTAATTCAACCCTATATGGTGTTTCTGGTCGGGACCCCTGAGCCCCGTAAAAACATGCTCCGAACGGTCGCGGCCGCCCGAAAGGCAGCTCCGGACATTCCGCTGGTGGTCATCGGGCCCCGAGAGCCCATTCGGAAATTGCTCAACGGCGATTGCAGCGGAGTGCATTTGGTCGGGTCGCTTACGGAAGAAGAACTGCCTTTTGCGCTGCACGGAGCGGTGCTCGCCCTTTATCCTAGCCTGGCGGAGGGATTTGGTCTACCCGCCCTGGAGGCGCTGGCGGCTGGCGCACCGCTGGTGACATCGAATTGCAGCGCCTTGCCCGAAGTGGTCGGCAACGCGGCGTTGTTGGTGGATCCAAAATCAACCGATGCCATTGCCGAGGCAATCAGCGGTCTGCTTGAGGATGAGGGGCGGCGTCAGGAGTTGATCCAGGCCGGAAAGGCCCGGGCCAGGGAGTTTTCCTGGGAGCGGGCAGCTTCTCAAACTCTGGCCGTTTACCGGGAGATCGCCTGATGTGCGGCATCTGCGGATATGCGGGTCAGGATGCCCTGTCGGTCCCCATCGGCGCAATGACGAATACCTTGCGTCACCGTGGGCCGGACGCTGCCGGCCTATGGCAGGGAGAAAAGGCGGCTCTGGGGCATAGGCGCCTGGCCATCATCGATTTGTCAGAAGCGGCAAACCAGCCCATGTGGACCCCTGATGGACGCTACGGTATTGTCTACAATGGCGAAGTATATAATCACCAGGAACTCCGACGTCAGTTGATCGGCCACGGCGTTCTTTTTCGCAGTCAATCCGATACCGAGGTTGTTCTGCTTGGGTTTCGGCAGTGGGGCGTCAGGGTGCTACCCATGCTGCGAGGTATGTTTGCGTTCGCCGTTTGGGACAACCAGAGTCATGAACTCCTGCTGGCACGCGACGGCATCGGGATAAAACCTCTTTTTTATGCGAAGTTGCCTCAGGGAATTGCATTTGGGTCGGAAATCAAGGCCCTGCTGGCCCTTCCCGCAGTCGAAAAAAAGATAAATCCGGCGGCGATAGATGCCTACCTTGAAATGGGATATGTGCCGGGTCCGGAAACTATCTACCAGAATATCAGAGCCCTTCGGCCAGGCCACTGGCTTCAATATCGAAAAAATGAATTACAGAGCGGCTCTTTTTGGATTCCGGATTTCATGAGTTTGGCGATGGGAGGAAATGAAGAAGATCTGATTGATGCCTTGGACAACGAACTCAATAAGGCCGTCAGTAGTCATCTGGTCGCAGACGTTCCGGTTGGAGCGTTTCTCTCCGGTGGCATAGATTCAAGCCTGGTCGCGGCCGTCGCTCAGAAGCACATGGGCGATGGTATGCGAACCTTCACCATCGGTTTCGAAGGCGGCGGCGACGAACGCGCATATGCATCGGTCGTGGCCAGTCACATCGGTTCGAATCACCAGGAGAAATTAGCAACGCCCGATATCGTGAAGTTTTTGCCGCAAATGATAGCGAGCCTTGAACAGCCGTTCTTCGACAATTCCATCTTGCCGACTTATCTGGTGTCGCAGTTTGCCCGCCAGCACGTCAAGGTGGTTTTGTCCGGGGACGGGGGTGATGAACCGTTTGCCGGTTACGAATGGACACGGTTTGCGTTGGCGCTGCCGAATTTGCCACTGAAATGGAAGCCCAAAGGCTGGCAATGGGCCTATCAAAGCGGTGTCGGTGGTCTGCTGAAAAAGATAGTCTTCGATATCGGCCATTCAGGCGATGAGCGCTATTTGAGAAGGCTTACGGTGTCAAGCGCTTTGAGGCACTGGCTCTACACACCGGATTATTGGTCGCAAGTCATGGATAGAACCGGCCCAAGTATCGCGAAACTAATGGAAATCGCACCGGTGCAGGATAAACGCGATCGGTTTTTGTATGCCGACCTCTGCGCCTATCTGCCAGAAGATGTTTTGTTCAAAGTGGACCGTATGAGCATGGCCCATGGACTGGAAGTGCGGGTCCCGTTGTTGGATTCGCAATTGCTTTCCTGGGTTTTAAAATTGCCCTTTGACATGCGGTACCGCCACGCGCGTGGAAAATATTTGCTTCGCAAAGTTGCCGCTCGTTACTTGCCTTCTGTTATCCTTAAGCCGCGAAAACAGGGTTTTGGCATTCCTATCGGGCGGTGGTTGCGAGAGGAATTGCTATGCCCCGTGAAGAAGATGTTTCTTTCAGACCGATTTAAGCAACGCGGAATCATACGGCCGCAAAGGGCTATGGATTTGTTGGAAATGCATTTGAGCCATCGTTTTGAGCTAGGCCATCGCCTTTGGAGTTTAGTGATCCTTGAAGCCTGGGCGAGGATATGGATCGATGGGCAAGACCTCGAGGAATGTGTGCTGACAGGATGAAGGTTAAGTTTGCATTGGCCATATTTATGTTGGCGGTTGCAGTTCGCATATTTTACGCTGTGGGCATTTCTCAGCCTACTGTTAATGACGATGCCAAAGAATATGACAGGCTTGGGGTGATGCTTGCAGAAGGTCAGGGATATGCTACCGAATCCGGTAAACCAACCGCCTTTCGCCCTCCGTTGTATCCTTTGTTTTTAGCCGGCATCTATCGTGCAGTCGGTCATAATCTGCAGTGGGTGAGATTGGCGCAGGCTTTTATCAGCGCGGGAATTTGTGTGTTGGTCTATTCTATCGCGGTCAAATTATTCGATAAGCCGATAGCGAAATTGGCGGCGGTCTCGGCCTGCCTATATCCTCCCTTGATTGTGAATGCCTCGCAAATTTTATCGGAAACGCTTTTTACCTTTTTGGTGCTGTCGGCGGTGCTGTCGATAGTTTCGGGAAATCATTTGCACCATCCGCTGTTAACCGGAATTGCGCTGGGTTCGGCATTGCTCACCAGGTCGCTTTTAGTCTTTTTCATGCCCTTTCTGTTTTCATGGTTGGCTTTGCGGGATAGAACCGAAAAATTCAAAGACATGGCGATTTTGGTACTGGGAATAACGATGGCCTTGGCGCCGTGGACCGTGCGAAACTTTTTCACCCTGAATGCTTTCGTGCCGCTCGGCAATGTCGGCGGAGTGACCCTCTACAATTCTTATGTGCTCCCGCAAAAAGGATTTGGCTACAATTCTCTTGAGGGTGTGAACAGAACTTATTTCGATCAGTTGGATGAAACCGCTCAAAGCAAATATTTGGTAAAAAGGACGATCGCACACATTGCTAAAAATCCAACAGAAGCCATGAAATTGGCAGGCGTAAAGATTTTGCTCTTTTTCTATCCATTTGACGGTTATTGGCACACCGTATCTTTCGGATCGAAATACAACCTCTTTTGGGGAATAGTGCTCAGCTTTTCCATCATAGGTATCGGCTGCCACCGCTGGAATTTAGACGAAAATATAAAATTAGTTTATTTGCTTTTCTGTTCATTTCTTCTGGCAAGCGTTGTTTTTTATGGCTCCCCACGATTTCGAATTCCAATTGAACCCTTGCTGATTTGCTTTGCCGCCGCCGGGTATGCCCATCTGGTTAGTAGAAAGAAAAAAGCCGTTGTCGCTATCTTTTCCTTCAATATAGCTCTTTTTATAATATTCCGGTTATTCGACTTCAAAGATGTTTTCAGCCTGTTGAATGGCATGATTTAAAAAAGAGGCCATTTTTCGACGTCTGGGTGCACATTTATCAGGAAGCGATGAACAGTAGCTCGTCAACCCTATTGGATCATTTCGATTTGGCTTGCTGGCGGCCTGCCGCCGATATTCACCGGGCTTTCGTTCGGTACTCCGACCATAATCCTTCGCCCGCTAAGATTTGGCGATGCGCGCCGAATGAAGGCCGCCCGGTGGTTCTGTCGGTTTTGATTCCCACCTGGGACGGATACCGTGAAGGGTATCTGCAGAAACTGTTGGCCGAGATCCATGCCCAAACTTTTTCCGGTTTTGAAATTATAATTATCCGGGGAGATCCACGACAAGGCCGCGCGATCAATATCGCTGCGGAGTGTGCGCAGGGAAAATATCTGCTGACGTTGGACGACGACAGTTCTGTTCCCGACCCTGCCACTTTCTGGAAATTAATTACAGTCATGGAGGACCATCCCGACATCGGGCTTGCGGGCGCCGCCAACCAAATTCCGGAGAATGCATCGGCTTTTGTCAAGCGTGTCATGAAGGAACTGCCCCGTCGGGCCACTCAATTGGTTAAAGAGATCACCAATTCGGACCTCGCCGAGCATGGCTGTTTGATTATGCGAACCGCTGAATTTAAGAGATTGGGGGGAGAGAACGAGCTTATCCCACGTGGGCTTGACCCTTACTTGCGTCAAGCGTACCGCAAAACAGGCCGGCGGGTGGTGGTGGTTCCCGGGGCCATCTATCATCATCTGCCTCCTGCGAGCCTGGGAAAGCTGATGCGCCAGTTTTATCGCAACGGTCGCCAGGCAGCTTTCAGCAATCGTCATTTCCCTCAATGGATCATCGAAACGCCTTCTCATCATGGGAATTTTAAATCACATGTCCCCCTAACTATTCGTGTTTGCAGGTTTCCCTTGCGCCTGCTTGAAGCGCTTATCCGCGGTAAGCTCATTTTGTTTCTGAGTGAAGTGGCGTACGGCTTAGGGTTCATAAACGAATGGATTAATGAATGGCCCCATTCCCAATCTTAACGCAAGCCGCATAATGCTCCATCCAGGCGGCTGAAAAATTGACCCCAACGGTAACAGATGAATTCGCCGGGAGATCGTTTTTGAAAGAAAGATTGATGAAATGGTTGCAATGCCCAGCCTGCCAAGGGCCTTTTGCGTTGGAAGCTCGGCAGTCTGACGGCGATGAGATCCTTGAAGGATGGTTGAGGTGCCGGTGCGGACGATTTTTTCCGATTGCCAGGGGGGTTCCACGATTGCTTCCCGAAGCTTTATGGCCTGACCTATCGAAGCAGTATGGTGAGTTCGGGGACAGCCGTTTGAATCCAGGGCGGAGGGCCAAAACTGATCGAAAGCCCGCAGACATTTTAAAGAGCGCCACCTTTCATCGGTTTGGGTATGAGTGGAATCATTTTCATGATTATGATTGCCGCAATTTCGACGCATTTACGGCACCGTTGCCTGCGGATTTTTTTAACGGAAAAATCGGCCTTGATGTCGGATGCGGCGCCGGCAGGCATTCAAAAGCAGCTAGTCAACGTGGGGCCGAGATGATTGCCATTGACTTGTCGACGGCAGTCGACGCTGCCTACCAAAACAACGTCGCATATGAGAACGTGCACGTTGTTCAGGCGGACATTTTTAATTTGCCCATTAAAAGCAGTTCATTTGACTTCATATTCAGTTTGGGCGTGTTGCATCATTTGCCCGATCCCCAGCGCGGCTATCGCCTGCTGATACCGCTGCTGAAAGAGGGAGGTGCGTTGTTTGTTTGGGTATATGCTTTCGCCGCGAGAAAGGTGGCCCTGGAACTCCTTCGATTTATATCCCAACGGCTTACCAATATCAACATTCGGCGGATGGCCTATTTGTGCAACCTTGTCGATTATGGGATTTTTGTTAACCTCTATCGGATGCTTTCCGTTTTGCCGCTGGTCTCCCGTCTGGCAGAAAATTGCTCGCCCTATCGAGTGAAAGAATACGCCCGCCACGGATTCAAGGTCGGATACGTCGACTGGTTTGACCGATTATCGGCGCCCATTTCGAATTATTACAGGAGAGATGAAATGATGAAATGGCTCGAGCGAAGCCAATTGAACAATACCAGCCTCCATTTGGTTGAGGACTCATGGTGGTGGCTTTACGGTGAGAGGAAGACGGGATGTTTAAGCTGTTAATGGTCTGTACCGATTTTCCTCCTGAGCATGGAGGGATCAGCACTTATTCACTTGTATTGGCCACTGCACTTTCGAAATCATGCCGGGTTACCGTTCTATCGCTCGGAGCTTCTGGTATAACCCCATTTGACGAATCTTGCAGTTTTCGTGTTATACGGACACCATCCGTGCCATTTCTGCGCACCGTTGCGCTCATCATCTATTTGCCCTATCTGCTGATGCAGTCTCGCTTCGACGCGGTGCTTCACACGGTTTGGCCCACCTCCCTTATTAGCCATTTTTATTCCTGGGTTTTCCCTGTTCCGTATTTCATATCCGTTTATGCCTCCGAGATGCTCGATGATAAAAGGACATGGAGGCGCCGATTGAAAGCTTCTCTGAGACGCTGGCGGCTTGCGGCGTTTGACCGTGCCGCAGCCATTTTCCCGGTCAGCCATTTCGGCGCTAATCTGGTTCGATCCTCCGGACTGGCACAAGAAAAAATTCTTATGGTGCCAATCGGCGTCGATCCACAACGCTTCAAGCCCGATCCGCGCCCAAAAGACGGCGGCCGGCCCAAAAGGATATTAACCGTTGCAAGACTGGACCTGCATAAAGGCCATGATCGATCGTTGGAGGCCTTGGCTCTGGTAAAATCCATGGGTTTGGACTTTGAATACCTTATCGTTGGCAAAGGAGACGAAGAGAACCGCCTGCGGCAGATCACAAAAAGGCTGGGATTAGAGGAAAAGGTGAGGTTTGCGGGTTATCTGCCGGACGATGAATTGCCGGGTGCTTACGCCGGAGCAGATTTTTTCCTGATGGCCAGCAGGGAGATCCCCGGGCGTTTGGACTTGATCGAGGGTTTTGGCATCTCTTTTTTGGAGGCTAGCGCCAGTGGGCTCCCGGTCATTGCCGGTCGTTCGGGCGGAGTTGTCGATGCGGTCCGCCACGGCGAGACGGGGATCCTGGTCTCCGCAGATGATCCCAAAGAGATTGCCGAGGCGATCCGCTTGCTGCTGACCGACCCTCAGGTGTGCAGGAGGTTAGGCAGCGAGGGGCGCCGGTGGGCACTGGGTCAGATGAATTGCGAAAACACGGCAAAACGAATGCTGGGCAGGATGCAATTTTTCTCGTGCGATAAACGCAGGATTTTGGGCTCGACCGGCCATGTGCGGAATTTGCGGAATCATTAACCTCGAAGGCCAGCAGATCGATCCGGTCGTTCTGAAGGCCATGGGCAAAGCAATTCAACGCCGGGGGCCGGACGACTCCGGTATCGTCACCCGACCCAACGGCGCTGCCAGGAACTCCGGGCTGCAGGTTGGCCTGGGCCAGCAGCGATTGTCCATCATTGACCTCTCGCCGGCAGCCCACCAGCCCATGTCGAACGAGGACGGCACTATTTGGCTATCCTACAACGGAGAGATCTACAATTACAATAGACTTCGCAGCGAATTGGAGGCCAAGGGGCACCGCTTCCGCAGCGACTCGGACACCGAGGTCCTCATCCACCTCTACGAGGATGAAGGCATGGAGGCCGTCAATCGTCTAAACGGAATGTTTGCCTTCGGACTCTGGGACGAAAAAAAGCAGCGCCTGTGGCTCTGCCGCGACCGGTTGGGCATCAAGCCGCTTGTGTACGCCTGGGACGGCGCACGCCTGCTTTTCGCATCGGAGATCAAGGCGCTTCTGGTGGACCCCACGGTCGGCAAAATCCTCGACCGGGAAGCCCTGATGCTCTATCTGGCGTTCAATTACGTGCCGGCCCCGCGGACGATGTTCCAGGGGATCCGGAAGCTGGAGCCCGGCTGCTCCCTTGTGCTCGAAAACGGAAAACTCACCGCCTCGCGTTACTGGAGCCTGCCTCAGGCATCTGAAGATCCCGATCCGGCGGTGGCCGGTCAAATGCAGCACCGCCTGGTCGACACCTTGTCCGAGGCCGTGGCCGGGTGCATGCTGGCCGACGTGCCTGTCGGCGCTTTCCTGAGCGGCGGGATCGATTCCGGCATCGTGGTGGCGCTGATGGCGCGCTTGTCCGTGCAGCCGGTCAAGACCTTCACCATTGCTGTCGATGACGACCCGCGCTTCGACGAGCGTTTGGCCGCGCGCCGGGTTGCCGACATGTACCGCACCGAGCACCACGAAATCCCGGTCCGGCAGCGCGACATGCTGGAGGTGCTGCCGAGCGTGCTGAGGTCTTTTGATGAGCCCTTCGCCGACTCCTCGGCCATCCCGACCTATCTGGTGTCGCGCGAAACCCGGCGGCACGTGAAAGTCGCCCTTTCCGGGGACGGCGGCGACGAGTTGTTCGCCGGCTACCGCTCCTATCTCGGCGAGTACTGGCGGGCGCGGTACCGGATGGTGCCGGCCCTTCTGCGGGAGTCGATCATCGAGCCCCTGATCGCAGCACTGCCCGATTCCCGGGAGACCCGCATCGGGGAAACCCTGCGCCGGGCCAAGAAGTTCGTCCGGGCCGCCCGCGGTCCATTTGACGAACGCCTGCTGGCGCTCAAGGAGGTTCTCCCGGCAGCCAACCGGCGAAGGATCCTGGCCGGTGGCGGCAACGGAGTCGACCCGGCCCTCGCCTGGATGCGGCATCTTCTTCGCCGCAGTTCGGGGGATGTCATCAACCGCATGCTGGCTACCGACCTGATCGACTCGCTGCCCGGCGACATGCTGACCAAGGTGGACCTGATGAGCATGGCGAACTCGCTCGAGGTGCGGGTGCCGCTGCTCGACCACCGGGTGGTCGAGCTTGCGTTTGAAATCCCCGGCCCTGAGAAGCTGCGCCGCGGCGTCACCAAGCGCGTCCTCAAGGAGACCTTCAAGGGTCTGCTGCCCCCCGGCCACACCCGGCAGCCGAAAGCGGGCTTCGAGATCCCTATCAGCCGCTGGCTCAGGACCGACCTCGGCTTTCTGGTTGACCGCTACCTGTCCGAAGAGCGGATCCGCGATCAGGGGATATTCGATGCGGGTGTGGTTAAGGACCTGGTGCGGGACCACCGGCAATCGAAAACCGACACCTCCTGGATGCTCTGGAACCTCATCGTGTTCCAAAAATGGCATGAATCCTACTGCTGAATACCGGTCGATCATCTGTCGGGGCCGACGGGCGGCCATGGACGCGCGGCGTGCCGGCCCGGTGGTGGTGGACGCCCGGAAATGCCCCGCCTGCGGTTCGGCCCTGGATCCATTTCCGTTGAGCCCCGATCAACGGAATTACCGATGCAGGCAATGCGGGTTGATGGAGACGCCCCCTACGCACGAGCCGGCTCATGCGGTCGGGGTGGTCCATCACTTTCGCACTGTGGACCCGCATGGGGCGGTGGCGGAATCCAAGGCGGGGTTCTACGCGCAGGCGCTGGAGTGTCTAAATACCTGCATCGACCGCAGAGAGCGGACCTTGCTCGATGTGGGCTGCGGTTGCGGTTATTTCCTGGAACGCGCCGCTGCCGCCGGGTGGCGGACGATCGGCGTCGACATCGTGCCCGAGATGATATCCGCCGCTCGGAAGAGGGTCCCTGCGGCGGCCCTTTTTACCGGCGATCTGCGCGCAGCACATCTGAGGTCCGGCCGTATGGACGCTATCACCCTGTGGGATGTCCTGGACATGGTGCCGGATCCGGCCGCCGAGCTTGCGGAATGCCTGCGCCTTCTGGCCCCCGGCGGGGTGATCGGCATCCGCGTGCGCAACGTGGACAGCCAACTCTGGTTGTACGGCTGCTACTCCGGGATACTCTGGCTCTGGCGCGGGCTCGGCATCCAACCGCTTTTTGCTTTTCACCGCTACAGCTTCGGGGCAACGTCGATCGAACGGCTGTTAAGCCGCGGGGGGTTTACGCGCATCTCCATTTCCAATTCGCCGCTGACCTTGGGGGATCCTTATTCGCACAGCCGCCGCCAGGGCCTGGCCGGGGTGGCCAAGCGGCTGATCCAAATTGCGGCAGACCTGGTTTTTCGATGGAGCGGCGGTCGAAACCCGTGGGGGCCTTCCCTGCTCATCTGGGCGAGAAAGCCTTGATCGCTTCGCCCATAATCCAGCAACGGCGACTTGCTTCATCTCTCTGTCGCTGTTCTTGTGCCTGAGTGTTGTTTCCCTTTATCCCAGATTGAGAATCATGGGCAGGGTAGGAAGGAGATGATGATGTTCCCCTCTTTGAAGGAAAAAACGCAAACACCCGTCCGGGAGGCAGTCATTTCTCTCCAAAGGCCTGACCGTTTGAGTGCGCTTCCTCTCGCTGGCAAGACAAGCGTGAATCATATGATTGAGACTTCCTTGTCCGTTTTGGTTCCGGTCTACAATGAAGAATCCCTCGTCGCCGAGAGCCTGGCTCGTCTGCTGGACTTGGCCGAGTGCCCCTGTCTCAACAGAATCCAGGTCATTATCGTCGATGACGGATCAAAAGACAACTCCGTAGCGGCGATTTCCAAATTCCTGAACGATAAAGCCGCTTCAGAGCACCCTGAACCGTTCGAATGGGTTTTTCTCAAGCATGAGCGAAATTTGGGCAAAGGCCAAGCGGTTCAGACAGCGCTCAGCCGAGCCACGGGAGAGATCTCAATTATCCACGATGCCGATCTCGAGTACTACCCCACGGATCTTATCAAGATGATCCCGCTGTTCATTGAAGAAAAAGCCGACGCCGTATTCGGATCGCGTTTCGCGGCGGCTGAGTTCAGAAGGGTTCTTATGTTTCGTCACGAGCTGGGCAACAAGCTTGTCACGTTCTTGTGCAACTTAGCTTCAAACCTCAATCTGACAGATGTGGAAACCTGTTACAAGGCGGTCCGCACGGAGTTGCTGAAAAGCATCCCTCTGGAGAGCAACGATTTCAGAATTGAACCCGAGTTGGCCATCAAACTGGCCAAGCGTAAAGCCAAAATCTTCGAAGTACCCATTCGGTATTCTGGCCGGACCTATCAGGAAGGAAAGAAAATAAGCTGGAAAGACGGTGTCAAAGCGGTATGGGCCATCGCCCGGTTCGGTTATTCGGACAATATTTTCACGAGAGAACCGCTCGAAAGCCAAATTCTGCTCAGCATGAGCCGAGCCAAAAGCTTTAATCACTGGATGGTAGAGACAATCGCGCCTTTCATCGGTCGCCTTGTGTTGGAGATCGGGGCTGGCATCGGAAACATCACCCGTGAGCTCATGAACGGAAAACGATACTATGCCTCCGATATCAACCCTTACTATCTCGAAATGCTCGACAAATACAAAGAGAATCAGCCCCGGTTGAACGTAACCCTGTTGGATTTAAATCGCATCGACGCATTCAAAGACACTGCGATGCAATTCGACACGGTCATCTGCTTGAACGTGATAGAGCATATGGATGACGACCAACGCGCCATGCGTAACATAGCCAACCTCTTGGCGCCAAATGGCAAAGCTATCATACTGGTGCCGCGAGGCAAATGGCTGTATGGGTCCCAAGATGTGGTCTTGGGGCACAAGAGACGATATTCTACGAAAACATTGCAGGAGCTTGGGGCGTCCGCCGGCCTTTCCATTCTAAAAATTATTAAATTCAACCGGGTCAGCGCACTTCCCTGGTTTGTCAACGGTAGGATCCTCGGCAAGAAGTCGTTCGGCCGGTTTCAGATGACGATGCTGAACCTCTCGATCCCGGTAGTCAAAAAAGTAGATCGATATTTGCCTTGTCCCTCACTCAGTCTCATCGGCATTTTCGAGAAAAATTAGATTGGGACACGCCCCGTTTTTTGGCGACTCAATCGATTTTACTGTGCACGTATCCCGAGACGCACCCGGGAAAATCCGGAAACGAAACTCCGTAGTTTCATGAAAAAAATCATGCACATCATCA
>CAZLSV010000062.1:25283-28724 GCA_964562235.1 uncultured Desulfatibacillum sp.
CACCCGCCTCGACATGGGCGGGTCGGCCCAAAACACGCTGCTGACCTGCCGGGAGCTTGCCGGGGGCTACGAAACGGTGCTGGTGCACGGGCTTGCTCGCGAATCCGGGATGACGGCCGTCGAGGCGCAGGCCATCGAGGTCCAGAAGCAGAATGCCCAGGCGCGCGGGGTCCGGTTTGTTCCAATCGCCTCCCTGGTGCGGCGGATCAGCCCGCTGCGGGACCTCGCGGCCATGTGCATTTTGCTCTGGCACATTCGCAGGCAAAGGCCGGACATCGTCCACACCCACACCTCGAAGGCCGGGATCCTCGGGCGCTTGGCCGCTCGCCTGGCCGGAGTCCCCCACATCGTGCACACGCCCCATGGGCATGTCTTCTACGGGCACTTCGGCCGGGTCGCTTCAGGCCTTTTTCTGGCGATCGAGCGCTGGTTCGCGCGTTTCACCGAAAAGACGGTGGCGCTCACCCCCAGTGAACGCCAGGACTACATCGATCTCGACGTGGGCCGGCCGGAGAACATCCTCACCATCCACAGCGGTGTGGATGTCGAGTGCTTCGGAGCCGGTTGCGCAGATGCGGCCGCCAAGAAGGCTTCCCTGGGCCTTGATCCGGCCCGCCGGCACGTGGGTTTCGCCGGCTGGCTGCTGCCCATCAAGGGCCCGATGCACCTGTTGAACGCCATGGGGCCGGTCTGGGAGGACCACCCCGACGTGACGCTGGTGCTCGTCGGCAAGGGGGAGATGGAGGCGGAGTTGAGGCAAAAGGCGGGTCGGCGGGTGGCGGACGGCCGCGTGAAGTTCCTTGGCTGGCGCGATGACCTGCATGAGATCATGCCGCTCTTCGACGTCTTCGTCCTGCCCTCGCTCAACGAGGGCATGGGCCGGGTGCTGGTCGAGGCCATGGCCGCCGGTCGGCCGATTGTCGCCAGCCGGGTCGGCGGGATTCCCGACCTGGTGCGCCACGGCGAGACCGGGCTGTTGGCGGCGCCGCGGGACGAGGTCAAGCTGGCCGAGAGCATTTCATTTCTTTTGAGCAATCCCGACCAGGCCGAGCGCATGGGGGCGATGGGTCGCCTGAAATGCCGGGAATTCGATTTGTGCGCCATGGTGTCAAAGCTCGATGGTCTTTACCGCAGCCTTCTGGGATTTGCGTCGCCGGTCCTGCCGGTGGCGGTCGTTCCCGGCACCGGGCTCTCACCGACACCAGCGGTTTTCTCCGGTTTCGAGGATTCATGCTTGCCGCCTGGATGAGCCAGCTGAGAAGTGGGTTCGCCCGCCGAACGGTCGTGGACCGTTTCCGCGGGGAGGAGTCCGCCTCGGCCGGGTGGGCGTCCTGGCGGCGGGTTTCCCCCTATTTCCGCCGCCACCGGCGCCATGCCCTCTGGGGGGCGCTTTTCATCGGGCTCTCCGTGCCGGCGGGACTCGCGCCGCCCATGATCACGCGTCACCTCGTGGACGAGGTCATCCTCGGGAGGCGGATGGAGGCCGTCGTGCCGGTCATCATCATCCTGGCGCTCTGCCTGGCGGCCGAAAAGATTCTGCGGCTGGCGGAGGAGTTCAGTTTCGCGCGCTTTGAGCAGCGCGCGCTTTTGGGTCTTCAGGAGGATCTGGTCGCGCGCACCCTGCGGCTGCCAAAAGCTTTCTTCGACGAGCAGCCGACCGGGTATCTGACCCGTCGGCTGACCGAGGATGTCGAAAGCCTGCGGTTCCTGTTTTCCGGAGCGCTGGTGAACGCGGCCGGGCAACTCCTGCGTCTGGCGGGCGGCGCCTGTTTCCTAATTTATCTGGAATGGCGCATCGCCCTGCTCATGCTGGGGCTGCTGCCGGTTCTGGTCTGGGCCATGCGGCATTTGTCGGGGAAGGTGTACCTTCTCAGCCGCGAGCGCATGGAGCATCAGGCCGAGGCCGCCGGCCGGATCCAGGAGTCGCTCTCGCAGGCCGTCATGATAAAGGCATCGGCGGCCGAACCCGGGACGTGTGGGAAACTGATGTCCGCTTTTGCCAAGGTTTTCCGCACCGCGCTCGAACAGTCCGTGGTGGGTTCGCTGACGGGCGTTTTCATGCAGTCCATCCCGGGTGCCGGCCGGGCGGTCGCCCTGGCCGCCGGGGCGGTGCTGGTGATCCGCGGCGAGTGGACGCTCGGTTCCCTGTTGGCCTTTCAGGCCTACCTCTCGATTGTCTTCGGCCCGGCCCAGTACCTCGCCTCCGTGAACCTTCAGCTGCAGCGGGCCCGCGCCGCCCTGGAGCGGGTGGCGGCGCTCTGTGGGATCGCGCCCGAAGACCCGCAGGCAGGCGGCATTCGTGTCACCCGGCTGAAGGGGGAAGTCGAATTGCGCCGGGTCGGCTTCGCCTATGGCGGGCGGGAACCCATTTTGAACGATCTCTCCCTGCACGTGCTTCCGGGAGAGTCGGTCGCCATCATGGGCCCGAGCGGCGTCGGCAAGAGCACCCTTTTGAGCCTCCTGCTGCGTTTTTACAAACCCAGCGCGGGGGAGGTTTATTTCGACGGACGACCCGCCTCCTGTTACACGCTTGATTCACTGAGACGTCGCATTGGATACGTTCCCCAGCAGCCTCGTCTGATGAGCGGCAGCATCATCGACAATCTGCGCTACGGCCACCCGGATGCTTCCCTGGCCCAGGTCATCGCCGCGGCCAAGCTGGCCGGGATTCACGATGAGACGCTCTCCTTCGCGAACGGATTTGAGACCGCCGTCGGCGAGGGGGGACTCAAGCTCTCCGAGGGGCAGAAGCAGCGCCTGGCCCTGGCGCGGGCGCTGGCGGCGGACCCGGACATCCTGATCCTGGACGAGCCCACGGCCTCGCTGGACGAAAAAACCGAACACTCGGTCATGGACTCCCTGGCCCGTTGGCGCCGCGACCGCACCGTCATCGTCGTCACCCACCGGCCCTCCACCGCCCGCCTGTGCGACCGCGTGATGGTTCTGGACGGCGGTCAGGGCCCCTTGAGCCCTGTGCCATGATCCTCGCATCCGGTTTTCGGTATCCGAGCTGACCCAACCAACACAAGCGGTTCAACCAACTCAATAAACCAACGTGGAAACCCTCGACTACTCACCCTGGAGCCTTTCGGTCAAGCAGCGCGTGGTCGGAAAGCGTGTGCCGCTGGCCGGAACGATCGAACTGACTCGGCGCTGCAACAACCGCTGCCGGCACTGCTACAACAACCTGCCGGCATCCGACCCGTGCGCCCAGGCCGAAGAGCTGCGAACGGATGAGGCGATCCGCATTCTGGACGAGGTCGCGGAAGCCGGCTGCGTGTGGCTGCTGCTCACCGGCGGCGAGGTTTTTCTCCGGCCGGATTTCGAAGAGATCTACACGCACGCGAAACGCAACGGTCTGCTCGTCACTCTTTTTACCAACGGCACCCTGATGACTCCGGAGCTCGCTGATTTTCTGGTGCGCCACCGGCCGTTTTCGAT
>CAZLSV010000063.1:0-15039 GCA_964562235.1 uncultured Desulfatibacillum sp.
GGCGGCGCTCTTTTCCAGAAAGGCCTTCAGGTCGCCCGGCATCCACGAGTGGACGGCGCTGACAATGCCCTTCGACGTCGATTGCTTCCAGCCCGCGTCGGCATCGGCCGCCAAGGGGATGAACGTATAGCTGCCCCGGGCCTTGAAGTCGTTTTCAATCGTCCGGGTGAGGTAGCCCGGGAGGTCCCAGTCGACGTTGTAAACGTTGGTGAAGCCGTCGACGCGAAACGTTCCCACATCGACATGGGTCATCTGCGGCTCCAGCACGTTCAGTATCCCGACGCGGGCGCCCGGCGGCAATTGCAGCCGAGCCGGCTGGGAGCCTGCGCACCCCATCGCACTCACGATCATCAGAACCAGTAACGCGCGCGATCGGCGCATGCTATTTCTCCTTTTATCTATGGGCACCACCATGCTTAAAGGACTCCCGGCGGATCACCTTGGTTTCGTGGAGACGTACATGCCCACCAGCCAGGATACCAAAATCACCAGGTACAGTTGACCGACCACGCCCTCCAGGTTGGCAAACCCCCTCGCCACGGGGGTGAGCGGGACGATGTCGCCATAGCCGACCGTGGTGATGGTCGCGAAGCTGAAGTAGGTGAACAACTCCCGCCCGGGATGGGTTGTGCCTTGAGGAAAGCGGAATGAGCCTGGATTTGCACGTTCCAGCACACCATAAAGCAAGGCCCATGTCAGGGCCATGAGCAGGTAGACCACGAACCTTCGGCAATTGGGCGTTTTGCTTGATGGATCACGTATACCAAGTCCGAGGGCGGGCTGTAAACCGATAAAAAACCCTGCCGGTCTTTTGATTTGGTTTTTTCAGGCGGGGCCCAGATGATTTTTTGATCATTTTCCAGTCATCTGCCCGTGAACTGGGTGGTTTATTGTTGGCCCGTAGCAATGAGCCCGCACGGGCCAACATCAACCCAGGAGGACAAAGAAAATGGCTAAACGAGTTAGAGTCACACAGATCATCGCCGTTGTGCTGGCAGTGGGGTTGCTCTCCACGGCCGGGCTGCAGGCCGCCAAGAGCGCACCCCGGATGATCCCGGACAACTTCAGCGCGCTGGCCGAGCAGGTGGGCCCGGCGGTGGTGAACATCCAGGTCGAGAAAACGGCCGAGGAGACCGGGATGCGCCCGGGTTTCGAAGGCAGCCCCTTCGGCATGAACCCCTTCGGGGATGAGCGCTTCAAGGATTTCTTCGGCAAGCAGATGCTGCCCCAGGAGCGAAGACAGGGAGGCGTCGGCACGGGTTTTATCATTGACAAGAGCGGGTACATCATCACCAACAACCATGTCGTGGAGGACGCCGAAAAGATCAAGGTGAAGCTCAAGGACGAGCGCGAGTTCGATGCCAAGATCATCGGCCGCGACCCTCAGACCGACGTGGCTCTGATCAAGATTGACGCCAAGGGCGACTTGCCCGTAGCCAGCCTGGGCCGCTCCGCGGACCTGAAAGTCGGCGAGTGGGTGGTGGCCGTCGGCAGCCCCTTCGGCCTGGAACAGACCGTCACCGCGGGGATCGTCAGCGCCAAGGGCCGCGCCATCGGCTCCGGTCCTTATGACGATTTCATTCAGACCGACGCTTCCATCAATCCGGGCAACAGCGGCGGACCGCTCGTGAACCTGAACGGGGATGTGGTGGGCATCAACACGGCCATCATTGCCCACGGCCAGGGCATCGGGTTTGCGATCCCGATCGACATGGCCACCAAAATCGTCGCCCAGCTCAAGGACAACGGTGAGGTCACCCGCGGCTGGCTGGGGGTGAACATCCAGGACCTCAAGGGCGAACTGGCCGATTACTACGGCGCCAAGGGCGGTGAAGGCGTTCTGGTGACCGAGGTGGTCCCCGGCAACCCGGCCGAGCAAGCCGGCATCAAGGCCAAGGACATCATCACCGCGGTCAACAGCGAAAAGGTCAAGAACAGCCGCGAGCTGACCGCCAAGGCCGCCACCCTGCCGGTGGGGGAGACCACGAAGATCACGGTCACCCGCGACGGCAAGGAGAAGACCTTCGACGTGAAGGTGGCCAAGCGGCCCCTGACGGTCGCCGATGCCGGCAAGCCCCCGGTGGAAAAAGAGGGCGAGTACGGGCTGCAGGTGACCGATCTGACTCCCGAGATGGCCCGGCGGCTGAACACCCACCGTGCGACCGGCGTGGTCGTGGTCGGTGTCCGCCCGGACAGCAAGGCCTCCAAGGCCGGCGTTCAGCAGGGCGATCTGATTCTCGAGGTCAACCGCCAGAATGTCTCCTCCACGGGCGAGCTGAAGCAGCTGCTCGCCAAGCACAAGGGCGGCGACGGCGTCTCGTTGCTCGTTCAACGCAGCAACGCCGGTATGGTGGTCCTCAAAATGGTCTGAGCCGCAGCTCTTCAAGCGGGCGGGACCGGAGTTGCGGTCCCGCCTGTCCAATTTGGATCTTGGACCCAATCCTTGTTCCCCAACAGAGTCACTTTGCCAGCCGTACGATCGCCGCGGCAAGTTCCCGGCTGAAGCTTTCGGCCGCGCGGCTTTCAGCGCTCACCAGGGCCGCAATCGATTTGTCCTCGGCCCGCTCCCCGAAGATCGAATAGCCGGAGTCCAGAAGTTTCTTGCCGTCCCCCGTGAAAACCTGCCAGTGGGCCCGGAGCACCGCCTGATCGCCCAGCGTGCCGTCGAACTGTGCCACCTGAACGGTCAGCTGGTAGTCGACCGGCATCGACGTTCGCCACGGGAACTGGGTGATGCGATAGGTGCCGAGCAGAACCGAGAGGTTGTCTGCGAGGACCCTTGACACCGTATCCCCCATGGGCTCCGCCCATTGGGAGTCTTCGGCGAGCTCGAATTCGTTGCCGGTGCTGCGCAGGATGATGTTTCGGCGGTCCAGGTATTCGGGCAGCCGGATGGGCCCGATGCCGAGGGCTACTTGCGGAAGCGTCGCCAGCGGCTGAACCGTTTTGCCGGAGGCGGCCAGCGAGCTCAGCATGAAGAAATGGGTCTTGGGCTGCGGGCCGGGATTGAACAAGCTGCACCCGCCGGCGATCAGCACCGCCGCCAGCAGCGTACACAGTCGTGCGACATGTGGTTTGGATTTCATCGTTGGCCTCCGGGCGGCGGGGCGCTCGCCTTCCCGCGCAGGAGCGAGTCGGGGTGGCGGTCGAGGTAATCGGTCAAGGTCCTCAAAGACCTGGCCGTAGCCGAGAGTTCCGTTAAAAAAAGCTCCAGGTTGTAGCGGAGTTCCGAATTTTCGGCGGTCATGGCACCGATGTTGGCGAGGGTCTTCTCCGACTGCTGCAGCGTAGCCCGCAGTTCGGCGGTGGTCTTGAAGATCTCCGCTTCGACGGGTTCGATGCGACGGTTGAGGTTGTGGGCCAGGCTGCGCGTTTCGTCGATGGCCGCGCCGATGGGTTTGATCTGCGCGTTGGCGTTGGCCGCGAGCGTGCGCAGCTCTTTTAGTGTGAGGTCGACCTGCGAGGCCACGGCCGACAGCCTGGCTTCGACGCTGCGCGTCAGACCGACCGCATCCTGCGAGACCTGCTTCAGGTTGGTGATGATGTCGGGTATCGCCGGGGAGGTAAGGATATCCTTGATGCTGGTCAGTGTGTCGCGGGCGTCCCGGATCACCTCATCCAGGGGGATCTGCTGGATGGATTTTTCGATTTTCTGAATCGGGGTGGGGATGGTCGGTATCTCCTGGACGCGGGCGCTGAACCCCGCCTGGGTCGGCCCGATCAGCCGCACGGGAGTTCCCGGCAGAAAGTCGAGCTGGATGGAGAGCTGTCCGGTGATGAGGCTTTGCAGCTGCAGCTGCGCCCTCAGGCCCATTTCCATATACTCCTGCGGCGTCAATTTCCGGTGGCCGAGGGATAGCTTCTGGATGCGATCCGGGTAGATCTGGGCCGCCACCGGGATCAGGAATTCCTTTTTCTGCGCTTCGTAGACGATCTGGATTTTGCTGACCTCCCCGACGGCGACGCCGCGGAAGGTCACGGGTGCTCCCACCTGCAGGCCGCCCACGGAACCGTCGAAGAACATCACCACCTCGTGGGTGTCCTTAAACAGGGCGCCGGACCCCAGAATCACGACCGCGCCGAACGCCAGCGCCAGGGCGCCCAGCACAAAGGCGCCGATGAGGGATTTACTGACCGGTTTGGCCATATCGCTATCCTCAGGGAAAGAAAGGCGGTCACACCTCGCCGCGGGTCAAAAAAGTCCGCACCTTCGGGTTCGACGCGTCGTCGCGCAGTGCTTTCGGGTCACCGGCGGCGATCATGGTCTTGGTGTCCGGGTCGAGGAAGACCGAGTTGTTGCCGATGGTAAAGATGCTGGCCAGCTCGTGGGTGACGACCACCACGGTGGCCCCCAGGCTTTCGCGCAGCTCAAGGATGAGATCGTCCAGCCGCCGGGCGCTGATCGGATCCAGGCCCGCGGAGGGTTCGTCGAAAAACAGGATCTCCGGGTCCAGGGCCATGGCCCGCGCCAGCCCGGCGCGCTTCTGCATGCCGCCGCTGATCTCCGACGGGTAGTACTCCTCGAAACCGGCCAGGCCCACCAGCGCGAGCTTGAGTGCGACCAGTTCGCTGATCCGTGCCGGAGCCAGATCGGTGTACTCGCGCAACGGCAGGGCGACGTTTTCGGCGAGCGTCATGGAGCTCCACAGGGCGCCTTTCTGGTAGAGCACCCCGATGCCGCGCACGATCCGGTCCCGCTCCTGCGGTGCGGCCTGCCAGAAATCGGTATCCTCGTAGAATACGCTGCCTTTCGCCGGCGGCTTCAGCCCGATGATGTGGCGCAGCAAAGTGCTTTTACCGCAGCCGCTGCCGCCCATGATGATAAAGACATCCCCGCGGTTGATCGTGAACGTGAGATCGCGCTGGACGACAAAGCTGCCGTAGGCCATGGTCAGGTCACGGACGGCGATGTGGGGCTTGGGGGAGTTCATTTATGCTCAAGTGTTTAGGCCGAAGGTTGAAGGCTGAAGGCTATGAAACATTCCGCAAAGCGCAAATTAAGCCATTCAAGACCTTCTCGGCCTCTACGATTTTTGGTTCAATTAGAGATGAATCCTCGTTGGAAAAAAAGCCCAAACGCCTCGACAAATTAATTTGATAATGCAGCTCTCTCAATGACCCGAAGGCTATATTGAGAAATCTGAGATAATCGGCCTCGCTGTCACGAGCGCACCCCTCAACGATATTAGAGGGAACTGAAACTGCCGCCCGCCGTATTTGAGAAGTCAGACCGAACACCTCGGCTTTCGGAAACCTTGCGGTCATCCGATATACCATCATGGCGACTTCATCAGCCAACTCAAAGGCCCGAAGTTTTGTGTGATCACGCATTGTTTGAACCTAAAAGCCTTCAGCCTTCAGTCTATCTGCCTGAGTAGTTACGTTCCCATTAAATCCCAAGCACGTTGAACGCGAAGGTGATGACGGCCGTGGCCACCACGATGGCGACGATGGCGGTCACCACGGCCGAGGTGGTCGCTTCGCCCACGGCCGAAGCGCTCCGGCCGCACTGCATGCCCCGCAGGCAGCCCGACAGGGCGATCAGTACGCCGAAGACGGCGGAATAGAACAATCCGATCCAGAAATAGCTCAGGCTCAGGGAGGCCTTGGTCTGGTTCAGGTATTCGACCAGCCCCAGGTCGAGCATGCCCACGCCTACGATCAGCCCGCCGAGAATCCCCATGAGGTCGGCGTACACGCACAGCACGGGCATCATGACGACCAGGGCCAGCATGCGCGGCAGCACCAGAAAGTCCATGGGGGAGATGCCCAGGGTTTTCAGGGCATCGATCTCTTCGTTGACCTGCATTGTGCCCAGCTGGGCCGCGAAGGCCGCCCCGGTCCGGCCGGCCATGATCACCGCCGCCATGACCGCCCCCATCACCCGCACCATGGCGACCGCCACCAGGTTGGCCACGTAGATTTGGGCACCGAACATCAGCAGCTGAATAGCGCCCACGAACGCCAGGATCAGGCCCACGAGCAGGCTGATGAGCGTCACGATCGGGAGGGCCTGGGGACCGCAGTCCCGGATGAACCCCCAAAGATCGATTTTTTGAAACTGCGCCCGGCCGGCGAACAACCGGCACAGCGATAGAAACATCTCGCCGACGAAGGCCAGGATATCGGTGATTTCGTTTTTTACCCGAAGCGCTGCATCACCTGTCCGGGCCAGAAACGGGTCCTTATTCTCCGTGCGGCGGGCACCTTCCCGCGCCGGCACGGCGGTCGCCAATTTCAGCAGCCCTTGGATGCCGGACGGCAGCTCCTTGAAATCGAAGGATAGGCCCTGCTGCTCGCAGCGGGTCTTGAGCTTGAGCAGAAAGGTGATGAGGGTGCTGTCCCACGCGAGGAGCCGGTGCGCGTCGAGCGTGATGCGGGTCAAGCCCGGCATGGCTTGCACCTGCTCCAGCACCTGATCGGCGTCGGCAGGGGCGCGGCCGTCGATCTTCCAACGGCCGGAAACATGCAGCTCGAGCGTGGCCGGGTCCGCCTGCTCGCAGCGGACGGCGGCGCTTTCCTCGGTCATGGGAGGAGTGCTGGGCATATTGCCGCTATAGTGCTTTTCGGTGGCCGGTCAGTTGCCGGCGGTGACGCTCATGACGCCGCTGTCGATGACCACCGTGTCGTTCGGACCGACCCGGACCGTCTGGCCGGTGGATACCAGGGTCATCTCGCACCCGGAAAAACAGATGTCGACCTGGGCGTTTTCAACGATGGTGTACCGGTTGGCGTAGGGCCTGCCGGTCTCCGTTATCTGCAGATCGTAGCTTTGCGAGTCCGTATTCTGAAGCACCGCCGCAAACCCGGCGGCCGGCAGGAGGAGGGCCGGTGCCAAGAGCCAAGCAAGAAGTTTTTTCATGGTGTCACCTTTTCCGGGGCGCGACTCGATCGGTCGGCTCAGAAGTTTGATTTTTCCCCCGGGTCCCCGATGGTGGCAGCTTCGCCGGGGTCTCCGATTCCCGAGTTTTCCCCGGGATCGGCGACCGTGGCCTGCTCGCCGGGGTCGCCGACGGTCGCCTGCTCACCGGGATCCCCGGCTCCTGCACCCTCGCCCGGGTCACCAACCCCCGCCTGTTCCCCCGGGTCGCCGGTTCTGGCCCGTTCGCCGGGGTCCCCAACCCCTGCCTGCTCGCCGGAGTCGCCGACGGTCGCCTGCTCGCCGGGGTCGCCGATGGTGGCTTTCTCATCCTTGTCCGTGGTGCCCGCCGCCAGAAAGATCTGTGCCGGCGCCACGTTCCAAAAGCCGGGGTAGTCGTGCGGCGCGTTACCAACGGCAACGGCGGCCGACCCCAAAAAGCCGGATAGTAGAAGAAGCGCGATGGGGGCGATAAGGTATGAGTAGACGTACATGATGGGTTTCCTGTTTTGGTTGTTGAAAGGGTCATGCATGTGCCACATGATAAGTCTGCAGATCTCCTCTGGCAATCGCAGCCTGTTTTCTACTACCCGTCCTGTCTGAAAAGTACTTTCGAGAGCGGCTGGATTCTGCGATCCTCTCTCGGATGCGCGGGTGTCGGGCGGAGCTATGAAATCGGTGCTGATGTCCGCCCCCCCCGCTATCTGTTTTGAACCGTCTTTATGGTTCAAAATCGGTAGACAACGTTAAGATTGACCGCATGAATGAAGTTGGTGTCGTACTCGCCCTCGAGGTCTCCTTTGAGCGGACCTCCGGATCGGTTGACCTTGGCCGAGCCGGCGTCGATCAGGGCGTAAGCCGCGCCCACCGAGAAATCCTTGTTCCAGTCGTACTGAACCCCGGCCGAATAGGTGAAGGTGGCGCCCAGGGGCAGGATGGGTGAGCGCTGGGTGCTGCTGGAGGTGGGCGAGGTGTCGTAACCGAAGCCTGCCATCAACAGCCAGGGGTCGGCCACGCGGTAGTAGACCCCCACGCCCGCGTGATAGGTGTCCTGGTAGTCCAAGTTGGCGGTGACCGTGCTGCTGTCGGCCACGGCGATCTCGGGTTGGCCGAACTGGCTCCAGTTCTGCCAGTTGACCGTCCCGACCAGGGCCAGCTTGTCGGTGAGGGCTTGATAGGCCCCGACGGCCAGCTGCGCCGGGACAGCCAGGTTGATCTTCAGCGGGGCATCCAGAAGGCCGTTGGCGTTCAGGGCGGCCCCCAGGAGCGTGCCTTCCATGTTTTTGAAGCGCATGTCATCCTTGAAATCCAGGTTGACCTGGGAGACGTAAGTGACGCCGATACGGGTCTGCGGGCTCAGCTCGAAGAGCACCCCGAGGTTGTACCCGTAGCCCACGTCCGAGGCATCGTACTTGAGGCGGCCGTCCCCGGGTTCCAGGAGCGTGTTGACGGCCACCCGCTCGCTTACACTGCCCTGGACCGCGCTGACGCCGCCGCCGACGGAGAGCCACGGGGCGATGCGGTAGCCGATGGTCGGGTTGACCGCCACCGTCGTCAAGCTGGCGTTCTGGACATAGTATTTGCCCGCCCATTCGTTGGAGTAGTTGAGCCCCAACCCGAAATAGGACCCCACTCCGATGCCCAGTTTCAGGTCCGGGCTCACGCTGTGCACGTAATTCAGCGTCGGGACCGCGCTCAAATAGCCGGCGTTGCCGCCGCCGTTGTCGCCGAAGGGGGAGCTTTTAACGTTGAACTGGGTGTCGGGATAGATGGCCATGATGCCGGCTTCCATCTGGGAGCGGTCCAGTCGCGTCATGGCCGCCGGGTTGGCGGTGGCGGTGGAGGCATCGAACCCCGTGGCTTGGCTCCCGGCGCCGCCGACGCCCATGTCCGGGGTCGGCTGCACGCTCAACCAGAGCCCGCCGGCCTGAACCGGGCCGGCCGCCAGAAACGAAATCAGTGCGGAAAGCAAAACCCCGCGGTGGAACCTTCTCATAAAGGCCTCCCTGTTAGAAGTAAGTGCCGATAGGGCCTAATTAATAAAAGGTGCCTAAAGTGACTAAAGTGCCTATGATGCCTAAAATTAACACCAAGGGAGATGAACCAAGCCGGTTGGACTGAGATCTTAGGGTGTTTCTTAGCATTTCGGTCATTCGGTATTCGTGCTTCGAATTCCTTCCAGCCCAGATCACTTAGGCTTCAAATTGTCACCACCTTCGAGGGCGCCGGGTCCGGGGTCGCGCAGCAGGCGCACCTCGCGCTGGGGGAAAGGAAAGGACATGCCCGCCGCGTGCACGGCATCGTAAACGGCGGAAGCCAATTCGCTGCGGATGGCCCGCCACTTGTCGAACTGCTCCGTCCAGGCCCGCAGCTCGAAGTTGATCGAGCTGTCCCCGTAGCCGGTAAAGAGGCACTGGGGGGGCGGCTTCTCCAAAACCCCCGGGTTGGCACGGGCCACCGCTTCCAGCACCTCGATCACCCGCTTCGGCGCCGCGGCATAGTTCACCCCCACCGGCAGATCGATGCGCCGAAGCTGGTCGCTGAGGGTCCAGTTGGTGACGTTGGCGGTGATGAACTGGGAGTTGGGCACGATGATGTCGGCCCCCCGGTAGGTGCGCACCGTGCTGGCGCGGATGCCTATTTTTCTCACCTCGCCCTGCAGGTCGCCCACCTCGACGATGTCGCCCACGTGGACCGGCCGTTCGAAGAGCAGAATCAGCCCGCAGACGAAATTGTTCACCACCTCCTGCAGACCGAAGCCGATGCCCACCCCGAAGGCCCCGGCAAGAACGCTCACCTTGGTCAGGTCCATCCCCAGCACCCCCAGCCCCACCAGGAATCCAACGGCCAGGATGACATAGTGGACCAGGCGGGAATAGGCGTAGGACATGCCGCGCGGTACACCCCGACGGGGATACACCTCCTCCCGGAGGATAAAGCGGATGAAAGCCGACAGCAGAAACGATGCCCACACCGTGAGCAGGAAGGCGAAGATGTCCTCGACGGAGACGCTGATGGAGCCGCGTTCAAGCTTTAGGGACAGAACGGCGCTGCCGGCGGACTGCAGCTGGTCCAATAGCCCGATGTGGCCCAGGGAGCGGACGGCCCAGATGACGATCGTCATCCAGACGAACAGGCGGTAGATCCAGCTTTCGATGCGATCGCCGTGGTTGCGGACCATCTGCAGCCTCTGCAACGGCCACACCCGGAGCGCGATGGCCGCCGTGCCGCTCAACACCCGAAGCAGGGCGTGCAGCATCAGCGCCAGGGCCGCCGCGGACAGGGTGCCGGGCGTAATCAGGCGCGCCAACCGCATGTAGCCCACGGCCCCGGCCACCAACCCGACGGCAAGGCCGACCATGACGAGTCGGGTGATGCCGCAAAGCGAGCGCCTTCGCATCGCGGCTTCCGCCGCTCCCGTTGTTGGGTGGCGGAGCGGTTCGGAGCGCAGGAGCCACCAAGACACCCCCATCGCCGACACGCTTTCCAGACAGAGGAGCACCTGCTCGACCAGGGGCGCGCCGCCCAAGGTCTGCCGGAGGACATCGAGGGCGTACAGAGCTGCCACGGGGTAAAGGCCGGGGGCCAGCCGCGGGTCGATCACGGGACTGACCAGCCGGAGCATCGGCACAAGGGCCAGGACCGAAAACAACTCTTTTACCCCGCCCGGTGCGGGTGAGATGACCGCTGAAGCGACGATCAGAGAGACCATCAGCGCCGCCGCAAAGGGCCGCTCAAACAGCTTGATCCTGGCGGAAACGCCCTCGCCGGTGGCGATCCAGCCGCGCCTTTTGCGGCGCGCCGCACAGAACACCAGCGAAAGCACGAGGAATATTGCCCCATGCAGCGGCATCCCCATGGAGGAGTCGCCGGCGTACTGCTGGATGTCGGTGCGAAAGCCGGCGGCTGCTTCACGCAGGCGGCTGGGAAAGGTGGCTCGGGCGTGAATCCGCAGATCAATGCTCCAGATGGGCGGGCTCTCGCGCGCCAGAATATCTGTGACCGCCGCCTGCTGGGCCCGGGCGAGTTGTGACAGCGTGTCATCGCAGCGGGAAAGCTCCGTGGCGATGCTGGCCTGCAGGTCGAGCACATTGTCCTGCTGGGCGGCAAGGGGGGACCTTTCCGCCTCGATGGCGGCCAACACGGTCTCGATCTGCTGGAGGATTTGCGGCGGCGTTTGACTCGCCAGGGCGGCGGTGCGGGAGCGGGTCCAGGTCTCGTTCATCTGAGCCAGAAGGTCCAGATCGCTTCGAAGGACGATGGCCCGCTGGGTCAGCAGGGTCAGCCAAGCGTTCACCCGCTGATGCCTCCGATTCCAATACGCCTGCTGTGCCTGAAGCGTTGCGAGTGTGGGTTCCTGCCGGAGGATGTTGGCAGTGGTAGCGGACTCTTCGTCGATCTGAACCTTGAGGGTTCCCAGTGAATTTTGAATCTTCTCGATTTCGGTGCTGGGGGCATATTGCGCGGAGAGGGTGGCCAGAAAATTCATCGCCGCCGAGGCCTTCGCCGCAACCTCCGTCGACGCAATGGGCGTCGAAGCCGGCGGCGCCGGGGCATGCCCGGATGCGGCGGGGGGTTGTGCGAAGGAGTGACAGGCGGTGGCCGCCAATAAAAAGATGACCGCCAGGCTGACGGTTGGAAGGTGTTTGGCTGTGCGCTGCGCTCTGTCGCCCATCTTCTGATCGGTTTACGCGGTTGCCTTCAGCAGATCGAAGCCTGGACGACCCGCGACAACAGGGAGTCGTCCAAGGTCAAAACATAGATCACAACGGCCGCCAGCATCAAGGCGACGGCCACCCACATCCGCCAGTCCCGGTGCAGCTTTCGGCGGGGTTGGGATGCGCCCGAACGCCGGTGATGGTGCGTTGCCGACATATATCCCCCAATGCGTTTCAAATTGCAATAGTGTCAGTTAAGGTCTTTATCCTTGTAGTACTTGGCCGCCGTGAGGCTGACGCCGACGATGGCACCCTCGTCATTGAGCTGGATCATTCGGTGTCTTCATTCTCATTCCTTTTCCTCCCTTGGTTGATGTTCGGAGTGTTGTTGGGTTTGCCTTCCGTTTGCAGGGACCTGCAGCAACGTCAGGCGTCCGAGACCCTTTCATCTTGACACCCGGTGTTTGATGTTTTATCATCTAACATCAGATGCGGATCCATGCGGGATTAATTTTGGAGAAAACAATGCGCACGACCGTCGACCTTGAAGAAGATGTCCTCCTTGCGGCGAAGGAACTCGCCAAGCAGCGAGGCAACTCACTTGGCCAGGTGCTGTCGGATCTGGTTCGCCAGGCGTTGACCCGGCGAGCGCCCGTCTCCGCCAAACATGGCTTGCCGTTGTTTCCGGTCCAACCGGACGCCGGGGTGGTTACGCTGGATCTGGTGAACCGACTTCGGGACGAAGCGCCATGACGTGCTTCCTTCTGGATGTCAATCTGCTTCTCGCTTTAACGGACCCCATGCATATCCATCACCAGTCAGCGCATCGCTGGTTCCTGGAGAAAGGCCGGAGGGCCTGGGCAACCTGTCCTCTGACCGAAAACGGGTTTATCCGCATCGCCAGCCATCCGAACTACCCCAACCGGCCGGGGGGTGTAACGGCCGTGCTTGACATCTTCCGTCGCCTTTGCGAGGTCCCGGGCCATCACTTCTGGGCTGAGGATATCAGCATCCTGCAAATCCTCGAACCCGATGCGGTCATAACGCATGCTCAAATCACCGACGTGTATCTGCTGGGGCTGGCCGTTCACCGAAAAGGAAAACTGGCAACGCTCGATCAGCGTATTCCCGTCGCCGCTGTCCGTAGCGGCCGCAAGGCCCTTCAACAAATCCTCCCATTGTGATTCCAGTCGGGCCGAAATCATTATCTTTCTCATGGCAGCGGCAATCAAAGAGAGCTTCATCTCAGGCCAGAAAACCTTCCTCTCGGTGGTTGTCCGAGCGGCCCGGTCAGGGGCCGCCCGGGGTTCTTCGTGATCCTATTCACTCATCTTGTTGTTGCGCTGGGCCGCTTCGAGCTTTTTAATGTCTTCCGGCGACAGTTGCGGACGATCGACCTTGATCGTCAGCTTGTTCAGTTTGGCGGTCAACCGGAACGGGGGCTGGTAGTCCGCATCGTTGACCCCGGTCAGGGTGTCGGAGCCGATGTCGAAGCTCTCGTCCCATTGCAGGATCATGGGCAGCGTGTGTTCCATCTTGATGGCCTGCACCGCCTTGCCGTCCACCTTGAGCGTGCCCGTGCCGGAGCGGCCGAGTCCGCTCAGGTTGTTGAAGGCGAGTGTGCCGACGCCGAGGCCGTCATAGGTGAAGTCGAACTCCAAGGTGTGTCTGCCGGGCGTGAGCGCATCCGGGCCTTCCCATTTGATGCGTTTCAAATCGACCAGGTTCCAGAGGAACACCGGCTTGCCTTTGAGCAGGTAGAATCCGTAGCCGGCGAAGCGCCCGCCCGAGGTCAGGATCATCCCCTCCGCACCGCCTTCCGGAACTTCGATGTCCGCGGTGATCGTGTACGAACTGTTGAGGATGAACGGGGAATCGCCCTGCGGCAGCCCCACCATCGGCCGGGTGTAGACGAACTCGGTGCGGCCGGCCGTGATGTTCGGGCGCGGGGCCACGATGCGGGCGGCGACCGAGGCGTCCAGCGGGAAGACCTGGTACTTCTTCGCTTCCGCGACGAATTTCTTGCGCATCTCCGCCACCTTTTGCGGGTGTTTCGCGGCGATGTCCTCGGCCTGGCTGAAGTCCTTGGTGAGGTCGTAGAGCTGGAAGACCTGGTTGTTGAGCGGGTCGGGGTTCGCCGCACCGAAGGCCTGCCAGGGCGCGCGGTTGACCTTAGTGCTCAGCAGCCAGCCGTCGTCGTAAAGCGCCCACTGGCCCATCATCTCGAAGTACTGGGTCTTGTGGCGCGACGGTGATTTGGCGTTCTTCGCGTCGAAGGTGTAGAGGAAGCTCGTGCCCTCGATCGGGGCCTGCTTGATGCCGTCCACCATCTCCGGCGCCTTGATGCCCGCCGCCTCGAGGATGGTGGGCACGACGTCGATCACGTGGATGAACTGCTCGCGCAAGGCTCCCTTGTCCTTGATGCGCGCCGGCCACGACACCACCATGTTCTGGTTGATGCCGCCCAGCCGGGAGGCGTTTTGTTTGAACCAGTCGAACGGCGTGTCGAAGGCCCACGACCACCCGGCCGACATGTGGTTGTAGGTCTGCTCGGTGCCCCAGACGTCGTAGAACTTCATCTGCACTTCGACGGGGAGCTCACTCAGGCCATTGAAGAAAGCGACCTCGTTCGGCGTGCCCACTGGCCCGCCCTCGGCGCTGGTGCCGTTGTCGCCGTTGATGTAGATGACCAGCGTGTTGTCGAGCCTCCCCAGGTCCTCGAAGGCCTGGAGCACGCGGCCGATCTCGTGGTCGCTGTAGGCGGCGTAGGCGGCGAAGACCTCCACCTGGCGGACAAAGAGTTTTTTCTCCTCCGCGCTGAGCTTCTCCCACGGCTTCAGGACCTCATCGGGCCAGGGTGTCAGTTTCGCGTGCTTGGGGATCACCCCGAGTCGCTTCTGGTTCTCGAAGATGCGCTCGCGCAGCTTGTTGTAGCCGTCGTCGAAAAGGTGCAACGCGCGGATCTTGTCCACCCACTCCTTGGTCGGGTGATGCGGCGCGTGCGTGGCGCCGGGCGCGTACTTGATGAAGATCGGCTTGGAAGGGTCGGTCTGGTGGATGCGCGTCATGTAGTCGATGGCATCGTCCGCCATGCCGGTGATGAGGTTCCAGCCCGGCTTGCCCTCGAACGGATAGATCTGCGTCGTGTTGCGGAAGAGATTCGGCTGCCACTGGTTGGCGTCGCCTCCCACGAAGCCGTAGAAGTATTCGAAGCCCATGCCGGTGGGCCACTGGTCGAAGGGCCCCACCTGGCTGGCCGCAAACGCAGGGGTGTTGTGATTCTTGCCGAACCAAGATGTGGCATAGCCGTTGTCGAGCAGGATACGGCCGATGGTCGCCTTGTCCTTGGCGATGATGCTGTTGTAACCGGGGAAGCCCGTCGACTGCTCCGAAATCACTCCGAAGCCGGCCGAGTGGTGGTTGCGCCCGGTGATCAGCGCCGCCCGCGTCGGCGAGCACAGCGCCGTGGAGAAGATCCGGTTGTAGCGCAGACCCGCATTCGCGACGCGGTCCATCGTCGGC
>CAZLSV010000063.1:15049-28267 GCA_964562235.1 uncultured Desulfatibacillum sp.
GCCGTCTGGTCAACGTACATGCGCAAGCGGTCCATCGTCGGCGTCGGGATCACGCCGCCGAAGGTGGAGGGAACGCCGAAGCCGGCGTCGTCGGTGATGATCAGCAGCACGTTGGGCGCGCCCTTGGGCGGCACGATGCGCGGCGCCCACCAGGGTTTGGACTGCAGCGCGTCGTTCTTGATGACGCCGCCGAACTTCGGGTCGGGCGGCAGCAGTTGCTTCTTGCAGACGGTCGTGGTGGCGCCGGGCGAGCCCGGCGTGCCGGTGACCTGCTGGGCCAGGGCCGGCAGGACCGCGAACGAGGCGGTGATCAGAATTGCCGCGATCGCCGCTGCCAGTGATCGATTTTCCCGTATCATGTCATTCTCCTTTCGTGGATGAGATGGTTTTTCGCCCGTTTCACCCCGGCAGGTGCGGGATCGCCATTACGGCCGGCGGTTTCCAGGTGCCGTCGATGACCGCCTCCTTGGGCCAGTAGAACCTGAACATGAGGACGAAGTCGCCGGCCGGGGCCGGCAGCCAGTTGGCTTCCCTGCTTTTGCCCGGCGAGGCGTTCTGGATGAAAAGGTCCACGGAGCCGTCCCGGTTGACCTTGAACTTGCTGCGCGAGCTCAGCGTGTAGCGGTTCAGGGGGTTCGGCACAAAGAAGTAATTCGAGTCGTACATCGTCAGGGACCAGAAGCCGTTGACCGGCGGCATCCGGCCTTTCGGGAAGCGGATCACGTATTTGTTGGCGCCGTCATAAGGTTTGCCGTTCGCCGCCCTCTCGGAGGTGGGGTAGATCGCGTCCTGCGGGCGGTTGGCGCCGAGGCCGATGGCGGTAACGAAGGCCCGCTGCAGGTAGTCGGAGCCGTAAAGGCCGGTCTTGGTGGAGAACTGCCAGCCGTTGACGTCGACGCCGGCATTTTTGAAGTGGGCCATGATTTTTTCAAAGCCCGTCTTGGGGACGCCCTGCAACGCCTGGGCCACGGCCGAGTCGAGCTTGGCGATGTCGAAATCCATTCCCGGCGCGACGCCGATCCGCGCCATCCGGGCCAGGATCGGCGCATCCTCCTTGGCGGGCGGGTTCTCCTGCATGAGCCGCGCCAGGAGCTTGAAGTAGGACCCCGCATCCATGCGGTTCACCTGGTCGCGCACGGGGGTCTTCATGTCGACGGCGGGATCCACCCGCCCCGGGGCCGGCGTATAAGGCTTGCCGTAGCTGCTGAGGGGGACCAGCGCAAACTTGTCCTGCAGCGCGTGCACCGCCTTGTAGTCGGCGGGCGTCCCGGCACAGTAGATCCGGCCTAGGATCCAGACCAGTGCGGTCGGTGACTTGTATTCTCTCAGGCCTTTGGGCAGTTTGCCTTTCCAGTTCGGGCCGGTAATGGCGTAGGTCTTGGCCTTGGTGCCGGTCGTGCGCTTGCCCGGGACCTGGAACACCTCGGTCCAGGCGTCGAGCATCGGCATCAAAAAATAACGGTCCTTCATGTCCGGAATGCTGAACACCCAGGGCTCCTTGGAGAGATCGATCCAGGCTACCGTGTAAAGCGTGTCGGCGTTGGGCGCGGTGACATCGCGGAACGCGGCCGTAGGGTACTCGCGCATCCGCACGAACTGCCCCATCGGCGCGCGGGTGCCTTCGGGCTTCTCGACGTTGGTCATCACGCGCCGGGTCATCTCCATGGTGACCAGGGGATAGCCATAGATGTAGGCCTCCACCCCGAAGGCCATGGCCTCTTCCGGGCTGACGGCCGCGGCCGGGCCGGTCGAAACAATTACCATCGCCGCCACGGCCAGCAGGCCGACCGTGAGGACCTTGAATCCGCTACGACTTGAGTAGTTTTTTTCCAGTTTTTTCATTTGAGATGCCCTTTCTTTTTTTCCTGGGGCGCAAACCCCCGAGCCATTTCTCAATTGCGACGTATTTCTGTTCCCCTGATTGGCCGGCCTTTGAGCCATGCGCCGGCCAGGAGATAAGTCAGTACGGCATGGAACCCGACGGCAGGCCACAATAGAATCCCGACCCACTCGCCTCCGAGCCCAAGGTAGATAAGATACAACGCGGCCAGCCAGCTGTAAGCCAGCATGCCGGATAGCCCCCGGTTGGCCGCTTCGCCGGGGTAGCATGCCACGGCCAGCGCAACCAAGGCGATGCCGGTCACGCGCGCCAGTGTCATGGCGATGCCGGTCAGTTCTACTCCGAACAGCCATTGCCCGACCAACGACGGGGCAAGCAGCAACGCCACCCCGGTCGCGGCTTCAACGACCGCAGCGAGAACAAGCATCCTTCTCATTGAGAATATCTCCAGCCCTTTCACCCCCTGGAAGCGGTGATGCGCATCCGCCTCTAATCGCGCGCGCGGGCGACGGTCTTCTGCATCTGCTCCCGTTCCTCTGCCGTCACCTGGTCCGGCCCGAGGTTGAAGGCGAGTTTGTTGATCTTGCCGGTGAACTTGAACGGAACATCGTAGCGATACTCCAGCATCGCGACGCCGGTGCGTGTGTCGCTGCCGATGTCGAAGGTTTCGTCCTCAGGGAAGGTGATCGGGGTGCTATGTTCCATTGAATTCCGGGCCACTTCCTTGCCGTCCACGTAGAGAACGCCCGTCCCGCCCTTGCCCAGGCCCGGACCATCGGGCTTGTAGTCGAAGACGATGGTGTGCATGCCGGCTTTGAGCTCAGGACCTGCCCACACCGTGCGTTTGAGGTCGAGCAGGTTGTAGAGGAACACCGGCTTGCCCCGACGAATACCCCCCACCCCCTTGCTCAGGAAGAGCGCATAGCCGCCGAATCGCCCGCCGTCGGTGACGATCATGCCTTCCGCGCCCCCTTTGGGGATCGTGACTTCAGCGGTGATCGTGTACGACCTGTTCAGGATGTTCGGAGCGCCGCTGTTGGGCACGCCGGTCAATGTTCCCGTGTAGGTGAAGTTGGTTCGTCCTGCGGTGAGGTTCGGCTTCGGTGCGTTCCAGCGCGCCAGCGTCGTGTTGTCGAGCGGCAGCACGTCAAACTTCTTCGCCTCGGCGTAGAAGATGTCCTGCATCTGCTTGAGCTTGTCCGGCATTTGGGCAGCCAGATCGTTGGACTCGGTGGGATCCTCGGAGACGTTGTAGAGCTCCCAGTTGTACCCGGTGATCACGTCGGGCGGCGGGGCGCTGCTCAGTTCCCACGGGAGTGTCGCCGGGGTCGTGGCGGCCAACCAGCCGTCGTGGTAGATGGCGCGGTTGCCGAGCATCTCGAAATACTGCGTGGTACGCCGGGACACGGCTTCGGGGTTCGCTTTATCCCACGTATAGACCATGCTCACGCCGTCCATCGGACGCTGTTGGATGCCGTTGAGCGTTTCCGGCGCCGGGATGCCGGTCGCCTCCAGGATGGTCGGAACGATGTCGATGAGGTGGTGAAACTGGCGGCGGGTGCCGCCTACGTCGTTGATGTGGCCGGGCCACGACATGGCCATGCCCTGGGCCGTGCCGCCGAAGTGCGAGGCCACCTGCTTCATCCACTTGAACGGCGTGCTCATCGCCCACGCCCAGGGTGCCGCAAAGTGCGGGAAGGTCTTGTCGGACCCCCAGAACGGGTACCAAAGGAACTGGTCCTTGACCGGCACGGGAACCCCGTTGAAAGTGGTGAACTCGTTTGGCGTCCCGTTGAGCATGCCTTCCGCGCTCGCGCCGTTGTCGCCGGCGATGTAGATGATGAGGGTGTTGTCGAGTTCGCCCAGGTCTTCGACCGCTTGGATGACGCGGCCGATCTCGTGGTCGGTGTAGGCGAGGTAGGCCCCGAAGACGTCGGCTTGCTTGATGAAGAGTTTTTTCTCTTCCCAGCCGAGAGAATCCCACTTCGGCAGTTCCTTCGGCCAGGGGGTCAGTTGGGCGTTCGCAGGCATGATGCCCAGCCGCTTCTGGTTGGCAAAAATGGTTTCGCGAATCTTGTTCCAGCCCTGGTCGAACAGGTGCATGTCACTGATTTTCTTGATCCACTCCGGCGTTGGGTGATGCGGGGCATGCGTGCCGCCGGGCACGTAATAGACGAGGAACGGCTTGCCGGGCGCGATCTCCTTGAGCTCCTTCATGTACTGGATCGCCTCGTCGGCCATGGCCGTGGTCAGGTTCCAGCCCGGTTTGCCCTGGAAAGGATAAATGGCCGTCGTATTGCGGTACAGATTCGGCTGCCACTGGCTGGCGTCGCCGCCGACGAAGCCATAGAAGTACTCGAAGCCCATGCCGGTCGGCCACTGATCGAAGGGCCCGGCCTGGGTCGCCTGATAGAAGGGGGTGTTGTGATTCTTTCCGAACCACGAGGTCGCGTACCCGTTGTTTTTCAGGATGGCGCCGATGGTGCCATTCTCCTTCCGAATGACCGAGTCGTAGCCCGGGAATCCCGTCGCGATTTCGCCCACGACCCCGAAGCCGGCCACGTGGTGGTTGCGCCCGGTGATCAATGCCGCACGCGAGGGCGAGCAGAGCGACGTGGAATGGAAGTTCGTGTAGCGCAGTCCGCTTTTTGCGACACGGTCTAATGCGGGGGTCGGGACGACGCCACCGAAAGTACCCGGCGCGCCGAAGCCGCTGTCGTCCGTCATGATCAGCAGCACGTTGGGAGCACCCCTCGGCGGCACGACGCGTGGCGCCCACCAGGCTTTCGACTCCGAGGCCTTTTCCTTGATCACCCCGTCAAACTTCGGATCGGGCGGTGGGAGTTGCTTGCCCCTGATGGTGCTGGTGGCTCTGGGCGATCCAGGCACGCCGGTAATTTCCTGCGCCAGGGCCGACAGGGCCGTAAATACTATTGCGATCACGAGGGCGGTGATTGCTGCGGACGACCAATGTCTGTTTCGTTTCACGTGGTCCTCCTGCCGGTACTTTAATTTGAGTGGTTTTGAAAGCTTCGCCGGGCTTTCAGGTTCTCTTGGAAATCCAAAGAGTCCTAATAAATATCCCTTCCCGGACATCTCTCGCAAGAGGAGGGGCTTCGTAAATCGGAACTCCCCCGATAGAATGGAAAAAACATTACTCCAGCCCCTCCAGGCTCTGTTGGACGATCTGCATGTACTGCTGTTGCTGCTGCGGAGTGAGCACCTGGAAAATCTGGTTGCGCAGCTCGAGCCGATTGACCATGCGCTGGGCTGCAATCAATGAAATCTGCTGGGACACCTGTTGCGCCTGGGCCTGGTTGAAGGGCGCGGTGGTGATCACCTGGCGGATGTTCGCGCGGTTTTGAAGCGCCACATCCACGGCGGTCGGAAGGTTCGCCTGTTTCTGCGCGAACTGGTTGAAGAACCAGCGGACCTGGTCGATCTGGCCCTGGTTGAGGTTCAGTTCGAAAATCAGGGCGCCCAGCGTGTCCTGCGCCTTTGCGCCCGCCGGTGCCAGGATGAGAATGGCGACCAATGCCAAGCCGATGTGACGTATCATGTCCACACCTCCTGTCTTGGTTGTTGACGGCAACGACCTCGTTCGAAGCAGATTCATTTTTTCTGTGCGCTCCACGTGCCTTGGTCGAAAGGCGGGTCGGTCATTTTATAGGTTCCGGAGATCGACCTTCCGTCCGCGGAAACCTCTCCGGAAATCGTTCCGTCGGCGATCGTGAACTGCGCTTCGAGACGGGAGCCCTTCACCTCGCCCCGGAAATCCAGAAACCCTTGTTCCGCCAACTGTTGGAACTGGCCGAACACCGGCTTCGAACCCCCGGGGGCCTCGTACACCTTGACCTCGATCGAGCCCCAGAAGAATTTGCCCGTGAACGAGCCCTGGTAGTCGGCGGTCAACACCGATCCCTGGGGAAGCCCCTGCATGCCGGCACAAGCGGACAACGCTACAATCACCGCGGCGAACAGGCCGAAAAACAAGTGCATCCTTTTCATGTGCCCCTCCGTTCATCCGGAGTTCCAGACATCAGAAAAATGACTTTTTCACCGCATCCGGCGGGATCCAGGCCTGGTTGACGAAGAAGTTCCCCAGGTCCACGGCGATTTTGTCCGCCAGGCGCTTGCCGTCCGCCTCTACCGTGGCGCTGGTCATTTCGGTGCCCCCGGCCACAGCGCCGCTTATTACGGTGGAGGTCAGCAGGTGGCCGGCAATGGCCCCGACCCCCATCATCTCGGCCATGCCCGGCTTGTAGCCGCTCTTGGCTTCGCCGCGCAGGCTGTCCACCTTCTGCATGCCCTGGGGGGTCAGCTCGTACAACTGGACATTGGCCTGCACGTCGGACCGGCCGGCACCCAGCCCGATGGCGACGCGTTCGGTGCGGTTGCCCTGGTCGATCGAGACGAACTGGCCCTTGACCATCAGGACCTTGCCCTTGCCGTAAGGCGAGCCGAAGGCCCGCTCCGCCCAGAGCCCGTAGCTGCGGATCTTTTTCACCAGCTCTTCCGCCACCGCATCGGCGACCTTGTGGCCCAGCTTGATCTCCTGGGCCGTGGGCGAGACTCCCTTGTGCTGCTGGTACTTCTGCATCAGCTCCGCGCTGAGCCCGGTGTCAAGCTTGACCTCGTCGGGTGAAACCGCAAAGTCATAGACCAGGATGAGGTCGGGCCTCGGAAGCTGGGTGAGGGTCGTGCTCTGCTGCTGCACATTGGTCGGCCCACAGCCGGCCGCGATCGCCAGAACGGTCAGACCGATAAATCCGAATTTGATTCCGTTTTTCATTGTTTTTCTCCTTTTCGTAGTGAAGTTCATTCCTCATGAGGGTAGAAGAGTGTTTCTTCTTTCTCCTTTGGAGTTAACGTCGGAACCCGCCGCCGAAGCGGCCGCCGAAACCGCCCCCACCGAAATGGTTGCCCCAGCCGCCGCTCTGGCCGAAGCTGCTGAATCGGCTTTGGGCCTGGCTGCGGGCCTGCTGCTCGCGGTCGGCCCAGGAGGTGTCCTCGCCCCCCGCGCTCTGCCAGCCGCTCGCGGTCTGCTTCTGCCAGCCGCTGCCGTCGTTCCGGTAGTTTTCCCCGTTGGCGCTGGCGTAGCGGTCGGTTCCGTCGAATCCCGAGCCGAAGGTCTTGGTCTGGCCGGTCTGGGCGTTGTAGACGCTGGTCGAGCGGTCGGCCGAGGCGCCCTGGGCGCCCCAGGAGGCGCTGGCGTCCCGCGTGACCGAGCTGCCGCCCTGGCCGGTGGCCGTCTTGTCCGCGCTGTAGTTCGTCTGGCCGGTCTGGGCGTCGTAGCTCTCGCCCCGGCTGACGCCGCCGGTGGTGCCGCCGGCCGTGTCGTAGGTCCGCGTGTAACCGCGCCCCGCGTCGCCATCGTAGGGGTTGACGTAGCGGTTGGCGGAGTAGGTCCCGGTGGTCCCCGTGCGGTAGTTGGCGTAGCTGCCGCTGGCCGACTGGCCGATGTCGCCGGACGAGTGGCTGTACCAGGTGTTGGTCCCGGACCAGGAAGTGTTGCCCCAATGCCCGTAGACATTGGTGCTGGCCGAGCCGCAGCAGGGGTAGCCGTGGTAGTAGGGGCTGTAGTAGACGGGCTGGTTCCAGCTGTACATCATGGCCGCCGTTGTCATCCCGAGGGCCATGCCGTAGGCCATGCCGGTCTCCGTGTTGTAGACCGGCTGGGCCTGCATCCCGTAGGTCTCCGGCACTGGGTAGTAAACCGTGCCGACCCAGGGATCGTAGACGTACCCGGTGCCGTAGACGACCGTGCCGTCAGGCTCGACCACCGTGCCCAAATAACCGGGCGTGTAGCCGACATAGACCACCTCCGCGGTGTATCCGTATACGTGCACGAAGGTCACGTAGTAGAGAGGCGAGCTGGGCGGGATGGTGTAAACCACCGCCGGTACCGAAGTGGCGACCACCCACGGTCCGTTGAGCGAGGCGGCCGTGAACCAGACCCCGGCCTGCAGCGCGTAAAAGGTGTAGCCGTCCACGCGGATGATCGGTGTGGGCGAGTTGACGACGTACTTTAACGGGGTTCCCGCGATCGGCTTGAACTTTGGGGAGCCGTCGAACACCGGTGTGAAGCTCGGCCCGCCCACGCGCGGGATGGTGGCGGTCTGGGGGATCGAGTTGGCGATGGCGGCTTCCCGGGCCTGCGGGGTGCCGGCCACGGAGGCGAGCACCACCCCGGCCGGAGAAGTCGGCGGGATACGGCTGAAATCGGGCGGGAGATTGTTCCCGGCCACGAAGCGCCAGGGGCCGTTCAGGGAAGAGGCGCGGTACCAGCGTCCCGAGATCAAAACGTAGTAGAAGCTGGTGGTCGTGTCGACGACCACATCGGCGGTGGTGTTGGATGCCCACAAGAGCGCCGTCTGGGAGATCGGTTCCAGATTCGGCTGGCCCTTGAAAACGACGAGTTCCGCCGGTTTCTGGCTGACATAGATCGCGGGGGCGCCGTTGGCCAGCGACGGCGGCGGCTGGACATTGCCGCCGTTCAAGGGATCCGCCAGCTTCTTTTCAACCAGCTTGTTGGCGACCTCCTCGATGCGCCAGGGCAGGTTGGCGGTTTGCCTCCAGGGCCCTGCGAGCGAAGCCGCGGAGAGCCAGCCGTCGTAAACGTGCAGGTAGCAGGTTTTATCCCATTTCTTCCGCAGGATCAGCGCGCGGGTGTTGATCACGCGCTCGAAGCGGCTGTCGGGCACTTCCCGCCACAAGCCCGAGCCGCGGATGGGAACGAGGATCGCCGGTGAGTAGCTGATGATGATCTGCGGCGGATCGTTTTTCACCGGGACTCCCCCGGGGTTGACCGTTCCGGAGGCAGCCAGCGATGCCTGCAGGCGATCGAGCGCAATGGTCCGTGAGGAGCCCGTGACCAACAGCTGCAACTGCTGCAGATAAGCGGCGCCGTTGTCGGCCAGGGTGGGGAAGTTGCTGCGGGTAAAGTTCAGGTCCTCCAGGGTCACTCTGCGCGCGACCCGATCCACCTCGGTGCGCGCCGTGGCCCAGATCACACCGAAGGATTCGCCGGTGGCGCCGTCGGTCCGGGCGCCTACCGCGGCCCGGAAATCGATGCGGTTGCCCTCCCACTTTTCAACCTGCGGCTGGTAGACCATCAGGTTGACGTTCCCGGCGGCACCCGCAAAGCTGAATTTTCGCGGCCAGGGGTCCGGGTTGGCCGGGGCCGGCAACCCTGCCGGCGAGCCCGTTACCGGAGCGTCAGCGGCCATTGCCGGTTCCGGCGCAACCCATGACGGCGTCTGGGATGCGCCGCCGGCCGCCGCGATGATGACGATGAAGGCCGATATTTTCAAAATGCGTCGGGTGCTCATGTTCAATTCTCCTGTCACCGGTCTTTTTTTGCAGGTGCGGGGCTTACGGCTCAGGGCTGCCTGAAGCCCCCGGGGACGCGTAGCGGCGGCCCTGGCAGACCTCGCGGAGGGCGGGAATCAGATCGACAACCGCCCGCCGCTTCAAAACGAAGCCTTCCGCTCCGGCATTGACCACCTCCTTGACCGCGGTCGGGTCGTCATGCACGCTCACGACGATGACCTTGGTGGCCGGGTAATGCTGCTTGATCAGCCGCGCGACGTTGGCGGCCCCGGAAACCGGGAACGAAAGATCCGCTATCACCAGATTGGGGCTCATTCGCTCGACGGCCTGGATCAGAGAGTTCTCGTCGGCCACCATCAGAACGGACTTCGCCTCTGTTTCGAGCACTCGTCGCATCCCCTCGAGCATGCCGGGGTGCTTGTCCGCCAGGACTACACGACCGCAGTTCATGGGGAGCCCCCATCCAATGTCAGAGGGTCCTGTCGCAAGACGCAAACGGCAGGGATTCGCGCCGACAGCCGGCCGAAGCTCCAGCCGGCGAGGCTGTAGTTGCTGATTCTATTAGTAGGAAGGGCGCTGCGGAAAAGAAACTGGGAAAACTACTAGGTTTTAAAAAAATAGTTCCCGGGCGGGAATTACAGGGACACCACGCCGTGCCTAAGAGCGTATTGAATCAGTTCGGCGATGGTCTTTATTTTTAACTGCTCCATCATGCGGTACTTGTGGAATTCGGCGGTGCGGGGCGAAATGTCCAACACGGCGGCGATCTCCTTGATGGATTTCCCTTCCGCCAGAAGCTGCAGCACCTCCCTTTGACGCGGGCTCAGCTCGTTTTTTAACTCCCCCGGCGGGCAGGCTCCTTTTTGGCAGGCGGTGATGAACTCCCCCGAGATCATGGGGGTGACGTAAGTGCGGCCCTGCATGGCTTCCCGGACCGCGGTGATCAGCTCCTGCGGTGCCGAGTGCTTCAGCACGAACCCGGAGGCACCGGCATCGAATGCCCCGGCGGCATAGCTCACGTCCGAGTGCATGGTCAAAAGCACGATTCTGATGCGCTCGTCGATCCTTTTGATCTGCCGGGCGGCATCCACCCCGTTGAGCCCCGGCATCGAGATGTCCGCCACCACGACGTCGGGATTCAGCCGTCCCGCTTCGGCCACCAGACTGCGGCCATCCTCCACCGCGCCCACGATTTCAAATTCCGGCTCGAGAATGCCGCACAGGCCCTCGAGAACGATCTTGTGGTCGTCGGCCAGCAACAAGCGGGTTTTTTTCATGGCAGGCTCTCCGGATGGGTGTCCGATGGTCTTGCCGTCTCTTTCAAAGGCACCGTGACCTCGATCGTGGTGCCCTTTTCAGGTTCGGATGTGATGCGATGCCTCGCGTGGACGAGTCTCGCCCGTTCACGGATGCTCGAAAGCCCCAGGCCCGGTTGGTTACGCACTTCGGCGGCGTCGAAGCCGATGCCGTCGTCCTCAACTTTGAGGTGGAGCCCGGTTCCGCTTGCGTCCAGGGCCACGCTGACGCGGCGGGCGCAGGCGTGTTTGGCGATGTTGTTGAGACCCTCCTGAACGATGCGGTAGAGCGACAGAGAGACATCCCGCGGGAGATCCACCGGGATATTTTGCGCCGAAAAGGCCACGTCGGTCCCTTCCCGTGCGGCGAAGCGCGCGCACTCCGACTCGAGCGCCTTCGCCAAGCCCAGATCGTCCAGAATCGAGGGATGCAGCCGCCGGGAGATGTCGTGAACATCGGCCGCAATCTGGATGGTCTTATCCCTGAGGTCGAAAAGGGATTTGAAGATCGAGCCCGGTTCGTTTGCGACCGACGAATGCAGCTTTCCGGTTTCGATCGCAAGGACCGCCAACCGCTGCGACAAATCGTCGTGAAGCTCGCGCGCCAGGCGGCGCCGCTCCTCCTCCTGGCCTAAAATCAACCGTCCCGTTAGAATTTGGAGTTCTTTCTCACGCTCGCGCAAGAGATGTTCCTTTTCCCGGCGGGCCAGCGTGTTGGAAAAAATATCGGCCGCCACTTGAAGGCCCCGAACGAGTTCGTCCGGCAGGTCCCTTTCGTCTCGAAGGCTTGCGACACCCAAAATTCCGAGGATTTCGCCGCCGGCAATCAACGGCAGATAGAGGCCCGATTTGATCCCCACTTGGTTGAAAAACGCTTTGTCCTTTGATGCCTCTTCAGGAAGCTCGTCAACGCTGGGGATGATGGCGGGTTGCGAGCGCATTATTTTTGAGCCGACCCACGGAATCATCTCGCTTCCTACACCGGCGGTTACCGACTCGACCCCGGAGGCGACCCAGGAATGGCTGGTGATCGTCTGCGACTTGTCTTCCGAAAACAGGGCCATGACGCATCGATCGAGGTCGAGAAAACGGGCAATATGCTGAAGCCCGTTTTCGATTTCGGCATCCACTTGGTCGGGCGGCAGATTCACGAATTTGGCTGAAAGAACCGACAGCATCTCCTGAAACTTCAGCGCCTGCTCCAGTTGCTGATGCATGCTTTGGCGTTCTATCGAATTGACGAAGATTTCGCCCAGAAGTTGCAGCCGCAGTATGAATTCTTCCGGCCACACGCGCTCGCTATTCACCGAGTTGATGGCAATGGCATGGGTAGCGGAGTCACCGGTGAAGATAGGGATGACCAGGTTGGACCGAATTCCCCACTCCCTCCACGTCTTTTTGTCGACGCCGGCCTCGGGCGGCACATCGTCGATCCTTGAAAAAAACACCGCCTCCCCCTTTTGGGCCAGCCTTTCGTATGCCCATGGATTGATCGATGCGGGGAGTCGAACCCCTGTGGGGATCGGAGGGACGAGCTCCGAATAGGCGAAGTGGGTGATCATCCACTCGTCCTTCTCCGGCAGTATCTGAAGCAGCCCGGCACGGTCGACCTGGAAGAATTCAAGGACCATTTTCAGTCCATGCTCGATTTCAGCGTCCACCCGATCGGGAGAAGTTCTCACGAACCTGGCCGAAAGACCGGACACCAGCAGCTCAAACCGCAGGCGTTCCTCCAGGGACCGCTCCGCGGGTTTGCGCCGGGTGACGTTACGGACGATGGCCCACATCCCGCTGGGGCGGCCCGACGCGTCCCTCTTTTTCCGGCGACGCTTCTGGGCAACCAAGATGACGATGAGGGCCGTTACGGCAATGATGAAGGAGAGGAGGCCGACAATTTCGTACTTGTGGTCCCAGAGAGGTGTCGCATCGGGGGCGGCCCAGGCCGGGGCGGTGCCGGCAAGGCTCACCCCGGCGGCTAAAACGAGAAAGAAGACAGATTCAAGAGCCTTCAACCGAATGCATGGCCTCCGCTTTGGAAGTGGCTTCATAAACCCCTTTGCCTGATGGTAAGGGCAGGGCCTAAGGGTCAGATGGCGAACCAAGGGCGCACCGAAACATGTTTACGCGTAAAAGCCTCATCGCCGCCGTAAACGAGCGTCCCGACATCCGGCGGCAAGCCGGCAAGCTTTGTCCACCACAATAACCCGTCAAGCATGTCGTTTGACAAGGTGCTGCCCGACTTGATTTCCACCGGGAAGAGAAGGTTTGCATCTTCAATCAGGAGGTCGATTTCGTGCCCTGTCCGGTCGCGCCAAAAGTATATGGGAGGCGTTATGCGGTGGTGCAGGTAGGCCTTGGCAATCTCTGCGACCACGTGGTTCTCAAAAATCGCCCCCCGCAGCGGATGCGTCACGACCTGGTCGGCTTCACGGATACCCAGCAGCCGGCAGAGCAGCCCGGTGTCGTGGAAGTAAAGCTTGGGGCTTTTAACCACCCGCTTGTTCAAATTCCGGTGATGGGGAGGGAGCAGGAAGACGATGAAACTGGTTTTGAGCACGGAAACCCAGCGGCGCGCCGTGTCCACGGAGATGCCGCAGTCCGATGCCAGGCCCGAGTAGCTGAGCAGTTGAGCGGCCCGGCCGGCGCAAAGCGTGAGGAAACGTTCGAATCGATCAAGGTCCCCGACGTTCGACAAGCTTCGCACATCGCGCTCGATGTAAGTCTGGATGTAGTCGGATAGCCACACCTAGG
>CAZLSV010000064.1:0-314 GCA_964562235.1 uncultured Desulfatibacillum sp.
ATCGATCCGGAAGGGGTGGGCGAGCTGATGCGCATGGCCATGGAAAAGGCCCGCCGGGTGAAGCCGGACCTGGTGTGCGGGATCTGCGGCGAGCACGGCGGCGACCCGGAGTCCATCATCCTCTGCCACCGGCTCGGGCTCGACTACGTCTCCTCCTCGCCCTTCCGGGTTCCGATCGCGCGCCTGGCCGCCGCCCACGCCGCGCTCCGGGAACGAGGGGAGAAGGCCTGACGGAGACTGCACCGCCTCGCGGAGATAGACGCACGGCAGTGTGTCGCGAGACATTTGTGTTTCATGGCCAACCTGGAACAACC
>CAZLSV010000064.1:324-28138 GCA_964562235.1 uncultured Desulfatibacillum sp.
AACCAGGGCCGACAGGCCTGCGTCCCGAACCTGGTTTTCAAGGCGTCCCGAGTATGCCGGCGAAGGCCGAAGGGCCGGCTGTCTCAGGTTGCCTGCGACCCGATGCGCCCAAAAAATCCGACCCATGCAAGTAACGCTCTGAAATAATGTAGATTTAAAAAAACATGGTTCCCGCGTCAAGTTGGCACATCTTTTGTTATTAAATAAGCCTTTCACGTGTCCGTCAACCGGTCGTTAACCCAAATAATAAAGGAGGATTGAAATGAGCAAGACCGAAAAGAATCTCAAAGAGGCCTTTGCCGGAGAATCCCAGGCCAACCGCAAGTACCTCGCCTTCGCCCAGAAGGCGCAGACCGAGGGCTACCCCCAGGTGGCCAGGCTCTTCCGGGCGGCGGCCGAGGCGGAGACCGTTCACGCCCACACCCACCTGCGCACCCTGAAGGGGGTCAAGAGCACTCTTGAAAACCTGCAGGAAGCGCTGGGAGGCGAGACCTACGAATTCCAGTCCATGTACCCGCCCATGATCCAGGAAGCCAAGGCCGAGGGCAACGAGGCCGCCGTGCGCACCTTCACCTATGCCAACGAGGTGGAGAAGGTGCACGCCGCGCTCTACCAGAAGGCGATCGACACCCTCGCCAAACCCCAGGCCGAGGTGGACTACTACGTCTGCTCGGTCTGCGGCTACACGGTCGAGATGGAAGCCCCGGAAGAGTGCCCGGTCTGCAAGGCCAAGAAAAAAGCCTTCATGAAGGTCGGTTGAATTTTTCCGCCGGCAGCGGAAAAATTATGGAGGGGAAGGGAATGAAATGCCCGCTCTGTGGCTGCCAGGATTTTTTTGTGAGGGACCCGGCGGACGAGTTTGAAACCTACGGCTTCAGCGTGGCCGGTGGGGACGTCCGCTTCGGCGCAGGTGCGGAAGGCGGTCCGGTCCCGGAAGTTCAGGAAGTCACCGAGACCTTCTGCAACAAATGCTCCTGGCATGGCACATTCCAGGAACTCAAAAAAACTTAGCCCCCTTTTGCCACCCTTATAAAAAAAATCGCCGGCAGCCTCACCGCCGGCGATTTTTTTTGTTGCCTTTCCGGCGTTGCCCTTTTCCCGCCGCCCGCACGGGCCGTCAAGAAGACGGCGGGCGGGTTTCGCACTTGAGGGCGGCGACCCGGGCGGCGAGGAGCTCCGGCAGCTCCGGCTTTCCGATGTTCTCCTCGATCAGCCGCTCGAAGGCGCTGCCGATCACAACTCCGTCGCAGAGCGCGGAGACGGCGGAGACCTCCTGCGGGCTGGAGATCCCGAAGCCCACGCAGACCGGCAGCCGCGTGACGGAGCGCAGCTCCTGCACCTTGCGGTCGATCTCCGCCAGCGGCAGCCCCTCCTGGCTGCCCGTGACCCCCAGCTTGGAGACATGGTAGATGAAGCCGGAGGCCGAGGCGGCGATCCGCTGCATGCGCTGCGGCGGGGTGGTGGGCGTCGTCAGCCGAATCAGGCACAGGCGTTCGTCCGGCCAGCAGGCGGTCAACTCGTCGGACTCCTCCGGGGGCAGGTCCACCAGCAGGACGCCGTCCGCGCCGGCGTTCAGGGCGTCGCGGTGAAAGGCCGCCGCACCGTACGCGAGGATCGGGTTGTAGTAGCTGAAGACGATGATCGGGACCTGCGTGCGCCGGCGCAGCGCTTCGATCATGCCCAGGACCTGGCCCAGGCCGGCCCCGGCCGCAAGCGCGCGCGCGGAGGAGCGCTGGATCACCGGACCGTCCGCGGTCGGGTCCGAAAACGGCACCCCCAGCTCCAGCAGGTCCAACCCGGCCGCGCACATGGCGGAGACAAGTTTGAGGGACTGCCCCGTGTCGGGGTCTCCGGCCGTGACAAACCCCACCAGGGCTTTTTCCTTTTTGGCGGCCAGCTGTTCGAAAGTGGCATCGATTCGGTTCATGACGCGTCTCCCTCCTTCCGGTCCCGCAGGAGCGGGGCCACAATGCCGAGGTCCTTGTCCCCGCGGCCTGAAAGGTTAACGACCAGCAGGTCCTGCTTCGAGCGCCGCCCGGCCTCCTGCATGGCCCAGGCCAGGGCATGGGAGCTCTCCAGCGCCGGAATGATTCCCTCCTGGCGGCACAGGGCCTGGAAGGCGTGCAGGGCCTCGTCGTCGGTCACCGAAACGTAGCGGGCGCGCGCGGTCTCCTTCAGGAAGGCGTGCTCGGGGCCGACGCCCGGATAGTCCAGGCCGGCGGAGATGGAGTGGGCTTCCCGGATCTGTCCGTCTTCGTCCTGAAGGACGTAGGACTTGGAGCCGTGCAGCACCCCCACGCTGCCCGCCCCGAGGGCCGCCGCGTGCCGGCCGCTGCCGATGCCCTTGCCGGCCGCCTCCACCCCGATCAGCGCGACCGCGTCCTCGATGAAGGGGTAAAACAGCCCCATGGCGTTGCTGCCGCCGCCGACGCAGGCGATGAGCGCATCCGGCAGGCGGCCGGCAGCGGCCTGGATCTGCTGCTTGACCTCGATGCCGATGACCTGCTGGAAATCGCGCACCATCATGGGGTAAGGATGAGGGCCGGCCACCGAGCCGATGACGTAAAACGTGTCGCTCACCGCCTCCACCCAATAGCGCATGGCCTCGTTCATGGCGTCCTTCAGAGTGCCCGTGCCGGTGGCCACCGGTACGACCTCGGCCCCCAGCAGCCGCATGCGCTGGACGTTGGGGGTCTGCCGGCCGATGTCCTCCACCCCCATGAAAATGCGGCACTCCATCCCGAAGAGCGCGGCGGTGGTGGCGGTGGCCACCCCGTGCTGACCGGCCCCGGTTTCGGCGATGAGCTTGCGCTTGCCCATCCAGCGGGCGAGCAACGCCTGACCGACGGTGTTGTTGATCTTGTGGGCGCCGGTGTGGGCCAGGTCCTCGCGCTTGAGATAGATGGCCGCCCCGCCGGCGCGGGCGCTCAGGCGCTCGGCGAGGAACAACGGGGTCGGCCTCCCGGCGTAATCCCGCAGCAGGCGGGCGAGCTCCTGCTGAAAGGCCGGGTCCGCGGCGATGCGGCGGTAGGCCTCCTCCAGCTCGATGACGGCCGGCATCAGGGTCTCCGCGACGTAGCGGCCGCCGAAAGGGCCGAAGTGACCGGCGGCGTCCGGCCGGCGTCCGGCGGCCTCCTTCAAAAAGGACTGCGATGGGCTCATGCGAATATCCTCCTTCTGGCGGCGGCCGATGCGACGGCCGCGATGAGTTGCTCGACTTTGCCGATGTCCTTGCGCCCCGGCCCGGCTTCGACCCCGGAGCTGGCGTCGACCGCGTCCGGCCCCGCCGCGCGAACGGCCTGCGCGGCATTTTCCGGGGTGAGCCCCCCCGCCAGGACCAGGGGGTGGCGTTCACCGAGGGGTCCGGCCCTGCCCCACTCCCACGGCTGCGCGTTGCCGCCGGGAAGCGTCCCTCGGCCGCACTCCACGAGGTAGGCCGACGCCGAATACCGCGAGGCCTCGTCGAGCCCGGGTGCCCGGTCGGCAAAAAGCGCCTTGATGACGTAAAGCCCTTCGTGGCGCAGACGCCGCACGACCTCCGGCGACTCGCTGCCGTGGAGCTGGACGGCGGCGAGGCCGGCTTGAGCGGCCGTCGCCAGGACGCTCTCGAAGGGTTCGTCAACGAAGACCCCCACGCAGGCAACCTCCGGCGGGAGTGCCTGCCGGATCGCGCGCGCGGCGGCGACGGAGACGTAGCGCGGGCTGCGGGGGTAAAACACGCAACCCACGGCGTGGACACCGGCCCGGGCGCAGGCCACGGCCTCATCCACCCGCGTCAACCCGCAGACCTTGACCTGGACGAGGATCCCGTTCTTCGGGAGGCCGCCAGGTTTTTTCAGCTCACTCTCCGCCATGATCCTTTTTCCTCAGAAGCATTTTCAGAAAACCCGCCGGGTTTTCTGAACGGACCAGGCTTTCACCGATCAGGAAGTTGAAGACGCCCTGCGCCTGGTAGTGCCGGATCTCCTCGCGCGTACTGATTCCGCTCGCCGCCACGGCCACCTGGCCCGATTGCAATCGCGGCAGGAATTTCAGGGTGTGGCCGAGGTCGGTCTCGAAGGACTTCAAATTGCGGTTGTTGATGCCGATCAGTTGGGCGCCGGCACACGCGGCGGCCTCGAGATCGGCCTCGGTGTATATTTCCACCAGGGCCGCCAGCCCCAGGGATGCGGCCAGCCGGATCAGCTCCGCCAGCCGCTGCGGATCAAGGATGCGCGCGATCAGCAGCACCGCGTCGGCCCCCATGGCCGCGGATTCGTAGACCTGGTAGTCGCAGAGGATGAAATCCTTGCGCAGGACCGGCAGGCCGCAGGACGAACGCGCCTGCTTCAGGTCCTCCGAGGAGCCGAAAAAGAAATTCTTTTCGGTCAGCACCGAAAGCGCGCAGGCGCCGCCTAACGCATAGGCCGCGGCCAGTCCAGCCGGGTCGAGGTCCTGACGGATCACCCCCTTGGAAGGCGAAGCGCGCTTGATCTCGGCGATGATGTTCACGCCCGTTGGCCCCGGGGCCCTGAGGACGTCGAAGAACGGCCGGATGTCAGCGCGTGCCTCGGCCGCCTCCCGCAGCCGGTTGAGCGAAACCGCCTGCCGGGCGGCGGTAAGCTCCGCCTGCTTGGCGCTCCAGAATGTCGGGTGTCGCGCCTCTATTTTCCATGGTCTCAGCGATCCTCCACCTTCAGGTTGTGCCGATGCCGTGTCAGGGTTCCACGCATCAGATCTCTTGAACCCTTGAACCCCGTCCCCCTGAGGCCTTTTTTATCCCCCCGCCCGGCGAGTGAAGTCGACCAATCCGTCCAGCTTGCGCCGGGCCGCGCCGGAGTCGATGGATTCGGCCGCCAGCTGCATCCCCGCCTCGATGCTCTCGGCCTTGCCGGCGGCCATCAGGGCCGCGGCGGCGTTGAGAACGACCACGTCGCGGCAGGCCCCTGGCGCTCCCGCGAGGACGCCGCGGGTGATCTCGGCGTTGCGGGCCGGATCCCCGCCGGCGACCTCCGCCGGCGCCGCCCGCCGGCCCAGGAAGCGCTCCGGATCGATGTCGTAGGTGCGGATGAGCCCGTCCTTCAGCTCGCTCACACGGGTCGGCGCGCAGGCCGAGATCTCGTCCAGGCCGTCGTGGCCGTGCACCACCAGCGCGCGCCGGGAGCCGAGCAGCCGCAGGGCCTCGGCGAACATCTCGGTCAGTTGGGGGGCGTAGACCCCGAGCAGCTGGCAGTTGGCCCCGGCCGGGTTGGTGAGGGGGCCGAGCATGTTGAAGATGCTGCGGATCCCCAGCTCCTTGCGGGCGGCGGCCGCGTGTTTCATGGCGCCGTGGTAGAGCGGCGCGAAGAGGAAGCCGATCCCGATCTCGGCCACGGCCTCCTCCACGAGGTCGGGCGGGGCGTTGAGGTTGACGCCCAGGGCCTCGATGAGGTCCGCACTGCCGCAGCGGCTGGAGATGGAGCGGTTGCCGTGCTTGGCCACGGTCACCGCGGCGCCGGCGACCACGAAGGCCGTGGTGGTCGAGATATTGAAGGTCCCGCTGCCGTCGCCGCCCGTGCCGCAGGTGTCCACGACCGCGGGCGCGGACACCTGGATGCGGGCGGCCTTGCGCCGCATGGCGCGCGCCGCCCCGGCCAGCTCCTCGAAGGTTTCGCCCTTGGTGGCCAGCGCGGCCATGAAGGCCCCGATCAGGGCGTCCGGGACCGTGCCCGTGAAGACCTCGCCGATCATGTCACCCATTTCGTCCGCGGTGAGGTTCTGCCGCTGGGTGATCTTTCGAAGATGGTCGCGAAACATGAGCTGTTCCCCCTAGGAAGTTGCGTATAATGCCGTTTTGTAGGCCATAAAGTTGGTGGCAGAGTCTTTAGGCCGCGATCATCGCGGCTGGAAAGCCGCTCCCACATTAAAAACACTCACCGTGAAAACCTGTCCTCATGGAAAACTCAGACATAGAGCGTCTGATGGGTCATCTTCAGAAAATTGCGCAGCAGCCGCTTGCCGACCGTGGTCATGATGGACTCCGGGTGGAACTGCAGCCCCTCGATCGGGTGGCGGCGGTGGCGGATGCCCATGATCTCCCCGTCATCGGCCTCCGCCGTCACCTCCAGGCAGGCGGGCAGGGACTCGCGCGCGACGGCCAGCGAGTGGTAGCGCATGGCCTGGAACGGGCTCTGGACGCCCTGAAAGAGCTCCCGGCCGTCGGAGACGATCGGGGAGGTTTTCCCGTGCATCAGCCGCCGGGCCGCCACGACCTGCCCGCCGAAGGCCAGCGCGATGGCCTGGTGCCCCAGGCAGACGCCGAGAATCGGGATGCGCCCCGTGAACCGCTGGATGGCGGAGAGCGTGATGCCGGCCTGCTCCGGGCGGCCGGGGCCCGGGGAGATGACCAGGCCGCGCGGGCCGAGGGCCTCGAGTTCCTCGATCGTGAGGCTGTTGTTGCGCGCCACGCGCACCTCCGCGCCCATCTGCATCAGGTACTGATAGAGGTTGTAGGTGAAGGAATCGAAGTTGTCGATCATGACCAGCATGGGGGGCCTCCCTAAAATCGGTTTTGAGCCGTAAGCTCCAGGGCTTTCTGAAACGCCTTGGCCTTGTTCACGGTTTCCACGCGCTCGCGCTCCGGGTCGGAGTCGGCCACGATGCCGGCACCGGCCTGCACGGTGAGCTTGCCGTCCATGATGGAGGCGGTGCGGATGGTGATCGCCATGTCCATGTTGCCGCTGAAGGAGAGATAGCCCGCCGCGCCGCCGTAGGGGCCGCGAGGCTCGCCCTCCAGCGCGGCGATGATCTCCATGGCGCGCACCTTGGGCGCACCCGAGAGAGTCCCTGCCGGGAACGTGGCCGCGAGCAGATCCCAGCCATCCAGCCCCGACCGCAGGTCGCAGCGGATGTTGGACACCAGGTGCATCACGTGGGAGTAGCGCTCGACCACCATCAGGTCGGTCACCTGCACCGAGCCGATCTCGGCCACCCGCCCCAGGTCGTTGCGGCCCAGGTCGACCAGCATGAGGTGCTCGGCCCGCTCTTTTTCGTCCTTCAGCAGGTCGTCGGCCAGTTGACGGTCCTCCTGCTCCGTGCGGCCGCGCGGCCGGGTGCCGGCGATGGGCCGCAGGGTGGCGATGCCGTTTTCCAGGCGCACCATGGTTTCCGGCGAAGAGCCGACCAGCACGGTGTCGTCCAGGTGCACGAAAAAGAGATAAGGCGAGGGGTTGATGTGGCGCATGGCCCGGTAAAGCCGCCAGGGGTCGGGGGACTGGGCGCTGGTAAAGGGCTGGGAGATCACCGTCTGGATCACGTCGCCCGCCCGGATGTGGTCCTTGACGGCGCTCACCCGGGCGCGGAAATCCTCCTCGGCCACCGCCGGTGCGAGAACGCTGCTCCCGTTGGCGGCCACCGGCGGCCGCGGCATGGGGGCGACGATCTTCTCCAGCACGCGCTCCAGGCGCTTTCCGGCCTCGTCCCAGTCGCGTTCGGGCTCGCCCGTGGGAAACGTGAGCGCCGCCACCAGAAGCGTGTGGCGGGCATTGTCGAAGATCAGAACCGTCTCCGGGACCATGAAACAGGCCAGCGGCTTGTCCGCGGGCCAGCGGTGGGGGATGGCCTCGAGGAAGGAAACCATCTCGTAGTTGAGGTGTCCCACCAGCCCGCCCCAGAACCGGGGCAGGCCGAAGACGTCGGCCGGTCGGTAAGGGGCCAGCAGCTCGCGCAGCACCTGGAACGGGTTGCCGCCGTGGGGGGTGCTGCGCCGCGCGCCGTTCTCTTCGATCTCCACCCGGTCGGCAAAGACCCTCACCATCAGATGGGCGGAGAACCCGAGGAAGCTGTAACGTGCCCAGCGCTCGCCGCCCTCGACGCTTTCCAGCAGGAAGATCGGTCCCTTGCCTTCGTAGAACCGGCCGAGGAGCGACACCGGCGTCAGGGTGTCGGCGAGAATCTGGGTGCACACCGGCACCACGCGGTAGGTTTCGGCGAGCCGCAGATACTGGGCCTTGTCGGGAAATCGGGAGAGAATCATACCATCGCCTCCTTCTGTAAAATCAACCGCATGCGCACAAATCAAAAAGGCTGCGGGGGTTCTGCCCGCAGCCTCTATCAAAAAAAAAGGACCGCGGGCTTTCTGGAGTTGCCCACGATCCTTGGTTTCAGTTCAGTTGTTGCCGGTCGCGCAGGCTACCCCGTGGGATTGGCCCGCCACCACCATGAACATCGTTTAAAGTCTATGTATGAAAATTTCGGTTTCATTTCGATTCCCATGTTGCCGCTCAGCTTACCGGTTTTACCTGGCCTGTCAAGATTTTTTTTCAGGACAGCAATTCGGTCACGCAGCCGTCTAAGGATTCCAATCCGAAGGGTTTGACCAGCAGCCGGTCGGCGTGCGCTTCCGTGGCCATGGCGGCCGGATGCTCTCCCCAGCCCGTCATGGCGATGACGGGCGTATTCGGGTACTTTTTCTTGACGGTTGAAATCACTTCAACCCCGCTCACATAAGGCATTACCAGGTCGGTGATCACCAGGTCCATGCCGTTTTCGCCTTTGTCCATCGCCGCCAGGCCATCCGCCCCATTGCTGGCGGTGAAGATCTCGTATTTCCGGTCCAGAAATACTTTCAAGGCCGCGACAATGTGTTCGTTGTCGTCGATGATGAGGATCCGCTGCTTCTTTCCCATGTCTCCCCTCCGGTTGAGCCCTTGCCTGTTTCATCGGCAATTTTATGGAATGCTTGAGAGAATTGCCCGTTTTGCGCTTTGCGTTGCGTGATCTCCTCCTGAAATCGAAGCGGAGTGGAAAAAGCAATTGGCCGACGCGTCGTTTGCATGGCAACGAAGCCCGTAGTATAGGAATTGGGAGTCCTCCATCCGGGGGCCGGGGTTTCCAAGGCCTGACCCGGCTTCCGAGAAGGGCTCAAGACGTGCGCCGCGCGCCCCAGTGCCGCCGGGTGAACCCGGCGGTCGATCGACGCAACGCCTGGCGGACCGGAAGGGAGGTGTCCAAATTGGATTCGAAGGAATTGAGAGCTCATATCGGCCAGTTTGCGGCCGGGGCCAAGATCATCGTGGTCTCGAACCGCGAGCCCTGGGTGCACCAGCGGGTCTCGGGCGAGGTCAGGGCGATCCGGCCGGCCAGCGGGATGGTGGTCGGGCTGGAGCCGGTCGTGCGCGCCGCGGAAGGGATTTGGGTCGCCCACGGGTCCGGTTCCGCCGACCGGCAGGTCGCGGACGAGAAGGGCCGCATCCGGATGCCGCCGGGAAACCCGCAGTACACCCTGCGCCGGGTCTGGCTCAGCCGGAAAGAAGAGGACGGGTACTACTACGGGACCTCCAACCGGGCGCTCTGGCCCCTGTGCCACATTTCCTACACCCGGCCCCAGTTTTCCAGGGCCGATTGGGAGATCTACCGCAGCGTCAACCGGCGCTTCTGTGACACCGTCCTCGAGGAGGCCGGCGCGGAAGAGGCCATCGTCTTCATCCAGGACTATCATCTGGCGCTGCTGCCGCGCATGCTCAAGACCGCCCGGCCCGATTTGAAGCTGATTCAGTTCTGGCACATTCCCTGGCCGAACCGCGAAGCCTTCCGCATCCTGCCCTGGGGCGATGAGCTTCTCGACGGGCTTCTCGGAAACGACTTGCTGGGCTTCCACATCCAGTACCACTGCAACAACTTCCTGGACACCGTCGCATCGGCCCTCGAGGCGAAGATCGACTATGAGCAATTCCGGATTTTTCGCGGGGGCCGGCCGACCTATGTGAGGCCTTTTTCCATCAGTGTCGATTTCGCCCAGATCGGGCGCGACGCAGAGACCCCGGACGTTCGCCAGATGGCGGAAAGCTTTCGCCGCGAGCTGGGTGAGGGCGCGGCCGGCACCTGTCTGTTCATGGGGGCCGACCGCATCGATTACACCAAGGGCATCCCCGAGCGCCTGATGGCCTTCGACCTCCTGCTCAAGCGCCACCCGGAGCTGCTCACCAAAGTCACCCTGCTCCAGCTGGCCGCCCCCAGCCGCACCCATGTGAAGGAGTATCGCGACCTGAACGACGCCCTGGACGACATGGTGGACGAAATCAACTGGCGGCATCAAACCGAGGATTGGTACCCGATCCATTTTCTGCGCGCGCATCACGGCTACCACTCCGTATTGGCGGCCTATCGCATGGCCGACATCCTCGTGGTCACTTCGCTGCACGACGGCATGAACCTGGTGGCCAAGGAGTTCATCGCCGCGCGAACGGACGGCGGCGGCATGATGGTGCTGTCGAAGTACACCGGCGCAGCGCGCGAACTGGATGACGCCCTGCAGGTCAACCCGTTCGATGTCGATCAGACCGCGGACGCGTTGTACGAGGCGTATCGCATGCCGATCGAGGAGCGGCGGCAGCGCATGGCCCGCATGCGTGAAAAAGTGGAAAAACACAATGTCTTCGACTGGGCGGCTCAAATTTTTGAAGAGGCGGGAAAATGCCTGAAGCTGGAATACCCCCCCACGTGACCCTGTGGATGTTTGATTTCGACGGGACGCTTTCGCCGCTGGTGGCCGAGCGCACGGCCGCGGAACTGGATCCGGCCTGCCGCGAGATGCTTGGCCGGTTGGCCGCGGTTCAGGGCTTCCACTGCGCCGTCATATCCAGTCGGCACCTGACGGACGTCGAGCGCCGCGTGGATGTTCCCGGCATCTTCATAGGGGGAGGGAGCGGGCTTGAATGGAAGTTGCCCGGCGGCGGCCGACAGGCGCCGGGAGCCGACCGGATGGAGACCGTCCGCCAGATCCGGGAAACGCTGATTCCCGAAATCATGGAATGGGGCCGCCTGCCCGGGGTCGAAATCGAGGACAAGCAGTGGTCGCTCGCCGTCCACATCCGGCGGGCCACTCCGCAGACCCGACAGGCGCTCGACGCCCGTCTCGGCCCTTGGCGGCAAGCGCGGGGGGTCCGGACCTTCAGAGGCCCCGCGGTGATCGAGATCCAACTGCTGCCGGAAGTGGACAAGTCCTTTGGCGTCCTTGCCTTCTGTGATCTCGTCAACTGCACCCTGGGCAGCGCCCGGTCGGTCTATGCCGGCGATGACGAGAACGATGCGGTGGCCATGCGTCTGGTGCTCGAGGCGGGCGGCGCCGTCATCACGGTCGGCGAAAAACCCATCGTGGCCGGCGCAGAGGTCGTGGCGAGCCCGGGCGCGCTCGCCAAAAGAATCCACACCCTGGCCGGGCTCAAGGGCAACGCGACCCTGTAGATCGATTCAGCGACCGCCCCCCCCATTTTCAAGGCTTCGTCTTTTTCCCCGTTCGTGCATTTTATCCTTCCAGGGCACTTCCCTATAGAAAATTCGTCATTTCCGATTTGCACCCCACCACGACCAGCGGCCTCAACCGCTTGAGTTGACAGCCCGGACGGGATATGATTGAAGTTATCGATAACTAACAACGAACCGACCGTGGAGAGCACTATGCACCGATGGATTTTCGGATTAGTGGGGGCGCTCGCCCTGTTTTCATCTTATGGATGCTTGCAATCGAATATCGATAGAACCGGCACTGAAATCACCGCGCTTGAACCCGCGCAGGCCCCCCGGCCGCCGGCTGAACCCCCGCTGATCTGCGGGGATCCGGAAACCGGTGAGCCGCCTTTGGAAGCATCGGCGCAAACGGAGCCGGAAGAAACCATCGGCAACGATGATCCGTCGCCTGACCGGCAAGAACGGACGGCGCAAGACGCCCCGGAAGCGCTCAAGGGACCGTTGATGCGCCGGGAAGACAAAGAGGCGGCCTTCAACCAGGTTCTTTATTTATGCCAGCTGTCCCAGGCCGACTGGGAAAAGGGGGAACTGGACAACGCCGTCGACACACTCGATCAGGCCTATGCCCTCCTGTTGAGCGTGGATCCGGGGGACAATCCCAAGCTGTTGCAGGAAAAGGAGGACCTTCGCCTCACCATTTCACGGCGCATCCTGGAAATTTACTCATCCCGTCTGGTGGCCGCCAACGGCAAGAATCGCAACGAGATCCCGATCACGATCAACCGGCACGTTCAGTCCGAAATCGACTCGTTTACGATCGGCCGTGAGAGGAAATTTTTTTTTGAGTCTTATCGTCGTGCCGGCCGGCACCGGGCGCAAATCGAAACGGCGCTGCAAGAGGTCGGTTTGCCGGCGGAACTTGCCTGGCTGCCGCTGATCGAGAGCGGGTTCAAGGTCTCCGCCCTCTCCCCCGCGAGAGCCTTGGGTCTCTGGCAATTCATCCCGTCCACCGGCTACCGATACGACCTCAACCGTGACAAATACATCGACGAGCGAATGGACCCGGAAAAATCGACCCGCGGCGCCATCGAATACCTCCAGGAATTGCATGGCATGTTCGGGGACTGGACCACCGTCCTCGCGGCTTACAACTGCGGTGAACACCGGGTGCTTCGGACCATCCAACGCCAGAACATCAACTACCTCGACAATTTCTGGGACCTCTACGAACGCCTCCCCAGGGAGACGGCGCGCTATGTCCCCCGCTTCCTGGCGACCTTGCATATCGTCCAGAACCCCGAAAAATACGGCTTGGACGAGGTTGCGGTCGACTCCCCCCTGCCATACGAAACGGTGACCGTCTCCAAGCAGACCAGCTTGAAAAGCATTGCCCGTGCAACGGGAATCGACTGCGACACGCTGACGGAGTTGAACGCCGAGCTTCGCCGGGGCATCCTGCCGGCGGACGGCTACGACCTGCGGGTGCCCCTCGGTGCCGGAAGGCTCGTCGCGGCGAAGATGGACGACTTGCCGACGCCTCCGGTGCGGCCGGTCAGCAGGGAAGCCACGCACAGGGTGCGGAAAGGAGAATCCCTCTATACCATCAGCCGGAAGTACCGGGTTACCGTGAAGGGACTGCAGCAGATCAACGACATTCGAAAGCCCAGCGAGATTCGGGCAGGTTCCGTTCTGCGGATCCCGGGCACCTATTTTTCCGAAGCGCCCTCCCCTGCAACCGAAAGCGCGGCGCACAGGATCACGACCGTCGAATACGTCGTTCGGCCGGGTGATTCCTTGTTCAAAATCGCGAAGCGCTTTGCGACCACCACGGAGAAAATTCGACGCCTGAACAAATTGCCGACGACCCGGCTATCCGTGGGGCAGGTCCTTAAAGTTCAAACCGCTGCGGCGAGATCCGGCGAAGCGTAACGGAGGGCCGATCCGCTGCGGCCATTTTATTACTGCGGCAACTAAAGGTTCTTCAGATTCCCGTTCAAACCTGCCGGATCCTTGCCCAGTTCGGCGACCCGCGCCGCATACCCCGCCTTGATCTCGTTCTGCAGCGCTTCGTCGCCATCCTCCCTGCGAAGAACCGTAAATTGGACGCAGGGCAGGCCTCTCGAATTGAAACTGATTAGCTCCAGCCCAAGCTCAGGGCGCCGCTTGTTGATGGTCTGAACCACTTTTCCCATGATGAAAACGTCCAGCGGGGAGATACCCTCCTCCAGCACGACCTGAATGGTCGGCATCTCCTTGAACCGCCGTTCGAGCTCGCCGGGCTGGAAGTTTCTGTTTTCGGGAAAGGGAATTTTCCCTTCCGGATCGCAAAAAACATAACTGCACCGGATGCCTTCGATCCGCCAGTCATGGTGCGTTGCGCGGTAAAGCAAGGCCCCGGTGAGATCGGCCTCCCCCAAATCGGCCCTGTTCAGGATGGCCTCGCGCAGGTCTGCCTTCGTCAGATTGGCGCTTCTCAGATCCGCATCGCTGAAATTTTTTCCCGCGAGGTTGACCCCACTGAAATTGGCACACCTCAGGCGGGCCTTTCTCAAGTCAAGTTCGCCGAGATCGATGCCGGTGAAATCCACCCCGGCAAACATCGCTTGGCTGAAATCGATTTCCCCAAGGTCCACCCGGTTGACATTGGCCTCGCTGAAATTGGTTTCGACCGTTCTGGCCCCCAGAATGTCCGCGCCGCTCAAATTGGCCCGGGTCAGGTCGGCCCGGGCGAGATCCGCCCCTCTGAGATCGGCCTCCCTGAGATTGGCGCCGCCGAGATTCGTTTCGCTCAGGTCGGCGCCGACCAGATTGGCTTTTTTCAAATACGCTCCCCTGAGATCCACGCCATGGAGATCCGCCCCCTGGAGAATGGCGCCGCTGAGGTTCGCCGTCTTGACCTCTGTGTTTTTTAGATCCATCCCGCTCAGATTCGCGCCGCTCAGGTTCGTTTTTTTCAGATCGGCCCCTTCAAGGCGGGCGTCGCGCAAATCCGCATCGCTCAAGTCGGCCCCGCTCAGGTCGATCCCGCAGAGATCAACCACCCTGAGATTCGCGCCGACGAGATTCGCGCCGCAGAGGTTCGCATTTTCGAACTCAACCTTCGTGAGATCCGCCCCGGCGAGATTGGCGCCGCTGAGGTCGGTTAAGCGGAAAATGGTTCCTCCGAAAGTGGCCGCTCTCAGGTCGGCCTGGCGGAGGTTTGAGGAGGTAAAATTGGCCTCGCTCAGGTTGGCATTCCTGAAATCAGCCAGGCTTAAGTCCAACACATGCAGATAGGTCTGGGTGAAGTTGACGCCGCGAAAATCCATTCCCTTGAAGTTGGCCGCGCCGAGTCCGAGTTTGAAAAAATTCTGTCGGCTGAGATCCGGGGTGACGGTGGGGTGCTCCACCCGCCACTGGTTCCATGCCGGAACTCCCTGATGGAGTATTTTGAGATGTGCTTTTATCGCCATCGGTAAGGTTTTCCGCGGATAGAATTGCTAAACCGAACGGGAATTCAATTGGCTGACTGTAAAACAATAGCGTGTTGCTGTCAAATGGCGAAAAGTTGCTGTAAAACTGCATTATCATACTGTAATTTTTAATAATTTATTCTTTTTATTCTTGACGTTTTTCCGTTATTCGGTCACAACTCGCTGCGGGTTTCCATCCGCCTGCTGAATCGATCAAGCCCAAACGATACAGAATGCGTTCCAGAGGAAAAATACTACCAGAACAAGGTTGACAAAAGATACTTTTGTATCAATATAAGATCAGCAGTATCATTGAGGTGAAAAATGACCGGTTGCGCCGACGGCAAATGGCTCCTGCTGATTCACCAGATTCCGCCCAAACCCGGATACTTGAGGGTTAAGGTCTGGAGACGCCTGCAGGGCCTCGGGGCGGTGGCGATCAAAAACACCGTGTACGTCGTTCCCAAGAACGACGAAACCCTCGAGGATTACCAGTGGATCCTGCGGGAGATCGGGGAGAACGGCGGCGAAGCCGCCATATGCGTTGCGGCTTTCATCGAAGGGCTCACCGACGAGCAGGTGGAGGCGCTTTTCAGGGCCGCGAGAGATGCGGACTACGGCCAGTTCGCCGAGGACGCGAGGCGGCTGCTCGATTCCGTCCCTGGTCGGATTAAAGACGCGGAGGCGCCGGCGTTTGAGGCCGACCTTAACCGGTTGCGCAAAAGGCTGGCCCATATTGTGGCGATCGACTTTTTTTCGGCTCCGGGCCGAAGCGTCGCCGAGGCGACGATGCTGCAGCTCGATTCGCGTCTGGGCCAGCCTCGGAGCGCCAAATCCGGCTCCCCCGGGGAAGTCCCTTTGGACCCCTCGGACTTCAAGGCGAAAAGCTGGGTGACCCGCAAAGGGGTCTTCGTCGACAGGATCGCCTGCGCCTGGTTCATTCGAAAGTTCATCGACCGCGCGGCCCGCTTTCGGTTCGTTTCGGGCAAAAACTTCAAACCAAAGCCCGGCGACGTACGATTTGACATGTTCGAGGGTGATTTCACCCATGAGGGGGACCTGTGCTCCCTTGAGGTGCTCGTCCACCGATTTTTCCCGAAAGACCGGGCATTGGCTGAAATCGGCAAAATCGTTCATGACCTGGATTTGAAGGATGGCAAGTTTCGGAAGCCGGAAACAGCCGGTATCGGAAGCCTGATCGAGGGGGTGGCATTGACCCACCCGGGAGACGAAGAGCGGCTGGCCGCCGGGGCGGCCATATTCGATCAGCTCTACGCCTGTTTCAACTCCAACCAAAAGAAAGCGTCCCGGTAGTTTGAAGTAAAGCCGAAGCCGGAAAGCGGATCGGCTTGCCGGTGAACTTCCCGGCCGTAATGGAGAAACACCTACGTGGTTTCGGCGGGGAAATGTCGCCACAGCAACATTTCCCGATTATCGATAGAAAGGAGACGAAAATGAAAAATAATGAAGACCCAGGAAAAAAATCAACGGACGGCCCCCGGAGGATTTTTCTTCCCAAGGCACGCATCCTCTCTCAGAGTGAACTGGCCTCACTGTCCGAAAAGGAGACGGCTTTTGCCAAAGAATGCAAGGACAAGGGGGTTTGGCTTGAGCTTTTCTGCCCGGAGGATGCCTGCTTCACCGAAGAAGAACGTATCAAGCTTCCGGTATTCTGCGATCACCCGAAGCATGACCACAGCCTCTGGATCGATATTTTCTGCCCCGGTGGAAGTTGCGAGGTGCATGAGCCTTCAAAGCTTCCCTGAAACCGAACAAACGCCGGGCGGTTTCTGAACAGCCGGCGTCGGGGCGGGCTTCGCCCGGGGGTTGATCCGGGCGAAGCCTCACTTCAAAGCGCTTCCGAGGCGATCGGCATTACCATCCGCCCACCGCCACCTCCACGCGGCGATTCTTGGCCCGGCCCTCAACGGTGTCGTTGCTGGCCACGGATGCGCTCTTTCCGCGCCGCAGGACGGCCACTGAGGCTTCGAGTTTCCAGCGCCGCAGGTCGTCTGGAATTGAACGGAAGGGCTATGGTTTAAACGCTTTGGTACGATAGCCTTCGGCGTTCATGATCGCATCCAGAAGAAACTGGCGGGCCGCGGCGTCATTGATCTTAAACCCCTCCGCCGTGACGATGAGGTTGTTCTCGAGGAGGTCTTTGAGTTTCATGCAAGCCTCCAACAGCAGTGGGGCGGCGGCAATGAGGTTGGCATCGGCGAGCCGCTTGGCCTCGTCGCCTTTTTTCCGGCGCATCACGGCCACCAGGCGGGACCCCTTGCCGAGGACCCCGATGGCTTCGTCTTTTTGCGTCACAAACCAGGGACCGGGAGTGCGTTCGCTCATGCTATACTCTCGAATCCGGTCTGAACTGACCCGCAGGGTTGGGGACGGTTGCGGAGAGGTGGCAATTCCGATGAATCGGCGCTCGGCCGTGAACCCGGAGGTTCAGCCCCCCAGGTAGGCCTTCTTGACCTCGGCATTTTCGAGGAGCTCCTTCGAACGCCCCTCCAGCACCAGCCGCCCGTTTTCGATGACATAGCCCCGTTGGGCGAACTGCAGCGCCAGCCGCGCGTTTTGCTCCACCAAAAGGATCGTGGTGCCCTCGGCATTGATCTCCTTCAGGGCCTGGAACATGCTCATCATCAGCAGCGGGGCGAGCCCCATGGACGGCTCGTCCAGGAGCATCATGCGGCGGCCGCTCATGTAAGCCCGGGCCACGGCCAGCATCTGCTGCTCGCCGCCGCTCATGGTCCCGGCTTTCTGGCTGCGGCGCTCCTCGAGCCGGGGAAACAGCTCCAACATGCGCTTCAGGTCGACGGCGATGCGCTGCGGGTCACGGCGGGCGAAGGTCGCCAGCTTCAGATTCTCAGCGACGGTCAGGTTTTCGAAGAGCCGCCGCCCTTCCGGGACGTGCGACACGCCAAGCTCGCTGACCACGCGGTCGGCGCTGTAGGCCAGCAGGTCCTTGCCCTGCAGGGTCATGCGGCTGCCGGGCTCGGGTTTCACCATGCGCGAGATCGCCCGCAGCGTGGTGCTCTTGCCCGCGCCGTTGGCCCCGATGATGCACACGATCTCGCCCTCTGCGATCTGAAAGTCCAGGCCGTGCAGCGCCTTGATGTTGTCGTAGGATACCCGCAGGTTTTCAACCGATAACAGCGTCACGCCACCGCCTCCTTGCCCAGATAGGCATCGATTACGGCCGGATTGTTCTGGATCTCTTCGGGAGTGCCCTCGGCGATGATCTCCCCGAACACCAGGGTCTGGATCCGTTCACAGAGCTCCATCACCACCCGCAGCCGGTGCTCGATCAAAAATATGCCCAGGCCGATCTCGTCGCGCATGCGGCGAATGATGTCCATCATCTGGGAGAGCTCCTCCGGGTTCATGCCGGCGGTGGGTTCGTCCAGAAAAAGGATCTTGGGCTCCGTGGCGAGCGCCCGCGCCATCTCCACCCGGCGCTGGGCGCCGTAGGGCAGGTTCGTCACGACCTGCCCGGCCAGCGCCTCGATCCCCATCATGGCCAGGAACCGGCGTGCCACGGCCGTGTGCTCGGCCTCTTCCCGGCGCCGTTTGCGGGTTCCTAAAAACGCGCCGGCCAGGCCGTAGCGGAGCTTCGAATAGCGCGCCAGTTTCACGTGATCGAGCACCGTCATGTGCCGCCAGAGAAGCATGTTCTGAAAGGTGCGCCCCAGCCCGCGCGAGGCGACTTCGTACGGCGCCAGGCCGACGATGTTCGCCCCCTCCAGCGTGATGCGTCCCTCGGAGGGGCGGTAGATGCCGGTGATCAGGTTGAAGATCGTGGTCTTGCCGGCCCCGTTCGGGCCGATGAGGCCGCACACCTTCCCGGCCGGGATTTCGAGATTGTAGTCGTGAACCGCCCGAAGCCCGCCGAAAAAGTGAGTCATGTGTTCGACATTCAGCAATGCAGTCATACCGCAACCCTGTCACGTCTCGGGTGTGTTAGATTTTGGATCGGATCGAGGTTGAACCCCGCTCCCACCAAGGCCATTCCAACTGGTGAGCGGCGTTCTTCCGTTTTTCTTTCAACTTTCAACTTCCGCCTTGGACCTCCCCTTCGGCTGAATCAGCCGCACCGGGTCGAATTCCCGAAAGGCGATCAGGCCCGTGGGCCGGAAAATCATCACCAGGATGAGCAGCAGCGGGATGAAGATCCACTTCCAGATCTCAAGCGGCCGCAGCATTTCGCTCAACATGTTGATGCTCACCGCCCCCACGATGGAGCCGTAAACCGAGTTCAGCCCGCCGAAGTACATCATGGCCAGCACTTCGGCGAGCTGCTGAAGGCCGAAGGTGCCGGGGTTCACATAACGCAGCACGTGAGCGAAGAGCACGCCGGCCACCCCGGCCCAGAAGGCCGAAAAGGTAAAGGCGATCATCTTGGTGCGCTGGGTGTTGACGGTCATGGCATCGGCGGCCATCTCGTTGTCGCGCACGGCGTTCAACGCCAGACCGTAGGTGGAACGCACGAAGTTGTTGATGACCGCGACACAGATCACCGTGCAGGCGAAGACCGTCGGCAGATTGGACCAGTCCGGCTGACCCCTCATCCCGCGCGGGCCGCCCACGATTTCAAGGTTTTCGATCAGGCTCTTCACAATGAAAGTGAAGGCCAGCGAGATGATGGCGAGGTAGTCGCCGCGAGTGCGAAACGAGGGGATCGCCACCGCGAGGGCCCCCACCGCGGCCACGGCACCGCCGACGAAAAGGGCCAGCGGGAAGAAAAACGGGCCGATCGCGGGCGGCAGCAGCGCTTTCCCGTACATGCTGCTGTTCGTGAACAAAACGATCGTGAAAACAGAGCCCGCGTACGCCCCCAGCGCCATGAACCCGGGATGGGAGCAGGAAAACTCCCCCATGTACCCGTTGATGACGTTGAGGCTCAAGGTGAGCATCACCGCGATGAGAGTGATTTTGACGACGATCACGCGGTAGTCGTTGATGTCGGACCAGATGTGCAACACCGCATAGAGCAGCGCCAGGTGAAGGACCATGGACGCGGCCGGCCAGCGCCGCGCCAGAAACCCCGCCACGCGGTTGGCGGGAAATTGAAGCAGGCGCCCCACCAGGAAAACGGGCAGCAGGTAGATCAGCAGGATGTAAAAAACGGTGCCGGGGATCAGTTCGGGTTTTTTCAGGGCGTTCTCGAACCCGAAGAGCACCGGGATCCTGGGAATGTCCACCAGGTGCGCCAGGTCCAGACCCACAAACTGCTCCGCCAATACCGCCGTCAAGGCCCCCGTCAGCCAGCCGAGCAGCGGGACGTCCTGGAAAAAACGCCTCAGGCGGCTAAAACGGCGCGGGGCGCTTTGAGTGTCTTTCGGTGTGCTCATGAATGCTCGTTCCCCGTTTTCTTCCAGCGGCGGTTGCGCATGGGAATTAGAGTCTCAGACGGACGGAGTAAGGATCTCCGAAAAGACCGTACGGCCGGAAGACCAGAATCAGCAAGATGATGGAGTAAGCGATGAAGTCCCGCAACGTCGAGGGAAACACCATCGCGACAAAGATCTCGATGAACCCCAGGATAAAGCCCGCCAGGGTGGCTCCCAGAATGGATCCGCGGCCGCCTAAAATAGCCGCCACGAACGCCTTCCAGCCGAACACGATCCCCATGTAGGGGTCCAGCACGGGGTAGGCCACGCCGAATAGAATGCCGGCCGCCGCGGCGAGCCCCGAGCCCAGCGCAAACGTCATCGCCGCGATCTTGTTGATGGGGACCCCCATCAGGGGAACAACGACATAGTCGAAAGCCATGGCACGCATGGCCATGCCCCACTTGGTGCGGCGGATGAACTGGTGCAGCGCCAGCGCCAGCGCCAGCGAGACCACCACGATCATGATCTTCTGGTTGGTGACGAACACGCCCCCGAGATCGTAGGTGACGGGCTCGACCAGGGCCGGGAATTTGACGCGCTGCGCCCCCAGCAGGATCAGGTTGCCGGTTTCCAGGATGATGCCGATCATGAGACCGGAGATGGCGGCCGAGGCCCGCGGCGCGTCCCGCAGGGGACGGTAGCCCACCCGTTCGATGAACATCCCCAGAAAGGAGGTCAGCACCATGGTGATCAGGATGGTGAGGGCCAGGATCAGCCAGCTGGGCAGCGCGATGATGCCGGCGGCGCTCAGGGCGATCAGGCCGGTGGCGACGCCGAAGCCGATGTAGGATCCGGTCATGAAGATGTCCCCATGGGCGAAATTGAACAGCATGAGGATGCTGTAGACCATGGAGTAGCCGATCGCGATCAGGGCGTAGAAGCTGCCCCACTGGAGGGCGTTGATCAGGTTTTGCAGAAAGACGGTCATGCCGAGTTCCTGTTTCGGAGAAGGCAGGTTAGAGGGTTGGGTGCCATCCGATGCTCAACGAAATCCCCCTGGACCCCCTTTGCCAAAGGGGGGTTGGGGGATTTTGAAGCCGCTATTTTATTTGAAACCTGCGCTTGTGCGCTTCGGTTGGAACGAGAAAACGGAGAGCTGGTTTTTCCGTTGCCGGCCTCTCGCCGGCAACGGAAAAATGCGGCCCTCTGCGTTCTCAGCGCCTCTGCGGTGACAACTCCTTGCCGGAGCGGACGCTGCTCGTTACGGGCACGCGGTCTTGTAGAACTCGAATTCACCCTTGTCGTTGATTTTGACGATGTTGGCGCACTTGACCGGGTCGCCGCTGTTGGGCGGGAAGGTGATCGCCCCCGTGATGCCCGGGAAGTTCTTGATTCCGGCGATGGCGTTGCGCACGGACTCGCGGTCCTTCTTGATGTCGCCGGTGATCTTGCCGGCGTTCTTGATGCCCTGGCCGATGAGACCGATCGCGTCCCAGGTGAGGGCGGCCACGTCGTCGGGGATGGAACCGTACTTGGCCTTGTAGCGGTCGATGAACTCCTTGGTGGCGCCCTTGGCGCCGGCCGAAGCGTAGTGCGAGACGAAGAAGGAGCCCAGGCAGTCCTTGCCGCAGAGCTTGACCAGCTCATCGGAGGCCCAGCTGTCGCTGCCGAGGATCGGTTTTTTCCAGCCCAGCTGCTTGGCCTGCTGAACGATCAGGGGCACTTCATTGTAGTACTGCGGGGTAAAAAGGAACTCCGCGCCGGAATTGATGATCTTGGTCAGCTGCGAGCTGAAATCGGTGTCCTTGGTGGTGAAGCTTTCGTAGGCCACGACCGAGCCGGGTCCGTTCTTCTTCTCCCAGTCCTTCTTGAAAAACTCGGCCAGCCCCTTGGGATAGTCGCTGGCCACGTCGTAGAGGACCGCGGCCTTGGTGAACTTGTACTCGTTCTTGGCAAAGATCGACAGCGCCGGGCCCTGGAAGTCGTCCAGGAAGCAGGCGCGGAACACGTAGGGCCGGTCCTTGGTGGTGTTGGGGTTGGTCGACCAACCGGTAATCATGGGGGTCTTGTAGTTGTTGCAGACCTCGCCGGCCGGGACCGCCTGCTTGGAGGCCTGAGGCCCGACGATGGCGATCACCTCGTCGACGGTGATCAGCTTGGTGGCCGCCTTGGCAGCGGATTCCGCCTTGGCCTCGTTGTCCTCGACGGCGAGCTCGAGCTTGTACTTCTTGCCCCCGACCTCTATCCCGCCGGCCTTGTTCACGTCCTCCACGTACATCTGGGCCGCAAACTTCGTGGCCTCGCCGACTTTCGGGATGTCGCCGGTGATCTCGGCGTTGATGCCGATACGAAGCGTCGGTGTCTTCTGCGCCACGGCCGACGTCGCCATGAGAATGCCGGCGAGCAACATCAGGGAAAAGACGATGGTCTTCTTCATGCCTTCCTCCTTTACAGACGAGTTTGGATGGGTGTTTGGTGCAAAGGATCCCCCGCGGTTCGACGAGAATTGCTTAGCATAGTCGAAGGGGCATTGCAACGGTTAGCACAGGCCTTCACTTTAGAAAAGCCGACACAAACGGATGAATCCGGGTCATTTTATGCGGCATACAACCAGGCCCCTTGCAGGCTCAGAGACCCTGCCTTTATTTTTTTGTTAATTGCAAAATTCAGTTATTTTTTATATGAATTTTGAATAAAAACAATTCCGGATTGACAACATCCTCAGAATTTTATAGTAAGCCAACATGACCCCGAACACCCGCCCCCCGGCGGCCTATCCGGGCGCTTCCGATGCCCGGATGGAAAAGCTCAAAGCTGGCAGTCGGAAGCCGAGCGCCTCGAACCGGAAACGCGATGCTGATCGATTCGACCAACCTGTCCATCATTCGGCTGCTCCGCGACGGCCGGAAATCCTACAAGGCCATCGCCGACAAACTGCACCTGTCCGAAAACACCGTGCGCTCGCGCGTGCAACGCATGAACGACGAGGGGCTGCTCGAGATCAGCAGCCTGGTGAACCCGGATTCGCTGGACGGCCACCGCGCCATCCTGATCGGCGTCAAACTGAAAACCCCGGATCTGGTCGCCAAGGGCGCCGAGTTCAGCCGCCTCAAGGGCGTGGTCTCGGTCAGCGTCGTCACCGGCCGGTTCGACCTTATCCTGACCGTCCTGCTGAAGCCGGGCTTCGACCTGCTGGAGTTCTTCACCCGGGAAGTCTCAAAGATATCCGATGTGCTGTCCACCGAGACCTTCGTCATCTACAAAAACTTCAATCTCAGAATTCCGTATGTGCTTTGATGGGCGGCACCTGTCAGCCCGTCACCGGTCAGCCGGTCGCCCGTCCACCCGACCGAATAGACGGGCCGGCCGGCTGACCGGCTGACCCCGCAACCCCCACGAGGAGGAAACGACGCATGAAAGACCTATCCCAACTGAAATTCCCCGACGATCTGCACTATGCCGAAAGCCATGAATGGGTCCGCGAAGAGGGCGGCCGCGCGCGCATCGGCATAACGGACTATGCCCAGGACCAACTGGGGGACATCGTCTTCGTGGAGCTGCCGGCCGTCGGAAAAACCTTATCCAAAGGCGCGCCTTTCGGCAGCGTGGAATCGGTGAAGGCGGTCTCCGAGCTTTACATGCCGGTCGGCGGAAAGGTGGTGGAGATCAACCCCGCCCTGGAAAACGCGCCCGAAGCGGTCAACACCGGTCCCTACGACCAGGGCTGGATGATCGTCATCGAGCCCGCCGACGCCGGCGAGCTCAAGGGTCTTCTGACCGTGGAAGCCTACCGCGACAAACTGAAAGGATAGCCCCATGCGCTACCTGCCCCACACCCCCGAAGACATCGCCCAGATGCTCGATGCGACCGCTGCCCGGTCCCTCGACGATTTCTTCGCCGTCATCCCGCCGGAGTGCCGCCGCGAGCGGCCGATGGTGCTTCCGGAGGCCATGACCGAGTGGGAGCTCGACGCCCACATCGACCGGTTCGCCGGCCGGATGGCCGCCGGGCCCGATGCCAAGGTGTTCCTGGGCGCCGGCAGCTACGAGCATTTCATCCCGGCCGCGGTGAGCTTCGTGACCTCGCGCTCGGAATTCGTGACCTCCTACACGCCCTACCAGCCCGAAATGAGCCAGGGAACGCTGCAGGCCGTCTTCGAGTACCAGAGCCTCGCGGTGCGGCTGCTCGGCATGGAGGTGGCCAATGCATCCATGTACGACGGGGCCTCCGCCCTGGCCGAGGCCCTGCTCATGGCCGCCCGGGTCACGCGCCGCAGCGCCGTGGCGGTCTCCCGTGCGGTGCATCCGCTCTATCGCCGCGTCGTCCAAACCTACCTGGCGCCCACCGGCGTCCAGGTGCACGAGGTCCCCTTCCGCCCCGACGGCACCACCGATCTCTCCGCGCTCGGCCGCACGCAGGAGCTTGCGGCGGTGGCCGTCCAATCGCCCAACTTCTTCGGCTGCATCGAGGACCTCAAGGCCTTTTCGGACACGGCCCACGGCGCCGGCGCGTTGAGCATCGCGGCGTTCAGCGAACCGCTCGCCTTCGGACTCTTTAAAAACCCAGGCAGCCTCGGCGCCGACATCGCCTGCGGCGAGGGCCAGAGTCTGGGCATCCCGCGCTCCTTCGGCGGGCCGGGGCTCGGGATGTTCGCCTCGAAAATGCAGTACGTGCGCAACATGCCGGGCCGCCTGGTGGGGGAGACCACCGACATCGAGGGCCGGCGCGGCTTCGTGCTGACGCTCGCCACCCGCGAGCAGCACATCCGCCGCGAGAAGGCCACGTCCAACATCTGCACCAACAACAGCCTGTGCGCGCTGACCGCCGCGGCCTACATGGCCGCCTTGGGCGGCGCCGGCATGCGGGAGCTCGCCCAGCTCAACCACGACCGGGCCGAATACCTCAAAACCCAGCTGCGGGCGGCGGGCATCCGCCTGCCGTTCCCGGCCCCGACGTTCAACGAATTCGTGGCGGCCTTCCCGGCCGGCTTCCAAGCCACCTACCGGCGGCTGCTCGACCAAAAGATCGTGGCCGGCCTGCCGCTGGAGCCCTACTATCCGGAACTCGCCGGCCATTACCTGCTGTGCGTGACCGAAACCCTGTCCAAGGCGGACATAGACACCCTGGTGCGGGAGGTGCAGTCATGACGAATACCCTTGGAGCCACCGGCCTGGTGCTGGATGAACCATTGCTGTGGGAACGCGGCCGCAAGGGTCGCGGCGGGTTTTCGCTGCCCCGCCGGGACGTGGCGCGCTGCGAGGTGCCGCCGGAGCTCTCCGGCCCGGCCCCGGACCTGCCGGAGCTGAGCGAGGTGGACATGGTCCGCCACTACGTCCGGCTCTCTCAGTGGAACTTTTCGGTCGACGCCGGCATGTACCCGCTGGGCTCCTGCACCATGAAGTACAACCCCAAGACCAACGAGCGCCAGTGCAGCCGGCCGGGCCTGGCCTCCGCGCACCCGCTGCTGCCGGAGGAACTGTGCCAGGGCGCCCTCGAGCTGATCGCGGCCCTGGAGTGCTGCCTGGCGGAGATCACCGGGCTGGACGCCGTCTCGCTGCAGCCGGGGGCCGGCGCCCACGGCGAGCTGGCCGGCATGCTGATCTTCCACGCCTACCACCGGCACCAGGGCAAACCCCGCTCCAAGATCATCGTCCCGGACACGGCCCACGGCACCAACCCGGCCAGCGCCGCGCTTTGCGGGTACACATCGGTGCCCGTCTCCTCCAACGCGAACGGCATCCTCTCGCCGGAAACGGTGGCCGCCGCCATGGACGAGGAGACGGCCGGGATCATGGTGACCAACCCCAACACCATCGGTCTGTTCGAGGAGAACCTCAAGGCCATCGCCGCCATCGTGCACGCCAAGGGCGGCCTGGTCTACGGCGACGGCGCCAACATGAACGCCGTGCTCGGCATGGCGGACATGGGCCGGATCGGGGTGGACGTGCTGCATCTCAACCTGCACAAGACATTTTCGACCCCGCACGGCGGCGGCGGCCCCGGCGCGGGACCGGTCTGCGTGCGCAAGCACCTGGCGCCGTTTTTGCCCGTGCCGCGGGTGGTCGTGCGCGACGGCGTCTTCCGCTGGTCGGAGGAGTTCCCCCTGTCGATCGGAAAGCTCCAGGCCTTCTGGGGCAACGTGGGGGTCCTCATCCGCGCTTACAGTTACATCCTGAGCCTGGGCGCCGAAAACCTCAAACGGGTGAGCCAGCTGGCCGTGCTGAACGCGAACTACATCAAGGCCAAACTGAAGGGGACCTTCCACCTCGCCTACGACCGGCCCTGCATGCACGAGTGCGTCTTCTCGGACAAACTGCAGCAGGCCCACAAGGTGAGCACCCTCGACATCGCCAAGCGCCTGATGGACTACGGCTTCCACCCGCCCACGATCTACTTCCCGCTGGTGGTGCCGGGCGCCATCATGATCGAGCCCACGGAAACGGAGTCGAAGGAGACGATCGATCTTTTCATCGATGCGATGAAAGCCATCGCCGCGGAGGCCCGGGAGAACCCCGAGCTGCTGCGCCAGGCGCCCACGCGCTGCAAACGCCGCCGCCTGGACGAGACCACCGCCGCCCGCAAGCCGTGCCTCCGGGGGTGATAGTGATGAGTAATGAGTAACGAGTGATGAGTGATGAGCAATGAGCTGACAGCTGCGCGGCGGCACTCGCCCGCCCGGCGCTGGGATTGTCGTTGCAGAACCATGGTTGCGGTTCTATCTTCCAAGCAGAACAAAGGGCAACGGGCGTTGAGGCAACGCGCGTCGGTCCTAAGCACTCATAACTCATAACTCGGAACTCATAGCTGAGACCTCAGCCCTTTTTATAACGGCGCGATGAAACCCAGGAAAACGAACCCCTGGCATGCCGTCGACCTCGGCCGGATGCCCTACCCGGACGCCTGGGACCTCCAGCTGCGGCTGGTGGAGGCCCGCTCGCAGGGCCGCGTCGACACCGACGTCATCCTGTTCGTGGAGCACCCGCCGGTGTTCACCCTGGGCCGTCGCGGCGGCCGCGAAAATCTTCTGGTCTCCGAAGAAACGCTCCGGCGGTCCGGCGTCCCCATCGTCCAGGTCGAGCGCGGCGGCAACATCACCTACCACGGGCCCGGCCAGCTCGTGGCCTACCCCATCGTTCACCTTCCCGGCGCGGGTCTCGGCGTGGTGGACATGGTGGATCGCCTGGAAGAGGTCATGATCCGCACCTGCGCCGCCTGGGGCGTTGCGGCCGGGCGCAACAAACTGAACCGCGGCGCCTGGGTGGGCATGAAAAAAATCGGCAGCATCGGGATCGCCGTGCGCCGCGGGGTGAGCTTCCACGGCCTGGCCCTCAACGTGAACCTGGATCCCACGCCCTTCTGCTGGATCCAGCCCTGCGGGCTGGAAGGGGTGGGGGTGACTTCCATCCAGGCGGAGAGCCGGGATCCGGTGGAACTCGCCGACGTCAAACCGGTGCTGCAAATCCGGATGGAGGCTGTTTTCCAAAGACCGTTGGCGCCGCTTTCCAGAGAAGAACTCTTTTCGCTTCTGGGCCCCGCCAAGGGGCCGGCGTCAGCATGCAGTAGCGGCTTTCCCGCCGCGACAGAGGATTCGGGAGCCGCCTGAGGATCGCGGCGCCTTCCTCTCGACAACAAAAAAAGGAGAGGCGTCCGGCCGTGATCATTGCGGCTGGAAGCCTACTCCGCCGAAGCAAACTTGGCTGCGAAGGCCGGGAGCCGCTCCCACCGGAAAAAATATCAACTTGCTTGAAAGCACCGCACCCCGCCCCGGGGGGCGGGGATTTATCCGAAAGTAACTTCAGTTTTGTGGGAGCGGCGTCCCC
>CAZLSV010000065.1:0-22055 GCA_964562235.1 uncultured Desulfatibacillum sp.
TTCACAGAGGTGACCATCACCCGATGCCGGAATGGAAGATTTATCTGACTGAAAAACGGTCGGATATCGCGTATGCCAAGATAACAAAGGGTGTTCTTCGGCGTCAACGAATCCTGCGGCAACGAATAAACGAATGGTCGGCGAGCGCTCATTCGATTATTCGTTTCCCATTCGTTGACGCCATAACAAGCATCCTGCTTTGATCGCGTGGCTGCATCCTCACACCCGGAGGTCGGCGGGGCGTGGTTCTCCGTCAAGGCATGCGAGGCAGCGAGCGTCTTGCGGAAGGCGGCGGGGCTTACGCCCGCGCAGGCGGAGAGGATCCGGCGCGAACGGGAGGCGGACGGCTCCCACGACCCCACCGGGACCGCCGGCCACGGCCCGGCGTTCGGCCGCGATCTCTACGCCTTCCACGATCCGGATCGGCTCCAGGGGCTGGCCGCGATGTCGCCCTCGGCCAGCGCCAACATCCGCTCCCTCGATGAGCTGCTCGAACGCGACCGGCTGCGGGAGCAGGACGGGTTCCCGCGCAAGATCAACGTCGGACGCCTGATCAAGCCGGGCCGCAGCGGCAAGGAGAAAGTGGTCATCGTGCCGACCACGGTGGAGGAAAAGCTCCTGCACGACACCGCCGCCCGCAGCGAGGAGGAACCTTCCAGCGGCGGCTCCGGCGAGGGCGATGCGGGCGAGGTCATCGGCGAGCAGCCGGTGCGGGAAGAGCCGCCGCCCGGGGCCGCCGGGCCCGGCCAGGGCGAAGGCGGCTCCCACGAGATAGAGTCCAACGCCTACGACCTCGGACGGATCCTGACCGAGAAGTTCCAGCTCCCCAACCTGAAGGAAAAGGGCAAGAAGCGCTCGCTGACCCGCTACACCTACGACCTGACCGACCGGCACCGCGGCTTCGGCCAGTTGCTCGACAAGAAGGCGACCCTGCGCCGGATCCTGGAGACCAACCTGCACCTGGGCCACATCCCGGATGTGAACCGGATCGACCCCGCCCGTTTCCTGGTGGCGCCCGACGACAAGGTCTACCGGGTGCTCTCGCCGGAAAAGGACTACGAGTCCCAGGCCCTGGTGTTCTTCCTCCGGGACTACTCGGGGTCCATGGAAGGCCCGTCCACCGTGCTCGTGGTGGCCCAGCACGTGATGATCTACAGCTGGCTGATGTACCAATACGCCATGCAGGTGGAGACGCGCTTCATCCTGCACGACACCCAGGCCAAGGAGGTCCCGGACTTTTACACCTATTACAACTCCAAGGTGGCCGGCGGCACCCAGGTCTCCTCGGCCTACACCCTCGTGAACGAGATCGTCGACGGCGAAAACCTGACGCGGGACTACAACATTTATGTCTTTCACGGCACGGACGGCGACGACTGGGACCACGACGGCAGCGAGAGTCTTCCGCAGCTGCGCCGGATGCTCGCCTACGCCAACCGCGTGGGGATCACCATCGCCCAGCACGGCCGGGGCGAGGAGCAACGCACCGAGGTCGAAAAATACCTCCGCGGCTCCGGGCTGCTGGAGGAAAAAGCCAAACTGCTGCGCATGGACGTCATGGCCGAAGACGCGGACGAGCCGCGACTGATCGAAGGCATAAAGAAATTGATCGCCGAATGAGGACCGGCGAAGCCGGTCCTCATCTGAAAATCTTGAGGACAAAAGGCGCCGGGCGAGCCGGCCAATCAGAACTCGGCGGCTTCGCAGAAAGCCCGAGTTCAAGGCGCGCGAATCCCGCGGCGCGAGGCGTACCTTGAGTACGCCGCAGCGCCTGCGGGAAGAAGGGCAACGCTGAAATCGGGCTTTATCCGAAGAGGCCCGCAAGATCCATGGAACTGATCAGCCAACACACCAAGAAAATCATGGAGGGCTGCAAGGAGCGTGCGGCCGTGGCCGGCCTGCGCTTCGAGAAGGAGACCCTCGAGTACATCGTCACCAACCGCGATCTGCTCGAGCTGACCCCCAAGCTGATGATCCCCACCCTCTACGACTACTGGGTCCACGACGTGGAGGTCCTGAAGGAGAAGGGCCGCTACGAACTCTACCCCAGCAACCCCTACGAAACGGTCATCAACACCCGTCCGGCCATCTCCTACTACAACGACAACAACCCGGACTGGCTGAACGTGATGATCTTTTACCACGTGCTCGCCCACATCGACTTTTTCCAAAACAACCTCTGCTTCCGTCACACCTGGGACTACGACTTCACCGGCCAGGCCCTGTCGGACAAGCGCATGATCGCCCAGCTGCTCTCCGAGAACGGCCGCTGGGTGGACTACGTCATCGAATTCGCCCGGGGCATCGACAACCTGGTCGGCTACCACGCCGAGCTCTCCCGGCTGAGCCGCCCGCCCGAATCCGCCCGCACCCGGATGCTGGACTACTACTTCGACCACTTCCTGCAGAACGTCCGCAAGGTCAGCACCGGAAAATACATCAAGGAAATCGAGCGCTACAACGCCTGCCGGCAGGCGTCCGCCGAACACGGGGAGCAGGCGTTCTTCGCCGAGGTATTCCGAAAACACCCCGAGTTCGACTCGCTCTACAAAAAAAGCATAGAGGCCAAGGCCGAACGCCGCCAGGATTTGATGCAGTTCATCCTCGAGCATTCCGAGTTCCTGGCCAAGGAAAAAAACCGCTGGATGAAGCCCGTGGTCGAGGTCGTGCGCAAAACCTCGCTTTTCTTCCAGCCCCAGATCCGCACCAAGATCATGAACGAGGGCTGGGCCAGCTACTGGCACGAGGCGCTCTTCCTCCGGGACGACCGGATCTCCGGCCACGAGGTGGATTTCGCGCGCGTCCATGCCGGGGTCACCGCCATGCCCCGCGTGGGGCTCAACCCCTACGCGCTCGGCATGCGGCTCTTCCAGCACATCGAGGAGCTGGCCGGGAAGGGAAAGTATTCCATCGAGTTCCGCCGGCTCACCGACCGCCGGGAGCGCGAACACTACGACCGACCCAAAGGCGACGGCCGCGATTTCCTGTTCAAGCTCCGCGAGAACCTGAACGATTTTCTTTTCATCAACACTTTCGTCGAGCAGGACTTCGTGGACCGTTTCCGGCTGTTTGTGGCCGGCCGGCGCCTGAACCAGGCCCGCGGCGTGTGGGAGATCTATGTCAAGAGCCGCTCGGCCGATGAGTACCGCGCCATGCTGCTCGGGATGCTCTACCACCCGCCGGCCATCGACATCGACCGGGCAAAGACCGCCAATGGCGCCCTTTGCCTCGTCCACCGCTTCGAGGGCCGGCCGCTGGTGCGCGAATTCATCGCCAACACGCTGATCGGCGTCGAATTCCTCTGGGGCCGGCCCGTCCAGCTGGAAACGAGCGAGGCCGTTCGCGCGCAGCCGGCCGCCCCGCCGTCCGGTCTTCCCGGCATGCACATGCCCCTCAGCGAGGAGCGCCGGGAAACGGAGCTGAAGTGGCAGCGGGTGCGTTACACCCTGCAGGACCGCAAACTCACACGGGACGTTCTCTGATGCCGATGGACCCATCCATGGACAAAACCTCTGATGCGCCGGACGACGCCGACCCGGTGAGCGTGGCGTTGCGCAACCTGAACCGCGCCGCGGGCACGCTGGAGCATCGGCTGCCCATCCCTTTCGGTGATTTCCTGAAGGAGCTCGTCACCCGCCCGGCCGTGGTGATGCGCAACATATTCCAGGTCTTCCACGACATGGTGAAGGCCTACGTCGGCGAGGGTGTCGACGAATACCCGGACGACCCCGAGTCGATTCACTACGCCTATTACGACTGCAACCGGCTGTTCGTTCAGGACGTCGACCACCCCTTCTTCGCCGACCGCATTTTCGCCAACCGCCTGGTGGCCCTGGTGGAGTCCATGAAGCGCGGTGCCCAGCAGAACAAGATTTACCTCTTCCGCGGCCCGCCGGGCTGCGGCAAGAGCACCTTTCTCAACAACCTGCTGCGCAAGTTCGAGGCCTACACCGGCACGGAACCCGGCCTGCGCTATGAGGCCGTCTGGCGCTTCGACCGCCGCCGATTCGCGGCGGCGGACGACACCGAGGGCCATCCGGTGATCGAACGGCTCTCCCGGTTGATCGAGAGCATCGAACAGGGCCCGGCCGAAGCGGGTGGGCCTTGGGAAGAAGACCGCAGCGGTGCCGCGCCGGCCGAGGCATCAGCGCCGGTCAACGGCCACATCGTTGAAATCCCCTGCCCGAGCCACGACAACCCCCTGCTGATGATCCCCAAGGCCCACCGCCGGACGTTTTTCGACGATCTGTTCCAGAACGACCAGTTCAAATTCGAACTGGCGACCGAAAAGGATTATGAGTGGGTCTTCAAGGACCACCCCTGCACCATTTGCAGCTCGCTCTACGACGCGCTGCTCTATCGACTGAAACACCCGCAGAAAGTCTTCGAGTGCCTTTACGCCCGGCCTTACCGCTTCAATCGCCGCCTTGGCGAAGGCATCAGTGTTTTCAGCCCCGGCGACAAGCCCCTGCGGCAGCAGGCCATGAGCAACCCCTTCCTTCAGAAACAGATCAACCGGGTGCTCAAGGACGGCCAGCCCGTCAAATACCTGTTTTCGCAATACGCCAAAACCAACAACGGCATCTATGCCCTGATGGACGTGAAATCCCACAACGCCGAGCGGCTGATCGAGCTGCACAACATCATCAGCGAGGGCATCCACAAGGTCGAAGACATCGAGGAAAACGTCAACTCCCTGCTGCTGGCGGTCATGAACCCGGAAGACCAGAAGAACATCGAGGGGTTTCAGAGTTTCCTGGACCGCGTGGAGTACATCAACATCCCCTACGTCATGGACCTCAGCACGGAGGTGGAAATCTACCGCAAGGTCTTCGGCCGGCACATCGACGAGCGCTTTCTGCCGCGGGTGCTCCACAACTTCGCTCGGGTCATCATCTCCTCGCGATTGAAGCGGCGCTCCGAAGCCATGCTGGAATGGATCGGGACCCCGGAGAAATACGGGCTCTATTGCGACGATAACCTGCAGCTGCTCAAGATGGAGATCTACACCGGCTACATTCCCAAGTGGCTGACCGAAGAGGACCGCAAGCGGCTGACCGCCAAACGGCGCCGGCGCATCATCGCCGACTCGGAAACCGAGGGCGATTTCGGCATCTCCGGCCGGGATTCGATCAAGATCTTCAACGAGTTCTTCTCGACCTACGCCAAGGACGACAAGCGCATCAACATGTCGGACCTTTGCAAGTTCTTCACCAAGGTCAACAAGGAGGTGCGGGATCTGATCCCCCAGGGGCTGCTGGATTCACTGCTGCGGATGTACGATTACACGGTGCTCCAGGAGGTGAAGGAGTCCCTCTACTATTACAACGAGGAGCAGATCGCGCGCGACGTTCAGAACTACCTGTTCGCCATCAACTTCGAGATCAGCACCAGCGTCGTCTGCACCTACACCGGAGAGCGGCTCGAGATCAGCGAGGAGTTTTTGAGCGGGATCGAATACCGCCTGCTGGGGACGGCCGCGACGCACTTCCAGCGCCTCGAATTCCGCAAGGAAATCCAGCGCGAGTACACCTCCCGCACCCTCACCCAGGAGATCATGATGGAGGGGCTTTCCATCGGCCAGACCGGGGTCTTTCGGGACCTGCGCGAACGCTACATCTACAACCTGAAGGAGAAGGTCCTCGACCCGCTGCTGGAAAACGAGAATTTCCGAAGAGGCATCAAGGAGTTCGGAGAGGACGGGTTCAAGACCTACGACAAGAAGATCCGGGAGGACGTCAGCTACCTCATCGCCAATCTCGGCCGAAAGTACCGCTACAGCGAGCAAGGCGCCAAGGAGGTGTGCATCTACGTGATCGACAACGACCTGGCCAAGAAGTTCGCCCACCCATGAAAAGACCCGCGGGAGCGGGTCTTTTCATTCGTGGTTTTTGGAATTGAGTTGGGCCTTCAGGCAGTCGCAGTATTCATCGAAGATAAAATACATGCAGCGCTCGGCGCGGCGGGCTTTTTCGAAAAAACTGCAACCGGGCTGCTCCTTTTGACTGGCCGCCGTGCAGAAGGAAATGTGCTCGGATCGGCAGAAATTGACCACCGCCCCACTGACCATGCCGGCCTCCCCTTCCGTTCGCTTCTCGCGGGAAATCACCCTTCCTGAATAAGACTATCGCAACTCCTCCGCGAAACTTGAGAGAAAATTCAACGGCCCGGGGCTTCGGTGGCGCGGCCCGGGATCTGTTCGCCCGCCGCGGGCAACATCCACGCCGCCCCCTGTTGCCTGTGGATTTTATTTGCTTATTTTAATGGTCTAACGTAAAAAATCGCGGGGGCAAAGCCCGATCGCGGACGCTGGCAACCCAAAAGGAGGAGAGATGGAGAAACACCATAAGTTTTCCATGTGGTATGTTCTGCTGGGCATATGGGTGGTGTTGATCATTCAAAATGCGCTTTTTTCCGCTTTCTCCGTCAAAACGATTCCTTACAGCGAGTTCTTGAAAGCCCTGAGCGAGAACCGGGTAACCGAGGTGGCCATCACCTCCAACATGATCCAGGGACGGCTGAAGGATACCAAGGAGAGCAGCGACCAGGGCCAGCTCTTCCGCACCGTGCGGGTCGACCCGGAGATCTCCCAGCTTCTCTCCGGCCACGACGTCAAGTTCAAAGGAGAGGTGGAGTCGACCTTCGTGCGCGATTTGCTCTCCTGGGTAATCCCGGTTTTTCTCTTCGTCGGCATCTGGTTTTTCATGATGAAGCGCATGCAGGGCCAGCAGCCGGGGTTCATGTCGCTCGGCAAGAACAAGGCCAAGATCTACATGCAGGACGAGGTCGGGGTGCGCTTCGAGGACGTCGCCGGCGTGGAAGAATCCAAGCAGGAGCTCAAAGAGATCATCGAGTTCCTCAAGGAGCCGGAACGGTTCACCGCGATCGGCGGCCAGATGCCCCGCGGGGTTCTGCTCGTCGGACCGCCGGGCACCGGCAAGACCCTGCTCGCCAAGGCCGTGGCCGGCGAGAGCGGAGTGCCTTTCTTCAGTCTGAGCGGTTCGGAGTTCGTCGAGATGTTCGTCGGCCTGGGCGCCGCCCGGGTGCGGGACCTGTTCACCCAGGCCAAGGCCAAGGCGCCCTGCATCATCTTCATCGACGAGTTGGACGCCCTGGGCAAGGCCCGCGGCATCGGCGGCATGGGCGGCCATGACGAGCGCGAGCAGACCCTCAACCAGTTGCTGGTGGAGATGGACGGGTTCGACCCCCAGGTGGGCGTCATCCTGATTGCCGCTACCAACCGGCCCGAGATCCTGGACCCGGCGCTGTTGCGGCCGGGGCGCTTCGACCGGCAGGTGCTCGTCGACCGTCCCGACCGCCTGGGGCGCGAGGCCATCCTGCGGGTGCACCTGAAGAAAATAAAGTACGACGAGACCCTGGACATCGAAAAGCTCGCCAACATGACCCCGGGCATGGTGGGCGCGGACCTGGCCAACATCGTCAACGAGGCCGCGCTCCTGGCGGTGCGCCGCGGCAAGGAGCGGGCCGGCATGCCCGACTTCCAGGAAGCCGTCGAGCGCGTGATCGCGGGGCTGGAGAAGAAAAACCGCGTCATCAACCCCAAGGAGAAAAAAATCGTGGCCTACCACGAGCTGGGGCACGCCATTGTGGCCATGTCGCTGCCCGGCACCGACCCGGTCCAGAAAATCACGGTCATCCCGCGCGGGATCGCCGCCCTGGGCTACACCATGCAGGTGCCCACCGAAGACCGCTTCCTGATGGGCAAGAGCGAGTTGGAGAACAAGATCGCCACCCTGCTCGGCGGCCGGGCGGCCGAGGAGATCGTCTCCGGGGACATCTCCACCGGCGGCCACAACGATCTCTCCCGGGCCACCGACATCGCCCGCAGCATGGTCAAGGAATACGGCATGAGCAAGGTCGGCCAGGTCTACTACGCATCCAACCGCCGCGCCCAGTTTCTGAGCCCCTTTCCCGAGGGAACCGGAGAATACAGCGAGGCCACGGCCGAGCTGATCGACCGGGAGATCAACGCCATCATCAGCGCCCAATACGACCGGGCCCTCGACATCCTGCGGGGCAAGCGCGGCGTTCTCGAAAAATCGGTCAGCATCCTGCTTGAAAAGGAAACCATCGAGGGCGCGGAGCTGAAGGCACTCATGGCCTCGGTCGCCGGCACGGATGCCGGCAGATCCGATGCCGCCACGTTATGACCTCAGCGTGCTGAGGGCTGCGGAGATTCAATGTCCCTGAACAAAATATGGCTGGAAGACGAGGAGCGCCGGCGCCAGGTCGAATCCGCTCCCGCACCGAGCGACGGGACTTTTTTCGGGTTTGAACGCATTCGCGCCCGGGAGAAGACCGAGCGCGTGCGGCGGCACTTCGACTCGGTCGCCCACGTCTACGATTTCATGAACAGCCTGCTCAGCTTCGGCATCCACCACGCCTGGAAGCGGGAATCGGTGCGCATGCTCTCCCTGCGTCCCGGGGACCGGGTCCTGGATGTCTGCGGGGGGACCGGGGATCTGGCGATTCTGGCCGCCCGGCGGGTGGGGCCGACCGGCCGGGTGGTCATCTACGACATCAACCGCGCCATGATCGAGGCCGGCCTGCCCAAGGTGCGGGGCGGGTTGCTTGAGAACCGCATCCGCCATGTCCAGGGCGACGCCGAGCGGATCGCCTTCCCCGGGGATAGCTTCGACGCCGCCATGGTGGGCTTCGGCATCCGCAACGTCACCCGCATGCGCCAGGGGTTCACCGAAATGCACCGCGTGCTCAAACCCGGGGGCCGGCTGATGTGCCTGGAGTTCTCACGGCCGGTGTGGCCGCTCTTCCGCTTTCTCTACGACGCCTATTCCTTCTATGCGATGCCCTTCCTCGGGGATCTCATCGCCGGCTCCCGCAAGGCCTACATGCACCTGCCGGAGTCCATCCGCATGTTCCCGCTGCCGGAGGAGCTGGCGCAGATGCTGCGCGCGGTGGGTTTTTCCCGCGTGGACTTCCGGCGCTTCACCAACGGCATCGCCGTGGCGCACCTGGCGGTGAAGTAGAAGTCGGGCCGGTGAAGCTCAATCCGCTCGAGCGCTGGTTCGTGAGCAGCCCGCTGCGCCGGGCCATGCAGGCGCTCGTTGTGCGCTGGTTCAGGGCGGTGATGCCCTTGCGCCCGGGGGCCGACCTTCTGGAAATCGGCTGCGGCACCGGCGCCGGCGCGCGCATGCTCGCTCAGCAGTTCAACCCGCGGCGGCTTTTCCTGACCGATCTCGACCTGCGCATGGTCAGCCGGGCCCGGGAGAGCCTCTCCGAAACCCCGCTTCCCCCGGCCGGCTGCTGCGTCGGCGACGCCGCGCGGCTCCCGTTTCAAAGCGAGGTCGTGGATGCCGTTTTCGGCTTCGGCTTCCTGCACCACCTCCCCGCCTGGCGCGACGGTTTGGCTGAAATCCGCCGGGTGCTCAAGCCGGGCGGCCTTTACTACATGGAGGAGTACTACCCTTCGCTCTACCAGAACGCCCTCACCCGCCGCCTCGCGGTTCACCCCGCGCACGACCGCTTCGTGAGCGCTGATCTGCGTGCGGAATTCTGGCGGGCGGGCCTCCAGCTGCGCTACACCTTCGAGCTCAGGCGCTTAGGGATCCTGGGGGTTGCGACGAAATAAGTGACGCCCGGGATTCGACCTGACCCGCCGCCTGGGTCCGTATTCGACATGGGCACGAAATCTACACCTTCGCGATGAGAATATTCGATTGTCGTCTACTCGCTTGCCTTCTCTGTCCTCTTTTCCACCTCACGTTTGGCCGCTTCAGCTGTGCTTGTCTCAGGTGCCCCTCTGTCAAAGGGAAAATGAGCGCATGGCGAAAAAGCGATTCGGCTTCGATGACAGCGTGCCGACTTTCTTTTTTCTTGACAACCGAAAATGCTTCGGAGTATGCAATCCGCCAAGGTGCCGTTACGGCTTAATAGGGAATCCCGTGCAAACCGGGAGCGGTCCCGCCGCTGTAACCCCGCCCCTCTTCAATTGAAAAGGGAACCCATTCAGTTGTTATACGCCACTGTTCCGCAATAGCGGGATGGGAAGGCTGCTGAACGGGCGGGGGAGCCAGAAGACCTGCCTTAAATCATATTGCCGAGCCTCTGCGTGGCCACAGGGGCAGGTTGGCAAACCGCTGAGGGTGAAGTGAACTGGGTGCAGCCCTTCAAGCTTCGTGCTTGAAGGGCTTTTTTTATTGGTGCGCAGGAAAACCCTATAACAGAAGGAGGTGAGCGATTGAAAAGAGGCATCATCATCTACACTGCCGGTGAAGCACCGGCACATTGGTCGGTCGACGATGAAAGGCTCGTAAAAAACTCCATTCCCGGAGTGGAAGCTGTTGAAATCATAACCTCTCGGACGGGGCATTTCGATGTAATGGATGCCTGGTGGTCGCTGAGGTCGAAAGGCATGGCCTACATTGAATGCAAGATGGCGACCTTCACGGAGGATGGAGAGTTGAAGCAAACCGGCAGGACGCTTCGGCTGTCCGGTTAGCCGGAACCGTAAGGTCGCCGGCCACATCAACGGAGCGTATGATTTATCGACAATACAATAGACAAGGGGAAATCGCATGAAAAATATCAGGTGGTGCTTGGTTGCGGTCGTCCTGGCGTCGCTGGGGGCGAATCCTTTGGCTGCTAACGCTACCGTCGGAATCCAAAAAGAGATCCATGCGCTCAAAGAAAAGATCGAAGAGCTCGAGCAGAAGCTGGAGGAGCAGGAGTCGCTGGTTAAGCGACGGGCGGCCAAGGCCGAAAAGAACATCAAAGATAAAATCGGCGAAGCCCTGGAGGAGCGCTTCGGCACGCTGGAGATCCACGGGGGGGCGGTGCTCTACTACCAGGGCAGCCGCACGGATGAGCTCGACGGCGCCAAGGCCGACAGCCCGAGCGGAGCCGGTTTCACGGCCGACCTGGAGCTGGCCTGGAAGCCCGCCCTGCCCTTGATGGAGGACGGGAAGTTCTACGCCCGCATCCACGCCGGCGACGGCACCGGCGCCGATCGGGGCGGCCAGCCCAACAACCCGGTCAACGTGCTGCTGGCCAACTTGAACACCATCGCCGACGACAACACCGACGGGAATGACACCAGCCTCAACCTACTCGAAGCCCACTACACCCATGAGTTCTTCGATAAAACCCTAAGCCTTACCGGGGGCAAGGCCAAGAGCCTGTTGTTTCTGGACGGGAACGCCTTCGCCAACAACGAGAAGCAGCAGTTCGTGGGCAAGGCTTTCGTCAACAACACGGTCTTGGACAGCGAGTCCGAGTACACCCCGACGATCGGCGGCGAGTGGAAGCCTGTGGAGATGCTCGCCCTCTCGGTGGTCGGCACCTCCACCTCGCGGCCCAACGTGGAGGGCACCCCTCTGGAAAACACGGCCAAGAGCAAGTACGACAACGTCTTCAGCACGCCGTTTCTGGGCGCCCAGGCGACGGTCTCACCGAAGTTCGGCGGGCGGGAGGGCAACTACCGCTTCTACGGCTGGTACGCCGGCTACAACCACTCCAAGCTCGATGCCGACCGCAACCCCATCGACGGGCAAAAGGACAAAGGCTGGGGCGTCGGCATCAGCGCCGACCAGCAGATCACCGAGATGATCGGGCTGTTTGCCCGCTTCGGCTGGAACAACGACGATGTCTACGTGGTGCAGTGGGAGGCATCGGGCGGGGCCAACCTGAAGGGGCTCATCCCCGGCCGCGCGGAGGACAATTTAGGGGTAGGCTTTGCCGCGCTGACGCCGGGAGACCGCTACAGCGAAAACGACCCGGAATATCACCTGGAGGCGTACTACCGGCTGGCGGTGACCGAGAACCTGGCCTTCACCCCGGATATTCAATACGTCTGGAACCCCGGCGGCGACGGGAGCAACGACGGCGTCTTCGCCGGCATGGTGCGCGGGGAGTTCAATTTTTAACCACTACTTTTAGAGGAGGTTGAAAGATGCACAAGCATCTGAGTCTCAAAATCTTAGTCTCCATCTTGGCATGCCTTTTAATCCCGTCGCTGGTCCTGGCGGCTCAAAACGGTGGGGAGAAAAAAGAGGATAAAACAGCCATCATCCTGGCAAGCTTCGGCACAACGGTGCCCTCTGGCGTCCAAGATATCCTTAATATCCAGAGAAAGGTCGAGGCAGCCTTTCCTGGAATTCCGGTGCGGAACACCTTTACCTCCAACATCATCCGCTCGGTGTGGAAAAAACGCCAGGCTGAGGCTCAAAAATGGCTGGACGAGGGCGTTCCACAGGACATCCTTTACGTGAAAAACGTCATTTCGACTTTCGGCGATTTGTTGGAGGAAGGCTACCGGAATATCATCGTCCAGCCAACGCACATCTTCTTTATGGAGCAGTCTCACGACCTCATGCAGTACGTCGATGCGATGAGGTCTATCCGGACGATCAAGGAGAAGTGGCGGCCGTTTAACAAAATCGCCTTCGGCCGCCCCGCATTGGGCACCATTGGGCCGCGATACGACTATACCAAAGACCTTGAGAAGGCGCTTAAGACAGTCGCCTCCGACGTAGATCTGGCAAAGCAAGAGAAGGCCGCGCTGGTTTACGTAGCGCATGGCAACGAGTTTTGGCCCTCAAGTATTTTTATCGAAGCCGAAAAGAAAATGCGTGAGATGTACCCAGAGGTTATTACGTATTTTGGTCATGTGGAGGGCTCGCCAGGGGTCAATGAAGTGATGGAGGCCCTGGTCGAAGCAAAACCCAAGTTCAAAACCAAAAAGGTCGTGATTAAGCCCTTCATGATTGTTGCAGGTGACCACGCGTTCAACGATATGGCTGGAGACGATAAAGATTCATGGAAAAGTCTCTTAACTTCAAAGAAGTATCAGGTCGTTCCTGTTCTAAAGGGCCTTGGTTCAAATGATGATTTTGCCCGGATATTTGTCGATCATATCCGTGATGCGGCTAAAGAAGCTGGAATCACTTTGCAGTAATTGCGTGGGCCAAGGGGGTGTCGAATTGGAGGCACGGCACCCCTTCTTGATAAGTGGACTTCGGCGATGAATCCAATCTCTATCATTTTTTGGATTCTTGATGGGGTCCGTCAGGTAATCTCAGATCCACCTGATTTGTTGACCTTCACCTGAAATGCAGGACCACTCCGGCCTGATTCCGCGGGTGGTCCTATTGCGTCGTGCCGGTTACTCTTTTTCTACCGGAAAGGTCATCGACGCGCCGTTCCAGCCGATCACGGTCACCATGGCCGAGAGCGAAAGCACCAGCAGGATGTAGAGCAGCCCGGCGCCGCTCAGGGCATCCAGGATGTTCGGGGACTCCAGCCGCCAGACGAAAAGGACGACCGAGGTGACCAGCATCGCCAGGGTGAGGGGGATCTTGATCTTGACCGGCCTGAGCGGCTTGGCCATGTAGTTGAGCCACCAGGTGTAGAAGCCGGTGGATATCCCGATGACGTTGAAGAACACCCCCGCTCCCAGGCAGTGAAACGCCGTGGTGTCGAAGGATTTCTCCCCGGTCACGAGATAAAGCAGGCTGAAGACCGTGGTGGAGAACATGAACACGATCGGGAAGTGCACGGTCATCGGGTGCGGGTGCCGCCGCAGGAAGGGAAAGGTCCGGATGAGCGCGGCCAGGGCCGGGGGCACGCGCGGGTCCTCGGCCTCCGGCTCCGCCTTGAGCACACCCGCTTGCGGAAACCGCTGAAGCACTTCCGGGGTGTGCGGCGCCCCCTGGATGTCGGTGGTGAGGTCCAGGCCGGAGCGGTGCCGCTTCATGTGCGATCCGGTCTTCCACATTTTGCTGGCGCTGACGTCGTACACCTTGCCCTCGTGGGCGATGTATACCGGCTGGCCGTTTTCGCCGTTAAACTGCGCCAGCTCCTCCGGTGTGAATTCCTTCATTTCAACTCCTCTCGGGTATACCCCCGCGATGTTCCAAGCCAACGCCTCGGGGTTCAGGGTTCAGAAAACCTGCGGGGTTATGAAACCGTTAAAATCCACCTTACAGAAGGCTCGTTTAAAAAAGGCTACGCTGCCCTGAGCCCCAGCAGCACCACCCCGAGCAGGGCCGGCGGGAAATAGCTCGCCCGGGTGAAAAGGATCATGGCCGCTTCCCGGCCTCGGGTTTCGAACAGTCGGAGACCGGGCCACGCCAGGAGATAGCACCCGGCGGCCAAGGCCGGCAGTGCGAAAACCCCGGCGTGCGGCAACGGGCTGAGCTGAAAGACGACCACGATGAGGACCAATGCGAGGGCCAGGGCCGCCACGGCCAGGGTCACGGCCCGTTCGACCCCGAACCGCAACGGGATGGTCCGGGCCTGCAGGCGCCGGTCCTCATCAAGGTCGGTCAGGTCGTTTGGAATGTTCTGCCCGCCGATCTCCCAGAGGAAGATGGCCAGAAACAGGACGAGCACGAACGCGGGCGACGGGCGGGGGTCGACCGCGAACACGGCGGCCATGGCGCCTGAGGTTTTGACCGCCCCGCTCACCAGCGCCCTGTAAGGACTCACGCGCCACAGCCAGCAGTAGAAGGCCTCGAAAGCGCACCCTCCCAGAAAAATGGCGGCGCAAACCGGGTTCAGTTTGAACGCGCCGATGAGAGCGACCGCGGACCAGAACAACGCCCAGGCGAGGCCTTCCCTGAAACCGAGAAGCCCCTGGGCCATCGGGTGCCGCACGATCAGCCCGTCGATGTCGCCGCCTGCGGCGGCAAGCCCCCCGGCCGCCGCCTTTTCCCGATCAACGCGAAAGTCGACCACGTCGTTCAGGGCATAGACCGCCGTGTAGCCCGCGAAGGTGGTGATCAACCCGATGACGATCACTTCGGGGGAGGGGAAACCGCCCAGCCAGAGCAGGGCGGCAAAGATCGGCGTGCACATGTCCAGCAGCCCGTGAGGCGTCCGGGACAGGGCCCAGAAGAGCTTCAACCGGGAAATACCGCCCAAAGATGGATTACTTTCCGATTCCGCCACTTCACCCTTCCAGATCGAGTTCCGGTCAGAGGCTTTGTCTAACACGTCTCTTGAAATCGCGTCAAGGCAATGCCCTCGTTTGGGATTTCTCTTCTTAACGCCGCCGGGATCTGATAATCCCACTGCGACGGCGGAGTTATTCTTCATCCGGGGGCGGGTATGGCCAATTCCTGCGCCTCGCGCAGAGGCGGGCACCCGCTCCGCCCGGCGTCGGTTCATGTTGAACCGGCTCGGTGGCAGGCGTGAGAGCTTGTAAAAAGACACAAGGCGTGACGCGGAATGGACAACTTCGATATCGGGGGCATGTTTCTGCTGGGGCTGATAGGCACGGGGCACTGCATCGGCATGTGCGGCCCGCTCATCTTCGCTTTTCCCGGCCGCACGGGCCGGTTTCTGCCGCACCTTCTTTACCACCTCGGCCGGGTCGCCACTTACACCGCCATCGGAGGGATCATGGGGGGCATCGGCCAGCTGATGACCGGCGCCGCCGGCAACGGCGCCGGCGGGGCCGTCCTGATCAAGGTCTCTCTTTGGCTGATCGCAGCAGCGCTGCTGCTGGTGCTGGCCGTCACCCGGCTGGGCATCCTGCGCGAGCCGGCCTGGCTCAGCCGGATTTCGCCCGAGCGAATCCCCGGCTTTAAAAACGCCCTGGAGGGCGCCGCCGGAAACCGGGCGCGGGCCGCCTTTTTTTTCATGGGGATGATGCTGGGCTTTCTCCCCTGCGGCCTCTCCTACGGTGCCTTTGCCCAGGCCCTCGGCAGCGCCAGTTTCATAAAGGGGATTTCGGCCACCCTGGCGTTTGGATTGGGCACCGCGCCCGGCCTCATCCTGCTCGGCACCGGTGCCTCCTCCCTTTTCCGCCGCTACCGCCGGCCGTCGGACGTCATCTCCGGCATCCTGATGATCTACATGGCCGTCAAAATGGGCTCCAAAGCGATCCGGATGATCTTCTGACCGATGATGGCATCCTTTTCGCAGCATTCCCCTGTTGGCACCGCCTTCAGACGGTCGCCTACCAGCCATCGCCCGTCAGCCGGGGCGAGCATAGCTATAAGGAAAGCGGCAGGGTCAAATACTTATAATACACAGACCGGACCCCTTCCGCCCGACTTTCAACTCTATACTTTCAACTTTTAACTGAATCTCCGAAGCGGCACTCCGCGTCCCACTCCGGGCAGGCCTCCTTGGCCGGGGTCGAAAACTTGGCCAGGCACTCGCCGCACTCCATTTCGAAGTTGGGCACATTGCCGTAGCGCGCCTTCAGTTCTTCTTCCGACAACACCGTGGCCCCGCTGCAGCCGCACTGCGGGCAGGCCGATTTCACCGTGTAACGCTTCTTTTTCGCCATGCAACCTCCTCCGGTTAGATGTCCAACAGCTTGTCGATTTCCGCCGGCGTCAGGATTTTTTCCTCGGCCAGCACCGCCCGCACCGTTTTGCCGGAATCATAGGCCGCCTTGGCCACCGCGGCCGCCCGATCGTAGCCGAGGCGCGGGACCAGACCGGTCGCCATGGCCAGACTGCGCTCGATGAACGCGGCGCAGGCTTCGCGGTTGGCGGAAATGCCCTCCACGCACTTTTCGGCCAGAACAGACGCCGCGGCCGCCAGCAGATCGATGGACTGCAGCAGGTTGTGGGCGATCACCGGCATCATCGTGTTGAGCTCGAAGTTTCCGGCCTGCCCGCCGACCGTGATGGCCGCATCGTTGCCGATCACCTGGGCCGCCACCTGGATCACCGCCTCGGGAATCACCGGATTGACCTTGCCCGGCATGATCGAGGAGCCCGGCTGAAGACTCGGCAGCAGGATCTCCCCCAGCCCGCAGCGCGGCCCCGAGCCGAGCCAGCGGATGTCGTTGGCGATCTTGGTCAGACTCACGGCCAGGGTTTTGAGCGCGCCGCTCGTCTCCACGGCCGCGTCCTTCGCCGCCTGGGCCTCGAAAAAGTTTTCAGCCTTGCGAAAGCCGATCCCGGTCTCCCGGGCGATCCGGGCGATGGTTTCCTCCGCGAACGAGGGGTGAGCGTTGACGCCGGTGCCGACGGCCGTGCCGCCGAGGGCCAGCTCGGCCAGGCGGGGTTCGACCCCCCGCACCCGCTCGATGCCCAGCTCCACCTGGCGGGCATAGCCGGAGAACTCCTGGCCCAGCGTCATGGGCACGGCGTCCTGGAGGTGGGTGCGTCCGATCTTGCGCACATCGGCGAACTCCTTGGCCTTGCCCGACAACGCCCGGTGCAGCCGCTGCAGCGCCGGAACCAATTTGTTCCGGATCGCCGTCAGGGCCGCGATGTGGATGGCGGAGGGGACGGCGTCGTTGCTGGACTGGCCGAGGTTGACGTGATCATTGGGGTGGACCGGGGCTTTGCCGCCCTTGGTCCCGGTGAGGGTCTCGTTGGCGCGGGAAGCGATCACCTCGTTCAGGTTCATGTTGCTGGAAGTGCCGGAGCCGGTCTGGAAAACACCCACGACGAACTGATTGTCGAACCGCCCCGCCAGGACCTCGCGAGCGGCGGATGCCACGGCGTCGGCCAGCCGGGGTTCCAGCAGACCCAGGTGCCGGTTGGCCTCGGCCCCGCAGCACTTGATCAGCGCCAGGGCGCGGATGAATTCGATCGGCATTTTGAGGCTGCCGATGGGAAAATTGTCCGCGGCCCGCTGGGTCTGGGCGCCGTAGTAAGCGTCCGCGGGCACCCGGACCGCGCCCATGCTGTCTTTCTCTTCGCGATAGGCAACCATGCGATTGGCCGATTGTTTAGGTTTCGGCCGTCGGGCGGCCGCCCCAAAACACCAACTTTCACTCTTTATTTTATATTTTCAGGATTCTTTCAAGCGTTCGATGTTGGCCCTGAGCTGCGCGATCTCGATGCCGAGCCCCACGCACTTCTCGCCCAGCATGCATTTTTCGGCGTCGCCCTCTTCAAGGTAGGTCTTGAGCTTGTAGCTCGCCTTGTTGAGGTGCACCACCCAGCTCTTCTGGGCCGCGTCGTATTCCGCATCGACATCGATCCCGCACTCGCCGACATCGGGGTAGAGTTTTCGGATCTTTTCGCAGAGCTCTTTCTTGTCGATCATGGACGGCCTCCTTTTGGCTTCCGAAGTCTAGTGACCTGCCTTGGGGCTAATCGACGGCAGGGGCACGAAGCGCTTGCGGAAAGATAATGCCGCGCGCGGAAAAATCAAAACCAGACCCAGCGGGAGGTGAAATCAGATGCCCGCCGAGAGCCGATGCGCCCGACAGGGGAGTGTTTGACACCGCCCACCCTTTTCTTTATGATCCGTCCCAGTTTCATGAATGGGATCCGATTCCCGATTCCCGGAGGAGTGACCCCCCATGGCTTCTTCCCTCATCACCCTGAACCTTGATTTCATCGAATCGCAGTACGCCAAGTGGAAGTCCGACCCGGGCGCCCTGGCCGAGGACTGGCGGTTTTTCTTCGAGGGCTTCGAGCTGGCCGGCTCCGGCCGATGGGAAGGCGTCGGGGACGGCGGCCAGGCCATGGGGCAGGCGCGGGTCAACGCCCTGGTCCGGCGCTACAGAGAACTCGGCCATCTCCTGGCCTGCCTCGATCCCCTGGAGGCCTGCCCCATCGACCACCCCCTGTTGAGCCTTGAAGCGGTCGGACTTTCCACCGAGGATCTGGAAAAACCGTTTACCGTCCCCGACGGGCCCCCGAACGTGAAGGCCCCGTTGCGGGAGATCCTGGCCGGATTCCGCGAAACTTACAGCCGTTCAGTCGGGGTCGAGTTCATGCACCTGCAGGACCCGGCCGAGCGGCGCTGGCTGATCGAACGCATGGAGCCGGTGCGCAACGCACCCACGCTCGAGGCCCCCGCCCGGCGCCGCATCCTGCAAAAACTCATCCACAGCACCGTCTTCGAGCAGTTCCTGAACACCAAGTACGTGGGGGTGACGCGTTTTTCCCTCGAAGGCGGGGACGCCCTCATCCCGGGGCTGGACCTGCTCGTGGAGCGGGCGTCCGAACTCGGCTGCCGCGAGATCATCCTGGGCATGTCCCACCGCGGCCGGCTCAACGTCCAGGCCAACATTCTCGCCAAGCCTCTCACCGACACCTCCAGCGAGCCCGAGACCTGCTACGACCCGGAGATGCTGGTGGGCGCCGGCGACGTGAAATACCACAACGGCTATCTCAACGACCTGAAGACCGCGGACGGCCGCGAGCTGCGGATGATCCTGATGAACAACCCCAGCCATCTCGAAGCGGTGGACCCGGTGGTGGAGGGCTTTGCCCGCGGCCGGCAGGAGCTGTCGGCCGAGAACGGGAAAAAGCAGGTGCTGGCGCTGCTGATCCACGGGGACGCTGCCTTCGCCGGCCAGGGGGTGGTGGCCGAGACCCTGAACATGTCCCAGATCGACGGCTACAGGACCGGCGGCACCATCCACATCGTCATCAACAACCAGATCGGCTACACGACCCTGCCCGAGCACGCGCGCTCCTCGCGCTACTCCACGGACATCGCCAAGATGCTCATGGTGCCGGTGTTCCACGTGCACGGGGAAAACCCCGAGGCCGTGGTCCACGCCATGCGACTGGCCGCCGACTACCGCTGGGAGTTCGGCAAGGACGTGGTCGTCGACCTCGTCTGTTTCCGGCGCTTCGGCCACAACGAGGGCGACGAGCCCTATTTCACCCAGCCGCTCATGTACGAGCGCATCCGTCAGCGGCCCTCCCTGGACAAGGTCTATGCGGAGAAGCTGCTGGACGAGAAGGTTGTCGAAGCCGGCGACATCGAAACAGCGGCCGAGGAGCTGCGGGGCCGGTTGAATGCCGACTACGACGCCATTCACGGCAGCGTCTGCGTTTTCCCCGAGCACCGCTTCTACGAGAACTGGGACGCTTACAGCGGCACTTATTCACCGGTCAGCCTGGAGACCGGGGTGGGCAGGGACCGGCTCGTGTCCCTGGCCCGCGGCCTCCAGCGCACGCCCGAGGGCTTCAACCTGAACCCGAAGCTCGGAAAGCTCCTCGGCCGGCGCCTGGAAGCCGTCGAAAAGGCCGAGGGCATCGACTGGGCCAACGCCGAGGCGCTCGCCTTCGCCAGCCTGCTCGTGGAGGGCCACCCCGTGCGCCTGAGCGGACAGGACAGCGGCCGCGGGACCTTCAGCCAGCGCCACAGCGTGCTCGTGGACGTTGCCACCGGTCAAACGCACACGCCGCTGAATGCGCTGGCGGAGAACCAGGCGGCCTACTCCGTCTTCGACAGCCCGCTGTCGGAGGCCGGGGTCATGGGCTTCGAGTACGGCTACTCCCTCGCCCGGCCCGAGGGGCTCACTCTCTGGGAGGCCCAGTTCGGCGACTTCGCCAACAACGCCCAGGGCGTCATCGATCTCTTCATCGCCAGCGGCGAGGCCAAGTGGCAGCGGCTCTCGGGGCTCACCCTGCTGCTGCCGCACGGCCTGGAGGGCCTGGGCCCCGAGCACTCCAGCGCGCGGCTGGAGCGCTTCCTGCAGCTGTGCGCCGGGGAGAACATGCAGGTCTGCAACCCGACCACCCCGGCCCAGTACTTCCACCTGCTGCGGCGCCAGGTCAAGGCCGCCTTCCGCAAGCCGCTGGTCGTCATGACCCCCAAGAGCCTGCTGCGCAATCCCGCGGCGGTCTCGCGCCTGGAGGAGCTCGCCAAGGGCAGCTTCCGCGGCGTCCTGGAGGACCCCGAGGCCGACGCAGCGGCCGCCAAGATCCTCTTCTGCAGCGGCAAGGTCTACTACGACCTGCTGCAGCGCCGCCGCGACCTGAAGCGGACCGATGTGGCGATCCTGCGCATGGAGCAGCTCTACCCCCTGCCGCAGAGCCCGCTGCGCATGGCCCTCACGCGTTTCAAGCAACTGCAGGGAGCATGCTGGGTGCAGGAGGAGCCGGAGAACATGGGCGCGTGGACCTTCATCCGGCCGCGGCTCGAGGCGCTCCTCGGCAAACCCCTCACCTATATCGGCCGGAAGGAGTCCGCGGCGCCGGCGACGGGCTATCCGCACGTCTACCGCCGCGAGCAGGCCGATATCATCGACCGGGCGGTAGGACCGAAAACCTGAGGAGGGAGAGACGATGGCCCTGATCGAAATCAAGGTCCCCAGCGTGGGCGAGTCGGTGACCGAAGCGCTGCTGGCGGAGTGGTTCAAAAAGGACGGGGACGCCGTTCGCAAAGACGAGGCCCTTTTCGTGCTGGAGACCGACAAAGTGACCCTTGAGGTCACCGCCGAGGCCGCCGGTGTCCTGAGCGTCAAGGTCCAGGCCGGCACTACGGTCAAGGTCGGTGCGGTGGTGGGGGCGATCGACACAGTTTCAGCGGCTGGCGCTGCTGAAACTGAGCCGCCTGCGGCGGAAAAGAAGAAGCTGCCAAAAGCACCTGAGCCGAAGCCTCCGGTGGCGGAAAAACTGCCGGCTTCCCCCAAGGCGCCGGCGGCCCCTGCCAAGGCCGCGCCCGCCGCTGCCGAAGCGCCGCCCACGGCTGAAAAGAAAAAGTCTCCAGGTGCCCCGGAACCGAAGCCGCCGGCGGCGGAAAAACCGCAGGTTTCCGCCAAGGCGCCGGCAGCCCCTGCCAAGACCGCACCCCCGGCTCCCGAAGCCCCGCCCGCGGCCGCCGATGAAAGCCGTGGAGCGCTGGAATATCTGCCCCCCTCGGTGCGGAGGCTGGTGGGCGAGCACCGCCTGGATGTAAGCCGGATCCGGGGCACCGGCCCCGGCGGCCGCATCACCAAGGGCGATGTCCTGCTCTTTATCGAACCGGCCGACCGACCGGCCGCTCCGGCCGCGGCCGCCGAGCCGGTCTGCCCGCCCTGCGAGTCGGTCAAGGAGGAGCTCACGCGCAAGCCCATGACCCCCATCCGGCGGCGCATCGCCGAGCGGCTGCTCAAGGCGCGCCAGAACACGGCCATGCTCACCACCTTCAACGACATCGACATGAGCGCGGTGATCGAGCTGCGCCAGCGCTACAAGGAGAGTTTCCAGAAAAAGCACGGGGTGTCGCTGGGCTTCATGTCCTTTTTCATCAAGGCGAGCGTCGAGGCCCTCAAGGCCGTGCCCGAGATCAACGCCTTCATCGACGGCACGGACATCGTCTATCCGCATTACCACCACATCGGAGTGGCGGTGGGCTCCGAGCGCGGGCTGGTCGTG
>CAZLSV010000065.1:22065-27816 GCA_964562235.1 uncultured Desulfatibacillum sp.
GACCAGCTGGGCTTCGCCCAGCTCGAGCAGGCCATCAACGAGCTCGTGGCCCGGATCAAGGAGAACCGCCTGAAGCTGGCCGACCTCGAGGGCGGCACCTTCACCATCACCAACGGCGGGGTTTTCGGGTCCCTGCTGAGCACGCCCATCCTCAACACCCCCCAAAGCGGGATCCTCGGCATGCACCGCGTGGACAAACGACCGGTGGCGGTCGACGACCAGGTGGTGATCCGGCCCATGATGTACGTGGCCCTGAGCTACGATCACCGCATCGTGGACGGCCGGGAGGCGGTGACCTTCCTCAAGCACATCAAGGAGTGCATCGAGAACCCCGAACGCATCATGATGGAGATCTGAGCCATGGCGGAAACGAGCCCATACGACCTGGTGGTAATCGGCGGCGGTCCCGGCGGCTACACGGCCGCGGCGCGGGCGGCCCAGCTCGGGCTGAAGACGGCCTGCGTCGAGCGCTGGCCGCGCCTGGGAGGGGTCTGCCTGAACGTCGGCTGCATCCCGAGCAAAGCGCTGCTCGACTCGAGCGAGTATTACCACCTGGCCAAAACCCAGTTCGCCGGCCACGGCATCACGACCGGCGAGGTCGCCATGGACATCGGCCGCATGCTGGCCCGCAAGGAGCAGGTGGTCAAGGAACTCACCGAAAACGTAGCCAAGCTGCTGGCGGCCCACAAGGTCGAAATCGTTCACGGCACGGCGAGCCTGGCGGGCCAGGACCGGGTCGCGGTCGCGGGCGAGCGGCCCCGGACGCTCACGGCCCGCAACATCATCCTTGCCACGGGCAGCGAGCCGGCATCGGTGAAAGGCGTCCCCTTCGACGGCCAGCGCATCGTCACCTCGACCGAAGCCCTTCAGTTCGATGCCGTGCCCGGAACGCTCGGGATCATCGGCGGCGGCTACATCGGAATCGAGCTGGGCTCGGTGTGGCGGCGGCTGGGCGCCAAGGTCACCGCGATCGAGATGCTGCCGGACATCGTCGCTTCCATGGACGGCCAGGTAAACCGCCGCCTGCTGCGGGTGCTGAAGAAACAGGGGTTCGACTTCCGCCTGGAGACCCGGGTCAAGGCCGCGCAGACCGACGGCCAAAAAGTAAAAGTCGAGGTCGAGGCCGCCGAGAAATCCGAGACGCTCGAGTTCGACCGGCTCCTGGTCTGTGTGGGCCGCCGGCCGCTGACCCGCGGGCTGGGAATTGAAAAAGCGGGCATCGAGACCGACCCCAAGACCGGGTGCGTGCAGGTGGATGCCACGCTGCGCACGAGCGTCCCGAACATTTACGCCATCGGCGACCTCGTGCCCGGCCCGATGCTGGCCCACAAGGCCTCGGCGGAGGGCACCGCCGCGGCCCAGATCATCGCCGGAAAACACGGCGAGGTGAACTACGACGCCATCCCGGCCATCGTCTACACCGCGCCGGAGGTGGCGAGCGTGGGGTTGACCGAGGAGCAGACCAAGGCACGCGGGATTCCTTACGTCACCGGGGTCTACCCCTTCACCGGCAACGGCCGCGCCAAGTGCTTCGGCGACACCGAGGGCATGGTCAAGCTGATCGCCCACCGGAAGACCGACCGCCTCCTCGGGGCCCACATCATCGGCCCGCGCGCCGCGGAGATGATCGCCGAAGCCGTGCTCGCCGTTGAATTCGGCGCGAGCCTCGAGGACATCGCCGGCACCGTCCACGGCCACCCGACCTTCGCCGAGGCGCTCATGGAGGCCGCCATGGCCGGGCGGCGTTGACGATCCGGGACCGGTGCGGCGCCAGGTTTCATGGCTCCGGCAATCAAATTGGCCAAGCTCGACATCTTGCGCCTGGACCCGAACAAGCGTTGGCATATTCGATTCGGGTTTAATAAAAGAACTTGCATCAAGCTGATCCGTCAATTAATGGAAGAACGGCTTGGCGAAGACTGACTCGGCGCTTCAAGCGCCCTGCGGTGATAGCAAGAACCCCCGTTTACTGCGAAAGGAGGAAGCAATGAAAAAGAAAATCCTTGCTCTTGTTTTGACGGTCGGTTTCGGATGGGTGGCCGTCGGGCCTGGGTTTACGGCCGAGAAGCCCGTCAAGATCGGCTTCGTCTACATCATGTCCGGGCCCTTTGCCACTTACGGGCAGTTTGCCAAGCAGGGCGCGGAGCTTGCCATCGATGAGATCAACAAGGCCGGCGGCATCAACGGCCGAAAAGTGGAAGCGCTGTTCGAGGACAGCACCGGCAAGCCGGACGTCGGGATTCGCGTGATCCGCAAGCTGGTGTACGAAAACGGGGTCGACGTGGTCATGGGGCTGGACTCCAGCGGCGTCGCCGCGGCCGTCGCTCCGGTCATGCCCGAGCTCAAGACCCCCCTGATCATCACCCACGCCGCCACGCCGGATGTCACCGGGTCCAAGTGCAACCGGTACACGTTCCGGATTTCGCTCAACATCAACCAGAACCTGACCATGGCCGCCGTCATCGCCGCCGACCTCAAGGCCAAGACCTGGACCACGGCCGGCCCGGACTATTCCTTCGGGCACCAGTCCTGGGAGTACTTCCAGCAATATCTCTCCAAGAAGAAGCCGGAGGCGGTCTTCCTGCCGGCGTCGGATGTGGCCTTCTCGCCGGCAGCGACTACGGACTTCTCCGCCTTTATCACCAAGATCATGAACTCCAAGGCCGACGGGGTGCTGATCTCGCTGTGGGGCGGCAACCTGATCGACTTCGTGCGGCAGGCCGGGGACATGGGATTCTTCGACGGGAAACGCGAAGTGCTCATGACCCTCGGCGCCGCGACCGAAGTGCTCTATGCGCTGAAGGACAAGATGCCGGAAGGGATCTGGGTGGGCACCCGCTACTGGTTCGAGGCCAACGACACGCCGCTCAACAAGGCCTTTGTCGACGCCTACCTCAAGCGCTTCAACGTCTACCCGTCCTACAACGCCCACGGCGCCTACGGCGCGGTTAAAGCCTACGCCGCCGCCGCCGCCAAGGCCAAGTCCGTCGACAAGGAGAAGATCGTCTCCGCGCTCGAGGGGCTTTCCATCGAGCTTCCGGTCGGCAAAATCACCATCCGCCCGGAAGACCACCAGGCCGTGACCGACGGCGTCTGGGGAAAGACGGCGGCCGATCCCAAGATGCCCATCCGCATCCTGAAGCCCATCAAGGCCTTTGCCGGAAAAGACATCACCCCGCCGGCGTCGGAATCCGGATGCACCATGAAGTAAGAACGAAGCCGGCCCGCAGGCGCTCATGCGCTCTCGCGGGCCGGCACCCCTGAAGGATTGAAAGCGGGTCGGCCCGGTGATCGGCGCCCGCCGACTTTCGGACCTCGACGATATCAGGAGGTTTATTGGAAGGCTTCCTCTCCAATGTCCTAAACGGCCTCTCCTGGGGCATGCTCCTGTTCCTCATTTCGATGGGGCTCACCACCGTGTTCGGGGTGATGGGCGTGCTCAACTTCGCCCATGGTTCGCTCTTCATGCTGGGGGCCTATTTCTGCATGCAGTTCGTGCGCTGGGTCGGCTCGTTCTGGGTCGGGCTGTTGCTCGGCCCCCCGATCGTCGCCTTCCTTTCGCTGCTGATCGAGCGCTTTCTGCTGAGACCGCTCTACGGCCGGGACGTCAGTTTTCAGCTGCTGCTCACCTTCGGGGTCATGCTTTTCCTGGACGACGGCGTCAGGCTCATCTGGGGAGCGGCCTACCATCTGGTCAACCCCCCCGATCTGCTTGCGGGGGTGGTGCCTTTTTTTTCCCAGACCTATCCCGTTTACCGCCTCTTTCTGGTGCTGCTCGGGCCGCTGGTGGGAATCGCGCTCTGGGCCTTCTTCACCTTTACGCGCTGGGGCAAGATTCTGAGAGCCGCCGCGATGGACCGGCAGATGGCCGAGATCCTCGGCGTGCGGGTGCCGGTCCTCTTCACGGCGGTTTTCGCCTTCGGCGCCTGGCTGGCCGCGCTCGGCGGCGCCCTGGCCGCCCCGCACCAGAGCGTCGGGCCGGCCATGGGGGAGCGGATCATCATCGAGAGCTTCATCGTGGTGGTGATCGGCGGGATGGGGAGCTTTCCCGGTGCCTTTGCCGGGGCGCTGATCCTCGGATTGATGAACTCCTTCGGCACGACCCTGGTCCCGGACCTGCAGATGGCGCTGCCCTACATCCTGCTGGCTGTAGTTTTGCTGACCCGGCCCCGAGGCCTCTTCGGGGGGGACGCCTGAGATGAAAACAATTTTGCGCAGACCGCTGATCTGGGGCGGGGTTGTTCTGGCCGCCCTCCTGGCGGCCCCGTTCGTGCTGCCCATGTACTGGGTCATCGTTCTTACCGAAATCCTGACGATGAGCCTTTTCGCCCTGAGCTTCAACCTCTTGTTCGGATACACCGGCCTGCTCTCCTTCGGCCAGGCCGGTTTCTTCGGCGCCGGCGGCTACTTCGCGGTGCTGACGCTGCTCCACGGCCCCCACTCCCTGTGGGCCGCGCTGGCCGCCGCGCTCTTGGGCGCGGCGCTGCTCGCGCTCATCATCGGATGGTTCTGCGTGCGGCTGGATGAGATCTACTTTGCCATCCTCACCCTGGGGTTCGGGATGATGCTCTTCACGGCGGCCCACAACTGGCGCGCGGTGACCGGCGGCAGCGACGGCCTGGGCGGCTTCACCGTTCCCGAGATCAGCCTGCTCGGCCTTCAGGTGAACCTGTTCAACCCGAAGAACTTCTACCTGCTGGTGCTCGGCACGGTCGTGCTGGGGGGACTGATCCTGCTGCGGGTCGTGCGGTCGCCCTTCGGACTGCTGCTCAAGGCCACCCGGGAAAACAGCAACCGGGTGTCGTTCGTGGGCGCCAACGTGCGCTCGGTCCGGCTTTTTGCCTTCGTGCTTGCCGGGGCGCTGGCCGGCATCTGCGGGGCGCTGTTTGCCCTCTTCAACCGCATCGCCTCGCCGGAGATGCTGCACTGGTCCTTTTCCGGGAAAGCCGTGCTCATGACCATATTGGGCGGCTCCGGGGTCTTCCTCGGCCCGGCCGTGGGGGCGGCCATCTTCTTTGTGCTGGAGCACGTGATCACGGCCTACACCACCAACTGGATGCTCTTTCTCGGGGCGATCCTGGTCGTGCTGGTGCTGGCCTCCCCCAAAGGAGTCCTGGGCAGCCTGCTCGGCCTCCTGGCCCAGCGGTGGAAAGGGCCTGAACAATGACGGAACAGCTCCTGCTCGATGTGCAAAAGGTGAGCCGCAGCTTCGGCAAGTTCCAGGCGCTCAACGATGTGTCGCTGAAGGTCCGGGCCGGACGGCTCTGCGCCCTTATCGGACCCAACGGCGCCGGAAAGACCACGTTTTACAATGTGATCTCCGGCCGCTACCGGCCGACCGCCGGCCGGGTTTTTTTCGAAGGGCGCGATATCACCCGTGCGCCGGTTCACCGGGTAGTGGGATTGGGATTGCTGCGGTCGTTTCAGATCACCAACATTTTCCCGGCGCTCACGGTCCTCGAAAACGTGCTGGTCCCGCTCGTGGTTCACCACGGCATCGGCTTCTCCTGCTTCGGCTCGATAGGAAAGCACCCGGAGCTGGCCGAGGAGGCCGAGCGGATCCTCGCCCGGGTGGGGCTGACCGGGCAATCCCACCGGATGGTTTCAACTCTTCCCTACGGGGACAAGCGGCTGATCGAGATCGCCATCGTCCTGACGCGCCGGCCCCGGCTGGTCCTGCTCGACGAGCCCACGGCCGGCCTGAACCCCGAGGAACCCGCCCGCATGATTCCACTGATCAAGGATCTGTCC
>CAZLSV010000066.1:0-27584 GCA_964562235.1 uncultured Desulfatibacillum sp.
ACACCGTTTTCGATACCGTATCCCAGCCGGCCGACGTGGAACCCCTCGCCCGTGTCAAGCTAAACACCTGCGAGCTCCACATCAATATGCAACCGGCCGAGAGGTCTGCGGATCGATCGGGCGTAGGACTGGGTAATGACCCCGCGCCGGGGAGTCCAGTCGCGAAACTCTCCCAGCAGGCGCAGCTCGTTTGCGGGACCCACGACCATGATCCAGCCCGCAAAAAACCCGAATGCGATCATCACGGAAAGCAGCGAAGAGATCGTTTTTCGCGTTCGTTCAAAAATCGACTTGGTCATCGGCCATGCGCAATTACATGGTGCGTCCCGGGGTCGTGTTTGAGCGGACGGACGCCGGCGGCGCTTCTCGCCGGCCCGCTCGCAGTGCGGGTCAGGCGTCGCCTGTCGGCACAATGGCGGCCGTTTCCACCATCAAAATGACGGCGCGTTCCGGCGCCCGCGTCCGATGGACGACGCCTTTCGGAACCACAAAGCCCTGCCTCGGCTGCAACTCGACAACCCGATCTTCAAGGTCGATGACGAACCTGCCATCCAGAACGAAGAAGAACTCGTCATCGTTGTCATGTTTGTGCCAATGATACTCGCCTTGCATTACACCGAGCCGAACCACGGAATCGTTGACCTGGCAAAGCGTCTGGTTGTACCAGCGATCCGTTCAGGCGGCCACCAGCGCGGGCACGTCGACCGTGCTCAGCGCCGGAAACTTGACGTCGAGATAGGTTGCGTAAGGGTGGCCGGACGACTCGCTCACAATACCTCCTTTGCCGGGTTCTGCGGTTCATTCCGGAAACCCGTCCTGAAAGTGCCCCTTCAAAGAAATAAACCGCAACTATTAATTGTCAGAATTCGGCCCTTTTCCTTACATGAATCCCGCGAGGGCGCCCGTCGCGACGAACAGGAACAGAAACAGGAGCATCGCCAGGAAAGACGCCTGCGTTGCACGTCCGGCGACAAAGGGGTTGAGAACGAACCGGAGCGGTTTTTTGTGCGTCCTACTCAATGCCGTGGCTCGGAGTTTTTAAAGATTCCAAGACCTCAGCATCGGCCAGATCTTTGGTTCTACCGGTTGCTCTCTTGTTGAGAATGAGATCGTCGATGGAAGGGATACGAACTTCAATTCCCTATCGGCGTTCACAGGGGAAGGCATTACCCAGATATCGATATCCATCGTTGCCCGGGGAAATCCATGGGCGGCAAGCGCATATGCCCCGACGAGGATGAACCTAACCTTCTCCTCGGACAAGGCGTACAACATGTCTCTGTAGTCTTCGTTCAGCATCGTGCTTCACGCTCAAGGATACAATTTCTCGTGTCAACGGCCAGACGAGATGAATACGCTCTTCCGGTGTACCGGGAACAAAATCGTCATTCTGATGGACTGTCATGCGACTTAGGGTTGTGTGATTTCTGTTCATATCAGCAAAATACCATTTTCTCCTTGTAATTTCAATCCGCTGGATTGCGAATCTGTGCGTCGCTCAACGCCGAGGGTCAGGCGCGCGGTATTGCGTCGCCGGCACCCTCGTGGCGGTCATCCGCTTTGAATCCCTCGTGAAAAGCGACAGTGCCCTGCGGCGTATGCCCGCCGAAAGACAGCGCGAAAAAGACCTCCGGTGGGACACCCTCAAGCACAAGTCCCGGCATGTTGTTGAACCCGAATTTCTTGTAGTAATCCGGATGCCCCACGAGACAACACCCTTGCGCATCCATCTCTTTCAGCCGTGACAGCCCTTCCCGTATCAGGGCTTTGCCAATGCCTTGCCGCTGGTACGCCGGGAACACCGAAACCGGTCCAAGGCCGTACCAGTTCCGAGTGCCATCGGAAATGCTCACCGGTGAGAAAGCAATGTGCCCGACCACGCGGCCATCTGCTTCTGCGACGAGCGACAACGTGAGAGCCTTGGCGGCGCGCAGCGCCGCGATGATGAACTGCTCCGTGTGATGGCTGATCTCAAGGGTCTTGAACGCGGCGACGGTCACCTCGGTTATCGCGCTCACATCGGAATCGGTTTCGCACCGGATAACGACCTGCGGGTTCATGGGTTTCTTTCCCCTTTCCTTTGATGGCCAACGGAAACCGCAGCGGCCGCAGCCCGGATGCCCGCTGCAGCGGCCTGTTAAGGTGTCTCCGGTGCGAGTCGCTTTAAGGCTTGAGTGCGCCGTTGCTTTTGATAGGACTCGACTTCTCGAAAAGTCATGATTCTGCGATCTCTGTATTGCTCATAGTCGTGAATAAAATCCTGCGCGTCCTGGTACGGGCCGGCTATATACCCGGGACGTTTCGAGTCCGCGAAAAAGTAGGATCGGCCCTCGCGCTTGAAACTCGCAAGCCAGTGCCATCGCAGTTCATTTCCGGCGAGCTGTATCGGCGTAAACTCAATCACCAGATACTTCGGATCGCACTGCGGGTCTATTGCTTTGAGCGTCTCGACGGCAAAGCGTGCCAGGTCGAGACACACCCCGGCCTTCAGAGCGAAGAGTTCCTGTGGTGTATGGATCCAGGGTGGTCCCAGCTTCGCCCTTTGGGTTTCCGAAAGGCGTATCGCGCGTTTCATTTCATAGGAGAAATTGGCAGCGATCCATGCGCTGATTTCTTCAGGGGTTTTCCAGGACTGCAACGCCTGCTCATAAGACTCGGCCGTTTTGAGCCGCACGTCGGACCAGCGGGTACCCTCCTGCGTATCTGCGGCGGTCCCGGCGCCACCCGGAATATGGGTACAGCCGGCCAGAACAAGCAGTAGTAACAAACTGAACTTTGGAAACATCCTTTGGAGCGGCTTGTTATGACACAAGTTTCTTGAACATGACATATGCGTCAACGAAGCCTTGCGTGGGGTGCCTAAACGCCTCCGGTAACGTGCCGACAATCTCGAAGCCGAGTTTTTGCCAGAGCCGTACAGCACCCGTATTGGTCGAAACGACCAGGTTGTATTGCATCGATCGAAACCCGCGCCGAACCGCCTCCTGCTGAGAATGTTCGCACATGACCGATGCGATGCCCTGGCCCCGGGCAGTCTCTCCGACAACATAGCCGCAGTTGCAGACGTGTGCTCCCTGGCCCGGTTGATTGGCCTTGATGAAGTAGGTGCCCAGAATTTGCCCGGAGTCATCCTCGGCCACGAAAGTGGCTGCGGGCATCTCCACCCAGGCATTAAAGGCCTCTGCTTCAGTTATCTCCGCGGCAAAACTGTAGGTGTCGCCAGCGCGGAAAACGGGCTCAAGAATGGACCAGGTGGCCGGCCAGTCAGATTTCGCGATGGGTCGAATGGTCACCATAGGTCGGAAGGGTCTTGAAAAATAAAGGAACGCATCGGCGTTCAGCGGGGAAGGCTTTGCCCAAATATCGATATCCACCGTTGCCCGGGGAAAACCATGGCGGCAAGCGCATATGCCCCGACAAGGGTGAAGCTAACCTTTTCCTCAGAGAGGCTTGTATGGTCCCTGTTCATATCACCAAACCACTTTTTTCCCCACGTAATTTCAATATCATAGTTGCTTTTAACGACTGACTCAACTGGCCCGCGTTAACGGGTCCGGTTGAAGGAAGGGTCAGGCGTCATTCCGTTCAGTCGCGAAGCGGCAGAAGCGCACCGATGGCGATGAACACCCCGCCGCAGACCTGGTTGAAGCGTCGCCCGACTCTACCGAGCCAGGCGCTGAGACCATGAGCAACGCTGGCGATGAACATTTCCGTCACGAACTCGATGGCGGCGAAGGTGCCGGCCATCACGATGAATTGGATAAACAGGCTTCGTTTAGGATCGATGAACTGGGGCAGGAAGGCAGCGAAGAACAGTATGCCCTTGGGATTCGTCAGCGCCGAGAGCGCACCTTGTCGGAACATCGACCAGCCGGCCCGCGGCTGCGACGCCCGCGAGAGTTCAAAGCCGATGGGCGGAGACCGCCAGACTTGAATGCCTAACCATACGAGATAGGCGCCACCGATCCATTTGAGAACCCCGAGCCAGACCAGCGAGGCCTTGAGCAAGGCGCCGATACCGAACATGGACAGGGCAACGATCGTGATGAATCCGACCGACCCACCCAGAACGGTGTAGACCGCCTTGCGGCGCCCGTGCAACGCGCCATGAGTCAAAGCGAGCAAACCGTTCGGCCCGGGCGACAAGGATAGACCCGCGGCCGCCAGGAAATAGATGAGCCAGATGTGGAAGTCCATAAACGGATGCTCGCACGCAATGTGTATGCAGCGGGACTACTGGATCAGCACCAGGCCGGTCAGATTCGCCACCGGAATATCCTCCGGGTTGGCGTCGCTGCCGTAGGGATAGATCTCCCAGCCGGACGCGGCGATCAGCCCGTACACATCGATGCCCACCGCCTCCATGGAGGGTCGCGCTTTCAGGGGGAAACGGCATTTTTCGCCCTTCAGCACCTGGCAGCCCAGCTTGGGGTCGCATAGAGATGAAAGGCAGCTGCCCGCGGAGAAACCCACGGCCAGGTAATGTCCGTCGTAAAAGGCCGCAGACTCCAGCTTGCCGACAATATCCAAGATGCTCTTGAAGGCGGCCTTGCGCTCTTTGTCCTCGCGGCCGCGTTTGAGCAATTCGGAGTTCACCCTGCGGAGAAAAAGAATACCATGGCTGAAGTCTTTCAGCAGCTGCCGCACTTCAGCCGGCTTGGGCGCATGGGGCGGGCACTGAGCGCAGTTGCCGTAGCCGAAACACCGGGGAACCCTGCACTTGAAGGCCACCGCGTCTTTTGCCGCTATTTCCGAAGCCTCCACCACCCGTGCTTCGTCGGCTCCCAGTTCCAGGGCCACCTGACGATATTTCTCAAGGTCCCGGGGTAAGTTCGCCTGATTGCGGTCCGTGGTTATTTTGGCTATGGGCACAAGTCACTCCTCCAGCAGTCAGTTGAGATGGAATATTATCCAGGTATGGCTCTTGAATAATTGACCTGCTTCTATGATACCTGGTTACCGGATACCGTATGGTCGAGCACACTCTGCCCATACCGCTTTTTGCTCAGAAAAGCCAGCGGAGCCTTCTCCGCCCAAGGAGCCATTGAGATCGTACTGGTAGGCCCACTCTCGATAGAGGTGTTGACGGATTATCGGCAGGCGATGAACCGGTAGTCGTTTTTAATGGTCGAATGGAGGCTGGGCGAGTCCAACATCTCTATGGTCGGCATAAGGTTCCGCACATAGTTTTTTTGCCACCATGTGGTATCGTTTTTATTGCGTATTAAAATTTTATTTGATTTTTCCCCGCAGGCTAAAATATAATCCGGACCAATCACATTTCGCTCCCATTCTCACCGGATCGAGAATGCACTTTCATCTTGTGTAGCGGTCCGGCCCTCTCCTGTAGCTCCTTCATTTCGACATCACCTTCACATTTTTTGGGTAAACCCCAAAAATGGAGGTGTGGGAATGAGGACTCAACGACTTAAAGTTCCCACGATTAGGCCCCTGGAGGAGTAGTTCGTCCTTTAGGGGCTTTTCTATTTGCTGCGCAAAGCGATAGGGGTTTGCTCGGATTTTATTTGCGGGCATGCCGAAGGAGTTTAAAAATTTGGATCCGAAATTGCAAAGGAGGCTTTTATGAGAAAGTCATGGACCATTTTTATCGCACTGCTTTTTATTCTCGTCCCTTGTAGCTATGCCAATAGCGTTGAATTGGCCAAGCAGGGTGAAGGAACAATCAGGATGGCGCATACCGGAAATTACAAACTTCTCACTATGGGCAATGACCGCTCGGAGGCCATATTCGAGGTATCGGGGTTGGTAGTAGACGCGCCGGAAAGTTGCCCTCTCTACAGAGCGACCTACCTGGTGTTTGGATCATCCCACAGGTTTAAGGATGATTACGAGGAGCGCGGGTCGGTTCGGTTCACTCGCCCTGATGGCGATGAGGTTTTTATGACATACGAGGCGAAAGGAAAAGTTGGGACGGAAAGAAAATCCAATGCGGTCTTCGTTGGAGGAACCGACAAGTGTGCCGGAATCACAGGAACTGGTGAAGCCACAGGAATAGTGGGATTTAAACCACCGAAGGAGGGGATGAGTGCTGGCAGTTCATCCAACAAGTTGAATTGGAAAATACCTTAATCGAATCAACGGACTTCTGACGTCAACCAAGCCGCACAGCACCAGATGTAAGGGTCTAAGGCAGTCTGGCCATGAAAAAATGGATCGCTATGTGGACGATTAGTTTACTATCTCTCTTCGGTTGGGTTGGATTTATCAACCCACAATCTGTGAAGATAATCAGGCTTCCAAGTGGCGAAGAAGTTTATGATTTAAGTGGAGAATGGGATGCTCTAATAGAGAATTATGGGATAGCAGCCTACGGCACATATCCACATGTCGTAAAAATTACTAATACAGGCAACTATTGCCCGATCACCGGCCAGATTACCAGCCCGATCACCATAATAGGAATCAGATTGAAAGATGATCCACTACAGATGCCAGCGTTTGAAGGCAGTGAGATCATTCGGGGAGAGTTAGAAAGCAATGAGTTCCAAAAACTTGAGATGATTTCAGATAATGGAAAAGCATTTCTGTGCAAGGGGCAAATTAGAGAGAATGGAAATAAAATTGAAATCGACACACCCAATCATGGAAAGATGACATTGATCAGAAAATGAGATTTCTTGGCTTAAAAAACAGACCTGTCTCATTCGAATAAGAGCAATAATTTGTAGAAAAGAGAGGTGAACCATGAAAAGATGGATCGCCGTATGGATGGTCTGCTTTGTAACCCTCATCGCCTGGACTGGGTTGGCTTTTGCCCAGACTTTCGAATCCACAGCCTGCAGGTCTGCAACAATTACAAATTTTCAAAATAGTAAAGAACTGGTAATTATGAATTTTGAATTAAAAGGAATAGTGCAAAGTAAAACCAATTCAGAAATACTCAACAACGTCTCAGAAATGTGTGTGGGTACATATAAAAAAGTAGGAGATGAAATTACACAGAGGGGTTTTTGCAAGTACATGTATCCTAATGGGGATACTAATTTCGTAGAATGGGATGGCGGGGCAAACGACGGCAAATGGCAATTTTTGTTAGGCACTGGCAAATGGGATACCATCAAAGGTGGTGGAACTTGGAAGGTATTCCTGCGTGCTAAACCCATTGCGGAGGGAACTGGTCAAAGCTGCATGACTATAACAGGGACATACGAACTAAAAAAGTAGTTAGGAGGCAAAAAGGGGTGATCCTGATTTCAGGCTACCCGCGCGGAAACCTTTCAAGCCGCAGGATCACCTGGTTGTGAGGCTTCGGGCATCGGGGCTCAGGGCTGTCGCCCGGCCACCAGGGGAGGCTCCCGCCGAACTGGAATGTGCAGAGGCTCGGGAAGATGTTGTAGCAGAACCGGCCGCAAAAGCCTCCGGGGTCGTGGCAGCTGATGTCGAGGGATAGACCGAGCATTAGCGGGTCGACGACAAGATGCGACTAGATCTTTGTTTCCCCTGACCGTTTTAGCGGCTGGCTTCTGTTATTGGCTACTTCATGAGTCCGGGCAGAAACAGTACGATCTGCGGGAAGATCAGTATGGCCAGAATGCATATGACCAAGGCCAGCAGCATCGGGAAAACCCCCTTGAAAATGGTCTCCAGGGGAATATCCTTGGCGACGCCATAGACCACGTAGACATTGACCCCGACCGGCGGGGTAATGACGCCGATTTCAGTTATCAGCACAATGACCACCCCAAACCATATGGGGTCGAACCCCAGTTTCTGAACAATCGGGAAAAAAATGGGGACCGTCAGGATGATCATGGCTAAGGAATCCATGAAGCACCCGCCAAAAATATAGGCCAAAACGATCATGCCCATGATCAAATAGGAAGGCAGGGCCAGCCCTCCGACCCAGTTGGCCAGATCGTAGGGCAGCCGGGTCACCGCCATGAAATGGCCGAATACAATAGCGCCCGCCACAATCACCATGACCATGCAGCTGATACGCGTGGAATCGGCCAGTGATTGAACAAACCCGCGCCAGGAAAGCTGCCTGCGAATCAGCGCAACCAGGAGGGTTAAAAAAGCACCCATCCCCGCCGCTTCGGTGGGCGTAAAAAAACCAAAAAAAATGCCTCCCATGACCATTCCGAAAATAAACAGTGTTTCCAAAAGCCCGGAAAACGCCTGCCATTTTTCGGTGGAAGCGGTCGCCGGGCCCGTCGGCGCCAGAGCGGGGTTCAGGCGTACCCGCACGTAGACGGTCAGGATGAAAAGTATGGACAGAAGGGCCCCGGGCAGGATCCCGGCGGCAAAAAGCTTGCCGATGGACTGCTCGGTCAGGATGCCATAGACGATAAAAATAACGCTGGGCGGAATCAGAATTCCCAGGCTGCCGGCAGCGGCCACGGTCCCGCTGGCCAAACTCATGTCGTAGCCATACCGTTTCATTTCCGGCAGGGTCACGGTGGCCATGGTGGCCGCCGTCGCATTGGTGGAGCCGCAGATGGCCGAAAACCCCGCGCAGGCGCCCACCGTTGCGATGGCCAGTCCCCCGGGGCGGTTGCCGATCATGACGTAGGCCGACTCGTAGAGTCTCCGGCTGATGCCGGAATAAAAGGCGATCTGGCCCATGAATACAAAAAGCGGGATCACGGTCAGCCCATAGGAGGAGAAGACCTCAAAGAGATCCCGAATCAACAGGCTCAGACCGGCCTCCATGCCCCGGACGTAGCAAAACCCCAAAAACCCCACAAATCCCATTACAAATCCGACCGGCATGTTCGAAAAAAGAAGCGCGATCAAAATCAGGATACCCAGCACCCCAATGGTCATCAGGCTCATCTGGCTACCACCTTTTTTATGCTTTTCAGTAAATCCACGCACAGCACCAGGCAGACGGCGATCGACGAGATGCCGATTCCGTAGACAAACAGATAGAAAGGAAACTGAAGGGTGGGAGACACCTCGCCGGACTCCTGCAGATGCATGCCGAACAAGAAAGCCCGCCAGGCAATTACGGTAAAAAAGATCAGGCCGAACGAGTCCGTGATGCTGCCGATGATTCCCTGGAGACGACCCGGCAGCATTTGAACCAAAAAACTGACCGCAACATGCCCCTTTTTGACCGCGGTGTGAGCCATGGCAAAGGAGGCCGCAACCGCTCCCAGGAAGCCTATCAGCTCAAACGTGCCGGGCAAGGGTTTTAGGCCCGAGAGAACGATCCACCCGCCGGTTTGGGCTATGCTGACGGCGTAGCGAAGGAACACATCGATGCAGGTCAGCCCCATCATGGCGACGATGGCGGCCCCGGCAACCCAGTACAGAAATTCTGCCAAACGGGTGAGTTTGTTTTCAAGAAACCGTATCATGGCCTGCCCCCTTCATGTTTTTCCTTGCCCCGGAACCGGTTTTGAAGCTCCCGTTTCATGATCTTGCCGGCCGCGCTCTTGGGCAGGGTCTCGACGATTCGAAAATCTTTTGGGACCTTGAACGGCGAAAGATTGGACTTGAGAAAGTCTTTGAGTCCGGCGGCATCAATCGCGCAACCCTGGTTCGGGACGATGAAGGCCGTGACCCGTTCGCCCCATTCCGGGTCCGGCAGACCGATGACCGTGCATTCCTGCACCTCAGGACGCTGATAAAGCAACTCCTCCACCTCCCGCGGGTATACGTTCTCACCGCCCGTGATGATCATGTCTTTCAGCCGATCGACGATAAACAGGTACCCGTTGGAGTCGATCCAACCGATATCTCCGCTTCGAAACCAATGACCCCAGAAGGCGGCACGTGTCTCCTCCGGCCGGTTCAGGTACCCCTTCATCACGTTTCGGCCCCGGATGCAGATTTCCCCGGCTTGATTCGGATTCAGCACATGCCCTTCCATGTCTCTTATCTGGACTTCGACGGTGCCGGCGGGGGTTCCGACCGACCCGATGACATGGCGATGGTAGTGGTTGTAGGTGACCATGGATGCGCTCTCGGTCATGCCATAGGCCTCATGGATGGACAGGCCGGTTCGCTCCTTCCATTGGCGGACCAACTCCGACGCCATGCTGGCCGCCGCCGAAAAGCAGTAGCGGACTGTCCCCAGCATCTGCTTTAGGTTCGGTTGTGCCAGAAGGCGCACGTAGACCGTGGGCACGGCATAGAGTTTGGTAATGCGACCGCCGGACATGGCATCCAGGATTCGGTCCATATCAAAAGAGGGCATCAACTCAATGCAGCCGCCGCTCAACAGGGTGGCGTTCATGATGTGCATTTGTCCAAAGACATGATGCAGCGGCAAAAAGCATAAGGCCCGGTCCTGCTCATTTGATTTTTCGTAAAAGACCACGTTCCGTATGGCGGAGGAGATGTTTTCGTGGCTGAGCATGGCCCCCTTGGGAATCCCGGTAGTTCCGCCTGTAAACAAAACGGCGCAGGTGTCATCCCGATCCCGGTCAATTGCTTTGAATTCCCCGGGGTTTATCTGGGACAAACGACTGAAGTCTGTATCTCCGCCGTCGCATACAATGGTTTCCAGGACGCCCGGTTGCCGCAACAAACTTAAATCACTTAATTTATCTGGAGTTGTAAAGACCATTCGAGGTTTTGACTCCTCGATCAACTGCCTTAACTCCGGGCCTTGCAAGAGCCCCGGCAGAGTTATCACGACGGCCCCTGCCCTCATCGCTCCGTAATAGAAAGCAATCCACTCGGCCGAGTTGGGCGCACAAATGGCGACCGGATCTCCCGGGCCAATCCCAAGCCGCACCAGTCCGTGTGCAATCCGATCGGCCAGGTTTTTCAGATCCCTGTAGCTCACCTCCCGGCCATTTTCGCTGACCGCCGGCCGATCAGGGAAAACCCATGCTGAATTTTCTAAAATATGTGAAATATTCATTGGTTAATACATGTTCCGATAATTGATTTTGGCGGAACTTATTTGGCTGAATAATAAATGAATAGAATTTATTTACGTTTTGAAATTTTTTTCTTGACTGCAATTGGCATTGGTATTACATAAAACATTAAATTGTTTAATGTCAAGCCAATATTTCAGAGGGAAGATGAGCCCTTTCAAGCCAGTTAAAACCTTACGATTTTTTGAGGATGTGCATTCTCAACTCAAGGAGGCCATCCTTTCAGGGCGATTCAAGCCCGGTGAAAAATTGCCCTCGGAAAGAGAGCTTTGCCTTGAATTTCAGGTCAGCCGAGGGGTGATCAGAGAGGCGATACGTGCCCTGGAGTTGAGTGGTTTCGTGTGCATCCGCCAGGGACCAACCGGCGGCGCGTTTGTGACGGACCTGACTTTTAATCAGGTTGGAAGCGCGTTTTTAGACCTCTTCAAAACCAGCAAGCTGTCGATGAAAGACATCGCCCAGGTGCGCCTCCATGTGGAGCCGGAGGTCGCCCGCCTGGCAGCTCTGAATTATGAAGCGTCTCAGCTTGAAATGCTTCTGCAGATGGAGCGGGAGGAACATGTCGACTATGTATCCTATCCCGACCGGATCGATCGATTGACCCGGGTGCACAAGGTGCTGGCCCAGTTGTGCGGCAACCAGTTCTTTGAAGTCATTGTTCGTTCCATGTTGATGCTTACCGCCGATGTGGCGCTGACGGTCGCCTCCGACCACGACCTGCTGCATGGACCCGGTGAGCATCAGGCTGTAATTCAGGCGGTCATCTCCAGGGATGGGGAAAAGGCCGCCGAAGAGATGGCGCGGCATTTGAAACAGTTCTCCCAAAACCTGATCGAGATGGAAAAAACCTACCGGCAACGGTACGCTGCAGAATAGGCGATCAAGGGGCTAACCGATGCGGCGCCTTGCCGTGAGCGGGGATTTTATTGATGGAAAAAGATGAGCGCCTTCCGGTTGCGATAACCCCGTCACTGCAGTTTCTATACACCTCTGTGGTTGAACTCGGCCGGCCTTTGGAAGTCGGCAAGTCTCCGTATGGTCAGCGGCGGATCATTCCGATTACCGGTGGGCGGTTTGCGGGACCCAGGCTCTCCGGGCGGGTGCTGCCGGGTGGTGCCGACTGGCAAGTCATCCGGTCCGATCATGTCGCCGAAGTGGATGCCCGGTACACGCTGGAAACCGATGACGGAAGCCTGATTCATGTCTGCAACCGCGGGTTGCGTCACGGAGCACCGGAGGTCATGGCCCGCCTGGCCGCAGGCCTCCCCGTCGAGCCCGGCCAATATTATTTCCGAACGATGCCGATTTTCGAAACCGCCGCCCCGTCGCTCGCCTGGCTGAACCGAATGGTGGCCGTGGCCGCCGGCGAACGGCATGCCGACAAAGTGATTATCACCGTTTATGAAGTCCTTTAACCATTGTGAAGGAGGAGTCCGATGAAAATGAGATCCTTGCCGGTCGTATGCTGCATGGCCTTCGCGTGGGCATTGATTTGCGTTCCCTTCGTCCCGACGGCGCAGTCTCAAACCATTGAGCTGGCCTATGCCAATTTTTTCCCTCCCATGCACGATCAGGGAAAACTGGCCGAAGCGTGGGCCAAAGAGATCGAAACGCGGACGGGCGGCAAGGTGAAAATCACCTATTACGCGGGCGGGGGGTTGCTGAACGGGCCCCAAATCTATGACGGGGTACTGAAAGGCATCGCGGATATCGGCATGTCCGTATTCGGGTACAGCCGGGGCGTTTTCCCGGCGATGGAGGTCATCGACCTGCCCAACGCCTATCCCGACGGCAAGACCGCCACCCTGGTGATCAATGACTTTTATCAGAAGTTCAAACCGGCCGAATTGGGGAAGGTCAAAGTCCTTTACCTTCATGCCCACGGCCCCGGCATCCTTCACAGCAAGAAAGAGATCAACAAGCTGGAAGATCTGAAAGGGCTTAAAATCCGTTCATACGGGTTCAACGCGGACATGGTCACGGCGTTGGGGGCCGTTCCCGTGGCGCTGCCGATCAGCGGCGTCTACGAAGCCCTGCAAAAAGGGGTCGCCGATGCCACGTTTGTCGGCTCGGAAGCACTCAAGGGCTGGAAACAGGCCGAGGTTATCAAATTTACGGTGGGGTGTTACGGGATCGGCTATTCCGCCGGCCAATATGTGGTCATGAATCTAGATAAATGGAAATCGCTGCCCAAAGACGTCCAGGCGGTCTTTGACCAGGTCAGCCTGGAGTGGATCCCCAAACACGGTGCGGCCTGGGATCAAAGCGACAAGGAGGGGCTGGAGTACAGCCTGAGCTTGGGCAACAAGTTCATCAAGCTTTCTGCGGAAGAAGATGCCCGCTGGGCAAATGCGGTGCAACCCGTGACCGAGGGGTATATCGATACGATGAATAAAAAAGGTCTTCCGGGAAAAGATTATGTGACCTTTGTCAGGGACCAGGTCAAAAAATATTCGAAATAAGCTGTCGGATTTCAAACGAGAGGGACGGCCATCCTTCTCCGCGACTTACTTTTGAATTCAACTTTACGCGAAATAATGAAAATGTCCCCAATGAATTATTTGGACGGAAAACGCATTTTGCTTGTGGACGATGAGCCGGATGTTCTGGAATCCCTGGAAGAGCTTCTGCCCATGTGCCGCACCACCCGGGCACAAAATTATGAGGACGCCTCCCAATGGATCGACACGGCGGATTTTGATCTGGCCATTTTGGACATCATGGGGGTTTCCGGTTACGAATTGCTGGAACGGTGTGTAAAAAGAAAACTCACCGCTGTGATGTTGACCGCCCGCGCGGTCACGGCAGAGGATGTGGCCAGATCATTTCATCAGGGTGCGGCCTATTTCATCCCCAAGGAGGAGATGTTCCGCATCGCCACTTTTCTGGGAGATATTCTGGAAGCCAAGGCGAAGGGAAAAAATACCTGGCAACGATGGGTTGAAAGGTTATCCTCATTCGGCGAAAAAACCTTCGGCAAGGAGTTTGACAAAAACGACAAGGACTTCCTGGATAAGCTGATTCGTTACTGAAAACGATCGGGATCCACCGCCGTCCTCTATTAAATGAGATAAGGGCGGATACCGTTAAGACACACCGCCCACTGCGATGGATAGGGGCACAAGACAGGAACTGGAACAACAGATCGAGACGACTCCAGCTTGATCTCAAAGAGGGCACAGCAAAAAAGGAAAGGGCTAAGCTTGTTGACGCTACCGTTGTTCTTGCTCGTGGTTTTCTTTGGCCGTGCCGGCATACTCCTTACACAGCAGTAAGATATCAGAAAAGATTATTGGTTCGTTAAAAAATAATAACTTTCTTCATGTTTTTTTAAGGGGTATTATTTTCTGTGTTTTTTTCTTTATAAATTCTTGTTTCCTTGGCGCCTTTCTTTTGATGATCTTCACAATAATTGCTGTGTAGTTCAGCGCTCTTAATGCATTCGGTAACTGCGCATTTTTTCATAGTATGCTCCTGTTATTTCTGCGTGTTGATGAATAATATCTTTTTCAGAAAAGGAAATAACATTCCTTATAATAACCCCGGTTTTGCGCAGTTTTAAATTTAAACTACGTCATATTAACCCCAGCTCAATATTGTTATAAAAATAAAACAAATTGAGTATAATGCAATTGAGAACATGGACCAAAGCAAAAGTATGTGTGAATCATGTAGGCAACTTTCCTTTTTTTCAATCGCATTCTTTAAGGTCGTAGCTGCATCACTGAGGCCTGAAAACTGGTCATGGATAAAATCCGGATGTAGAGTTTTTATATCATCATCATTATACTCGATGTCAATTATGCTTTCAGCCATCTCTTGAATTTGTCCAGCGCTTAGTGGGGCCTTTACAATTTGAATTTTTAGAACCGATATCGATTTATAAATTGACAGAAATAGAAAAAGAATTATAAAGACTAAAATGATGTTAAGAATGAAACTTTTGCTGATTATATCTGAGCGTATAAACGCAAAAGTTGCAGCGAGCAAAGCTGCTGCCAATGTTATATTAACCTGAGCTTTTCTTTCAAAATCACGCCATTTATCCAAAAGCCTTGAATACTCTTCTTTGTACGATTCAAGAACTGCCAAAAACAATTCTTTTTTTAGTTCAGGCGGGGCTTTCTGAGTATTAGACATTTTAGATTAACGTCCAATTCTTGTGAAAGAAATTATGATTATTTCAACCGGCATCCACACCTGTCGGTGCTCACCAGAAAGTGTGCCACCCGGAAATGGGTTTTGGATTCCGGTAGTTCAGCTAATCTGTTCCTTTGTATTTTCATCCTTAGGCCACAGTGTCTGGGCGATGCGCTACGCCCTAAAATTCAACGAGCGGCGACGGGAAAAATAAGTCCAGTTTATTTAATTCATAATGCAAGCTGACCCCATTGTTCTCTTGCAGCAGATACATCCATGGACTTTCTCCTATCCTACTAGCGCGTGTTCACGTTATGAAAATTACCGTTCTGGTCGCGCAGAAGACCGGAACCGTCCTTGTCGATATATCCTCGCATGGTGTCCCCATTTAGATTGCGCATAATCGTATAGCCGCTGCTGCCGTCGTTCGTGCCTTTGAACTTGTTCATCGAGTTGTAATCGAATTTTTTCCGCATCTCTATGTCCCGGGTGCCTGAGCCATAGTTATTCGAGGAAGCATCCTGCTTGAATTCCCAACGAGTATCCCAGGCGCACGCGGGGGCGCTACATAGGGCAACTATAAAGGTTGTCATCAGCCCGACAAGGTATTTTGCGATCTTCATATTCACACCTCTTCCGGGGTGAGCCGGCTTTTTCATTCTATTTAGAATTAAAGATACGGCTGAGATTCTGAAACATCAAGAGCATCAGGCGAGAACCTTCTGGCCAGAACCCAAAACAACCATCCGCTAACTCTGCCATTGGATACTATATATTTTAGGTACGTTACCCCGCAGGGTGTTCATCTCGAAGATGCGCGTGCCGTTCTCGTCGTAGGCGTACTCGTCGACGGCAACGTTGTCCTTCAGGACCTTCATAAGACGGCCGTTCACGTCGTAGAGGTAGTCGTAGACCGCGGAGACGCCGCCGACGGTCTCGCTCCTGCGCGTGATCCGAAGCCCACAGTGTCCGGGCGATGCGCTGCGCCCTAAAATTCAACGAGCGGCTGCGGGGAAAATACGTCCTGTTTATTTAATTCATAATGCAAGGTGTGACCCCATTTTTCCCTCTCATTACATAGTGCTTGACTCTTCGTATCCGAATGGATACAATATGGGCTGTGAACACTTTTTATCGCACCTCTGAATTCGACTCTTGGCTATCTAATCTCAAAGACAAGGTCGGCAAGGCCCGCATTATAAAGCGTATCCGCGCCGCTGAGGGCGGTAATTTTGGCGATTGCAAACCGGTGGGCGAGAGTGTATCCGAGATGCGTATCCATGTCGGACCGGGCTATAGGTTGTATTATACACGAACCGGCGAGGTGATTTATTTGTTGTTGTTAGGCGGCGGTAAATCCTCGCAGTCTCGCGACATCAAGCGGGCCATCGAAATGGCTCGCTCTTTGAAAACGGAGTAACCTATGAAAAAGCTCAAACCCGCACTCTTCGACGCTGCCGATTATCTCGACGATGAAGAAACCATCGTGGAGTACCTGACTGCGGCGCTGGAAGATCCGAATCCGGATATCTTCTTGGTTGCCGTGCGCGACGTCGCACGCGCGCGTGGCATGGCACAGCTTGCCCGCGATACCGGACTGGGAAGAGAGAGTCTTTATAAGGCGCTGGCGCCCGGTGCCAAACCGCGCTACGACACGGTGCTGAAGGTGCTGCACGCTTTAGGAGTGAAGCTACACGTCGAACCGGTTAAGGCCTAATGCGGGTTTTGCGAGGGATTCCAGCTGTCAAAAGAAAAACTGGGACTCACACGCTGAGAGTTTTCTTGAATTTCATTTGACCCAGCGGCGGCCGGATCCCTTCGGTTGATGGAAAGGCCAAAAAAACTATTGCCCATAAATTCTCAGGGGGTATTATTGATTCAAGTGGACTGGGAATGCTCGGTCGGCGTCTGGCTTCGGTGAATACCGGGGCTTTTCGCTTTTTTAAGAAAACACTGTTAGGCTCCGTTTTTTATAAAACGTCAAAGCACACACCCCCAATCGTGTGCTTATTGCTCATACGGTACGGTCGTTAGTGACGATTATGATCCCGCGACTTCCGGACTGAAGGGGCGTGATCTCTGCAGAGGGCTGACTAAAGAACTTGAATTCACCAAGATTTAATCAATAATCGAGACGCAACCCCACTTTCTTTTTTTCACACGGAGAGGAGGTCACCCCAGCAGCCCCGGGTTGAGCCGCCATATGGCGAAATTGAGCGCAGATGCAAACGACACCCATGCAAGATACGGAAAGAGCAGCGCCCCCGCCACCTTATTCAAGCGCCAGAACAAAAACATGTTTGCGAGGATAAGCGCCCACAGCAGAAGAATCTCTCCAAACGCTACGCCGCCCAGGCGCCACACGAAAAACAGCCAGGTCCAGAGGGCATTTGCGGCGAGTTGAACGATGAACAGTACGAGGGCCCTTCGAACTCCCGCGAGGGCTCGCGCCCGCCAAACCAACCACGCTGCGATGCCCATGAGCGCATACAGGAAAGTCCAGACCGGGCCAAACACCCAGCCCGGCGGCGCCCAGGAAGGTCGGACGAGTTCACGGTAAAGCTCGCCTGCGCTCGCCGATGCGATCCCGCCGACCGCAGCCGCGGCAAACGCCACCAGCAGCCAGCCAAGAAGGCCGAAAGCTTGGCCATACTTCGAACGAGGCAGTCGACGGTGCATATGCGTTCAACGCCTTGCCGCTCAGCTGTCAACGAAGCTTGTCGGCTGCAGAGCTAATGAAGGGGACGTCCCCTTGCTTCTCTCAGTGTCTGGGCGGTGCGCTGCGCAATAAAATTCAATGAGCGGCTGCGGGAAAAATACGCCCTGTTTGTTTAATTCATAATGCAAGGTGTGACCCCATTTTTCTTTTGAAACAACGTTCCTTTCTTTTTCACGATGGCATTTGTGAGATCACTCCCTCTTGGAGCCACTGTTGTGGTCACAGGCGCTCCCTTGGGCTGAGTTGAGGGTTCGGCCTGAGGATTTATTGAAGTATCTTATTACTTTTTATCTTTCCAAGCTTTATCAATACGAACAAAGAAATAAAAAAACATCCAATAAAACTATAAAGGTAAATTGAGCTTAAGGAATCAATAATATTTTTATCATCTACTAAATAGCACATTAGATTTAAAGGAACTATCAGACATATAAATCCAAATAAAATAGGAAGAGATACTCGCCATGTGAAATCGATAATTTTCCAGTAATTACTTTCGGTCTTCTTTTTTTTGGCAACGTATTCTTTAAATATGTTTACATATACCAGAGAAAAACTCACTGCTAAACCAAGAACGATTGCACTAAAAACAACTGACATTTTGATTAGCATGTTTTGTCTCATTTATATGGAGTCATGATGGGTCTTGAGCTATCCACATGATTTAATCCCATAGAAGTTCCGCCAGAAAGAGCTCCACTGAAAAGTGCTGCGTCAACCGCAGTCATCCCACCTTTAAGCATCGCGGTGCCAGCACCACCACCGAATGCACCGGCAAGCGCGCTTATTGCAGCAGTAGTTTCATCTATTTGGCCACATGGGTGTGAATAGCGTTGTGAAGCGATATCTGTAATTGCACCAATGCCAGCCCCAATTACCGAGTTCACTATTATTGATGATCCAAATGTCAGCCCCGCAAGAGAGCCCACAGCCGCTCCGGACAAGGCTCCTTTAAGCACATCACCGTGGCTAAAAAGAGCATTTGTGGCTCCAACAGCAGCACCTATCGCAGCGCCAATACCAGCCGCTCCAAAATTAATGAACTCTCCAGCCGGATCAATGAAATTAATCGGATCATTCAGCACATACCCATAAAGATCCGTATCCCCGCCCGCAAAGCCGATAGGGTCCTTCGCGGTCCAGCGGCCCACCTCGGGGTCGTAGTCGCGGAACCCAAACCTCACCAGTCCCGTGTCGCGGTCGTGCAGGCCGCCGGCGAAGCCGAAGGGAACCGCCAATCCCGGGTTGGTATCTTTGAGGATGTTGCCGAAGGCATCGTAGCTGATCCTTTTTACCACGTTGCCGGAAGCGTCTGCAACCAATCTGAGGGAGCCTACCTGGTCGTAGGTAAAGTAGTAGGTCGCGCCGGCCATGGTCATCGAAAGCGGCAGGCGGTCATCGGCGTATTCGAAACGCTGGCGCAGGGTGTTGCTGCCGTCGTAGACCGCCAGCAACCGCGTCAGCCCCTGCCAGAGGTATTTCTCCACCACCACCCCATTCACCTTCTTTGCAATGCGCCGGCCCAGGGGGTCGCAGAGGTAGTCGATGCGGTGGCCGTCGGGCAGGAGCACGGTCAAGAGCTCGCCGCGGGAGGAATAGAAGTACTGGGTTTTATTGGTTGGGTTGGTTGTATTGGTTTTAGTGGTCAGAAAGCCATCGAGATCGTACTGGTAGGCCCACTCCCCGGCCTTGAGCAGGTGGTCTTCATCGGAGTATTGGTAGCTGCGGTTGGGAATCCCCCGCAGTGTGTTCATCTCATAAATGCGCGTGCCGTTCTCGTCGTAGGCGTACTCCTCGACTGCAACGTTATCTTTTAAGACTTTCAAAAGACGGCCGTTCACGTCGTAGAGGTAGTCGTAGACCGCGGAGACCCCGCCGACGGTCTCGCTCCTGCGCGTGATCCGGCCGGTGGCATCGCGCAAAAGGCTCCAGGATGACACCGCCTTGCCGCCTACAGCCACCGCCTGGCTTGCAAGCTCGCCGTAGCCGTTGAACCCGCGGTTCAAAGCCAGCCTGCCGTCCGCGACCGCAACTGGCAGGCCGTTGCCCGCATCCCGGGCGATGGCAAAAGCACCCGCCTGGGTCAGAAGCCCGTCCTTGTCGTACCCGTAGCCCGTGGCAGCCCCGGCATAGACCGCCTGCACCCGCGCGAAGTCGTTGTCGTAGATGTAGGAGAGTGTCTGATTTAGGCTGCCGCTCAGCGTCTCCGAGGTCAAAAGGCTGCCGTCGTAAGTGTAGCCGATCCCCTCCCCGTCTTTGGTGATTGAACCAACCTTGCTGCCGCAAAGGTAGTTGTAATAGAGATTGCCCTCGGGCGTCTCGGTGCGCGCCAGCCGGCCCTTGTCGTAGACGTTTCTGACGATCCGCCCCGAGGGGAGCACCGTCTCGGTCGGCCGGCGGTCCTTGTCGTACCTGTAGAGGTAGCTGCCGCTCAACGGTGTGGTGTAGGCGCTCTTGTGGTTGACCTTGTTGTAGCCGAACGTGTGCGCCACCCCCGAGGGGTTGACCAGCACGGTCATGCTGCCGTTGGCATCGTAGTCGAACCGGACTTTGCTCTGATCCGGCCGGCTGACCTCTCTGACCCGGCCAAGGGCGTCGTGGCTGAAGCTGGTGGTTCGGCCCAGGGGGTCGGTCACCTGGCCCAGGAACCCTTGGGCGGTGTAGGCGAATGCGGTTGCCCGCTGCCCGACAGTTGTCTGAACGAGCCTTCCACGGCCGTCATAGTTGTAATTGGCATCGAGCAGTCCGGGCACTTGCACCCGTTCGGTGACCAGGGTGTTCGGATCGTACTCCAAGACGACGGTGCGACCCTCGGCCGATGTGAGCGTCTTCTTGGCCATGAGGATGTCCTGAACCAGGACCGTGCTTCTGCCGTTCAACTTGATTTTCTTTGTAATCGCATCCGGGATGCCATCCGCGCCGGCGTCCGCGTAAGCCGTTTCGATCTCCGTCACCCGCTTCAGTCCGGAGGGTGACTGTTCGGTCAGCTTCTTTAGATACTTGTATTTGTACTGAACATCCAACTCATAGACCTCTTCCCGATTGAGCCCGCATGCGAGCGTGCTGGCCACCGTAAATCCGTCGGCTGACTCGTTGACTATTGTCTGAGCACCGGCGGCGTCGGTGATGGTCGATTGATACGCCCCACTTGAATCATAGCGATCCACGTGGGTCGTCAGACCGCCCTCGGCCGAGAGGATTTCGTGCCGGATGTCTCTGTTTTTGAGCATAGCGTTGCTGAACTTCCACCACCCACCTTCTTCGTCGGTAGATTCGGCAAGCCTTCCGGCAGCATCGTAAAAATGTCGAAAGCTGATGCCCGCCGGCTCTGTCTTTCTAAGGACAAGACCATCGGGTGAATAATCGAACTTAACAGCACGCCCGTCCGGATATGTAATTTGCAATAGCTGTTTTCTATTGTCGACCAACAGAGCTGTCCGGATACCTTCGGGAGAAATTATCGCCGTAGCCAATCCACTGCCATCGCGTTCGATGAGTGTTTTGTTCCCGAATTGATCCACCATCGCAATGAGGCGGCTATCCGTACCGTATTCAAATTGGCGCAGAACTGAACCGGTAGAATAATCGATTGTTTTCATGTGCAGCCCCGAGGCAGACATGATATGGGCAACCCCGTTTTCTTCGGTAAAAGCATTGTCCGAGGGGTTCATGGCCTCGATAAGCCGAGGGTTCACCGGTCTTATTTTGCGCACCCTAGAATTAAGCTCGTCAGCAATGTAAACTATACCTGACCCGTCCACGGCAACTGAGCTTGGATAATTTAACAGGGTCCTATTAGCCGGGCCGCCATCACCATCGAATCCGCCCTTGCGATAGCCTTCAGCGCCTGTCCCGGCAATAGTAGTGACAACACCGCTCGTGTTTACCTTGTATACGCGGTTACCAGTTGCGCTTGCAATATAGAGGTTTCCCTTATGATCGACTGCAATGTCATCGATGCTCTGAAACCCTGTTTGAGTTGCCGGAATGCCGTTTCCCTTAAATACGGATGTTCCATCGCCAACTACTGTGGTTATGTTTCCGGATGGAGCTACCTTCCTGATACGTAAACCCCCGCTTTCTGCAATAAGAAGATTGCCGTATCCATCCACGGTGACACTGACCGGACGATTAATACCCGCATCAAGTGCTCTTCCTCCATCTCCGCTGCTGTTCTGGGAGCCATTACCGGCAACAGTGGTGATAATTCCATTGACGTCAATTTTCCTAACACGGTTGTTATACATGTCAGCGACATAAATATTGCGGCTTTGGTCAAGCGCAATGCCCATGGCATAGTTCAGTTTAGCATCGGTAGCAGGCCCTCCATCGCCACTGAACCCTGGGAGGCCAACTCCGGCAATTACAATTGTTAAGCCTGAAGGGAAGATCTTAAGCACATAGTTTCCGTTGTCCCAGCCCCAGTTCGAAGAACGATATAAATTGCCATCCCTATCCAGTGCCCACTTTGACCAGGAAACCCCCCACTGAAAGCCGGCAAGGCATTCTGCGATGCCTTCGCGGCTGACTCTAAATGGCAGGGCATAGTGGTCATTTTTTTCTCTACCGAACATGGTGTGTAACCCGGTAAAGATATAGACATACCCATCGGTATCCGTAATCACACTGTAGGGCTCTCCGATCTCGTTCTTGTCAGCCAGGCAGGTATCACAACAGCTAAAAGCCCACGAAATTCCATTACCGGCAAAGGTTTCAATGACAGCCGCATTATTGGCGCCGATGCCTCCATCGCCTTTATAGATGCGTGAGGGATCATTGGGGTTCATGTAATGATGTTGGGCCAAGGTCCACCCTTCTGCGATGTTCCCAACACTACTACCGCTCGCAATCGGCACCTCAAAATTGGTCCAGGAAACTATCTCCTGGCGGGTCGGGACGATGAGCGATGAGAGGCCGGCCTGACCGAAGGCTTGCCCGGTAGTAGCCGCGCGGTAATAGACGCCGTAATAGACGAAGCCGATTTGAATTCGAGCCATCACGGTGCCGCTGATCGCTTTGCCCAGATAGTCCACACCGTCCCATTCGATCTGGGCTACCTGGTTGGGGGTGGGTGGTAGGGCCACCTCATATTTGCGTCCGGCGACTTCGGCACGCACAAGTATTTTGACTAGATTCGCCGGAACTTCATCCCCGCTTGCGGGTATGGTGATTACCCCTGGCTTGTAACCCGCCGTGCGGCTGCTCGTATAGTGCAGCTTCAGGTCGGTGCCGGGGATGGGGATGTCCTCGTGAAAGATGCGGCCTTTTTCCTCCACAAAAGAACCGAGACAGCGACGAGGATCTTTGCCTTCTTCCTTTTGCACATCGACAAAGGGTTGGCTTTTAGCATTAGGCGGGGTTGCACCGGGCGGCAATCCGAAGGGCCAGTTTAAATCGATCGGCGAGAAGTGCTTGACTTCGGCCCGCCAGAATGTGCCGCCGGCGGTGTACTTCTGGCTGTCGGTCAGTCCCCGGACCTCGTCTTTAAACTGCCCGTCCTGGTTCAGATCGTCGGGCTGGCCGTCGCCGTCGGCATCCAGGGCGTCCACCACGCCGTCGCCGTCGGTGTCGAGAAGCTCGACCACCACCCCGTTTTTCATCGGCACCCACACGGCCTTGTCGCGGTCGTAGTAGCCGACCGGTACGACCTCGCCCACCGGGAAGCCAAGGAAGTTCTCCACCCACACGGCCACGGGCTTTTCGAACTGCACCCGCTCGGCCCCGTCCACGGCGAGCTCGGCACACCAGGTGAAGGCCGAACTCGGCGGCAGCTTCGCGGGCATGGACTCAGGGGTGGTGTATTCGGTCGCGCGGGTCGTGATGCTTTTGAGCTCGAGAGTCTTGTTGCCGGCCGTGTCGGTCAGGTAGGCCTTGTTGTCGCCGGTGAAGACGATCGTGGCGGCCCGGGTGCCGGAGGCATCGATGACCTCGCTGCCGCGGTGGGTGACGACCGTCCCCGCGCTGCCGTCGAAGCTGACCACGGTGGCGGCCGGGTCCTCGGTTAAAAGACTGACGGTCTCCACCAGGGCCGTGTCGTTCCAGGGCACGTAGAGCTGGCGCTGGGCGGAGATGAAGCCCGGTTTTGCGAACTTGACGGTCAGGTTCCCCCCGCCCTCGACCGGCAGGCTGAAGCGGCCCTCGGCGCCGGTGGCCGCCGTGCCGTAGTCCGGGTAATCCACGATCGAGACGGCTACCCCTTCGAGAGCTCCCCCGAACGCGTCCCGCACAAGCCCGGTCACGAGCGCAAAGCGCTTGGGGTCATACGCCTCGAGCGTGGCATCCGCCGGCACCTGGTCCTGGTAGCTCTGCCCGAAGGAGCCCGGAGGAAGCGGGGCCGGGGCGGCCGTCACGGCCACCGTGGCCTTGGCCCCCGCGCTGCCGCCCGCGCCGCTGGCCGTCAGGGCGTAGGTGGTGGTCGCGCTCGGGGAGACGACGGCCGAGCCCTGAGCCGGGACCGCACCGAGCTCCGGCTCGATATAGGCGGCCGTCGCACCCGCAACGCTCCAACTCAGCGTGGTCGAGCCGCCCAGCGGGATGCTGGCCGCGGCCGCCGTGAGGCTTGCCACCGGCGCGCTGCGCACGCTCACCGTGGCGCTGGCCGTGGCGCTGCCGCCCGCGCCCACGACGGTCAGCGTGTAAGTGGTGCTCGCCAACGGCGTAGTCGAAACCGTGCCGCTCACCGCCACCGGGCCGATGCCGGGCTCGATCGCAGCACTCTGCGCATACGTTGAACTCCAGCTGAGCACGACCGTCTCGCCGGCACTGATCTCAGCCGGGCTGACCGAAAGGCTCGCGGTGGGCGCCGGGAGCGTCACGGTGACGGCAGCCGTGCGCGTGACGCTGCCCCCGGGGCCGGTTGCCGTGAGGGTGTAAGCCGTGCTCGCCTGCGGAGAGACGCTCTTTGACCCGGAGGCCGCCACATTGCCTATCTCCGGCGCGATGCTGACGGTCTCGGCCTCGGTGCTCGTCCACTGCAGCGTGCTTGTCTCACCGAGCTTGATCGATGCCGGGACGGCCTCGAACGTGGCCTGGGGAGGCGCTGCGATGCGCTCGGCCCTGACCTCGATCTGCAGCGCGGCGCCGGGCTCGCCGATCACGGTCAGCCCGATCACGTTCTTTTGGCGCAGATTCACCGCGGCAGCGAACTGCGGCCCGCCGCTTTCCAAAAACTCCTGCAGCGTGAAGAGGCGCTCGTTGACCAGAACAAAGCCGCCCCAGAACCTTTTCCCGGCCGTCAGGCGCGAAACCACCAGCGCCCCTTCGCCGCCGGCCGCGCACGCAAAGCGGTTCACAAAGGCCTGCACGCCCCAGGCGCCCACCGTGACATCCCGCGGACCGAAGACCACATCGTCCCCGGCACACAACCCACTGCCGGGGATGCAGAGCACAATGGCAAGAACGCTTATCAGCCGGGTCAACCGCAGGGGGGCGCTTGGCATGGTTCTCTCCTTGGTCGGCATTTCAATGCATAAACCGATGCGGGATCGGTTGAAACGCAAGCGGGATCCAGGAGCTTATGGGAGGTAATTTTTTATAAACCGCGGCGGCTTGTCAAGCTAAAAAAACCATGTTTTACAGCACTTTACGTATATTGACGCCAATTGACAGCAACGATACCATTAAAAAACCGCCCTTGGCGGGCGCCGGTGGTTTGGGGGGGCGAAAAACACGTCGGATCCAAAGCCCGATTCGGGGCAGACGAGGGTGCGGGGAGACGATCCGGTCATGGTTGGAGCCGCAGCCCGCTGAGCTTCAAAACGTTTATACCCAACCGCAAGAAGGCCCGCAGCGCAGGAGTGATGTTGCGAGCGCCGACCATAGAAAATTAAAGCGACATCGTCGCGCTCGGGCCTGCCGGTTGCCGGGGCGAAATCGAGACACCCCGATTTTCTGGCTACCCGCGCGGAAACCTTTCAAGCCGCAGGGTCACCAGGTTGTGGGGGTCCGGGCACCTCAGCTCCGCGCTGTCGCCCTGCCACCAGGGGAGGTTCCCGCCAACCTGGAACGTGCAGAGGCTCGGGAAGATGTCGTGGTAGAACCAGCCGCACAAGCCGCCGGGGTCGTGGCAGCTGATGTCGAAGGACTCGCCGACTTTGTGCCCCGCCCCGCACTCGCCCTTGATGCTCGTGATGGTCGCTCTGACACGATACCCGATTCCAGGGTCTTGAGCCATGTGGCCTCCTTTTTTAGCGGGCCATGGCGCTCGGCGCCACTTTATCGGCCGGCAAGGTTGTACTGCTTTCAGCCTCGATCCTCGCGGCTGGAAGCTTACTTCGCCGAAGCAAACTTGGCTGCGAAGGCCGGGAGCCGCTCCCACAGGGAAAATGTCAACTTGCTTGGAAGAAATTGTCGAACCCGGTTTTTGGTTATCGGCTACAGCCGCTTCCCCTGGGGAGCGGGCCGGTTGGCGATGGCGACCCCGGCCGCGGCCAGCGCCATTCCCAGCCAGGCGAGCGGCGGCATGGCCTCGTCGATCAGCAGCCAGGCGATCGCCGCGGCGATCGGCGGGATGAGGAAGAAGAGCGCCGATACCCGCGAGGCCTCGCCCCGGCGGATCATGGCGAGCAGCAGCGTGACCGACACCAGGGAGTTGCCGACGACGAGGTACAGAAGAGCACCGATCATCGGGCCGGTCCAGGAGACGTGCATCTCCTCCAGCGCCCAGGCCAGGGGCAGCACCGCGGCGAAGCCGACGGTGTATTGGACCAAGTTCGAGGTCACGGGGTGCTGGGCGACCCCGAAGCGCTTCTCGTAAAGCGTCCCGGCGGTCATCCCTATGAGCGCCCCGAAGGAGCACAGGATCCCGGCCGCCGAGGTGGCGTCGATCGCCGAGCGCGTCGCGATGACCAGGGCCGCGCCCAAAATCCCAAGACCCAGGCCCAGCCACCGGACCAACCCCACCCGTTCGTGCACGAGCCCGGGCGCGAGGATCCCCACCAGGATCGGCTGCAGGGAGACGATCAGCGCCTGCAGGCCGGCGGAGACCCCGAGTTTCATGGCAATGTAGGCCAGGCCGAAATAGAGCGTCTGAACCAGGAGGCCGATCACGGCCTGGTGCGCCCACTCCGCCGGGCTTTTGGGCAGCGGCGGCCGCATGACCAGAAACAGCGGCGCCAAAACCGCCAGGACCACGGCGTAGCGCAGCGCCAGGTAGGTGACCGGCTCCGCATAGGCCAGCCCGGCCTTCAGCGCGGTGAACCCGCCCGACCAGAGCAGGATGAAGATCGCCGGGGCCGCCATCGACCAGAACGGCGAGCAGCTCTCTTTGCCGGAATCGGGGTCGCAGACCTGGAGCACGTTAAAGACGACCTTTTTTCAGAGGAGTGGAACCATGTTCCCGGGCCAGAAAGATCAAGGCCGGTCCGGCAACCACCCGAGCATTCCAGGACGCGCTGACCGGCATGATCGCGGGGCGCCTCTCGATTTTCAGTTGTCGCGGCCGGAGTCGCGGCAGACCACGGCGCGCGGCAGCGCCCAGAGCGCCAGCACCGCGGCCGTGAGATAGAGCAGGGAGATGGCCCCGAACACCGCGCGCAGCCCCAGCCACATGGCGACCGAGACGCCGATCATGGGCGCCAGGGCGCGGGCGCCGGAGTTGATGGAGTTGTCCAGGCCGTAGACGGCGCCCTCTTCGCCGCATTGCGTGTAGCGGGCGAGCAACGCGCTGACACCGGTGATGATGCCGCCGTGGGCGATGCCGGCCAGGACCTGCAGCAGGATGAACTGCCAGCCGCTGCCCGCCCAGACCTGGAGCAGGAAGGCGACGAAGCCGGCCAGCGCGCAGCCGATGACGACCCGGCGCTGGCCGGTGCGATCGCCCAGCCGTCCGAAAAAGACCGAGAAAGCCGCCGCCGCCGCCGAGGCCGCGC
>CAZLSV010000067.1:0-2947 GCA_964562235.1 uncultured Desulfatibacillum sp.
CGATCATTTCGCGGCAAGATGCCGCTCCCACGGAAAAATTCAACTTACGTGAAAGACCGGCAACCCCATATGGTTGCGGCTCGCCGCGGCGGGCACCCCGCTCCGCCGGTTGGCTGGATTCCGGCAATTTGCCATATGGGATGGCCATCGTCATAATACCCCTTGAGCGGGCGGAGGAGTCTTGGGCATGAGCCAACCAAAAGAGGCGCCGCCGGGTTCGCACGAACCTCCGAGCCGGTTTTTCCAGGAAATCAGCATCGAGTATCTGATCCACGAGCTCAAGGACCCGATTTCCATCATCGAGACCGGACTGCGCACGGTCCTGGAAAAGCAGGAAAAATACGGGGCACTGACCCCGCGGCAGGCCAACACCCTCACGCGCAGCCTGCGCAACACCCGCAAGGCCTGGGGGATCCTGAACGACCTGCTGGAGATCGGTCGGTCCGAAGCCGGTTGCCTGGCCGGCAGCCGCTTCCCCGCGCTCAAGGCAGTGCACCAGGCGCTCAAGGAGGCCCTGGAGACCGTGACCGGGCCTGCATCCGAGGTGATCGGCAAGTACCAGGTCGAGACGGAGCTGGTCAAGCTCCTGAACAGCCACGGCATTTTCATCCTTGTTTCGCCGGAGGCGCAGGCCGTCGAACTGTTCCAGGACGAGGCCAAATTCCGCCGGATCGCCGGCAACCTGTTCAAAAACGCCCTGCATCACCGCCGGCAGCGCATCGATGTCCGCATGGGCCTCCAGGCCGACCGGCTGGCGCTGAGCGTCAAAGACGACGGCCCCGGCATCGAGCCGGATTTGCACGAATTCATTTTCAAGCGCTACACCCAGGTCAAGGAGTGCGCGCTGGTCGAACGCCAGGGCCACGGGCTGGGGCTGGCCGGGTCCCTGGTCATGGCGCGGGCGCTCGGCGGGGACATTCAGGTCGCCAGCCGCAAAGGGGAAGGCGCCACGTTCAACCTGACGCTGCCGCTGCAGCTGAAGTAGTATCTGGGAGGTCTCCCGCGGTTATCGCTTTCGGTACTGGACACATCGATCCCACGGCAGCCGATGCGTGCTGCCACACACAAGGAGGTCGCAGATGGCAGTTTCCGCATCCTACATCAAGGGAAAAAAAATCCTGGCGGTGGACGACGAGCAGGACATCCTCGAAACGATCGAAGACATCCTGGAAGGCGCCCAGGTCGACCGGGCGCTCGATTACCAGACGGCCTCCGGGAAAATCCGGCAGACGCGCTATGATCTCGCCATCCTGGACATCATGGGCGTCAACGGGCTGAAGCTGCTCGAAGAGACGGTCGAGCGGGGCATCCCGACCGTCATGCTGACGGCGCACGCCATCAACCCGGAAACCCTGATGGAATCCATCCGCATGGGCGCCATCTCCTACCTTCCCAAAGAGACGCTGGCCGAACTGGACGAGCTCTTGAACAGTCTGCTGGGAGCCTACGAACGCGGCGAGCCGCCCTGGAAGCTGTTGTTCGACCGACTGGGAAGCTATTTCGACAAGCGTTTCGGGCCGGGTTGGAAAGAGAAGGATCGGGAGTTCTGGTCGGAGTTCAGCCGCACTTATCAGATCGGCCAGGGCATTCAGGAGCGGCTCAAGCACGACCCGCGCATTCTGGAAAAGGGGATTTGACCCCGCACCGGGAACCCGTCAGCAGACGAATATCTCCACCGGGACCTTGCTGATCAGGCGGCCGCCGGTTTCGGTAACGATGAAGACGCTCTCGATGCCGGCGGCGAATTCGTTCTCGTAGACCAGCTTGGGCTCCAGGGCCAAGAGCATCCCGGCCTCCAGCCGGGTCTCCCGCCCCCGTGCGAGGAGCGGGGGCTCGACCAGCTCGAGGCCGATGCCGTGGCCGATGAAGCTCACCTGGTGCCCGGGCGGCCCGAGGAAGACGTCGCGGAACCCCAGGCGCGCGGCCAGGCGCGACGCCTCCTCGAAAAGCTCCCCCGCCGTCACGCCCGGCTTGGCGCGGCCGATGAGCGCGTCGTGGATTTCGATCGCGGCGCGGCTTGCCCGATAGGCCTTTTCCGGCATGGAGCCGATGGCGAACATCCGGGTTTCGTCCATGTGGTAGCCGTTCTTCACCGTCCCCAGGTCCACCATGACGGGCTCGTCGACGCAAAACCGGCGGGGGCCGGCCCCCGCCGGGAAAGCGGCCGAAGTGCCTTCCCCGCTCGCCGGGGAATCCAAAAGCCCCACCATCCCGCCGCTGGGTCCGCTCAGCACGTGCCAGGGATACACTTCCGTATTGTAGTGCCGGACGCGCAGCTTTCCGCCGTGGCCGATCGTGCGGGCATGGGCCTCGTACATGCCGGCAAACTGCATCTCGGTCAGCCCCGGCGCGATGACGGTGCGCATGTAATCGAAGGTGCGGCTGCTGATTTCAGCGGCCGCCACCGTCTGCTCGACCTCCCAGGCGGACTTGACCCCGCGGACGCGCAGGATGAGCGGTGAGCCGTCCAGACACTCCTTCGGTGTGAAGAGGCCGCGGTAAAACCGGAATTCGTTGACCGGCAGGACGTCCAGCTCCAACGCCAGGCGCGCCGGCAGCCGGCCGAAAACATCGGCGATCAGCCCCGGGACGGCTTTCACCGTGGCGATTTCGATCACGCGGTCGAGGGCGGACTCCCGGCGGGCGCGGGCGACCGACTGCTTGATGAACAATAGCGGCGTGCCTTCGGCCGGCAGGTAGAGAAACCCGTTCTGGGCCGTGCCGCTGAAATAGAAAAGGTCCGCCCGCTGCACGATGAAAAGCCCGTCGATTCCGGCCCGCCGGAGTTCCGCTTGAATCGCCGCAGTGCGGCGTTCGATTTCAAAACGCGGAACCCTGAAAGGGTCGCGCTCGGCGGGAGGCCTCGGTTCACACGGCTCCATGGTCCAGCACCTCTCTCGGCTTCTACCCCCCGGCCAGCATGAAGGTCAGATGAATCTCGTCACCG
>CAZLSV010000067.1:2957-18760 GCA_964562235.1 uncultured Desulfatibacillum sp.
TCTTACCGTCTTTTTCAGCTCATCGGGATAAGCGCTTTCATGATTTAAGTAGATTTCGATGATGTTCCGCAATTTGCCGTTCTTGTCGAAGAGCACATCCTTCATGCCCGGGTATTGCTTCACCAGGTGCTCCAGGCACTCTCCCACACAATGGCCTTCGGCCTGGACCACATCTTTCCCATCCGTGCATACGCGATGGGTCTTGTGAATGTGCACCTGAACGCCCATGGATCATTCCTTTCCTGAGGTATCCGCGCAGTGGTCGCAGTCCGGATTTTTTTGAATCCTGAATTCGGAAAAGCGCATGGCCAGGCCGTCATAAACCATCATCCGGTTTTCCAAAAAGGCGCCGATCCCAACGATCCATTTGATCACCTCCGTGGCCTGAATGGATCCGATCACCGCGGGCGCGACACCGATCACCGGAAACGTCTCCTCCGGTATGGGGCCCCGGTACATGCATCGAAGGCATGCTGTTTTCCCGGGGATAACGGTCATCGCCCTTCCCTCGAAGCCATGGACGGCGCCATGGAAAAACGGAATTTTTTTTTCGATGGCCGTCTTGTTCAAGAGATAACGGGTCGGTAAATTGTCCATGGCATCCACGATAAGATCGAAACCCGCCACCAGTTGGGCAACATTTTCAGGGGTGATGGGTTCGCAGATGGCTTCGATGCGGATGGCCGGATTCAAACGGGCAAGCTTGGCCCGGGCGGAATCCGCCTTGGCCCGGCCGATGTCGTCATTCCAATGCAGGACTTGTCTGTTCAAATTGCTCGCATCCACCCGGTCCCGATCGACGATCCGGATGGCGCCCACGCCGGCCGCGGCAAGATAGATGGAAATGGGGGAGCCGAGTCCGCCGGCTCCGGCGATAAAGACCCGCGCTTTTTTAAGCTTTTCCTGCCCGGGCTTTCCGATCTCAGCGATGCGGATCTGCCTGTCGTAGCGCTCCAGCTCATGTGATGTCAGAAAGGCCATGGGAGATCTCCGGCGATCCGATTGAGAACAGGGAGCAACGGTGATAGTATCCCATCCGATTAGCACAGGAATTCAGTCCAATGCAAATGGCCATCATCACCAGCTATCTCCCCGATGCCGCTTACGGACTCCTGGGTCCGCAAATGGCCGCCACGATTATCCAGGACCACACCCGCGATTCATGCATCGTCATCGCCGTGACCCGGGACGATGACAAGGCTTCCCTGAAAAAGGCCCTTTCCGATTATTTCGGCTCCCGCAGGCCAGTGATCGGGTTCTCTGCGCTCAGCGGCCGGGAGGATCTTTTTTCCCTGGCCAAAGAGCTCAAGGGCGAAGGCGCCGTCACCATCCTGGCCGGTCCCCAGGCGGATGCGGATTTTCGAGGAGAAGAGGGCTGGCAGCAGCACCCCCATCGGTTCAAGGGCCTTTCGGATAGTTTCCGTTTCGCCCTGCACGGTCCTGCGGAGCAGGCGATCCCCTTATTGAGCCTCCTTGACGGGGATGACTGGCCGGATGTTCCCGGCCTTTCGTACAAAGACCGCAACGGCGGGATCGTCCAGAATCCCAAAAAGAGCTGGAACGATAAATATCTCGGGAAGGTCCGATGGGATAATCTTTACGTCGTGGGCGCCGACGGGATTACGCCCCGGCGGATCACAACCGGCCAGGTGCTGCAGCAGATCGGCTGTCCGCACGCAGCCCGGGTAAAGGAGGTGGAAATCGACTATCCGGCATCCATCCGCGCCGGACAAGGGGAGAGAATCAAGCTCCCCGTGAAGGGCTGCAGCTTCTGCGATGTGGCGGCGGACAAGGGATTTCCAGGAAAGCTGGAGATGGAAACGGTGCTCTGCCAAATCCGCTGCCTGCCGGAGGGAAGCGACGGCATAAAGATCCCCTTTGAGATCATCAATGAATACCCCCTTCCGGGACTTCCGGATTTGTTGAGAGCGGCCAACCGGAACGGCATGCGGCTTTCCCAGATCAATCTGACCCTGCGGGCGGACGGGCTCATCGCAGGGACCGCCCATTTGGAAGAAGCGCTGCGGGCGGCTCGGCAGATGGGGGTCACCATCCTGTTGAGCGCGATCGGGTTCGAGTCCTTTGACGACAGGATCCTGCGAAACCTGAACAAGGGGATCAGCGTCCAAGAGAACCTGGAAGCGGTCCGGCGGATCCGCCGGTTCAAGGCGGAATTTCCAGACCATCTGGGATATTCGCCCCAGGAGGGTGCCATCCACGGGCTCATCCATCCCACTCCCTGGGATTCGCCGGAGATTATCGCCGGAGCACAAAAGACCATGTATCTCTATGGCCTGCCGAACGACATCCTTCCTCGCCACAGCATCCCCCTGATTATTCATCATGCTTCCGGGCTGGGGGCCTGGATACGGGAGATCGAGCAAAGAGAGGGGATTCGCTATCGACGGTCCGGGTCGATCATCTGCTGGTGGGAGGAGCCGACCGGATGAAGGTTCTTCCGGGAAACCGCTTTGTTAAGCACCTGGTGATGTTTTCCAATTGATCCTCGTTCAGGCCTTCTCTTATTCACCGGCTGCTTTTTCTCGCCCGTTACGCCGGCTTCCACCCCTTGAAAAGTGTTCATCATAATGAACAATTTATTAAACCCGTAGTTTCGCACGAGATCGGCTCAGATGCGCTTCGGGCGGAAATAGATCTGGCCATTGTCATGGAATATATTATAAAAAAAGAAGTGGGTGAAAATCCTGCTTGACAAGGAGTGGAATTATAGTTTAAATTTCCATTTAATTCGTTCACCATAATGAACATTTTATTTCCAACCCAGTCCGCTGCAACAATCGAAGAACCTTATGTGAAATCCAAAGAGGTGAATCATGGCAATCGAAAAAGAAAAAGGGATGTCAACGGCCGAGAGCCTGCGAGAAACAAGGACCTACGGTAAATTCCGATGCCACAATCCCACCTGTATGGAGCGGATTCAGCCAGAGAAAGGGGATAAGACCGCCAAGTGTCCGACATGCGGAATGGAGTACCGGATCCATTGGGTCAATCCTTCCCTGCCCCGCATTCGAGGTCCGGTATGGGATGTAAACCGAAAACTGGCGGAAGCGAAACTGAAAGAGAAGGGGGTAGAGTAATATGCCGCTAAACAGAAAAATCGCCTATATCGACCTCACCACGGGTGATATCCGGACCGAAGCGATTCCGCTTGAAGCAAGAAAGAAATTTTTAGGCGGCAGGGGGCTGGATGCATATCTGCTTTATAACCATACGAAGAAAGGATGTGATCCCCTGGGGCCGGACAACACCCTGATCATCAGCGGGGGCATCCTGACCGCCACTTGCGCTTCGGCCACCGCAAGGACCCATATCATGGCCAAATCTCCCCTGACCGGATTGCTCGGCAGCGCGAACATGGGCGGTTTTTTCGCTCCCGAATTGGCCTGGGCCGGGTTTCATCACCTGGTTATCAAGGGGAAGGCGAAACATCCCGTTTACCTTTATGTCCACAACGGCAAAATCGAGATCCGGGAGGCCCGGGGCATCTGGGGCCAGTCGGCGACGGAAGCACAGTGGGCCATCCGTGAAGACCTGGGCGATCAGGAAGTCAAAAGCTGCGTCTGCGGGCCCGCCGGAGAGAACCTGGTTCGGTTCGCGTGCGTCATGACCGGGATCAAAAATTCCGCCGGCCGCACCGGGATGGGCTGCGTCATGGGCTCCAAGAACCTCAAGGCCGTGGCCGCCCGCGGAACCATGGATATCAAAATCGCCCGGCCGACCGAGGCCCTGGAGTACAACAAGCGTTTCATCGACCAGATCGTCAGCGCCAAGGTAAATCAGACCCAGGGCACTCTGGGAACCCCGTTCATCTGGGGCGCCACCAATTCCTGGGGCGGGGTTCGATGCCGGAATTTCCAATACAACCAGTGCGAATACGCCGATGACATCGAACCTGAGCGGATCGACGAGATCTGCGAAGAGACCATGGGCCCCTACCATATGACGGGCTGTTTCGGCTGCCAGGTCCACTGCCGGGCCCAGTATAAGATTCCCGACGGCCCCTATGCGGGAAAATACGATGAGGGGCCGGAATACACCTCCCTGGGGGCCTTCGGCGGCGAAACGGATACGCCCCGGGCGACCACGGTGCTCACCGGAAATCACCTGGTCGATCAGTTCGGCATGGACAACCTGGAAACCGGAAGCCTGATCGCCTGGGCCATGGAGCTTTACGAGCTGGGCATCATCACCGCCAAGGAGACCGACGGGCTGGACCTTCGATTCGGAAACGACGAGGCCGTCATCGAAATGATCGAGCGCATCTGTTACCGGAAGGGATGGCTGGCGGACGCGCTGGCCGACGGCGGCATTGCCGCTTCCGAGAAGATCGGTAAAAATTCCTTCGATTACCTGATCCAGGTCAAGGGAATGAGCAACCTCCATTCCGATGAGCGGGCAACCCCCGGCCTGGCGCTGAACATCGCCACGGCCTCGAGAGGCTCGGACCACCTGCGGAGCCGGCCGGCCATCGACCTGTACCATCTGCCGGAAACGGTGCTGAGGAAGATTTACAGCAATCCGGTTCCCTACGACGGGCCGCTGAGTTCCGAGCACACGGAGTACGTGGGGAAACCCTGGCAGGTCTTCTGGCAGGAAAACTGCTACATGGGCGTCGACTGCCTGGGTATCTGCAAATATCATACGACCTTCCTGGGAGCGACGCTTCCCAATTTCGAAGACTGGTCGAAAGTGCTCTATTACAACACCGGTCTGCAGATGACGCCCGAAGAGATCTGGATGGTCGCCAGACGGTGCAACATGATCGAAAGGCTCTTCAACCTGAGGGAGGGCCTGACCCGAGACGATCTCAAAAAAGGCGACATGCTCAATCATCGCTATTTTGACGAGCCCTGCCGAAGGGGGGCCATCGATGTCGTCGGCAGGACGATCGACAAGGAAAAATTTATGCGGATGGTCGATGAGCTCTACGAGCACAAAGGCCTCGATAAAGACGGAGTTCCCAAACCGGAGACACTGAAAGAGCTCGGCCTGGAAAATGAGCCCAGCCATCTGATCTAGCCCGAAATGGAGGAGACGAATGTCAAAAGCCTTACATATCGACTACCACAAGTGCACGGGCTGCAGGCTCTGCGAGCTCGTTTGCTCGGTTTCCCATGACGGGATTTCCAATCCTGCGAGAAGCCGGATCCGGGTGATGAAATGGGAGGCCGAAGGCCTCTACGTTCCCATGTCCTGCCAGCAGTGCCAGGATGCGCCATGCAAGCTGGTCTGCCCGGTCAAGGCCATCTCACGGGATGACGAGATGGGGCGCGTGTCCGTGGACTACGACGTCTGCATCGGCTGCCGCTCCTGTATCGCGGCATGCCCCTTCGGCGCCATGAGTTTCAACCTTAAGGACAAAAAAGTCTTTAAGTGCGACCTCTGCGACGGCAAGCCTCAGTGCGTCCGCTTCTGTGAAATGAAGGCCGTCGATTTCATCGACATGGACGAAGTGAGCATCATCAAGAAAAGAGACGCCGCCAAACGGCTGTCCGTTGCCGGCAAAGAGGCGGGGGCGCTGGAGACGGGCCTTCACCGGTAGATAGGAAAGCGGAAGCGGCGAATTTTCACATGGAAATAAATGAGATTGAAATACGCTCGGTCGGCGTGGATGTGGGCAGCTCGACCAGCCACCTGGCCTTTTCGAACCTGGTGCTGAAAAGAGATGAACGCTCGGCCACCCGTCGTTTCAACATCCGGGAAAGAAAAGTACTCTATGAAGGCCGAATCATCCATACGCCTTTGCTGGATGATGACACCATCGACATCGACCAGCTGTCCCTTTTCCTGAAAGAAGAATATGAGCGGGCGGGAGTCGATCCGGCCGATATCCAGACCGGGGCGGTGATCGTTACCGGAGAGAGCGCCAAGAAACATAACGCCAAACAAATCGTGGAAGCGCTCTCCAGCGACGCTGGAAAATTTGTGGCCGCCACGGCAGGCCCCAATTTCGAAAGCCTGATCGCCGCAAGGGGGTCGGGGGCCACGGCCCGGTCGAAAGATTGCCAGAACACGATATTATCCTGCGACATCGGCGGAGGAACCTCCAACATCGCCGTATCCAAAAATGGAAAAGTGATTTCGACCAGCTGTGTCGCGGTGGGGGGCCGGCTGCTTGGGGTCAATTCCCATGGAAAAATCTGGCGCATGTCCCGGCCGGCGGCAAAGGTCATGGCGGACATGGGGTTGAACTACGGCATCGGCGACGCCATCCCGGAAGCGGATGTGGAAAAGATTGCCGCTCGATTTGCCGAAGTTCTTTTTGAGGTCATCACCGGTCCGGCGAAGACGTCGCTGGCCAGACAGCTGATGATGACCGAAGATCTGAATTTTCCGGGACGAATCGATGAATATTCGTTTTCGGGAGGCGTGGCCGAGCTCATGTATGGCGGAAACGGCGCCTATGACGACATGGGCCCGATCCTGGCCAAGAAAATCAATCTGCTGACGTCCCGGCTGGAGGCTCCGGTGATCGAACCGGCCAATAAAATCAGGGCCACGGTCATCGGCGCGGGGGCCTATTCCCTGTCCATCTCCGGTTGCTCCGGCTTTATGGATGAGAGCCTCCGCTTTCCCATCCGGAACGTGCCGGTTGTCCGGGTGGATGTCGATCGGTCCCGGTTGAGTGTCGAGCACGTGACATCCCAAATCCATGTCTCGTTTCAGAGGTTCGATCTGAGCGAAGGGGAGGACATCGCCGCACTGTATTTCAAGGATACGTTCAGGGCGTCTTATCCCGAGCTGGAATTGCTGGCCCGAGCCGTCGAAGCCGCTCTTCCCAACTCGATTGCCCGGAAATTACCGATCATCCTGATTTTCGAAAAAGACATCGCCTGCGGCGTGGGAAACGTCATCCGCCGGGAAACGAGCCTGAAAACGAATCTGTTGTCACTCGATGAGTTGATCCTCAAAGAGGGAGACTGGATTGACATCGGTGAGCCCCTGATTGCCGGCCAGGTATTTCCCGTTACGGTAAAGTCGCTTGTTTTTCACGGGAATTAAACATGGCGCTGAAGCTCGAAAAACCCCCGAAAGCGCCGGCCTACGAGGCGCCGGCGGTTCAGAAGGCGTTTGAGCTGCTGGCAAGGGTCGCCGATTCCGCAGAAGGGTTGGGAGTCAGCGAGCTTTCCAGTGCACTGGGCTACAGCAAGGGAACCATCCACGGCCTCGTGCAGGCATTGCTCAAGGCCGGGGCGCTGGAACAGAGCACTCAGCGTAAAAAGCTGTTTCTCGGACCCGCCATCGTGGAGCTGGCCTTCAAAAGCCGCAGCTACCGTCGAATCATCCAGCAGGCCCAGCCGCTGCTGGACCAACTGCGCGACCGGGTCGGGCAAACCGTGTTTCTAGGCATGCTGAGTCGATCCCGGGTGATGATCATCGCTGCGGCCGAAGCGTCAAACCCGCTCAAAATATCCTCGCCGCCGGGAACCTCCCTGCCGCTTCTGGCCGGAGCGCTGGGGAAGATGTTCCTATCTCAGTTCGACGATGAAAAGGCGCTCCAGCTGATCCGCAGCCACGGGCTGGCACCCTATACTCCAAAATCCATTACCGACGAGCAGGCTTATCTTGAAGAACTTGCCCGGGTGCGCCGGGAAGGATACGCCGTCGACGATGAAGAGTACCTGCCCGGGGTTCGCGCCGTTGCCCTCAGCCTCGGGAATCACCGTGGGCTTTCCCTGGCCCTGTGGGCCGTGGGGTTTGCCGGGTCCATGGATCCTCGGCGCACGCCCGGGATTGTCCGGGAGGTCCTGGAGACCGCTGAAAAACTGAAGGTGTCGCTCTATAATGGACATTGAGAGGGAAGGCCCATGGCCAAGCAACTGATCGTAGAACCCGAAAAATGCAATGGCTGCGGAAAATGCGAGATGGTATGCTCGCTGAGGCACCAGGGCATCAGCAGCCCGGCTCTCTCCCGCATCCGGGTGATTCAAGGGGAGCCGGAGGGTTTCTATCTTCCCATGCACTGCCAGCACTGCCTGAATCCACCCTGCATGACGGTCTGCCCCCGGAAGGCCATCACCCGGGACGAAGAGCTGAACCGCGTGCGGGTCGACTACGCTCTCTGCATCGCCTGCAAGATGTGCGTTGCGGCCTGTCCCTTCGGTGTGATGCAATTCAACGAAGCGCGCGGGCAGACTTTCAAATGCGACCATTGCGACGGAGATCCTCAATGCGTCCGTTTCTGCGAGCCAAAAGCCATCGACTATGTCGAAACCGTTAAAATGGAAATGGACCGTATGCGCGCGGCGGCGCGACGATGGGCGGCACCCACGCGCACGTGTGCCGCATAGGTGGAAGCCACATGTCTTCTTTCATAGTGAACGAGAAGTGCAACGGTTGCCTGGCCTGCGTCCGGAATTGTCCGAACCGGGCCCTCGATTACCGGGATCAAGGCGGCAAACGCGTCCTGATGCATAACATGGGCTTGTGCGCCCGCTGCGGCCAGTGCTGGCGGGTTTGCCCGGAACAGGCCGTGGAATTCAGGCACTTGCTGGAATCGCCCTGGCAGGATGTGGCGGCCCTGGGTTTGGCCCAGTGCCGGGTATGCGGAGAGCCCGTGTACACGTTCGATTACGGGAAAAAGGTCTCGGAAAAGCTTCGGGTGGAGGCGGAAGACCTCTGCCCGGCGCATCGCCGCGAAAAGGGCCTGAGTGTCTGGTCCCGTATCAGACCGACGAGCCCGCCTTCTCCAGGAGGTGCCAAATGATCGTAGGAAATCTAAAGCCGGTGGAGGAAATCGCCGCTTCGATAGCCGGGTTAAAGAACGTCCAGGTGGTGGGATGCGGCTCCTGTGTCACGGTCTGTCTTTCCGGGGGAGACCGGGAGGCCCGGCAGCTTGCCGACGAACTCTCCCTGCCCCTCTATTACCCCGATGGCCCGCCGCCCGCATTCGCCGTGAACGGCATCGTGCGCCAGTGCGAAAAAGATCTGGTAAAAACCTATCTGACGCTGCCGCCGGAAACCGACGCGGTCGTCTCTCTGGCATGCGGCGCCGGCGTCCAGACCCTGGCGGACGTCTTCTCACCGCTTCCTGTATTTCCGGCATTGAACACAACCTTTTTAGGCGCCCTGGACGAACCGGGCATCTGGCGGGAGAAATGCCACGGCTGCGGTGACTGCATGCTCTCTTTTACAGGGAGCATCTGCCCAGTGGCCCGCTGCGCCAAGAGCCTGTTCAACGGCCCCTGCGGAGGCTCCCAGGGCGGCCGATGCGAAGTGGACCCGGAGATTCCATGCGCCTGGGCCATGATCTATTACCGGCTCAAAAGCCAGAACCGGCTCGATTTTCTCCAGAAGGTATACCTTTCCCGGGACTGGCGTCCGGCAGGAAACACCGGCCCTCGGTCCCGAATCCGCACCGGCATCGCCGGAAGCCCCGGGGACTGACTGGCCCCATCGAGTCCAACATCCTGAGCTCTTTTTATACCGCATGTCATAATAATGTTCCGGAAAAGTGGAAATCCGCCGTTCGGTGCCGCGACAGATGATATGATGCAGCGCCCGAGAGGGTTATTCGAGATTTCTTATTTTTATTCCTGCTTCGCTTGATTTTTGTACCCACTCTCTGCCCACTATTTTTGACCACTATCCCTCGGGGCGGCACATTCTCCGACCGATCAAGCCAATCTCAAAAGCTGCGGTGCGCAAATAGATTTCAGCGCAAAGAGGCCACCAGGCTTGACAGCTCCCAGCTGCTTGCGGTTTTGAACTCGAGAAACTCGATCAGTAGTATCGCGACCATGACAGCATAATAAGTTGCCAGCAAGCCTTGTCACTCTGATTTATACCGTATACTGAAACATATTTAGGGATTGACACCAAGTACAAAACAAAATAATGCCTCAAGAGTTGCCTTTTAAAACGCACCTGTAGAGCGATGGGTCCTTTATAAAGAAAACAGGCTCTCGGGATAACCCCTGACCGGCGCCAAGCCTAAGGTTCTTTTTTATTTTCTTGATGCAGGTAATCTTACCGCGATGGCTGGGGTCGGTTGGCCTTCACCAACCCAAACGAGTCAAATCGAGGAGGTTCAGGGATGAAGAGGCTATCTTTTCAGATTCTTTCGGCACTCATTTTTGCGATCCTGTTCACCTTTAGCCATGCCCACGCTGCTGCCCCGACGGAGATAGTCATTGGTGCAACAGCCCCCCTGACCGGGCCCGCGGCAGAGGCTGGCATCGCCCTCAAGCAGGGCATCACCATGCTAGTCGAGGAGTGGAACGCGAAGGGCGGCATCCAGATAAAGGAGGCCGGGAAGAAGTTGCCGATCAAAATCATCATCGAGGATTCACAGTCGAAACCCGAGGTCGGAGTCAGCGTCGGCGAAAAACTGATCACCCGCGACAAAGTCCACTTCCTCATGGGAGACTGCTTTGCCTCATCGGTCACGATGGCGATGATGGAACTCGCCCCCAAGTACGGGATCCCCATGATGAGCGTTGAGCCGGTCAGCATCGAGATCGCTAAAAAGATCGCGAGCAACCCGCAGCGGTACTGGAGCTTCTGGAAGGGCGACTGGAACAGCGACGCGTACGCCAACACGATCTTCAGCACCTACAAGCACCTCCTAGACAACAAAATGTTCAATCCAAAGAACAAAACCATTGCCTTCATCGTTGAAGACACCGACTACGGACGATCCAACGCGGATCGATCCAAACAGCTCTTTGACGGCATTGGCTGGAAGACCGTTGCGACTGAGACGGTCGCCCTCGGCTACACGGATTTCTACCCTCAACTGACCAAACTCAAGACGATGGAGCCTGATATCCTGGTCACCATCTTCACCTCGCTCGCGTCAGGGGTTGCGCATTCAAAGCAATTCCACGAGGTGGGACTCAAGTCTTCGCAGTTCGCCATTTACTATCCACTGCGCCCCGAGTATCGGGATCAGGCCGGCAAAGCCGGTGAGGGACTGCTCTGGAGTCCGCTCAATTTCGACCCTGCCGGGAATGCCAAGCACAAGGAGTTTGCGGAGAAAGTCCAGAAGCGCTGGAACGTGAAGGCGAGCAGCGACCACATTTCCGGGTACGACGGGGCAAACAACGTCCTGCACTCTATCGAAAAAGCCGGGACGCTCGAACCCAAGGCCGTCGTGGAGGCGCTCTCCAAGCTGAATCTGGACGGCTACTTCGGGAAATACGTCTTCGACCAGACGACTCACACCGTCAAGGACGGCGAAAGTTTCCTGCCGGTTCCGACAGCCCAGATCCAGGAGGGGAACAACGTCATGGTCTGGCCGCCCTCAATGGCCTCCGGGAAATACAAGAAGCAGGCCTGGGTCCAGGACTAATCCGATGAACCGTGAGGGGGGAGGCCGCCATCAAGCCTCCCCCCTTTTTGCCTGGAGAACCGATCCATGCCATCCGCCACCCCCGACAAACCCGACATCATCTCCTGCAAAGGTGTCACCAAGCACTTCGGCGGCCTATCGGCGGTTAAGGATGTTTATTTCGACATGGCCGAAAATGAGGTCCTCGGCCTAATTGGGCCGAACGGGGCGGGGAAGACGACGCTTTTCAATTTGATCGCCGGGTCCATCAAGCCGGACAATGGGTCCGTCTATTTCGAAGGCAAGAACATCACGGGTCTGAAGCCGAATGTGATCTGCAGAATGGGGCTCGGCCGGACCTACCAGATCACCAAACCCTTCCTGCAGATGACGGTTTTGGAGAATGTCATCTGCGCCTGCTACTTTGGCACCAACAAAAAGCGGACGATCAAAGACTGCACGGAGCAATCCAAAGATTTGCTGAACCGGATCGGCCTCGCTGAAAAAATTAAAAAGCACGGTTCAGAGCTAACACTCGTCGAGCGAAAGCGCCTGGAGTTCGCGCGCGCCCTTGGGACCAATCCCAAGATCCTGCTTTTGGACGAGGTGATCGCGGGCCTGAACCCGACCGAAACCCAGGAGATGGTGAGCCTCCTGAACGACATCCGAAGCCAGGGGGTGAGCATCCTTATGATCGAGCACGTCATGAAGGCCGTCATGGGAGTGTCGGACCGGATCATCGTTTTGAACCATGGCCAAAAGATCGCGGAAGGGCTGCCAGCCGAGATCGTATCCAATCCTGAAGTCATTGAGGCGTATCTGGGGGGTATGCACCATGCTCAAGCTATCGCAGGTTGACGCTTTCTACGGGGATGCCCAGGCCCTCTGGGGCGTGGAGCTCGAAGTGGGCGTAGGCGAGGTGGTGACGCTTCTCGGCTCAAACGGCGCCGGCAAGTCCACGGTCCTGAGGGCCATTTCTGGGCTCCTCCCGATACGCAACGGCGCGATTCTCTTCAACGAAATCCGCTTGGACCAGATTGACCCATTTAAGATTGTTGGCAACGGGATCGCCCACGTGCCGGAGGGCAGGAAGGTGTTCCCGAGCATGACGGTCAAAGACAACCTCCTCGCCGGGGCCTACCACTCGAATTTCTGGGCCAAGCGCGACGACACGCTCGAGAAGGTCTTCCACATTTTCCCGCGGCTCTCCGACCGCAGAAACCAGATGGCGGGTACCCTGAGTGGAGGCGAGCAGCAGATGCTCGCGATCGGAAGAGGGCTGATGTCGAACCCCCGGCTTCTGATGCTGGACGAGCCCTCACTCGGCCTTGCCCCCAAGATTGTCGAGATGATCTTCGAGATCATCGTCGACATCAACAAGAACGGGACCACGATACTACTGAACGAGCAAAACGCCCATATCGCGCTCCAGGTCGCCAGCCGCGCCTACGTCATGGAGACCGGCAAAATCACGTTGAGCGGCGCAGCCGCAGAGCTTGCGGACAATGCCCACATCCGTAGTGCGTATCTCGGATTCTGACAGATCGAGCGGAAATAGGGGGGGAGAGACGCCTGTGATCACCGGGAAACTAATCGTCGAACAGCTCGTCAACGGACTGGTATTAGGGTGCATGTATGCCTCGATTGCAAGCGGCTTGACCTTGATCTGGGGCACGATGAAGATGCTGAACTTCGCCCACGGCGAGTTCTACATGATCGGGGGATACTTCGTCTTCTTCGCACTGAACCTGCTGGGGATTTCCGGGGTCTGGTGCTTGGTTATCTCGGTTGCGGTCGTGCTTGTCCTCGGTATGCTGCTCGAAAAAACCATCATCGAACCGCTTCTTGGCAGACCCGGCTGGGAGTTGAGCCCGCTGGTCGTTACGGTCGGAGCGTCGATTGCTATCCAGAACGGGGCACTGAAGCTCTGGGGCGAGCACATCAAGAACCTCCCGTACTATATCGAAGGCACGGTCGAGCTCATGGGGGTGCGGCTTGCCTATCAGCGACTCATGATCCTGTTCGTGACCGCCTTCGTGATGCTCGGGTTCTGGCTCTACACCAAGAAGTCCCGTTTCGGGTTGGGCTTGCGAGCGGTCGCTCAGGACCGGGACGCCGCAACGCTTATGGGAATCGACTTCAAGCGGGTCTACACGCTCACCTTCGGGATCAGCTGCGCCATGGCAGCACTGGCCGCCGCACTCTTGTCTCCGATCTTTTCGATCAGCCCATGGATGGGGCACGCCGCCCTGACCAAGGGGTTCATCGCAGTCGTCCTGGGGGGCCTGGGCAGCTTCGAAGGCGCGATTCTCGCGGGTGTTCTGCTCGGGTCAGTCGAGAGCCTGGCGGTCATTTTCCTATCATCCGAGTGGAAGGACGTGGTCTCTTTCTCCCTTTTCATCATCATGCTGACGCTCAAACCCTCCGGGCTCTTCGGATCGAAAGAATGGTGACATATGCCTAAAGGACTAGCACTCCAGTTCTCGCGGCTGGACAGCTACCACGGATTTTATGCGTTCTCCGCGTTTCTCTTGCTCTTCCCGGTTTTTTCCCAGGACCCCTATATTCTGAACATCTTCATTATCAGCCTGATCTTCTCGATCCTCGCGGTCAGCTGGAACTTCATCTGCGGCTACACCGGGATCTTCACCTTCGGCCACCAGGCCTTCTTCGGCTTGGGTGCCTACGTGTCGGCTCTGCTTTCCATGAAACTCGCCATCTCACCATGGTTCGGACTTTTTATCGGGGGTCTCACATCCGGGGCGGTGAGCTTCCTCATTGGACTTCCCTGCCTCCGGCTCAAAGCCGCACCCTACATCGCCATCATGACCCTCGCCTTCTCGGAAATTCTGAGGATCACCTGTATGAACCTGGTGGGCTTGACCCGCGGCGAGATGGGGCTCTGGGGGATTCCGAACTTCCCGGACGTGAGCCTGGGCGGCTACACCATCAGCTTCGGCGGCGCAGACCGAATGCCGTATTACTACCTCATTCTGGTCGTGTTCATCGGACTCATGATCTGCCTTTCGGCAGTTTTGAAAAGCCCGATCGGGCTTGCGTTCAAGTCAATCCGGGACTCGCAGGAGGCCGCCGAAAGCCTCGGTATAAACGTCACCCGCTACAAGCTCTCGGCCTTTGTCGCGAGCGCCTTTTTTGCCGGGGTGGTGGGGAGCTTCTACGCCCACTACTTCCTGATCCTGACCCCGACCTCACTCTTTAACGTGGGCATCATGGTCGAGATTATGGCGATGACGCTCATGGGGGGCCTGGGCACTTTCCTGGGACCCGTGTTGGTCGCCTTCGGATTGACCGTTGGCCTTGAGTACCTGAGGTTCCTCGGCGACTACCGGTTCATCACCTACGGCATTCTCCTGATCGTGATCATCATCTTCATGCCCCAAGGTCTGGGCAAAAACATTTTCAAGGACCGGGAGTTGGCAACCTGAACGAAAGGACATTCCAATGCTCAAAGTCGCGGGCATTCAGATGGGGGCCACGGGTTCCAAGGATGAAAATATCGCCAAGGCGAGACGGCTAATCGAGACTGCGGTAGCCTTCCAGCCCGACCTGATCTGCCTACCCGAGCTCTTCACCTACGTGCCGGCTCAAACCGATCGATTCGAAGATATTTTACCTCTGGCGGAGACCAAAAACGGCAGCCTATCCCAAATGCTCTCTGAATACGCGAGGAACGCGAAGACCTTCTTCCTCGGAGGGAGTTTCATGCACGCTGTCGGAGGAAAGATCCGCAACACCGCTTTTCTCTACGACGCCTCCGGCGAGATCATCGCAGAGTACAGCAAGACCCACCTCTTCGACACGCCCGATTACCAGGAATCCAAGCACATCACGCCAGGAGATCACCTGGCCGTTATTGACACGCGCTGCGGGACCATCGGAATTATCATCTGCTACGACATACGCTTCCCTGAGCTCGCACGAACGCTTGCGCTCAAGGGGGTCGAAATCATCCTCTGCCCGGCGGCGTTCCCGATCGCATCCCCTTCGCCGGGGTTCGACCACTGGCAGATTTTGACGCGCGCGGTCGCACTGCAGAACATGGTCTACCTGCTTGCGGTCAACCAGTTCGGCCAGCGCGACCCGTTCTACTTCTTCGGCCGCAGCGCTCTCATCGACCCCTGGGGGATCGAGGTCGCCACAGCACCCAACCGGGAGTGCGTATTCCTGGGGGAGGTCGATCTCGGCTATTTGAAAGCGATGCGAGAGATCAGAAGCCCGCTCAGGCACCGCCAGCCGCGCTTGTACCAACTCTAATACCAAAGGGGAGCCTCAATGGACAAGGACAAGGGGTTCATCGATTCGTATCTGAAGACAAACGCCAAGGACTTCTTCCCTTACGCGGACGCGATCTGGAGCTACGCCGAGCTGGGTTGCTCCGAATACAAATCATCCGAACTCCTTTGCAGCCTGCTCGATCGCCACGGGTTCAAGGTGGAGAAGGGGGTTGCCCAGATGCCGACCGCTTTTGTCGCCGAGTGGGGCAAGGGCG
>CAZLSV010000067.1:18778-25686 GCA_964562235.1 uncultured Desulfatibacillum sp.
CCGGGCTCTCCCAAACCGAGAAGGAGACCCAAGCGCCGGTCGTGGCCGGTGCCCCGGGTCACGGCTGCGGACACAACATCCTGGGAGTGGGGTCGATCATGGCGGCGGTGGCCCTGAAGAGCTGGATGCAAAGCGTCAACGCCGCCGGGACTATCAAGGTCTTCGGAACACCGGCCGAGGAAATCTGTGTGGGCAAGCCGTTCATGGCACGCGAAGGGCTCTTCACCGGGTGCGACGCTATTCTCGACTGGCACCCCTGGGACAAGAACGGGGCCAACTATGACACCTGCAACGCCTACTTCAATATCAAATATCATTTCAGTGGACGCACCTCGCACGGAAACTCCCCTTGGGAGGGTCGGAGCGCGCTAGACTCCGGGCTTCTGATGGGGCATGCGATCGAGATGCTGCGCGAGCACATCCCCCCGAACACTCCCGATGCCGCCAACACGCTGAACTACACGTTTTCAGACGTTGGGCCTGAGTATGCGAGCGTCGTTCCCGACCGGTGCACCCTCTGGGCGGTCGGACGAATCAACAACTCCGATCTCGCCGAAACCATCATCCAGCGGCTGCACAAATGCGCAGAAGGTGCGAGTATTGCGACCGGAACCTCCTGGCGCTATGAGATGATCACCGCGAGCCATGAAAAGATCCCCAACCAGACCCTTGCTTCCGTCCTGCACAAAAACTTGGTAACGATCGGGCCCCCTGTCTTCGATTCAGCCGAGATCGAGCTCGCCAAGAAGTGGCAAAAGGAGCTCAACGTCCCGGAAAACGGTCTTTCCCAGACGATCGAGCCCTTCCATGGCGGGGCATCGGCTGTCTCCGACAACTCGGAGTTCAGCTGGTTTGCGCCGTTTGCCATGGTCTGGGTGGCCGGCGGGCCTACGGGAATCGGGTGGCACAATTGGCAGATTAGCCAATGCTCCGGAGGAAGTGTCGGGAGAAAAGCCATGCAGGTCGCAGCCAATGTCCTCGCCTGCTCTGCAATCGACCTAATCCAACACCCTGAAATTATCAAGAAGGCTCAAAAGGAGCTTTCGGAAATCCTATGCGATAGAAAGTACAAACCGTTATTGCCGGCAGACACCGCCCCGCCCATAAACATCAACGAGAAAACCATGCAGAAATACCGGCCCCTTATGGCCGAGTTTTATAAAAGCGATCCGCCAGAGAATTGATTTTATACTAATCTAAATCCAATTTCGTTCTACAACGATTGCAGGCGACAGCACCCCGGAAAACCCTGTTCCCGCATCCGGGGCAAATATAGCGGGCTTCTTCATCTCGAATATATTATTCGGTACCGACCTCCCTCCAATAGGGTATCGCCCTCACAAATTACCCTCTTGCCGACGGTCATGGGGACTCAGACTTTATCATCAAAAATCGGCGCTCGGTAGCCATGGTCTTAAAACCAGGCAGAAGTATCCATGCGGCGTGATCAAACCGGCACCGCTGTTTCACGGCTTTATGTTTTGGTTTATGTGAAAAATATTATCCGGGTCATACTTCCTCTTGATCTGGGCCAGTCGTGCAAAGTTCGATCCGTACGCGGCAACGATGCGGTCCGTTTCGTCCTCGGTCATGAAGTTTACATAGGCCCCGGCCGATGCATAGGGCGCAGATGCTTTGAAAAAGTCGCGCGCCCAGTCGATACACCGTTTGTCGTCCGTTGAGTCGTCCCAGCGCCCGTGTACATTGAGAACAAACTTTGTGTCCCGATGACCCCACGCCGCGGCATCTGCCGGAATACGGTTGGATGCCCCACCGATCAGCCCCAGAAAAATCTCGCACTGCGGTGTGGGCAGCCCCCCGGCGAACTGAATGATCGAATCAAATGCCCCTTCGCTGAGCTCTGTGAAATTATGAGACTTCCAGTAGTTTCTCGCACCCGGCGTCAGCAGCGGGTCAAAGGCCTGTTGCCATTGCACGTAGGGCTGAGAACCGATGTGTTCGCCATGGGCATCTCCGAACAGGCGCAAGGGTTCGATGAGCTTTTGACCCTTCCCGGGATCGCCGGCATAAAATACGGCCAGAACCACGACTTCCTGGCCGTGCACGTTTGCCGGAAGAAAAGGCAGCGGGGGTGCCTTGCGCAATATCGCCCACACATTGATTTCCTCCGGGGCTGATTTCGCAAATTCACGGTATCTCATGAGCACCTGCCTGGCCTGGTTAAATGGGAACACGATCAAGCCGGCGATTATCTCGGGCCCCACAGGATAAAGCTTGAAATCAAAACGGGTGACGACGCCGAAGTTGCCGCCGCCGCCCCGAATCGCCCAGAAAAGATCGGCGTTTTCCTTGTCGCTGACTCTGATTTGGCTGCCGTCGGCTTTGACCATTTCGGCGGAGACGAGATTATCGATCGTCATTCCGTACTTCCGGGTCAGCCAACCGAAACCACCGCCCAGTGTCAGACCGGCAATGCCCGTGGTGGAGTTGATCCCCAAAGGGGTCGCCAACCCGTGCGCCTGTGTCGCCTTATCGATATCGCCCAGGGTCGCCCCGGGTTCTACACGCGCACGCATTTTCGCGGCGTCGACGTGGACCTTCCGCATGGCTGAAAAATCAATCATCACGCCGTTTTCGCACACGGCGTTGCCGGCAATGTTATGGCCTGCACCGCGTATGGATATCTCCAGCCCGTTGTCTTGCGCAAAGGAAATGGAATGGGGAACGTCCGCTGCGTCTGCGCACTGGACAATAACCGCGGGTTTTCGATCGATCATTGCGTTCCATACCCTGCGGGCTACGTCATAGACCGGATCTGAGGGCAGAATCACTTTGCCCTTCACTTGGCTCTTCAGCTTATCAACCGATTTATCGGATAGTGTTTTCATGTTGTGTACCCCTCACTTATAGAGTTATTCAAAAAAGCCGCCGGCCGAAGGGCCGGAACTTGATCAGAAGAACTGAAGTCCAAAAGGCGGCATGGCTGTCCGCAAATCCCGGTGTTGAAGAGTTGCTGCTGCGGGCTGCGCATGTCAATACAGTGAACCAGGCTTTTTGAACCAAGGATTAGAGCGCCGTCTGCGCGACGCCCTAATCCTTGTTATGATGCAGCCGCCCTCGCCCTTGCAGGGACGCATGCCGCCAGCCCTTCCCCGCGCCGGCTGCCGATGCGCTGACCGGAAACAGTTTTAAATGTCACGGCATCTTGCCAATGAACTTCCTCATTTCATCCACCGAGAAGCTTCGCAGCGTTTCGGTCCGCAGATTGCCGAGCGAACACAACTTGAGCATGGTGGCCATGGCCGCCTCATCGCTCGCCTCCGTAATCAGCACCATATCGTAACGCCCCATGGTGTAGTAGAAGCCCTTGACTTTAACACCCGCCTTTTCAGCTACCGCTTTGAATGCTTCGTAGCGATCCGGCGAATCCTTTACGTTGCGGATTCCCTGATCCGTCCAGTTCACGAGACTGATAAACGTCGCCATGATTTGCCTCCTTTGCCGAGCGATTATTAACCGGCGGTCGCCGACATTTCGAGCTGGAAGAAGACCGTCTTCCTTCCCAAACCCCCATTTTTAAAGATCCTGCAAAGGCCCAACGCTAAGTGTTTTCCCTCTCCACCGCATCAATACATGTCTTGCAAAACAAGATGAATGACCGTCGAGGAGTCTTCGGTTCTTGGTGAACCTTACATAAAAAAATCGAACGCCGGGAGCAGGCACGTGGAATCCGCACAGGATGAGGAAGGGTTGAACTGTTTATAGACCCAAGCGTTCGTTTCAGGTCCTTTGGAGTGGCAATGGCGTTTGCTTTATAGGAGAAGATAAGCAGCCCGAAGCGAAAAACAAATCAACCGGGCAGCTTTCCTTTCCGGCCGTGTATGTGCAGGGACAATTGGGGAAACGAGGGACTTTAAGCTTGGTTTTATTTCTTTTCAAAATTTTTTAAAACCTGCTGCTGCCAGGCTTCGCTGTAGCCGTCGGCTTCGACAATGCCGCCCTTTCTCAGCGTGTGGGCGAAATTGATGCGCACGAAATCCCTGAATCGCTTTTCGACCACCCGACGAATCGGCTCAGACAGCCGGTCGTACATGTTGTCGTCCACATCGCTGAAATCAAAAAAAACCGCCAAGTGATTGACGATGCTGTTCAGGGTGTTTGCCGACACCTCCTGGTTCAGGATCGCCGACATCAGCTGGTTGGCCACGTCGACCAGGCCGTGTCGGATGAGTCTTTTGATATTTGGCAGCTGGTCGGCTTTCCAGAATATGCGGTTGCGGTCCATGCTCAATTCGCATTTGTCTCGGCCAACAAGGTTGATCCGGGTCACGATATACTGCCTGGCACCTTCGGGGAGCAATGAGCTGAGCTGGGTGACAAAGATCCCGTCCTGGAACAGGGAAACCCCGCCATCGGTGAATTGCAAGGCAAATATGTTCGTCCCGTTCTTAATTGCGCCAAGCCGCACATAGCCTTCCGAGTCCCTGAATTTCAGGGGTGCGACGAAAACCGTTCCGGTTCTTTCATCCGTATCGTATGCCAGTTTTTCCCGGCCGACGGTGATCGTGTGGCCGGCCCCGTCCGTGAGTTCGACCGGTATCTTCAGAAAACGGATGTTGGTCTTCAAGTACCCGGTATATTCCATGCTCCGGCAATAGTTTGTCTGAGATTTTCGCAGATGCAAGGTCACCTCGGTGCCTACCGGGCAATCCTCTTCCAGCACCTTTACGTCAAAATAATCCCGCAGCCCGTTGATCGTGATCATCAGCCCCGGAAAGGAGGCCTTGCGTGTTTTGATGATGATCTGGTCCGCCACCTGGAAACTGGACAGAAACCCGATCCCGAACTGGCTGATGAAGCTGAATTCGATCCGCGGGTCCCGGTTGGCGTTGCGGATTTCGTTCGATTGGTAAAAGGAGATGCCGATGGCGAGAAAATACTTTTCGATCCACTGCCGTGTCATGCCGATGCCGTTGTCGCGCACCTTGACGGTGCTGACATCCTCGTTGAATTCGATCGCGATGGCCGGCGAATAGAGCGAATCACCCAGTTTGCGGTAGGTGCAGGCATCGACCGCGTTTTGAATCAACTCGCGCAGGAATACGCGTTTGTCGGAATACAACCGGTTGCCCATGAACAGCTGCAGGCCGGCCGACGAGTCGACGGTGAATTTCAGATCGATCGGTGTGTAGCCGTCCGGTTCGATTTCAAAGAGGACGTCCGAATAGAGAAATCGCGGGCGCACCTGGCGGTTCAGTTTCTCGAGCAACTGCTGCACGGAACGCTCGTGATGTTTCAGCGCTCGGTGGACTCCAGGATGGGTGCATTGGATTCTAAGACGAATCGTGCCGTTTAGGGACGGGTGGGCCCCGGCATCGGCGACACTGAAATAGGCTTTCAATTGGGCGGGTAAAATTCGATTGTCTTCCGGTATCCAGGCGATGATCGGCAGAGAGGCCTCCGGGGATTTCAAATCAATGGCCCTGCAAAGTTGGAGGCAGGCGGCCAGCAGCGCGACGTTCGCCTCCGCACCGCTTGCGGGCGGCGGCTCGGATTCGGTCGGCGTGAAACCGCCGCCGTCAGTCGGCTGCCGGCAGACCCGGGCCATGATGCCGGCGAGCGCCCTTTCGGGGACTCCCAGGGCCTGCCAGCGGTCGCGGATCAGCTGGCCGGAGCGTGTCGACAGCGAGTGCTTGAAAAGGGATCGCACGCGGTCGTCGGTAAAATCCTCGGCCGACAGCGAAAGCACATGGTCGTCGGTCAGGCCGATGTCGCACAGATAGGACGATGCATAAAGAATGAACTTGTCCGCCGGATGCGCACTGAGCGTCTGCTTCTGCTCGTCGTCCAGCAGCCAGTTCTCATAGAATCGCACCATGCGATCGCCCTGATCCACCAGATCGAAAGGTGTTTCTGCATCCCAGGGAAGTCGTGCGCCGGCCAGGCTGCCGACCGCCAGCCGAATCGCTGCCAGACCCGCATCGAATTCCTTGCTGAGTTCACCTATTTTAGTATTCATTTTGGGCTCCGCCATAACCGGACCGCTGGTCTCTCGAAGTGCTCACCCTCGGCAAATGTGGCCCGCTTCCGAATCCGGCCGCGAGCTGCCTGCAGGTCGATTCGAGGCTATGAAACTGATTCTAAACCTTAGCACGAATAGTGAAGACGCAAGATTGGATCAATGGCGAAGACTCCCGCCCCTCGGATGGATCAGAATGTTAAATTGACAGAAACCACCTTGAGGCCTACCTATTAACGAATGAGCACCCGCGGTGAATTTCCAACCATGCGGAGGTGAGGTCATGGCGACACCCTTCATCGGCAAAACGTTCACGTTCACTCAACCCGACGGAACCAAGATTCAGGTACGCGGCTGGGGCGACCAGCACCATGCGGTGTTCGAGACTCTGGACGGATTCACCATCGTCAAGAATCCCAACACAGGGTTTTATGAAATCGCCCAGCTGTCAACCGGTGGAACCACGCTGGAACCGGCCGCCGGCCCGCCGGGCCATCTGGATGGCGCTCGCGCCGGGGTGCGGCCCGGTCTGCGAATCAATCGTGAGACGGCTCGGGCACGCGGCCTGGAGGGTGCGTTGCGCTTGGGTGGCCGGCGGTGCGATCAGCGGCGCGAGCAGCACAAGAATCTAAAACGAGCCGCTCGTACGTTGGGTGGCCCCCTGTCCGCGCCCCCGCAACGCGCGACCGTCGGCGATTTCGTCGGACTCTGCCTCTTGATCGATTTTCCCGACGAACCCGGCACGATTTCTCGCAACGAGGTCGACAACTTTTGCAACCAGCAGGGGTATTCTGGTTTTGGCAACAACGGGTCCGTTTCCGACTATTTTCGCGCCAATTCCATCGGCCGCTGCCGTTATACGAACGTCGTCGCGCCTTACTACCGGGCCCAACATCCCAAGTCGCACTATACGGACCGCAACGTCCCG
>CAZLSV010000067.1:25696-27406 GCA_964562235.1 uncultured Desulfatibacillum sp.
TGAAGCACTCGCCCAGCTGCAAGCCAACAATTTCGATTTCACTCCGTTGACCGCCGACAACGGCGGTTTTGTCTACGCCATGAACGTCTACTATGCCGGGGAGGTCGTCAACAACTGGGCCGAAGGCTTGTGGCCGCATGCGTGGCATCTGGAGACCCCCATCCTGCTGGCCACCGGCAAATCGGCTTTTGATTATCAATTTACCGACATGAGCCACCAGCTCACACTGGGTACATTTTGCCACGAGAATGGGCACATGTTGTGCGACTATCCGGACTTGTACGACTATGGGAACGAGTCGAGCGGCGTAGGGGCCTATTGCCTGATGTGCGCCGGCGGCAACATCAGCGAAAAGAACCCGACGCACATCTCCGCTTACTTGAAACGATTGTCGGGATGGGCCAACAGCGTGACGACCCTGCAGCACAACCAAGAGGTTGTACTCCCCGTGGGTCAGAATGATTTTGCGATGTTTGCCAAGAACAGCGGCGAATACTTCATCGTGGAAAACCGGATGAAGACCGGCCGCGACGGTTCTCTCCCGGACGAGGGCCTTGCGATCTGGCATGTGGACGAGGACGGGAACAACAGCAACGAACAGAGGACGGCGGCGCAACACTATGAGCTTTCACTGGAACAGGCGGATGGCGCCTTTCGCCTGGAAACCACGCCGAATCAATTCGGGGACTCAACCGACCTCTATGGCCAGGCCAACAGGCGATTCGCGGATACCACCACTCCGGACAGCAAATGGTGGGATGGCACGGCTTCCCATCTGGACATCTCAGAGATTTCAGCGCCGGGAGACACTGTCCGCTTTCGAACCAAACTCTCCGAGGATGGTGCGAACTCGCATACGCTTCGACGCGACTCTACGCCGGGGCGGAGCATCCCGGACAATCAGGTCGATGGCGTGACGGATACCATCTCCATCGATCAAGCCGGGACCATTGCGAGCGCCAAGGTCTCGCTCGACATCACCCATCCCTACCGGGGCGATCTGCAAGTCACGCTGCAGACTCCGTGGGGCGCTGCCGTTCTTCTGCAGCAACGGAACCAGGGGGGCAGTGCCGACAACCTCCAACGAACGATCAGCGAGTCGGACCTGCCGGACCTGGCCACCTTCCGCGGCCACAGCACGCAGGGCGACTGGCGACTTTCGGTTCAGGATTTGGCACCGGCGGATGTGGGCGTGCTCAACAGCTGGGCGGTGGAGTTCACGACGGCCGGGACGCCGCCGGGGCGGGTCGTGCTGGAAGATGCGCCGGGCACCCACATCCCCGATAACGACACGGCGGGGATCCAACGCTCTCTGACCTCGAGCGCTCCCGGACTGGTCGGCAGCGTGGAAGTGTCGGTGGATATCTCCCACGGCTATATCGGGGATCTGCGCGTCAGCTTGCGCGCACCGGCCGGCACGGAGGTAATCCTCCATGATGAGACCGGAGGATCCGGTGATAACCTGGTGAAAACCTACACCTCGGCCACCACCCCGGCGCTGGGAGGCCTTGCCGGAAACCCGATCAGCGGAACATGGCGGCTGAGCGTCTCGGATCTCGCCGCTCAAGATGTCGGCAAGCTAAACACCTGGCGCGTGGTGATTCACCCGGCTCTGTAACGGTCGTAAAATTTGGAAGCGGCCTTTGCAGCAACCGCCATAGGTTGTGAGCATTTTCGAGAGGCCGGCAACGCCGCCCCCAGGCGTCAGAC
>CAZLSV010000068.1:0-22401 GCA_964562235.1 uncultured Desulfatibacillum sp.
GGGCGATAATGGTGAGGCTGCCGCCTTCCTCGATGTTGCGGGCGGCGCCGAAAAAGCGCTTGGGCCGCTGCAGCGCGTTGGAGTCGACGCCGCCGGAGAGAATTTTCCCGCTCGGGGGCACCACCGAGTTGTGGGCGCGCGCCAGGCGGGTGATGCTGTCGAGCAGGATGACGACATCTTTTTTGTGCTCCACCAGGCGCTTGGCCTTCTCGATCACCATTTCGGCCACCTGCACGTGCCGCTCGGCGGGCTCGTCGAAGGTGGAGCTGATGACCTCCGCGTCGACCGTACGCTCCATGTCGGTCACCTCCTCCGGCCGCTCGTCTATCAGCAGCACGAAGGGGACGACGTCTTTGTGGCTCTTGATGATGGCGTTGGCGATGGACTGAAGCAGCATGGTCTTGCCGGAACGCGGCGGGGAGACGATCAGGCAGCGCTGCCCGAACCCGATCGGGACCATGAGGTCCAGAATACGCGTCGAGTAGTTGTCGGAGTCGCTTTCCAGGCTCATCTTGCGCTCGGGATAAAGCGGGGTGAGGTTGTCGAAGAGGATTTTGTCGCGAGCGACTTCCGGGTCCTCGAAATTCACCGCCTCGACCTTGAGCAGGGCGAAGTAGCGTTCAGACTCCTTGGGCTGCCGTATCTGGCCGGAGATGGTGTCCCCGGTGCGCAGGCTGAAGCGCCGAATCTGCGAGGGCGAGACATAGATGTCGTCCGGTCCCGGCAGGTAGTTGGAACTGGGCGAACGCAGGAAGCCGAAACCGTCCGGCAGGATTTCGAGAGTGCCCTCCCCGTAGATCATGCCGTTTTTTTCGATCTGGCCCTGCAGCAGAGCGAACATCAGCTCCTGCTTGCGCATGTTCGATGCGCCCTCGATGCTGAACTGTTTCGCCATCTGCATCAGTTCGTTGATCTTCTTCTCTTTGAGTTCGGCGATGTTCATTGATAAAGATTCCCCTCGATCTCTTGGCGGACGCTCGGGTGCATCCGCAGGTAGTCCCGGCGCCGAAGGCGGCCGGTGCGGTTTTATTCGGACGATTTCCGATTCTGTTTTACGTGAGTTTGGCAAACAGCGTTGCAACCTCAGCCGGGGTGGTCATTCACAAAAACGCCGTAAAAAACGGGTACACCCTTGCTTGGGATTAATCAACCGACGTGCCTTGATCGAGTGGATAACAGATAGGACCCATGTCGGTTGTAAAGGAGGATTTTAGGGCTTTAGAAGCAAGAGAATCCTGCCGATTCTGGCGGGTAGACCTCTTTCTCTGACCTATGTTGTTATTTTTATATCAGAACCCCCCGTCTGTCAAGCAGTTTCATGTTTTCGATCGCAAAAAACCATGTTACGATTCCTCCGGCGCGATGTCGCTGGGTCGGCAAGGGTCCCGCGCCCGACCCTGGCTCTCGGTGCCTCGAAGACCTCTGCACGACGCCGCCGGAGGAATATGCAGAAACTGATGCCTGAATGGCTGCCGCCTCGGGCCGGGGCCTATCTGGTCGGAGGCTGCGTCCGGGATCTGCTCCTGGGCCGGGAGCCGGCCGACTATGACATAGCGCTCCTGGGCCCTCCGGCAGCCTATGCCGAGCACCTCGCCTCGGTTCTGGGCGGCCGGGTGGTCGAGATCGGGAAACCGGGGTTTCGCATCTGGCGCGTGACCGCCCGGGGGCGCTTCGTGGACGTTTCTCCCGTGGCCGGCCAGAGCATCTCCGAGGACCTTCGTCAGCGGGACTTCACCATCAACGCACTGGCCGTGGATACCGCCGCGGGAGTTCTCCTCGACGTCACCGGCGGCCGGCGCGACCTCGAAACCGGCGTCATCCGCATGGTCTCCCCGGCGGCCTTCGAGAAAGACCCGGTAAGGCTCCTGCGGGCCTTTCGCCTGGCCGCCCAATTAGAGTTTGCCATCGATCCGGAAACCTCGGCCGCCATCCGCTCCGGATACGCGCGGATCCTTGGTTCCGCCGGCGAGCGCATCCGCGACGAGCTCTTCAAACTCCTCGCCGCGCCGCGCTCGCACCCACACGTCGCCGCCATGGCGCAGACCGGTTTGATGGCCGGCCTCCTGCCCGGAACCGACCCTCCGGGCGAAACGGGGTTGGCGCACCGCCTGGGGCGCCACCGGCGCCTCGAGGCCATCCTGGCCGACCCGGCCGCGCACCTCCCGCCCCGTGCTCACGGTATCGAAAGCGGCCTGACGGCGCACCGCCGGGTGCTGCTGAAAATCGCCTCGCTGGCGCCCCCCGGCGATGCCGCCGCGGCGATCCCGGAGCGGCTTCGGTTTTCCAGCCGCGACGCCGTTCACTTGAGGCATCTGCTCCAGGGGCACGCTCAAACCCTCGCGTGGCTTGCGGCCGGCCGGGACGCGCCCCGCGAACGCATGCGCTTCTTCCGTGGCGCGCGGGAGGCGCTGCCCGATGCCCTGGTGCTCGCGGCGGCCGAGGAGGCCTTAGCAGGCGCAGCACCGCACGCCGGGCGGACCCGGCTCGAAGAGCTCCTGGCGGCCTATGTTTCGGAGTACCGCCCGCGCGCCGCCGCCGCCCCGCTGATTAGCGGAGACGACCTGATCCGGTCGCTCGGCCTCACCCCTTCCCCACGGTTCAAGCAGATCCTGGAATTCGTCGAGGAGGAGCGGCTGATGCGCCCGGATATGAGCCGACGCGAGGCGCTCGAGGCGGCGTTGCATTTTCAGAAGGAGCTGAACGAAGGCGGCGGGTAGCAGAAGCGCGCGGCCGCTAAGACCATGGGCATCGGCCCGCCGCAGGGAGCAGGCTGGCCGTTGGTGAATACGCCGGCGGTCAAATACGGCGGCGCCTCTTTGGGTTCGGGCGTGCCATGGCGCTTGGCGCCATGGGCTCTGCGATCAAGCTTGTATATTGCGGAAGGCTTTCAGCCCTGATTATCGCGGCTGGAAGCCTAACTCCGCCGAAGCAAACCTGGCCGCGAAGGCAGGGAGCCGCTCCCTCACAAAAAAAATCCCGCCGGTTTCCGGCGGGATTTTTTTTTACGACAGCCGTCTATTTCTTGAATTTGTCCAGGGCGGCAAAAACCTTGTCGCGGATCTCCTCCACCTTGCCGATGCCGTGGACCTTGACGTACTGCGGGGCCTTGGCGTCGCCCGATTCCTTCCATTTTTTGTAGTAGCCGATCAGCGGCTCGGTTTGATTGTGGTAGACATCGAGGCGTTTCTTGACGACATCTTCCTTGTCGTCGTCGCGCTGGACCAGGGGTTCGCCCGTGACGTCGTCCTTGCCCGCCACTTTGGGGGGGTTGAAAAGGACATGGTAGGTGCGCCCGCTCGCCAGGTGGGCCCGCCGGCCGCTCATGCGCTTGATGATCTCCTCGTCGGGAACGTCGACGTCGACCACCGCGTCGATCGGGACCCCGGCCGCCTTCATGGCGTCCGCCTGGGGGATGGTCCGGGGGAAACCGTCGAAGAGGAAGCCCTTGGCGCAGTCCGATTCCTTGATGCGCTCTTTGACCAGCCCGATGATCACCTCATCCGGCACCAGCTGCCCCGCATCCATGACGGCCTTGGCTTTCTTGCCCAACTCGGTGCCGGCCTTGACGGCGGCGCGCAGCATGTCGCCGGTTGAAATCTGCGGGATCTGGTATTTCTCCTTGATGTAGTTGGCCTGGGTGCCCTTGCCCGCCCCAGGGCCGCCGAGCAGAATCAGACGCATGGGAGACCTCCTTTTGAAGATTGGGATGATGGTAACAAGTGGCTGATTTTGTTGGGGACGAAGTATGGCGGAAGGCAGGCGGAGTGTCAAGACAATTGTCGCGGGTCGATCGAAGAGATTGCCGCCACATTTCTCTTGTCAAAGGAGAATTAATCCATTATAAGTACAGGCTCCGGCTAATTTGCAGACTATCCGCAGGGGATGACACCATTGCGTCGTTTCCGACGGCACGAAAGGGGCGATACAGTTGAAGGAAATCGAAGTCAGGGTCATTGACAATGACATCGAAAAAGCAATGCGCATTCTGAAAAAGAAGATTCAGAATGACGGCCTTTTCAAGCGCTTGAAGCTGAAAAAAAGCTACGAGAAGCCGAGCGAATTTCGGCGGCGCAAGCAACGCGAAGCGCAGCGAAGAGAACGCATTGCCGCGGCCCGGGCCGCACGCAGACGCTAACCTCTGAAACCTGTTGAACCGAGCCCGGCGGGATCCCCCGCCGGGTTTTTTCATGCCGATGCCGCAGCCAAAAGAGATCACCGCCTGCCTTGAGACCCTCTTCCGCCTGAGGCGCTTCGGGATCAAGCTGGGCCTTGCCACCATCCGCCGGATCCTCGCCAACCTCGGCAACCCCCATCAGTGCTACAAAACCATCCACATCGCCGGCACGAACGGCAAGGGATCGGTGGCCTCCGGCCTCGCCAGCGTGCTGCGCCGCTCCGGCTACCGGGTCGGGCTCTACACCTCGCCCCACCTGGTGCGCTTCAACGAACGCATCCAGATCAATGAGGCGCCGATCGCCGACGGGGAGATCGTCCGGTTGTATCGAAAAGTCCTTCGGGCGCTGCCCGGCGGCCGCGAGCCGACCTTCTTCGAGTTTACCACCGCCATGGCCTTCGCGGAGTTCGCCCGTTGCCGGGTGGACTGGGCCGTGATCGAAACCGGCATGGGCGGCCGCATGGACGCCACCAACGTGATCACGCCCGAATTGTCGATCATCACGAACATCTCCCTCGAACACCGCGAGTACCTGGGCGCCACGGTCCCCCGGATCGCCTATGAAAAAGCCGGCATCGTCAAACGCCGCCGTCCGGTCGTCACCGGGATCCGGCAGGCATCGGCGTTTTCCGTGCTGGATGCGGTCGCGCAGGGCAGATCCTCCCCGGTCTACCGGCTGGGACGGGATTTCAGCTTTCGGCGCACGGGCGCCGGCCGCTTCACCTACCGCGGCCTCTCCCACACCTGGCCCGATATGGCCACAGGCCTTCAGGGCGCCTACCAGGCGGAAAACGCCGCCCTGGTGCTCGCCGCCTGCGAACTGCTGCTGGACAAGGCCCCGCGGATTTCCCTTGAAAGTCTGCGAGAGGGGCTGGCGACGACGCGCTGGCCGGGCCGGCTCGAGATCGTTTCGGAAAAACCGCTGCTCATGCTCGACGGCGCCCACAACCTGGACGCCGCCAAACAGCTGGCGCGGCACCTGCGCACGCACTTCAAGGACCGCGACATCACCCTGGTCATCGGCATCCTGGACGACAAGCCCTACGCGGCCATGCTGAAGCTGCTGCTGCCGCTGGCCGCCCGGGTGATCGCCACCCAGGCCAAAACCAGCCGCGCCCTCCCGGCGGAAAAAATCGCCGCCGTGGCCCGGACCCTGGCGGGGGATGTCCGCGTGATAGAAGACGTCGGCCAGGCCCTGGCCCACGCCCTGCGCGCCGCCCCCCCGGGAGGCCTGACGCTCGCGGCCGGCTCGCTTTACGTCGTCGGGGAGGCCAAGGCCGCTCTGAAGCACCGGAGCGTGCAGCCCGGCTGAACCGTTTTTTATGGCGCCGGCGGTTGATTATGTGCCGATCGCGCATTTCTCGCAGAGGCGCAGCGGGGTGCGCGTTTGTTTGCCGCCGTAATATGCGCTTGACTAAGGCGCCGGGTTCCGTTATTGGTTACGATTGTCACCGCCATCGAATGCGCCCGTAGCTCAGGGGATAGAGCGTCAGCCTCCGGAGCTGAAAGCCGCAAGTTCGAATCTTGCCGGGCGCACCACAATAACAGGGACTTAGATGCTTATCTAAGTCCCTGTTTGTTTTTGCAGCCCAAAAAGCCCGCCCTATTTCCAACTTCAGACACCCATCATCAGTAAATCAAAATAATGGAAAGAACGTTTCTTGAATCTATAACAACGCAGGCCTCTGCCAATTTTATTCCTCCGGCAGCCAAATAGACCAGACTCAGCATCTCACGCACAGGTGAAGCAGGAACGGCTGGTTTGGGTTAGCGGATGGAAGATGAAAAAAAATTGGGCGGGCAGTACCGATTGGAGTCAGGCACGAAACCCATCATCACCCCATGTCAGGAGAGTTGTCACCTTGGGTTCCAAGGAGCGTTGCAGTCAGCTTCCGGTGCAACACACCCTTCGGGAGGTCCCAAACCAAGATATGATTCGTCATGGGACTCCTTTCGAGTGCGCCTCGCACGTCAGGTATGCGACCAGCATGGTTACCACTTCATCCACGAAGCCGGTTCGCGTAATGAACTGCTCGTCGGGATGGGCCGCGAACCGATGGGTCAAACTCTCGACGGTCTGAACGACCACGAAGCCGGCTTGCTCCAGGTGTGCATGCCGAACCTCAGGGTACAAGCGAAGAAGGCCAGCCACGGTCTTGGCGGCACGGCGTTCGGCCTCAAGCACCGCTTGGTGGACACGCTCGGGCAACGGCGTCTCCTCGAGCAGGATGTGCTGCAAGCGTGGCTGCCCGGAGTGCATCTCCAACATCCCTGTCACATAGTCGTGGAGTGCCGCGCGCAGTCCATGCTGTTCAGCGACCATGTGGCCCACCCACTCGTGGAGGCGGTGGTCGGTATCGGCTATGTGCCTCTCGAGAATCGCCACGGCGATCGCCTCTTTGCTCGGGAAGTACTGATACAGCGTTCCGATGGAAACTCCCGCCCGCTCGGCGATGCGGTTGGTCGTCCCGGCCGCGTACCCGTATGCCTCGAAAACCTGAGCAGCGGCAGAGAGGACCTCATTCACCGTTGCCCTGGAGCGCTTCTGAACAGGCGGTTTTCGTGGCTCAAGGCGCTGCTTGCGAGCTGTCATGGGCATAATTCCGAATGCGAGTAGACAGAATATGAATATTTAGTCATAATATCTTACGTTGTCAAACATCCGGATCGTTTTGCTTTTCATGGAGAAGTCATGAGCAGGTCAAATAAGAACACGAGCGAAAGGCCCATCAAGAAGACGCAGGCCACCAGCACCGTTCTGGATCTCGGCGGGCTTCACGGCCTCAATGGAGACGACGTCCAAGAGCGATTGCAGCAGGAGGGGCCGAACGAGCTTCCCGCGCAGAAAAAGCGGAGCCTGTTGACCATCGTCTTCGAGGTTGTTCGTGAGCCCATGTTCCTCATGCTCGTCGCCGCGGGAAGCCTGTACCTCCTCATGGGCGAGCCGGCCGATGCCCTGATGCTGCTCGGCTTCGTGTTCGTGGTCATGGCCATCACCATCATCCAGGAACGGCGCACGGAACGATCACTGGAGGCACTGCGAGATCTGTCGAGCCCCCGGGCCCTCGTCATCCGTGATGGGGTGCATCGGCGCATTGCCGGGCGAGACGTGGTGAGGGGCGATCTCGTCGTCCTTTCCGAAGGCGACCGCGTCCCGGCAGACGGTCTCCTGCGCCGAGGCATCAACCTATCAACGGATGAGTCGCTGCTGACCGGAGAGTCCGTTCCGGTCAGGAAAATGCCATCCGTCGATGCCCGGGAACTCGATACGCCAGGGGGTGACGATCTGCCCTCGGTCTTCTCCGGGACCCTGGTCACCGCTGGACAGGGCATTGCCGAGATTGTGGCGACGGGCCTGCGCTCAGAGCTCGGCAAGATCGGCAAGGCGCTGGAGCAGGTCGAGCCGGAGCCGACCCTTCTGCAGAAGGAGACAGGGCGCCTGGTCCGCACCTTCGCCATTGTGGGGCTCATGGCGTGCGCTCTCGTGGTACTGGCCTTCGCGTTCACGCGCGGAGGCGGTGCCGACGCCTGGAAGCAGGGTTTGCTCGCCGGCATTGCGATGGCCATGGCAACAATCCCCGAGGAGTTCCCGGTCGTGCTGACCGTCTTTCTGGCACTGGGCGCCTGGCGGATCTCTCGCAGCAACGTGCTCACGCGGCGCATGCCGGCGGTCGAGACGCTGGGGGCCGCCACGGTCCTTTGCGTTGACAAGACGGGCACGCTCACGCAGAACCAAATGACCCTGCGAAAGCTTGCAGGCCCCGGCCGCACCATCGACCTCGCAACACTCCGCGGCGCGCTCCCCGAGGAACTGCACAGCGTCATAGAGAACGCGATCCTGGCAAGCAAGCGCGACCCCTTCGACCCGATGGAGCGAGCGCTGCACGTGGCGGGAGACGGGTTGATCAAGGACACGGAGCACCTGCATCCGGGTTGGTCGCTGGCACGAGAGTATCCGTTGACCCCCGGCCTGCTTGCGGTGAGCCATGCGTGGTCCACCGGGAACGGCGACGACGTGGTGGTGGCGGCAAAGGGCGCGCCCGAGGCCATCGCGGATCTCTGCCACATGACCCCGGCGCAGATCGAGTCGCTGTCGCGGGACGTGGCGACCCTGGCCGCCCAGGGACTTCGGGTCCTTGGCGTCGCGCGAGGAGTCACGCGTCAGAGAAGCCTCCCTGATGAGCATCACGCCCTTTCGCTCGAGCTCGTGGGGTTGGTGGGGTTCGAGGACCCGCTGCGGCCAACCGTGCCTGCCGCGGTTGCCGAGTGCCAGGCAGCCGGAGTGCGTGTGGTGATGATCACGGGTGACTATCCCGCAACCGCCCAAAGCATCGCTCGCCAGGCGGGGCTTGCGAGCTGGGAGACGGTGATCTCCGGGTCCGAGCTCGGCCGGATGTCGGACGAGGAACTGGCCCGGCGGATTCGGGACGTGCAGGTCTTTGCCCGCGTTGTCCCCGAGCAGAAGCTTCGCATCGTCAATGCGTTGAAGGCAAACAGGGAGGTTGTCGCCATGACCGGCGACGGGGTCAACGACGCTCCGGCGCTGAAGGCCGCCCACATCGGCATCGCCATGGGCGGTCGCGGAACGGACGTGGCCCGCGAGTCCGCGTCGCTCGTTCTTTTGGATGATGACTTTTCGTCCATTGTCGCGGCCGTTCGTCTCGGCCGGCGCATCTTCGACAACATCAAGAAAGCGATCGCCTTCATCCTGGCGGTGCATGTCCCCATCGCGGGCCTGTCGATGCTTCCGGTCTTCTTCGCCGACTGGCCGCTCCTCCTGTTGCCGGTCCACATAGTCTTCCTGGAGCTGATCATCGACCCCGCGTGCTCCCTCATCTTCGAGGCCGAGGATGCCGAGTCCAACGTGATGCAGCGGCCGCCCAGAAACCCGGATGAGCGGCTCTTCTCGATGCGGACCATCGGGGTCGCGGTGATGCAGGGGTTCAGCGTCCTTGCGGTCTGCCTGGGCGTCTTCCTGCTCGCGCGCGCCGACCATTCCGCGGATGCCGCACGCGCACTGACGTTCGCGACTCTGGTCGTGGCTTTCGTCGTCATCATCCTCGTCAACCGTTCTTGGACGAGATCCGCCTTTGCGATGCTGCGCGTCCCCAATGCCGCACTGCAATGGGTGGTGCTCGGCACATGCACCTTCCTCACGGTGGTTCTCGTGGTCCCGTTCGCCCAGCGACTTTTTTACTTCGCACCGCTTCACCCGACGGATCTCGTCCTCAGCCTCGGAGCTGGGTTGGTCTGCGTCCTTTGGTTCGAATTGGTGAAGCTCGCACGACGGCACCAGGCGACCCGAACATCAGCCTGAACAGTGATAATGGTTTCTTGTGCCACTCAGGGAGAAAAAGAATGAAAAAACAGAAACGGATAATAACTGCCTTGATGCTTATCTGTATTACAGCATTCGGGTGCTTGTTTGCGGCATCGGGCATGGCCGATGATAAGCATGGGGGTAAAGGGCATTTTGAGCGGGAAGACCAGCACAGAATCCCCTTTTTGGGAACTGACAATGAAGGCAACGAAACCGCCGGCCAAATCGCCGCATGGCTTCTGATTGTGGCGAACTTGCCCGTTGCCTTAAGCATCTTGATCAAGTGGTTAAATCGATTTGTCCCTTTATGGCCCAAGTTGAAAGGTTTGCTATTCAATTTCAATCGCTTTCAGAAAAAACATCTGATGTTTTTACACTATTACCTGAATCCCGTCATAATCGGCGTAGTTGTCTGGCACTACATGTCATCCCGCTGCCTATCGACCTCCCTTCCGGAGTGGGGCCTGTTTTTAATGATGAGTTTGATGACGTGCGGAATTCTCATCAAGTTCAAGTGGTGTCCCCAAGTCTTTCGAAAAAACGTTTATCAGATCCATACTCATCCGATGATTTTTATAACACTTATTTTAGTGCTGACAGTTGGACATACGATTGTGGACTAATGTGTTCAAGGTTTGAAGAACTCCGCGGCAAGTTGGGGAAAATTTAAAATAACTAGAGATTAAACGTGTGAGAGGAGAAAAAAATGAAATGCCCTGTTTGTAATCTTGACTTGGTGATGGCGGAAAGGCAAAAAGTTGAAATCGATTATTGTCCAAAATGCCGTGGAGTATGGCTTGACCGAGGAGAACTGGACAAAATCGTTGAGCGGTCGACTTCAGAGTTGCCTCAAGGGCAATCCAGAGCAAGTAATTTTGAGCATCATGGCAAGCATCGTGAAGATGAACACCATTACAAGAAAAAGAAAAGCTTTCTCTCTGAATTGTTTGATTGAGAAACAGAAAAAGACCAATTGCATAAATCAAATTGCTGGACAATTTGCACTTCAGGCGCCTTCTGACCCGGCCGTCAATCCAGGAGCGAGGATCATGAGTCACCATTATCATATACCACCTGTCACCGACCTGGCCGTTCGTTCATGGATCAGACGGCATAAGCGGGGATTGCGGTTGTTTTTTTTCGCCTTCGTATTACTGGCGATTCCGGTAGCTGTCGGTTTGGTGTGGGCGGTGGTTTGGGGCGCGTCTTATCTGAAAAACTATACCGCCACCAAGGCCATGGAATGGGTTCCGGTCCAATGGGAAAAAAAGCTTGGCGACATCGCCCTTGCCCAGATCAGAACGCAGACGCGGTTCATTAGTGACCCGTCGGTTTTGGAGCCGCTCAATAGCCTCGCGGCTCCGCTGCTCAGCAGCATTCCAAACCCGTCTCACCGATTCGTGCTGTTCGTTTCCGACGCGAGAGAGGTCAACGCTTTTGCACTGCCGGGTGGTTATCTAGTTTTTAACGAGGGGCTACTGGAAAACGCCAGGGCACCCGAAGAGATTCAAGGCGTTATTGCGCACGAGATCGCCCACGTTCTGGAGCGGCATAGCCTTGTGCAGTTGGCACAGACTATTGGTTTAGATGTAGCTGTTCCCGCCCTCTTGGGCAATAAGTCCCCCTACATGGACTATTTAGTCAGAAACGGCTCCCAGCTGCTTTCCTTGAAGTTCACCCGTGACAACGAACGCACGGCCGACGACTTGGGGTGGGAATTGCTTCAGAAGGCCCAGATCGACCCGCGCGGAATGATCACTTTCTTTGCCTCACTCAAGTCTGATATGGACGCTAAGGGGAAAGGCGACTCGGGACGGGGGACTGCATTCCTCAGCACCCATCCGACCCCGCAGGAACGGATCGATCGCCTCGAACAGAAGATGGCCGAGCTCGGAGGCCGGGAATTTAAATCTTTCGAGATCGAGTTTAACTCCCTCAGGGCTGGGCTTCAAGGTAGCCCGATATCGCCCGAGAAAAAACAGAATTAGGGTCAGACCGCCACCGCTATGGCTTCCAACTTATGAACCACTCATCATCATCGCAATTTGCTTGGATTCCTGGGGATGAAGAGCGTTGGATCAGAAACCGTGGTGATTCTCAGCGCAATGCTGCTGCCAAGCAGGTACCACGCGCCCTCACCCGCATAGCCTGTCACTGCCGATTTATCGCGTCTCGCATTCAAATCGATCCACAGATGGCTGTTGCTACCTCACACGTATCGACCCAGAAGTTGTGCCGCTGGTCACGATAAAGGGTAAAAGTCGTATGTCAACATAAGGATTCATGCCGAGCCGTGCAGCAAGGAGTGTAGTGACAAGCGCGACCGACTTGCCTGCTTTAAGATCATAATACAGGTGAACGTCTTAACTGGGCAGATGGGATTGCTGTGGGCATGATAGGTTGCCATAATTAAAAAATGGGCACAAAAAAATCGGGAGGACTTATGAGTAAGCGTCTCAAATGGATTGCCGTTTTGGGGATGCTGAGTGTGTTCATCCCGGGAGCGTTGATCGAGATTTCCGCCGACGAAGATCGGCACCGCAAGAAGGCGGGACAATCCGTGAAGGATGATCCCGGCAGGAAGCACGGCAGCAAACAGGTTCAGCCGGTTTCAAACCCGGTTTACAAGGAAACATGTGGCGGATGTCATTTCGCCTATCAACCCGGGTTGCTGCCATCGTCCTCGTGGGCAAAACTCTTGGGCAGCATGGATGACCATTTTGGGCAAACGCTCGATATCGATTCCGAGACACTCGCGACACTGACGGACTATTTAGGCGTGAACGGCGCCGATAAATCTTCATCCAAACGAGCAGCCAAGATCATGAGAAGCATTGGTGGAGGAGTTCCAATAAGAATCACAAATGTGCCATATATCCGCGAGAAACATCATGAAATTTCTTCTGATGTGCTGAGCAGGAAGTCCATTGGCTCTCTGTCTAATTGTTTAGCATGCCATCAGACAGCTGAAAACGGCGTTTATGACGATGATTTTGTAGATATTCCAAAATAAAGACTGGGTTTTCTGAAATCCTTCTTTGGCGTCAGGAGAGATAGAACCGTCTGTTATGCCGGTGATATTATGCTACAAGATTTTCTGGTAACATTGGTTTTGGCCGTTATTGCTTTTGAGATAATAGAGCATGTGCTTGTTCCATTTTTTTGGTTTCTATTAAAGGGTAGAAAAAAAACCAAATACGGCATTGGAGAAATGAAAGGCAAGACGGTCCAAATAAAATCCTGGGATTATAAATCCGGAATAGTCCTATTTCATGCAGAACGATGGCAGGCTGAAAGTGACAAGCCGATGCAACCAGGTGAAAAAGCCATCGTAGAGGAGATCATTGGCCTTACGCTAAAAATCAAGCCCTATAAAAAATCGCCTGACAGTTAAGTTCGCTATATCCGTTCGTCAATAAACATATGATTAATTGCACATATTACCGGCTGGCTGAATATAAAATTATTGAAGGTGAAGATGGCCATATATGGTGGGAGACACACTCCGGTTTTTGTGCAGTAAAGATGGGTAACTGCTTTATTAACGGAAGCATTCTGTTCATTGAACCCGGCCAAACATCGGAGGAAAATGGGTTCTTAAAAGGTGAGTTTATCGATCAACTTAATCGATTGCCAAAGTGGGTAAAAACAAAATATTACTGTACGAGCTTTAACATTGTTAAATGCAAAGCCGATCAAAATAGAAAACCTTCATCTGCGAATAACCAATGGTTTAAGTCACCAGATCAAGGAGATGTTTCATATAGACTTGGTCAATTTGAAATTATTGAAAAGATGGACGGCAAACTACTCTGGAAGTCCTACAGTGGCCGTTGGACTATAAAAATAGGCACATGTTACGTAGATGGCAACATTCTGCTTTTTGGTCGCGGAGAGCCCGAAAAAACCAATATAATAAAAAAAGATTTTCTGGAGCGACTATTCCTTCTGTCTGTTTGGGAAAAAACCAAGTTTTTATGTCATAATTACACACTTTACAGCTGCGAAACTAATGAGATATGCTTTGATATGGGTGAAAGCGTTGTGTCAATTAACGGCGAAGACGATACAGATGTTGTTAAAACAAGGCCCCTTCAGATAGAATCCAATATAAAGCCAAAGACTGTGGCCGGAATTTTTTCACAAAAATTCTTAAAAACATTATGGTCGTTTTTATCCATATTAGTTTTGTTTGTTTTTAAAGTATTATTTTGGTTGCTTTTAATAGTTCTAAAAGTCCTAAAAATATTTATTGAAGGATGTGCGTTGGGAGGGAAACGGCTTCTAAAAAGGGCTTTAAAATTTATAAACCGACATTGAAAATTTTAAGCGACGTGTTTCTAATTCGGCGATTAAACCAATCTCCCAGCCGGCCCATTTCGGTGTTGGTTTAGCTGACCATATTTAATCCATACGATAGACGGTCAAACGGATAGTCAACCGCCCGCCGTTTCGTCCGCCACGAAGACGCCCTGCCGCTCCAGGCCCAGGCCGGTGAGCACCAAACCTTGCCTTTCGTGCGCCGCCGCCCGGCCCGGGGTGCCTGCCTGATCAAGCCTCCCGGGGGGGTGGCTGCGCATCGGTCCGTGCCGAAGCGCCGCCAAAAAGATTCACGGTTGTGGCAGGGGGGACTTGACACGGATGATCCGAAAGACTAAACTAAGTTGACTAACACTTCAGGGGGGGGGCGATCATGCGAAGCCTGAATGTCCACGAAGCCAAAACACAACTCTCCGCGGTATTGATGGACGTCGAACTGAAAGGCGAGTCTTTCATCATTTGTCGAAACGGAAAGCCTGTAGCGAAAATAATTCCGCACACGCCGCCGCAGCGAATGAGCTATCATCCGGTTCTGAGCAAAATCAAAATCAAATACGACCCGACCGAGGCGCTTTCCAGCGAGGAGTGGGGAGAAATTGAATGATCCTGCTCGACACCTGTGCCTTGCTGTGGCTGGCCCATGACCGCAAGCGAATTACCCGCGGAACCTTGCGACGCATCCAGGAAGCGACGGTGATTTCCATCTCCGCCATAACTTCCTTTGAAATCGGTATCAAATACCGGGCGGGCAAACTCCATCTGCCGGTACCACCGCCGCAGTGGATGGCCGGCATCCGGCAGCACCACGCCATTTCGACGGTCGACGTAACCAACGACATCTGCATGAGGGCGTCTGAGCTCCCGCCGATCCACGGAGACCCCTGTGACCGGTTCATCATCGCCACAGCGCTCCTCCAAAACGCCCCCGTTGTGACTGCGGACAAACGTTTCGAATCCTACGGAGTCGAAGTTCTGGCTTAGGTGGCCTGTTTCGGCTGCAGCGCCGCCACCGGGCAGACATCCACGCAGGCGCGGCAGTCGCCGCAGGCGGCGGATGCGGCAGGGGAAACCGCGTAGGTCCCGATCACCGTGTCGAAACCACGCTTGAGGAAGGTCAGCGGTGCGTCGCCGCAATGCTGCCGGCGGCACACGTGCACGCACCGGCCGCAGAGCACACACCGGTTGGGGTGGTAATTCAGGCGGGGATGGGTCGCGTCGAGCTCCGGTGCCTTCAGGTACCGGTCGAGGTTTCCGGCGGTCAACCCGACCTTGAGGAATTTTGCGATCCGCTGCAGCTCGCAGCGGCGATGGGCCGGGCAGCCCTTGCAGGCCACCCGGTGCGCGGACAAGAGCAGCTGCAAGCCCGCCTTCTGCAGCCGCCGCACGGCCGGCGAGCCGGTGCTAACCACCAGGGGGGCGTCGACCGCCACCGTGCAGGCCGGCACCGGCGCTTCCCGCCCCTCGATCTCCACAAAGCACAACCGGCAGGAGGCCGCTGCCGGCTTCACATCTTCAAGATAACAAAGGTGCGGGATGTAAATGCCGTTGGCCAGGCAGGCGGCCAGCAGGTTGGCCCCGCGCTCTACCGCAATCATACGGCCGTCCACCTCGATCCGTATTCTATCCGTCATCCCCTGCCCTGCTTGGTTTTTTGTTTTGCACTTCGCACTTCACGCTTCGAGCTTCAGGCATTTTCATTTCTCCGGCGGCCGCTCGACGACGGGCGCCAGGTGCGGCGGCGACACGCGCCGGACCGCGTCGTACTCCGGCGGGCAGGCCACCACGCACTCGCCGCACTTCACGCACTTGACGGGGTCGATGCCGCGCTTGCGGTCGCGGGTGATGAAAACCGCGTCCACCGGGCAGCAGCCCTCGCAGGCGTTGCAGCCCCGGGCGCACTTCTCTAAATCGATGTAGTAAGCGATCAGCGGCCGGCACATCTTCCCCGGGCAGCGCTTCTCCTTCACGTGGGCCTCGTAGTCCTCGAAAAAATAGCGCAGGGAGGTCAGCACGGGGTTGGGGGCCGTCTTGCCCAGGCCGCACAGGGAGCCGCTCTTCACATCCTCGCTCAGCCGCTGCAGCCGCTCCAGGTCGCCCTCGCGGCCTCGGCCCTCGGTCAGGCGCTCCAGCAGCCCGAGCATCTGGCGGGTCCCGATGCGGCAGAAGGTGCATTTGCCGCAGGACTCCTTCTGGGTGAAGTCCAGGAAAAACCGCGAGACGTCCACCAGGCAGGCCTCTTCGTCCATGACGACCATGCCGCCGGAGCCCATCATGGCGCCGGCCCGCGCCAGCGAATCGAAATCGATGGGCGTGTCGAGATGCGCCTCCGAAAGATAGCCGCCGGAGGGCCCGCCGATCTGCACCGCCTTGAATCTCTTCTTTCTGGGAATGCCCCCGCAGATGTCGAAGATGAGCGTCCGCAGGGAGGTCCCCATCGGGACCTCCACCAGGCCGGGGTGGACCACGCTGCCCACCACCGAGAAAACGGCCGTCCCCGGGCTCTCCCCGGTGCCGACCCGACGGAACCCCTCGGGCCCGTTCTGCAGGATCGGGGCCACGGCGGCCAGCGTCTTCACGTTGTTGATCACCGTGGGGCGGCCGTCGAGGCCGCTTTCCACGGGGTATGGCGGGCGGTGGGCGGGCATGCCGCGAAAGCCTTCGATCGACCGGATCAGGGCCGTTTCCTCCCCGCAGACAAACGCCCCGGACCCCTGGAATACCTCGATGTCGAAATCGAGCGTCGATCCCAGAACCCCCCGGCCGAGCAACCCAAGCTCCCTCGCCTGTCGGATGGCACGCTCGACGGTGCGCACCGCCAGCGGGTATTCGGAGCGGACATAGACAATCCCCCGGCTGGCGCCGACCGCCTGCCCGCAGATGATCATCCCTTCCAAGACCTGATGGGGGTTGCTCTCCAGGAGGGTGCGGTCCATGTAGGCCCCGGGGTCGCCCTCGTCGGCGTTGCAGACGACGACCTTTCCGGGCCCCTTGGCGTCCCGCGCCAGCTCCCACTTGCGGCCCGTCGGGAACCCGGCCCCGCCGCGACCCCGCAGGCCCGCGGCCGTGATGTCGTCAATGATCCCGGACGGGTCCCGGCCCAGCGCGTCCGCCAGTGCCGCATAGCCGCCCTCGGCGATGTAGTCGTGAATCTCCTCGGGGTCGATGCGGCCGCAGCGCTCCGTGATCAGGCGTGTTTCGAGGTTGAAGCGCGGAAACTCCATGACCGAGGGGATGAGGTCGTTGGCGACCGTGGCCCCCAGGATGTGCTCCAGCCGCGGGTCCCCCTCCAAGAGGAAAAACTTGGCCAGCATGGCGGCCTTGCCGGCGCTGACCTCGTGGTAAAAAATGGGCGGGAAACCGGAGGCGGGGTGGTCGATGATGACCACGGGCTCGGCATAGCAGTGACCGCAGCAGCCCACCGTGCGGATCCGCGCCGCGACGCCCAAGCGGGCCAGGGCCTCTTCGAAGGCGGCCTTGGTCTCCTGAGCGCCGGCGGCGATGCCGCAGGTGGCCATGCCGATGTGGATTTTCGGGACGGGCGCCTCGGCGAATTGCCTGCGCCGCCGCTCCGCTTCATCCTTGAGGCGGCTGAACATTTGATGAGGAACCGGGCTCATGCGGGTCTTTCTCACGCTGCTGCTTTTCTTTTTCGATCCGGACCCTCAGGACGATGCCTTCCACTTTGCTGGGCTGCATCTTGCCGTGGAGGGTCTCCCCGACGAGGGCCACGGGCGCCAAGGCGCAGCAGCCCACGCAGGCCACCCGGTCGATGCTGAATTCACGATCGGCCGTGGTCTGGCCCTCCTTGATCTCCAGCTTGCGCTCGAAATTCTCGAGAATGATCTCCCCGCCCCTCACGTGGCAGGCCGTCCCCAGGCACACCTTGACCGGATGCCGGCCCGGGGGGCTGAAGCGGAACTGGTTGTAAAACGTGGCCACCCCGTAGACTTCGCTGGCCGGTAGCGCCAAGTGCTCGGCCACCATCCCGATGGCGGCCGGCGGCAGGTAGGAGAGCGCGTCCTGGACGAGCTGGAGCATGGGAATGAGCAGACCGCGCGCCTGGCCCATGGCCTGAAGCCGGGACTTCAGCCCATCGAGTCCGGCCGACTCTTCCGCGCTCAGCCCCAAGTCCTCAGGAGCGTTTGTGAGAGACACATCCATCCGGCAGCGTCAACCAACCATAGCCAAACGCAAACCGCGGGGGTCGTTCGCAGGCATTATAATGTTTCGATCGCGCCGAGGGCGAACTGCAGCCGCTCCCGCAGCAGAAAACACAACCGCTCCAGAACGGCGAAGCCGAGCCGGATATCGCCGGTCATCAGGCGCCGGAGGTCGGCCCCCTTGAGCACCGCGAGCACCGCGGGCTTCCGGCAGACGGCGGAGAGCATGAGCGTGTGCCGTTCGTCCAGCAGCGTGGACCAGCCCCCGAAGATCTTGCCCTTCCCCAGCATGGCCACCGCCACGCTCCCGCGTCGGGGCCCGACACAGACGGACCGTTCAAGCACGACCTGGCCCTCGGCCACGATGTATAAATCGTCGCCCAGGCCGCCCTGTTGGTAGATGCTCTCACCGGCCTCGTAGCGGCAGACCCGGCAGATGGGGGCGATGCCCTCGAGCTGCTGCCGATCGAACCCCCTGAAAAACTCGCACCCCTCCAAGACGTTTTGAATTTCAGTCGGTTCCATATGGATGTTTTCTATATGCCCCGTGACCGGATGTCAATTCCGATAAACTCAAAACAAGGCCATTTTTTTGTTGAAACCCCATACTCACGGTGCTATTAGGAAGTCTTTTTGTAACTAAGAGTTCGAACCAACTTCGGCTCTCCGGGGAGGTGGCAATGGATAACTGGACGTTCGGAATTACCATGCTGGTCGTTGGAATGGGCGGCACGCTGGTGGCCTTGTCTTTGCTCGCACTGATGATGGGGCTTCTGAAAAAGATCTTTCCGCTCAAAGAAGAGTCCAAATAAGGGGTCTTGAAAGCGAGGTCACGCCATGTTTGAAGCGATTGTGAACGGGTTGGGCGGTCTCACGGCGAGTTTCGCCCATCTCCACTGGTCCAACCCCGTGATGATTGCCGTCGGTTGTCTTTTTCTCTATCTGGGGATCCAGAAGGACGTTGAACCGCTGCTGTTGATCCCGATCGGGTTCGGCGCCATCATCACCAACATCCCCCTGGCGGATTTAATGGGAGAAGAGGGCTTCCTCCGGGTCATCTACAACATGGGCGTGGCGAACGAGCTCTTTCCGCTGCTCATCTTCATCGGCATCGGCGCCATGACGGATTTCGGGCCGTTGCTGGAGAACCCGAAGATCTTCCTGCTGGGCGCGGCCGGGCAGTTCGGGATCTTCCTCACCATCGGCCTGGCGCTGGCCTTCGGTTTCGACAAACTGGATGCCGTGGCGATCGGCGTCATCGGCGCCTGCGACGGCCCGACGGCCATTTACGTGACCTCCAAATTCGCCCCTCACCTTCTCGGGGCCGTGTCCGTGGCGGCCTACTCCTACATGTCGCTCGTGCCGCTTATCCAGCCGCCGCTCATGAAGATGATGACGACGGAAAAGGAGCGCCAGATCAACATGTCGGAGTTGTCCACGACGACCCCGGCCTCCCGGGAGACCAAGATCGTCTTCCCGATCGTCGTGACCATCTTCGGCGGCCTCATCGCCCCGAAAGGACTCCCGCTGCTGGCGACGATCATGCTCGGCAACCTGATGAAGGAGTGCGGGGTGGTCAGCCGGCTGACCAAGGCCTCCGAGAACGAGATCGCCAACGTGGTGACGCTCTTCCTCGGGATCTCCATCGGCGCCACCATGGAGGGCCGGGCCTTCCTGAACCCCCAGACGCTTATGGTCCTGGCGTTCGGCTTTGTGGCCATTTGCCTCGACACGATCTGCGGAGTGGGGTTCGGCAAGCTCATGAACATCGCCACCGGCGGCAAGATCAACCCGTTGATCGGCGCGGCGGGAATTTCCGCGTATCCGATGGCGGCGCGGGTCGTTCAGCGCGAAGGCCTGAAATACAACAAATTCAATTTTCTGCTAATGCACGCGGTGGGCGCCAACACCGGTGGCCAGTGCGGCTCGGTCATGGCCGCGGCCATCATGCTCTCGGTGCTGCAGGGAATGGGCATTATCCCCTGAGGGTTTGCCCCGGGAGGGGAACGAAATGGAAAAAAGCCGGGCGCCTGTATAAACAGGCGCCCGGCTTTTTTTATTTGCTGTAGAGCTTGAGGTAGCCGTCCCGCAGCAAGGCGCTGGCGTCGTAAACGCCTTTATTGTATTTGGCCTCCTTCAGGTCGATCACCCGGAACTGCTTGGTGTCCTGGTCCGACCGGATGATGGAGCCGGCGGGAACCCAGGTGTTGGCCGGTACCGTGGTGCGCATGACCACCGACCCAACCCCCACCCAGACGGACTCCTCGAGAACCGAATCGTAGACGACCGCGCGGATGGCCACGAAGGAATCCGCCTTGATGGTGGCGGGGCCGTGCACGATCACCCCGTGGGAGATGTTGCAACGCGGCCCGACCGTCAGCACGGTGCCGGCCCGGCCGTGGATGACCACCCCGTCCTGGACGCAGGCGTCCTCCTCGATGATCACCGGGTGCACCTTGCCGTTTTCGTCCACCTCGTCGGCCCGGATGACCGAAAGCGGTCCCACGTACACGCGGGGGCCGATGACCACGTTTCCCATGATTTGGGAACTGGGGTCCACGAACGCGGTGGGGTCTATTTGCGGCCAGTCGCCGACCGGGTTCGGCCGTATTCCGCTGTTAGGCGCCTGTGAAGTCATCAATGATCCTCCTCTGCTTTTAAGTAGTGTAGCGTCCACGAGTCCAGCCTGAGCCGGACGCAAAATATGGGATGATCATAATAGTAGAAGTAGAAATTTCCTGTCAATCGCAAACATTAAAGAAAATTCGATTCGTCCCTCCGGCCGGAGGCGCCGCTGCGGCAAACGCAAAAAGCCCGCCGTCATACGCCCGCGTAATAGCCTTTGTACCAGGCGATGAACCGCTCGATACCGGCCCGGATGGGGGTGGCCGGCTTGAACCCCACATCGGCCATCAGGTCGTCGACATCCGCGTAGGTGGCCGGCACATCGCCGGGCTGCAGGTCCAGGTAATTCTTCCTGGCCTTCCGGCCCAGAACATCCTCGATGGTCTCGATGAAGTGGCTGAGCTCCACCGGCTGGTTGTTGCCGATGTTGTAGATTTTATAGGGCGCATAGGAGGAGCCGGGGTCCGGACGCTCACCGCTCCAGGCCGGGTTGGGCGCGGGCCGGCGGCCCATGACGCGGACGACCCCCTCCACGATGTCGTCGATGTAGGTGAAGTCGCGCTGCATGCGGCCGTGGTTGAAGACCTGGATCGGAAGGCCCTTCAAGATGGCGTCGGTGAAAAGAAACAACGCCATGTCCGGCCGGCCCCACGGCCCGTAGACCGTGAAGAACCGCAGCCCGGTGCAGGCCAGCCCGTAGAGATGGCTGTAGGTGTGGGCCATGAGTTCGTTGGCCTTCTTGCTGGCGGCATAGAGGGAGACCGGGTGATCGACGTTGTCGTGCACCGAAAACGGCATTTTCGTGTTGGCGCCGTAAACCGAACTCGACGAGGCGAAGACCAGATGCGTCACGCCGTGATGCCGGCAGCCTTCCAGGACGTTGGTAAAGCCGACGATGTTCGCTTCGATGTAGGCCTGGGGGTTCTTGAGGGAATAGCGCACGCCCGCCTGGGCGGCCAGGTTGACCACCACGTCGAAACGATGGGCGGCAAAAAGCGCCTCCATGCCCGCGCGATCGGCCAGATCCAGGCGGGCGAAGGTAAAGCGCTCATGCCCGTCGATCTGCGCCAGGCGGTCCTCCTTCAGCTTGACGCTGTAATACGGGTTCAGGTTGTCGAGCCCGACTACGTTGATTCCGCTGTCCAGCAGGCGTTGCGAGAGATGATAACCGATGAACCCGGCCGCGCCCGTCACGAGAACCTTCTTATAATCAGACATCACATCCGCTCCTCATCGTTTTTAATACCTTTTCAAGCTTGTGAAAGGGTGGATCGCCGGTACCACGAAAGCGTTAACGCGAGCCCCTTCTCGAGGCTCACCCGTGGAACAAACCCCAGGCCCGCGGCCGCGGCATCGATGGCGGAAAGAGAATGCGGGATATCCCCGGGCCGCGGCGGATGGTGAACGGGTTGGGCCTCGGAGCCGGACAAGGCGGCGATCATTCCCCACAACCCGCCGATCGTCAGCGATTGGCCCGTGCCCACGTTGAACACCTGGCCGGGGGCGGAAGCGGACTTCGCCGCCGCGATCAACGCCTGAACCACATCGCCCACGAAGACAAAGTCCCGGCTGTGGCGGCCGTCGCCGTATATCACCGGAGACTCGCCTTTCAGCGCCCGGTTCATGAAAATGGAAATGACCCCCGAGTAGGGCGACGAGGGGTCCTGCCGGGGCCCGAACACGTTGAAAAACCGCAGCCCCACCGTTTCCAGGCCGTAGAGCGATTGATAAACGCGCAGGTAGTATTCCACGGCGAGCTTTTGCACGGCATACGGGGTGAGCGGGTTGGGCGGCATCTGCTC
>CAZLSV010000068.1:22411-27015 GCA_964562235.1 uncultured Desulfatibacillum sp.
TCTGCTCGCGCTTGGGCAGGCTGGGGTCGTCCCCGTAGACAGCGCTCGAGCTGGCAAAAACCACCCGGCGCGCATTGGCGCCCCGCGCCGCCTCGAGCACGTTCAAGGAGCCGGTTTCGTTCACCGCGGCGGACCCCAGCGGGTCGTCCACGGTCCTGGGCACGGAGACCACCGCGGCCAGGTGAAAGACGACCTCGCAGCCGGCGGCCGCTTTCTCGACGATCCCGCGGTCGCAGATGCTTCCGCGCACGAAATTGATCCGGCCGGCCACCGGCGCCAGGTTCGATTCCCGGCCGCTGGAAAGATCGTCCAGGACCGTGACCCGGCAACCCTCGGTAACCAGGGCTTCGACGAGATGAGACCCGATGAACCCGGCCCCGCCGGTGACCAGGGCACTTCTTAACCCCAACGTCATGCATGCTCCTTTTGCGAAACAAGGTGGTTGCAAACTTCTTCAGATCCTACTCCAATCGGGATGAAAACTCAATTTTGATCACTTCCGGGAAAAGCGCCCTCGGCCGCCCTTGACTTTCCACTGCGTGGAATCTAGAATTTAAGTTGTACAATTTGATCGAACGGACCCGCGCAAAACGGCGCAAGCCGGTTCAAAGTGCCGGCAGGTCCGCATTCAAGCACCCGTGAGGATTTCAAACAGAAAACCGCATGCCGCACATTGAACTCAAGCTCTACGCCACGCTTCAGATGTTCAAACCCGCCGAGGGGGAGACCTATCCCATAGCTTCAGGCATGACCGTCGAGGACCTTCTCACCCGGCTCAACCTGCCGGCCGAAAAGGCCAAGTTGATTTTTATCGACGGCACGAAGGCCGATCTCTCAGCACGGCTGCAGGGCGGCGAGCGGGTGGGAATCTTCCCGCCCGTGGGAGGCGGCTGAACCCCGCTGCACCTCCGAAAACAATCCTGCGACAGGAAACCCGTCCTTCGGCACGCTGCCCAATATTGGGCAGCGTGCAAAACCACGCACGGCCACAATAAAAAATATAATGAGTCATACCGGAGGGTTATTTTTGGTCCCGTCTTGGCAGCGGTTTTGCTTAAGGAATTTCAGGTTGTGCCGCAGTGAACCACTAAAGCAAGGGAGGATTAAGCATGCATCGTTCCAAACGGTTTTTTCTCACGACTCTGGTCGCCGGCCTGGCTTTGACGGCGGCGCTCGGCATTTCGGCGTTTGCCCAGGACAAATACCCGACCAAGTCCATCACCTATCTGACCACGTTCAACCCCGGCGGACAGTCCGACCGTGAAGCCCGCCGTCAGCAGCCGATTCTTGAAGAGATCCTGGGGCAGAAAGTGCTCGTCGATTACAAGGTCGGCGGCGGCGGCGCGCTCGGGTGGACGGAACTGGTCCGGGCCAAGCCCGACGGCTACCTCATCTGCGGCATTAACATTCCCCACATCATCATTCAGCCGCTGCAGCAGGAGACCGGGTACAAGACCGAGGACATCGTGCCGATTGCGATTTTTCAGCGCACGCCCCTGGCGCTGGCCGTGCTCAAAGAGAGCCCCTATAAAGACCTCAAGGAACTGCTGGCGGCGGCCAAGGCCAAGCCCGGCGAAATCAGCATCGGCGGGTCCGGCACCTTCTCGGGGCACCACATCGCCACCCTGCGCCTGCAGAAGATGGCCGACGCCAAATTCAATTACGTGCCCTTCACCGGAGCCGCCCCGCAGATCACCGCCTTCCTGGGCGGCCACGTCAACGCCATTTTCGGAAACTCCGATGATCTGGTGAAGCATTCGGACAACATCCGGGTGCTGGGGACCGCGGACGACCAGCGATTCTTCGGGTTCCCGGACACTCCCACCTTCAAAGAGTCGGGCATCGACCTGGTCGAGTCCATCGACCGCGGAATCGGACTGCCGCCGAAAACCCCCGAGCCCATCATCAAGAAGCTCGAGGCGGCATTCCTGAAAATCGCCAAGGACCCGGCCATCCAGGAGCAGATGAAAAAAGAGGGCTTCGTGCCCCTGGCCATGGGCCATGCGGAAAGCAAGGCCCACATCGCCAAAATGACGGCCGTCTACAAGGACGTCCTCAAAGACATCAAGAAATAAAAACCGGACCATGGCGCGCTGCGCCACTTTATCGGAAAATGAGTTCAGTTTGTGGGAGCGGCGTCCCCGCCGCGATCATTTCGCGGCAAGATGCCGCTCCCACGGAAAAATTCAACTTACTTGGAAGAGAGGGACCGGTACGGTGCTCGCCACACGACGATCGACGGACATTGCAACAGGCGTATTCCTGGCGGTTCTGGGGCTGACGGCCGCCGTGGCATCGACCGGCATCGACGAGGGCGCGGGGGGGCAGTTGCACCCCCGCACCTTCCCGATGATTCTCGGCGGGCTGATGGCCATCGGAGGAGCGGTGCTCGCCGTCCAGGCGGCGGTGGCCAAAAGCGGCGGCGCCAAAGCGATTGCCTGGCCGGGCCGCGACGGGCGGAAGCTTCTTCTGATCGCAATGGCGAGCCTGGTGTTCTATGTCGCCATTTCGCAAGTCTTGGGGTTTGTCATCAGTTCGCTGATCTTCGTGCCCGGGTTCATCCGGTATTTCGGCCGATACAGCTATTGGGTGGCAGGGTCCTGCGCGCTCGGCCTGGCCGCCTTCATCTATCTCGTTTTTATCCGGCTGCTGCAGTTGACTCTGCCCATCGGGCCGCTCTCTTTTCTCGGATGATCGATGGGGCGAAATCGAGGCGACGCGTAAGCGCAAAGCGTGGGGGTCTTTAAAGTATGGAAGCGTGGTCTTCTCTTCTGGATGGGTTCTCGGCGGCCCTGAGCTGGTACAATCTGCTCTTCGCCCTGATCGGTTGTATCGCCGGCACGCTGGTCGGAGTGCTGCCCGGCCTGGGGCCAACGGCCGCCATCGCCATGCTGCTGCCGCTGGCCACCATGCTGGACCCGGCGCCGGCCATCATCATGATGGCGGCCATTTATTACGGCGCCATGTACGGGGGATCGACCACCTCCATCCTCGTCAACATTCCGGGAGAGGCCTCTTCCGTGCCCACGGCGCTGGAAGGCTACCAGCTGACCCTCCAGGGCCGCGGCGGACCGGCGTTGGGGATCTCCGCCATCGCCAGCTTTGTGGCCGGGACCCTGGGCGTGGTCGGTCTCACCTTCTTCGCCCCGGTGCTCGCCCGGGCCGCGCTGGCCTTCGGTCCGCCGGAGTACTTCGCCCTGACCTTCCTGGGGATCAGCCTGGTCGTCAGCCTCTCCGGGCGCTCCCTCGGCAAGGGGCTGCTCTCCGCCCTGCTGGGCCTGCTGACGGCCATGATCGGCCTGGACCCCCTCTCCGGGGTGGCACGGCTGACCTTCGGCTCCTACCAGCTCATGGCCGGAATCGATTTCGTGCCGATCATCATGGGGCTCTTCGCCATCAGCGAAATCCTGGTGAACGCGGAGAAGAAAACCCAAATGCTGCTGGACAGCAAGAACATCGAGTGGCTGCCCACCTGGCAGGACATCAAGGACACCTGGGCGGCCACGATTCGCTCCGGCTTTCTCGGGTTCTTCTTCGGCCTGATCCCGGGCTGCAGCCCGGCCGTGACCTCGTTCATGGCCTACGACATGGAAAAACGCTTCTCGAAACACCCCGAAAAGTTCGGCAAGGGCGCCATGGATGCGGTGGCTTCGGTCGAGGGGTCCAACAACGCCACGGCCAGCGGCGGGTTCGTGCCGCTGCTCGCCTTCGGGATCCCCTCGGGACCGGCCCTGGCCGTTCTGATGGGAGGGTTCATCATGTACGGCCTGCAGCCGGGCCCTCGACTCATGCAGGAGCAGCCCCAGCTGCTGTGGACGATCATCGCCAGCATGTACATCGGCAATGTGATCCTGCTGGTCCTGAACCTGCCCCTGGTGGGGCTGTGGGCGCGCATGGCCTTGGTCCCGTTTCCGATCCTGGGCCCCTTTATCACGGTCTTCACCCTGATCGGGGCCTTCAGCCTGCGCTATTCCTTTTTCGACCTGTGGATTGCGCTCCTGTTCGGGGCGGTCGGCTACCTCATGCGCAAACTGGATTTTCCGGTAGCCCCCATGGTGCTGGCCACCGTTTTGGCCAGCATGATGGAGACCTCGTTCATGCAGTCCCTGACCATGTCCAGGGGATCGTTTTTGATTTTTTTCACCCGCCCCATATCGGCCGCCTTCATGCTGCTGACGGTCCTTTCGGTGGTGAGCGGGATGCTGCTGGTCCGGAAAGCCAAAGCCAAGAACATTGAACTCGAGGAGAGCGACTCCTGAAAATTCGGCCTTCGGCCGAATTTTAAATGTGGAACCAAGAGAAGCAAGCGGCAGCGACCGGTCAAATGGAAAATGACCGAGGTGATGGTCAGATCTTGCTGGAAAAAGAGCTGCCCACGTAATCGTCCGGTTTGATGTTCAGCTTCTTGATGCGGTACTGGATCGTGGAGCGCGGCAGGCCCAGGAGCTTGGCGGCGCCCCGCTCGCCCCCGAGCACGCCGCGGGTCCTGGCGAGCGCTTTGACGATGTGCTGCCGTTCGCTCTCCCTCAGGCTGGCCACTTCCTCTGAAACCCTCTGCCCTTGCGGCCGCGCGGACTCTATGAATTTTTCGACGTCATCGGCCG
>CAZLSV010000069.1:0-4915 GCA_964562235.1 uncultured Desulfatibacillum sp.
GAGGCGATGGCCAGAAACTCACCCAGGATCGTCACCTTGCCGTAAGCCTTGTAGTCGTGCAGGTAGTAGGGCAGCACCACCATGACGCCCCCGGCGGCCACCCCGACCAGGAAGGTGAAGTTGGCGATGTAGAACCCCCAGGAGACATCCCGGTTCATGCCGGTGATGCCCAGGCCGAAGTCCAGCTGCTTCAGGTAGACCAGGAAACCGACCCCGACCAGCCCCAGCAGGAGGGCCATCCACCCATAATACCGTTTGGATCCTTTTATGGCTAGTTCAAGCATTCGTCACCTCACACGATATAGTAAACCGCCGGCTCGGTTCCCAGGTTGATCTTGCGCCGAATGGTGTAGTTGGTTCGGATCAGCTTGCGCACCTCGGACCCGTCGTCGAAGAGGTCGCCGAAGGCCAGCTTGCCCTTCGCGGCCTCAACGCAGGCGGGCAGCTTGCCCTCGGCCAGGCGCTCGTTGCAGAAGTTGCACTTCTCGACGACCCCCTTCATGCGCGTGGGGAACTGCTGGTTGGTCTCCTTAATGAAGGGACGCGGGTCCCGGTAGTTGAAGCTGCGCGCGCCGAAGGGGCAGGCCGCCATGCAGAACCGGCAGCCGATGCAGCGGTGGAAGTCCATCATCACGATGCCGTCCTGGGGCCGCTTGAAAGTGGCCTTGGTGGGGCAGGCGCGCACGCAGGGCGGGTTCTCGCAGTGGTTGCAGAGCACCAGGTAGGGACGGTGGGCGACCTCGTCCGCGATAAACCGGTTCGAGGTGGTCCCGCTGAAGGCGTGCTGGTACTCGGTCGCCCAGAGCCACTTGATCTCCCAGCGTTTGAAATCGATCTTGGGCACGTTGTGGACCGTATGGCAGGCCTCGACCAGCGGCTCGACATCCGCCTCGGACTTGAACTTGCGGGTGTCGATCACCATGGCCCACTGTTTGGCCGTCAAAGCGCCTTTGGCGGTGCCGATCTTGGGCTCGGCCGCCGGCGGCCCGGCCGCCAGGGCGTCAAGCACCGGGGATACCGCCAAGGCCGCAGCCGAAAGCCCCAACAACTGTAGAACATGACGTCTGCTGGTATCCATCACGATTTCTCCTTCGGTGGTTCGGTATGGCACTCCCAACAATACGGCCGAACGGATGCGTAGTTGTGGCACTTGTCGCAGAAATCCGCCTTGTTGGAATGACAGTCCAGGCAGGTGTTGGAAAGGCTCATCACGAACTCCTTGCCCTTGGGGTTCGTGTAGGTGCGCTGGCCTTCACGGACCACCACCTCGCGCCAGAGATCGAGAATCTGCATGTGCTCGGCCTTCATGTAATCCTTTGAGAGCACGCACTCCTTGGCCGCCTTGGCCTTGTCCGTGAGCTTGACCTCGGGCGCCGGCACCGCCTTGCCCCGGTTGTACCAGAAGGGGAACAGGACGATGATCAGAAAAACGACCAGTCCGGTGATAATCAGCTTCTTATCATTCATCGGATTCACCCTCCGCTTGTGCCTTGAGTTCCTCGATCTCTTCGCCCCGCAGGTTGGTGCTGCGCTCGTTCTGGCCGGACAGGTTCAGGGCGTTGGCCACCATTTCGTGCACGCCCGCGACCTGCACCCCCGGCACCCAGTAATCCACCAGGGTCGGCAAAACCGCGCGGTCGATGGCGCAGATGGTGGCGAGCGTGTTGACCCCGTAAGTGTCGTGCACATGCTTGACGGCGTTGCCGCGCGGCAGCCCGCCCGCCAGGCGCAGCTCCATGTTCTCGCCGGCGTTCAGGCCCGAGCCGCTGCCGCAGCAGAAGGTCTGCTCGCGGATGGTGTTCGGGGGCATCTCGTAGAAGTGGTTGCAGACGTTCTGGATCACGTAGCGCGGCTCTTCGAACAGACCCATGCCGCGCGAGGGGTTGCAGGAGTCGTGGTAGGTGACCCTGAGGTAGTCGTTGCGGCTTTTGTCCAGATCGAGCTTGCCGTGGCGGATCAGGTCCGCGGTGAACTCGGTGATGTGCACCATCTTGTTGGACTTGGCCTGCTCGAAGCGCGTCCCGGTGATCGGGTTCACCGGCACATCGAGGAAGTCCGCCGGCCCGTTCATGGTGTCCATGTACTGGTTGATCACGCGCCACATGTGGCCGCACTCCCCTCCCAGGATCCACTTCACGCCGAGGCGCTTGGCCTCGGCGTACATCTTGGAGTTCAGCCGCTTCATGGTCTCGTGCGAGGTGAAGAACCCGAAGTTGCCGCCCTCGGACGCGTAGGTGCTCCAGGTGACGTCCAGACCGTACTTCTCCTCCAGGTAGTGGAAGAGCATGAGGTAGCCCATGGCCGTGTACGTGCCCGGGTCGGCGAAGACGTCGCCGGAGGGGGTGATGAAGAGGATGTCGGCCCCTTTCTTCATGAACTTGGGCTTCACCTTTACCGCGGTTTTCTCCTCGATGTCGTCGACGAAGAAGTCCAGCATGTCCTTGAAGGCGTGCGGCTGGATGCCCAGGTGGTTGCCGTTCATGTAGCAGTTGGACACCGGGGTGGCGATCCAGTCGATGTTGAGTCCCAGCAGGTTGAGCAGCTCGCGGCCCATGATGGTGATTTCGGCGGTGTCGATGCCGTAGGGGCAGAAGAGCGAACAGCGCCGGCACTCGGAGCACTGGAACAGGTAGTACCACCACTCCTTGAGCACCTCTATGCTCATGGGCCGAGCGCCGTTCAGTTTGCCCAGGAGCTTGCCCATACGGCTGAAGTCGTTGCGGTAGACCGAGCGCAGGAGCTCGGCCCGCAGCACCGGCATGTTCTTGGGGTCGCCGGTGCCGATGAAGTAATGGCACTTGTCGGCGCAGGCGCCGCAGCGCACGCAGATGTCCATGAAGACCTTGAAGGAGCGGAACTTCTCCAGGCGCTCCTTGAAGCCTTCGTGGATGATCTGCTGCCAGTTCTCCGGCAGCTTCCAGTCCTCCTCCAGCGGGTTCCACGGGCGGGCGTTGGGAAGCCCCAGGTTCGCCACGCTCTTGGGGTTGGAGGCGTAGCAGTACATCCCCTTGCGGATCTCGACCGGGGTGTCCATCCAGTCGGTCCGGGGGGGCTGGTAGTTGAGCTGGTCCAGTACGTCTTGCGGTTTCGGTTTCGCTTCGGCCATGTCTTACTCCTTCTCTGCCGCTGGTTCCGCGGTGGCTTCGAGCGGCTTATCCACGGGCAGCCCGGCCTCGACCATTTTTTCTCGGAACTCCTCTTCGTATTCCTGGTAGGAGTGAACGTGAACAGGATGGTTCCAAGGGTTGACGTGGCGGTAGGCCCGGGTGTTGCCGAGCATGTTGCGTGTGGGGCTGAGAAAAATTCCGCCGAGGTGCATCAGCTTGCTGTAAGGGAAATAGGCCAGCAGCGCGCAAACAAAGAACAGATGAATATAGAAGATGGCGCCGATTCCCTCCGGCACGGTCGGGTGAAAGGTCACCAGCCCCATGGTCAGCTGCTTGGCCGCGTTGATGTCGATCTTGGTCACGTAGCGCATCATGATGCCGCTGAAGGCGATGCCGAAAATCAGGATCAGCGGGAAGAAATCCGAGGCCAGCGAAATGTAGCGCACCGTGGGGATGACGATGCGGCGCACCATCAGGTAGACGACGGCGGCCAGCAGCACGATGCCGGACAGGTACACGGCCGGCAGCCCGAACTGGAACTGAGGGTAGAGGATCTCGATCCGGAAGAAGCTGTCGATGGTCTCAAGCAGCTGCACGCACCAGGGCACCGGCTCCAGGAAAAAGCGCGTGTGCCGCAGGAGCACCGTGAGAAAGGCGTAGTGGAAGGCCAGCGCCCCCACCCACAGGAAGATCTCCAGCTGATAGAAGAGCTTGCCGTCCTTGAGCTTCATGCGGGTGTTGCGGAACAGCGAGCGGAAGGTCAGGACCTCCAAGACCATGCGCACGAACAACCCGAATTTACTGGAAGGGTTGTCGAACTTCGCGTCTGGGATCCAGTCGAGGGATTTCGCCTGGCCTCCGGTGGTGGGGATGGCGAAGGGCACGGCCGACCGCGACCAGCCGAGCACCTTGCGGCTAAAACCCACCACGAACACGAGCAGGGCCATGTAGGGGATGATGACCCCGAAGAGCCACTGCAGGCCCAGGGAGGTCCCCACCCACGCGATCAGGAAAAGAACCAGCACGGCAATGAAGGCGGACATGTACTTTTTGTTCATCGATCAACACCTCGCAGACAATCTGCGTTTCAGCGGCCGGCGCGGCGCCGGCCCGTTGAAACGTCACGGAATGTGGTTGACCACAGCCCCTCAGGCATCCGGAACCTCTCCCGGGTCCTTCGAAACCAGACCGGCCCTTTCGAACGCCTTGAAGGTACGGTTGCGGGTTTCATTGGCCTTGAGCTCATAGATCTTTTCCCGGCACGCCATGTAAATGTCGAAGGCGACCAGGCCCATCTGGTCGATGCGGGCCTCGATCTCCAGGAACTGCCGGGTCATGCCGGCATCCTGGAAATTTTTGCCGAACATATCGATAAGGATGTTTTTCAAAGAGAAGATGAAAGCGGTGGCGCGCGCGGGCGTCAGGTTCTGCACGGCGCGGATCCGCATGATCGGATCCAGGTGCGCCGTGATGGCGCCGCCGTCCATCCCCCCCACGAGCTGGTCGAACAGGGCTTCCACACCTTTACGGGTGTTGCTGCCGACGGGGTTGGCAAACGGGTCGTTCTGGCTCTTGATGAAGGCGGCGGTGTCCGGGGCGTAGGCGTGAATCGCGGAATCAAACCATTTGGAAATGATTGCGGAGCGCTGTTTGATTATCAGGCTGACCAATCCTTCTGCCATATGGACGACGCTAGCCCGCCTCTCGGAATCGGATTTTGATCCAGTAAGCTAATTAGGTGTTGACACGGCCAAATGATCAGATGATGGACGGATTTTAATAGACGAGTTGGTGTCCCGTGTCAAGGG
>CAZLSV010000069.1:4925-5553 GCA_964562235.1 uncultured Desulfatibacillum sp.
AAACCCGCATGTTGACTGGCGTCCAAATCCGTATAGAATGAGCCTCAACTTTGATAATAAGCGGCAGACCGGCGCCCCTGCGCTGCAAAGGAGGACGGGATGTATTTCGAAAAACCGGGAAAAGAGAACACGGAACGGACCTTGGAGCTAGCGGCATCGCGCGCCCGGGAGCTGGGGATCACCGAAGCGGTGCTGGCCACCTCGAAGGGCGACACGGCCTATCGGGCGATCGAAATTCTGAAAGGGCTCCGGATCGTGGTGGTGACCTACCACTGCGGCTTCAAGGAGCCGTTCAAAAACGTCATGCCCGAGGACGTGCGCGGCGAGCTCCAGCGCAAGGGGGTGACGGTGGTGACCGCCAGCCATTCGCTGTCCGGGATCGAGCGCTCGGTCGCCGCCCGGCATTCCGGGGTCTACCCCGTCCTGTTGATGGCCGACACCCTCAAGCTCTTCGGCCAGGGCACCAAGGTGGCGGTGGAGGTGGCGGTCATGGCCGCGGATGCCGGGGCCCTCAGCGGGCAGGAGATCGTTTCCATCGGTGGCTCCGGCCGGGGGGCGGACACCGCCCTGGTAATCAAACCGGCCCACCAGAACAACTTCTTCGAGCTGAGAGTGCGCGAAATCATCT
>CAZLSV010000069.1:5563-22097 GCA_964562235.1 uncultured Desulfatibacillum sp.
ACCGATTGAGACCATACCGGCCCTTTCACAGTGCGCGAAATCATCTGCAAGCCGCGGGAATTTTAGAAGAATAGGGGGTTTGGTGTCTGGGTGTCTGGGTATTCGGGTGTTTGGAAAAAACAAAAAACCGAACTCCGGAGCACCCGCTTGGCCAACCACCTGAACATCCAAATACCTGAACACCCAAATACCCAAATAGCTGAATACCCGACCACCAGCATGCTCGAAACCTTCTTCTTTTTCATCGGCGGCGTTCAGCCCAGGGTCAAGGTCCTGGACGAGAAACCCAGGCGCTGCACGCGCTGCGGCCTTTTCCAGGCCTACCTCAAGCGCGTCGACCACTACATCAGCGTGTTTTTCATCCCGGTATTGAAGGTCAAGACCGGGGAGCCGGTACTCGTCTGCGACCGATGTGAGAGCCCCGTGACCGGGTTCAAAGCCACACCGGCGCCGGAAGCCGGGAAAGCCTGCCGCTTCTGCAAACGAGATTTCCCGGTCGAATATGTTTTCTGCCCGGCCTGCGGCCGCCGGCTGTAACGCTCCGCCACCTAACATTCATGCAAAATTTCACCATCTCACGAAGAGGCGGAGGGGGGTGCCCGCCGCCTGGCGTCGGCTCACGTTGATCGTGTTTATTTGACGGAGCAATAATGGCGATTGGGTCGAAGCTCGGGAAGGCTGCGCTCTAATTCGCAACCCTTAGCTGTCTGAATTTTCAACGATTATGGACAAGAGCATGTTTTCTGCCTCCACTGCGGGGCCGGAGCGCCACGTGGTTCTCGTTGCACCCGAGATCCACTGGAACACGGGCAACATCGGCCGCACCTGTCTGGCGGTCAATGCCTGTTTGCACCTGGTCAAACCGCTGGGGTTTTCTTTGGACGACAAGGCGGTGAAGCGGGCGGGGCTTGATTACTGGGAGCAGGTGAACCCGCGGGTGTGGGACAGCTTCGAGGCGCTGGCCGGAGAAATGAAGCCCGGGGCGGCCGAAGTCGCGCTCTTCACCAAGACCGGCACCCAACCTCTCTGGTCCCTGCCGCCGCTGCCCCGCCTGTTTTTGGTCTTCGGCTCGGAAACGAGGGGCTTGCCCGAGGCCCTCGTCAGCCGCTACGCTGCAGCCACCTACCACATCCCCATCTCAAGCCGCACGCGCTCCTTGAACCTTTCCACCGCGGCCGGAATCGCCCTTTACGAAAGCCTGCGTCACGACCCGCCCCCGCACGCCTGGAGGACATCGGCCACCTGACCGAGGCACTGCAGCGAATCACGAAAATCGCTCTCGGCAAACACCTCGATGGTGACGACCCGGTCCGGTTCACCGGTGGGCCGGAAACGCCGCAACAGGTTCCGCAAAAGCGACGACTCCAGGCAGGCGACGCTGCGGTGGTCCGTCCCGCTGGCAAGGCCGTGGAGGTGGATCACGCGCGTGCGGGGCCAGTGGCGGTCGAGATGGGCATCGACATCGCCGCCGTAACGCAACAGATGGCCGATGTCGCAGCAAATCGAAAGCCCCAGATCGTAAACGAGCCCGGCCGCGTGCGCGAACGGGTATTCCAGGTTCTCGATGCAAATTCGCTCCGGCGTGGTCATCTCGAGCAAGCGGCAGACCGAGCCCCGCTGGAGCGCCTGCCAGCGGGAAAGATCGGTTGAGGGCTGCGGGCCGCCCGGGTCGCCGGCCAGATGCAGAACGTAGGCGAACGGTGCGGCCGGCTCCAGCCGCTCGATGATCCGGCGGCAGCTTTCGACCGCCCGGCGCCGCTCGCTCTCCTCCGCGTGCCCCGTGTGGATGTCGGTCGGCAGGTGGACGGTGTAGGTGAGGCCGTGGTCCGTCGCCAATTTTACAAGCTCCCGCACGGTTTCCGCAGATGGGATGCTGAAGGGGCCGCCCGACTCGAAGAGCAGGATCTCGACATCGTCCACCTGTTCGGCAAGCAACCGGACATTCGGGAGGATATCGGCCGGGATCACGTAAGAGGTGGTGCCCAGCCGGAACGGAAAGCGCGGTTTCAATTTTCGATCCCCTTGCGGGCGAGGACACCCCTTTGGTAGTAGTGCTTGACCTCCCGCATTTCAGTGCAAAGGTCGGCGCGTTCGATCAGCCGCGGGTGGGCGTAGCGGCCGGTGAAAACCAACTCGAGGCCGGCCGGCTTCATGTCGATCAGGGCCAGGAAATCGTCGATCGGCACCAGGCCGTAGTGCGGGACGATGTTGGCCTCGTCGAGAATGACCACGTCGTAACGGCCGCCGGCGAGAACACGGCGGACCTCTTCCAGGCCGTTTTGCGCGCAGCGGACATCCTCAAGGCCGGGCTCCTTGTAAAGCCAGCACCCGCTGCCGTACCGGCGGCAGGTGATCAGGTCCGAAAAACGCCTGAGGGCCTCGATTTCACCGTATTCCTCCGACTTGACGAACTGGGCGATGAACACCTTCAGCCCGGCGCCGGCCGCTCTCAGGGCCAGCCCGACGGCCGCCGTGGTCTTGCCTTTTCCATCCCCGGTGTACACATGCACGTACCCGTCCATGCACGATCCTCCGCACCACGCTGAAGGCCAGGCGATCAGCGGGCGTTATCAGAGCTGGTTTCATGACCTTGGATTACGCCCGCAGGCAAGGCGCAGGCCGATTCGAAAGCGCAGCGCACACGTCAGTATATGAGCTATTTCAAGCGACCCTGCCTCGCCCCCCAGCTGTTGCGATGACCTCATCAAAAACGCGAGAAAACCGATTCCAGGTGATCCAGCCAGACATCCACGATTTCCGGGACCTCGGCGGTTCCCTTCAGGATCGGCTCGACCGTGAACCCTTTTTCGGTCAGGATCGACTTCCAGCTCTCCTTTTCATCGCCGGCCATGTCGTTTTTCGCGTGGTCGCCGGCCACCGACATCAGCGGTACGAGAAACACCTTCTTGACCTTGAGCTTTTTCAGCCTGGGGATGACCTTCTCCAGCGAGCTGCTCCCCTCCACAGCGGCCACGAAGGCGTTGGCGTCGAGCTCCTGGAGGACCTGGTTCATCGCCAGGTAGACGGCGTCGGCGGGATGATGCTCGGTGCCGTGGCCCATGAAGACCACCGCGTCGCCGGCCTTGCGGCCCGGGATGTTTTTCAATAGGGCCCGGGCCACGGTTTCCATGTCCCTGGAGGATGAGAGCAGCGGTCGCGCCACCAGGACTTTTTGAAAGCCGCCCGACATCTGGCCGAAGAGCCGGGCGTTCTGGTTAAGCTCGTGGAACTCCTCGCCCGGGATCGTGTGCAGGGAGAGGATAGCCACGTGGGTGTAACCCTCGCCCATGAGTCTGGCGAGCGCGGTTTCAGGCGAATCCAGCAGCCGGCCCTGCTTGGCGAGTTTGGCCCGCACCATTTTAGATGTGTAGGCCCACCGCATCTCAATGCCGGGAAACCTTTCCCTGGCCCGTTTCTCAATAATTTCAAAAGTTTTTGCCGCTTCCGGGTCGCTGGTGCCGAAGGCCACCAGCAGAACCGCCTTCTTTGCGGGCGGTCTCTCGCCCTGCTTGGCCAAGGCCTCCCCAGCACCCAAAAAAAACAGGGCCGCAAGGATCATAGACGCAATCACACCCTTTTTCATTTCACCTCCCCTTGATGAGCCGGCGCACCAAAAAAAATCCTCAGAGCCGTGTGGCTCTGAGGATTGCACCCTGGTTTGCTTGGTCCTCAGGCGCTCAGGCCGGCTTGCCCACGTGCCGGGTCGCCTCGAAGCGTTGGATCGCGCTTTGCCCTGGAATCGCAGGCAACGCCGCAAGCGCTTCTTTCCCCATCCGGCAGGTCTTCTGGCTCTCGGATCTTCCTACTCTCCGGGCCTTCCCGTTTTGCTTGTGAAAAACAGTGGCTTTTCCGGATTTCGTCCCCGATCACAGCGGCGGGACCGCTCCCGAATCACACGGGATTCCCTATTAAACGTCGCGTACCTTATGGGGTCTTGCAGATTCCCTTTTATTTTTCTTCGGAGGGCCTGTCAACTCCAATCATCGCCGTCGCCAGCGGCCGGGCGGATCGGTTCGCGTTGCGCAGAGGGCAACGCGATTGGCATCTCACCTGCTTTCGGGTATAACTTTCCCGGAGGGCTCAGCCGTTTCAACCTTTTTATAGGGCGTTCTGCCTGGAAGCACCGCACTCCGCCGCGGGGGGCTGGGATTTATCCGAAAGTAACTTCAGTTTTGTGGGAGCGGCGTCCCCGCCGCGATCATTTCGCGGCAAGATGCCGCTCCCAAGGAAAAATTCAACTTACTTGGAAGGCTGTGATCGATGAAAATGCACTCCATCCCATTCGGGACCACCGACTGGTCCGCAATCGAAAAAACCGAACATGCCGGTGACAGCGGGGTTGCGCACTGGCGGACGAGGAATTTCGATGATATCCGGGTGCGCATGGTCGAGTATTCCTCCGGCTACCTCGCCGACCACTGGTGTTCCAAGGGACACATCCTGCTGGTGCTCGAGGGGGAGCTCGAAACCGAGCTCGCCGACGGCCGCCGGTTCACGCTGAAGGCCGGCATGAGCTACCAGGTGGCGGACGGGGCCGAGCCGCACCGTTCCTCCACCCGGACCGGGGCCAGGCTTTTCATTGTGGATTGACGAATTCATCAGGACCCGTGCCGCTGTTTCCAACGACGCGGATCCATGCGGTTGCGGCGGTTGAGTTTGCCTGCTCTTGATATGAAGAATCGTGCGAGAGGTGAATCGATGTCTGCCTTTGAAGAATTTGAACGGCTGCTGAGCGTTGATGCGCGCGCGATCGTGAGCCGCTTCACCGGCCCGGCCGCTATCCAGGGGTTCCTGGATTCCATCCCCTACAGCACGGCTGATTTTTACCGCTGCCCGCTGCGGGTGCTGCAGGACCGCACGGCCCACTGCTTCGACGGCGCCGTTTTCGCCGCGGCGGCGCTGGGGCGCATCGGCTACCCGCCGCTCATCCTGGACATCCTCTCAAACGGCCGTGACGACGAGCACCTGCTGGCGCTTTTCAAGGTTGGCGGCTGCTGGGGGGCGGTGGCCAAGTCCAACTTCGTGGGGCTGCGCTTCCGCGAGCCGGTTTACCGCAGCCTGCGCGAGCTCGTCATGTCCTACTTCGAACAGTATTACAACCTCGAACGCGAGAAGACCCTGCGGGGCTACACCGGGCCGCTGAACCTGAAACGCTTCGACCGGTTGAACTGGATGACCTCCGATGAAACCATGGAACTCATCGCCCAGCGCACCGAGGAGATCCGACGAGTCATGCTGATCGACGCCGAGATGGAAAAGCGGCTCTCCCCGGTGGATGAGCGCTCCTACCAGGCCGGGCTGACCGGGTCGGACCCCAGCGGCATCTACCAGCAAAAAGCCGCCCCTTGAGGCGGCGTTTCGGCTGCTATTTCGGCGAGGCCATGCGGGCCTTGGCCCGGAGGATGAAGGCCTCGCGCATGTCCTTGGGGACCGGCGGCAGCTTTTCGGCCGGCTTGCGTGCGAGGCTCAGTGCGCCGCTCGGGCAGGTGGTGACGCACAGCCCGCAGCCGATGCAGCGGTCGGCGTCGAGGACCGCCAGGGCGTCGACCATGCTCAGGGCGTCCATCTGGCAGCGGTCCTGGCAGGTCCCGCAGCCGATGCAAAGATCCGAATCCAGCGCGGCGGTGAACGGCGAGGCCACGGCGGCGGCCGGAACCGGCAGGCGCTTCAGGTGTTTGAGCACCTGGCAACAGTCCCCGCAGCAGCAGCAGATGTTGACGATGTCCCGGGAGTTGCTGGGCTGGAGCACCAGTCCCTGCTCTTCGGCCATTTTCAGAATTTCCAGCGTCTCTTCCAGGGTGATGAGCCGACCCAGCCCGTTGCGGGCGTAATATTCCGCGCCCCACCCGAAAATCAGGCAGGCTTCCATGAGCTTCTCGCAGCCGGCCCCTTTGATCTGGTGCTCGCGGCGGCAGATGCAGGGGGCCACCAGAAATTTCGTCTGCTGGCGGACCAGCTCCTCGGCCTGCTCGTACGGCAGCGTTTCCGCGCCGGCGCTGATGCTCTTGCCGACCGGAACGGTGCGCAGCTGAGGCACGCGGCCGAAGGCCGAGCGCGACAGGGTCGGGATGTACTCGTCCATGTCCCGGATGAATTCCGCATCCAGGTCGTTCACGTGGTATTCCCAGATGCCGATCACGAACTGGGCGGCCATGTAGACGGGCGGCCGGTCGGGGGCTTCGATGCTGAAAATCAGGCCCTTGCGGGACAATTGCGCGAGCCGCGCGGCCGCTTCTTCTTCCGAAAGCCCCGCGCGGCCGGCGATGGCCGAGGCCGGTTCGAGCTTCATGCCCACCTGCACGGCAAGGCTCGCCTCCTCCGGCGTGAACAGGCGCTTGAGAATGCGCAGCTCAACCCCGCTTTCGGTGGCCGGAAAACCTGCCGGAAGACTGTCCAGATGCTCTCTCAACCGGGAATAGACGTCTGACATTGATCCATCCTTTCAACAGATCCGCCGGGCGGCGGGGGTCCAATGGAAAATCGTGTCGGACGCATTTTGGCACGAGCGTTTTTTTTTGTAAAGCGCGGGGCCGGTTTCCTCAAAACACTGAAAGCTTCAGGCCTCGACGCCGGGGCGCGGGAGATCGTGGAACCGGTCTTTAGGGGCCGAAAAAATAGCCTTCCGCTTGGCGGCGTTGTTTTGTTACAACCACGTATGCCGTCCTTTTTTTCCGGAACATTTTAATGACATGCGGTATAACCGGGCGGATGCGGGCGAGCCCTGCCCGGCAGGGTGAGTGATGCCGGCAGGCGTCGGGGCGAGGGGATGACCCGGGGGATCTGAAGGCCTAACGACGGACGATCTCGCCGGTCAGCAGAAAGCGCTCCAGTTCGGCCTCCAGCACCCTCCAGCCTTTTCCGATCTTTATGGCCCGGATCTTCCCGGCCGCGATCAGTTTGAGAAACGTGGGCCGCGAAACCTTCAGGTAATGGCAGGCTTCGGTGGTATTGAAAACCTGCTTCAGCGTGTTCAACGCGGAGCGTTTGCGGCGACGGTCCGGGTTGACCCGCCGATCGAGAGTCTTTCGGTCCTCCAAGGCGATCATTCGTTTATCCTTCTTTCGAGGGCCCATGAGAATTTTTCCGCCTTCCTTTCAATACAACTATCAAATCAATTATCGGCCCGAGCTTTACGCTTCTTTAGCCCCCGAACCCATTTGCATGTTAACACATTAAAATATTAGACAAAAAAGGACATGAAGCCTGCCGCGCCGCATGCATCCGGGGTGATTATCGGGAAGGGGAAGGCCGGAAAAAATCGACGATGGGCGCGAGAATCCGCGGGAGTCGATTTTCTACGAAAAACTAGAATCAATTGGCCATGTCGAAGTGCATGTAACCAATGGGGAGGAGGGCAGGCAAACAGGAGTGCCTGCCGGAAATCCCCCGAATCAGGCAAAAGGGCCTTGCCTGGTTGGGGGCACCAAGAAAAATGCGCACCCTTTCGCTGGTGCCTCTCGAATTACGCCGATTGCATGTATTCAACAATCTTTTGTTTCACCCGTTTTTCGAATTCAGGCGAATCGGCTTCCACCGTTTGGAGAATCTCATCACCGGGGATCTCTATTTCGATGAATTTCTTATTTTTCTTTAAGTTGTAACTGATTTTCTTGATGCTGATATCCCTTTTCATTTTCTTACCCTTTCGGTATTAACCGTTCATGGTTGTTTGAACGACCCGCGACAGTTCTGCCAGTTGATAGGGCTTTTGGAGAAAGCCGTCGGTGCTGTTCAACAGATCGCCGTTGTTTTCGCCGCTCAGAATATATCCGCTTGAAAGCAGAACCTTGGCGCCTTTCTGACGGGCCCGGATGGCGCTCAGTATTTGGTCCGGACGGATGTCGGGCATGATCATGTCCATGATCACCACATCTATTTTATCTTGGCTGTGATTCAAAAGACCTAAGGCTTCCTGGCCGGATTTGGCGGCGATTACAGCAAATCCTAAGCGCTCGAGCATCTTGGTAACCGTCACCAGAACGATTTCTTCGTCGTCGATGACCATCACCGTCAAAGACGGTGTCCTGTCCGGGTTTTGGTGCTTGTAAAGACAGCACTTGTTCCGCCCTGCATTTTTCGCGTCGTAAAGCGCCTCGTCGGCCATTTTGACAAAACCCTCGACATCGATCTCCCGGTTCTCCTCCCAGGCGGCAACGCCGAAACTCATGGTCACGCTGAGGGATCGTTTATCGTAAATTATCTTGAGTGATTCTATCGATTTTCTCAAGCGTTCGGCCGTCAGCATGGCGTCTTTGAAATGGGTCATCGGTAAAATGATGGCAAATTCCTCGCCTCCGTAACGGGCCAGGTGGTCGGAGTCCCGCAGCAGTTTCTTGAGTTGAGCGGACGCGCATTTCAGCGCGTGGTCTCCGGCCTGATGCCCAAAAAAGTCATTGACGGATTTGAAATGGTCCAAGTCGGCCATGATGATGGAGAGGGGGGTTTTGTAGCGGCTGGCCCGGCTGATCTCGCGGTGCAGGATCTCCATGAACCGCTCATGATTGTAAAGCCTGGTCATGCCGTCGATACCTATCTGCTGCCGGAGCTGGTCCAGGCAATGGGCCTGGCTGTGAACCTGATTCAGCAGTTCGCTTGTCAGGTCGGCCAATTCGATTCTGGCCGCATCGATTATTTCGATATGCCTCTTCTCATCGATTTGCAGGTCGAAAACAGGGAAAATGTCTCTTACGCTTTCAACGATATTCGCGGTGATTTCGGATCTGCCGATGACCGGGCTGAGGCCGTAGGCCTGGATGTATTTTTCGATTTCGGAATATCCGCCGGCGGGTTGCGGGCGCTTGAACAAATCGATGTACAGGGACGAGAGATGGAGTATTCTCGTCAACGGCTCGATATCGTTATCGGGGACACGCAGCCGCTCGGGGCAGTGGTGATACCCGATCGGGGCCGTAATGGTGGCCGGCAGCCCCCAGGCGTCGGTGACGAACTCGCCCACCTCCATGTGGTTCGTTCCCAAGAGGCCGTTTTCGATTTCGTGCAAGGGGCCCTCGCTGCCGGCGGCCGCCTCGAGGACCTTTTCGTATGCATCCGGGATGGACTGCGCCATGACCAGCATGCCGATGTTCTGCAGAAGTCCCAGGAAAAATGCGTTTTCCCCGTGCTTCCGATCGGTCTTTTCCGTCAGCCGTTTGGCCGCGACGGCGCCGATGAGAGAATCTTTCGCGAACTGGGTATGATCAAACGAACCTTTGCGGCCGGACTGAACTGCTTTCAAAAGCGAAAAGCTGAGCGCCAGGTTCTTGACCGTGTTCAAACCGAGGTACACCATCGCCTGGTGGACCGAGCCGATCTTGTTTGCAAGGCCGTAAAAGGGCGAGTTGACCAGTTTCAACACCCTTGCGCTCAGCGGCGCATCCGCGGAGATGATCTCTGAAATCTCGATGATGCTGGGCGCCTCCCGCTGCATGGCCTGCAATATTCTAATGGCCACTCCGGGGAGCGTCGGCAATTTCAGGTCTTTCAGGGGCGGAAACGGAAACTTCTTGGATGCATGCATCGAGTCTCTCCAGGCAGCGCGGGTAAAGGGCCTTTGGCTTTTAAACAGTGAGAAGCAAGTATGAATTCCAAATGGTCAGCAAGCAATACAGGAAGAGCATGACCGGAAAAACATCTCGGACCCGGATGCGATTGTCGAAGACACAGCTGTTGCTCACCACGAGAAGAGACATCGCTCCAAAACAGGTCAGAAGGAATTTGCTGGCCAGGAAAAACCAGGGGCTTACCTCCAGACAGAAGGACATGACGGGGTTGATCTCCTGTGCGCCATAATCCTGGAGATGAAGCGACATGACCCCGTCGACGATCGAGAGAATCAACAGAAGGATGATCATCCCCATCAGGGCCAGGCTGTATTCATCCACGAAGCGAACCCCCTGCCTGTCCGTCGCTCTTCTCAACGCCACACGCCTTCCGCCGAACAGGAAGTGCTTGAGTGAGAATCGATGGCGGTATCGCCGATCCGCGTTGCTTCGCTTACTGTCTGACTCGAGTTTTTCTGCCACGCCGACCCCGCAAAAGACTTCCCCGCGCTGCTGCGCTGCGAACAACGACCGGTTCTATCCAGCCCATCTCGGCGCTCGGGCCGGTCGTCGACAGAAATGCGAACCTTGGCCCCATCCCTTCGAGAACGGCCTCCACGCGCCGCTTCTCTCATCTGGCATTGTTGAATTCCCGGCTTTTTTTCGCGACCCTCCCGGCGGAATCCTTTGGCGGCTTTTCCCGCTCGGTGACCGCGCGGATTTTTTGGATCTTCCATGCCGCCACAAACCCCTCCGGATGGGAAAAACCCTCCACCAGAACCAAGTCGCCTTTTTTGTAAGCCGCAAACGGCTCGGCTTTGTCGTCAAGCCCCAGCAACTCGGTCGCCATGCGGTTGCCGCTCACGCTCACGTCCATCAGACGGATCTCCTTTTCGGCAACCGTCAAAGCGCCCTTGGGGTGGTTGACCTCGGCGATTCTAGCCTGGTAACGGACGGGCTCGCAGGCGTCGATATCCAACTCTCTGAGGACCGGAATCTTGGTCGGCTTCTCCGCGGCGTCCCCCACCGATGCGCCCCAGATGAGGTTTATGACCACCCCAAGGAGAACAAGCTTTCTGAAAAAATGAACCGGCATCATACAAGGTTACTCCTCAGTGTCAGTGAATCCTGTTCCAATAAAAACGGTTCATGTCCCGGGTTGCGATCGCCGGAAGATTCGCGATGCCGCCTTCGATGCCGACAAAAAGGCGCGCGCCGCCGCCCAGGATGGCGATGACCGGCGCCGATGGAATGGCCGTACCGATGGCCAAGGCCCGGTCTTTCTTGCCCAGTGAAACGGGGTTGCCGGAGTTGTCGGTTTCCGGCTGGCTGCTGAAGTTGTGCATGGACGCGCCGGTCTGATAGTTCAACGCATAGAGCCGGGCCACGCCGCGGACCGTTGAGGAGGCGCAGGGGTCATCGGGATCGGGTCCGGCGTTTTCAGACGGGGCATAGGTGCTGAAATAGACCACTCCGCCGTAGACACGGGGAGAGGAGACGATCTTCTCACCCGGGTTCTCAAGGCGGATGTACCAACCGCGGCCGTTTGCAAGGTTGGTTTTGACCTGCTGCTGCTGGTCTGCGGTTCCGAGCTGGATCAGGTCCGCGGTGACGTCCACGAGGTCCGACTCCGTAAGAACGCGGGTGGACGCCCAGTCGTTCTTGACGGCGTAGAAACGATTGACCACGGTTGTGTTTCCGGGGTTTTCGCGGTCCCCGGTGCCGAAGAAGATGTACTCGCCGAACTCCTCTTCAACCGCGTCCGGTGCGTAAAAGATTTTGCGCTGGACGCCGTCGGCGGATGCATTGAACAATTTATGAGCGGTCCAGCTCCCGTCGACCACGCTCCGGGTAATGTTTTGACCGCAGGCCGTATAAGTTTCGATTCGGTCGTCCCTGAGAGCGAACACGTCACCGCCTAGATCGCCGAAATAGATCCGACTGACAATGCCGTCGTTGTCGTGGTCGAAAACGGATAGGTCGACAACGGAGTGGGTCATCCCGAGGCTCGGGTGGGTGGCGGGGCTGAACACCATGTTTTTCATTGCCTGCCCGGTAGCCATGTTCACGGCAAACAGCGCTCGGCCGACGCTGTCCGTGGCATTCGGCGGGACCGCGTCCTGGTTGTTGTCATAACCCCCGGAAAAAATTAAAGCATCGGCGGCGTTTACGGCAATGTTCACACCGCAGCCCGAAATGGCGATCGAGGAGCTGACGGCGACGGTGACTTTTTCGGGACGGCCCCAGGACTGCCCCAAGCGCTCGTAGGTGTCCGTGTCCGGGGTATTGGCCGGGTTGGGGTCCAAAACGGTGGGCTTGACGCTGTAGAGATATTTCGGCGCGTTGTAGGCGGTGATGTCAAGGACCGTGTAGTGGTCTCCTCCCCGACGCCCTCCGATGACCAGGAGTTTCTGGCCGACCCCGTCGTAAATGATCGGCGATCCGTCCACGAAATAGTCGTGGTCGGCGTCGTTCAGGCGGTAGAGCCGACCGAGCTGGTCCGGGGGGACAAAGCTCCAGAGCTCGTCGCCCGTGGCGTCGTCGATGGCGTGGAGCAGGCCGTCGTTGGCACCGACAAAGATCACGGTCTTCCCGTCGTTGGTCGCCGGGTTCCCGTCCGGGTCCGGATATACGACCACGGCCGGCTCGGAGTGGATGACGTCCCCGAATTCCCCGCCGCGCACCAGGTTGATCAGGTTCTTGCGTTCCGTGTCCGAGGCCACGTTCAACATCGCCTTGGTGACGGCACTGTTGGAGTCCAGCAGGGCGTTGGAGGAGTGGGTCAACAGCGGCTGGGTCCCGGTGTAGGTGTAGACCTTGCGGGTGGCGTCGGAATCGAGGAAACGGCTCAGCGCTTCGGCCGCGCCACCTTTTTCGACGGCCGGTCCGTCGGCGCCCAGCGTCGTCCACCACGAGTGGGCATTGTCCTTGATGAACCCGTCCGCAGTGGTGGCGACGGCGCCTCTTGCGTCCTTCAGGGTGCCGTCGTTTTCCAGGGCGTAGCGTTTGATATTTCCTATCCAGCGGCCGCTTTGTTTGGGCTTGAAAAATCCGAGATAGATCTTGTCCCCGGCATAGACCCGGTTCATGCGGCTGATGGGCACCACCGGCGCGACGAAAACCGCATTCTTCTCCACGATGCTCGACATGATCTGGGTAAAGGCTTCCGTCAGCGTAGAGTAGTTTTCCGCCGTGAAGTACTCCCCGCCGCCGTTAACCGCCGTCCGCTGGAGCAGCGATTGGTTGGTTTTGAAGCCGATGGTGAAAGTGGTGATGTTTTGCTTGTCGAAGGAGGTGCCGTCTCCCAGGGTCGGGTTGCAGTCGTTTTCGTACAGGTACTTGGCCACGTCATCCAGGTAGTCCGAGCCGCTGTCGGGGTAGCTGTCGAATTCGCTGCCGCCGTTGTGGTCCCCGTCGTAGTCTCCGATGATGTCGCCGTTGATGTAGCCGGTGTCGTAGAGCCGGTGGTCCCGGTCGCGGGTGGGCTCGCCGTCGGTCATGAGGATGATGTAATTCTTCTGGCAGCGCTCCTGCATGGGCGAGGTGTAGGTGACCCCCGCGTTGAACCAGCTCTGTTTCCCGGCGAAGTAAAGGCCCGCTTCCGCAAGGGTCTCCGCGAGCGGCGTCCATCCGTCCGCGCTGGCGCCGGCGATGCGGCTCAGGAGCGTCGACTTGTCGGTCCCGCAGGGCGCCACCAGGCGGCCGCCCTGCTCGTAGTTGAAGACCATCAGACCGAAACGCACCCCGGGGGTCTTGTTGATCAGGTCCGTGAGGACCTCCTTGGCGACGCTGATCCGGCTGCGCTTGTCGCCGACTCCCAAATCGAGATAATTCATGTAGTTTCCGATCCGCAGGCGCTTCTCGGTCGCCCCTCCGCAATTGAAGTCCGGCGCATCGCGCATGTAGCCCGTGGTGTAGCCGACACTTTTGAGTTCATCTTTTATGGCCGTGCATTTGATTTTGTTGACATCGTCCGTGATCAGGCTCCATTCCCAGCGCAAGCGGGCCCAGCTCCAGGTGCGCTGGTAGACACTCTTTTTGTCATAGGTGCCGGAGTATTTCTCATCCGCATCATAGGGCGCGCCGGGAACGTCTTCGGTCGCCATGCTTCCGGAGGTGTCGAAAATGATCAGGACGTTGGGCTCCAGTGTCGGGTTGGTGACCGTGCCGTAGATTTCGATGTCATCGGCCCACAGCGATGTTTCGGAGCAAATTAGGCAAACGACCAATAGAAAGATATTTCGCCGCATTCTTCGATCTCCCGGTATCTCGTGTGGCGATCAATACTTGTTGAAAACCTTCCACGCGCCGATCTGGACCTGCGTGTTCCCGCTGCTGGACGTGGCCGTGACGGCGTACCGCCGCGCCTCGAAATATTTCATGCTGAACCCCGATCGGGGCGGCGGCGGCCCGACATGACGCTGGCGCGGCAGGTGGTTGGCGGCCTCGCCCAAGCTCGGGATCGATGTGCCGGTCTCCTCTATGCAACGCGCCTCGACCGTGGCCACGGCCTGCCCCTGCGCATTGTAGGAGGTCACCTGGCTGCCGGCGGTCAAAGGGCCTGCCAGCAGAAAGTCGTCCGTGAGCCAGAAGGTCGTCCCTTGGTTGTAGTTTTCCAGCGCGTCGACCGCCCCTCCTTCGGCCAGGTAGAACTCCCGCGTCGAATCCCCTTCATTTCTGACCACGAGAACCTCCGTGTTCGAAGTCAGGAGCGCCAAAACCCCGCCCAGCAGAAGGATGGCTGAAATCAGCATGGAAACCCCGAGCACGAACCCTCTCTCGTTTCCCAAGACCATTTTCCCGGTGGAAATCCCGGTTGAAATCCCAGTTAAAATCATCGATGGCTCCTGAAAGACGGCTGCTAAAAGTTCCGGCAGCGTATGCGCGTGCGGTAGGTTCTGGCAATTTCCGGGTCCCGGCCGGAGCTTCGCGCCTGGGTCAGGGAGATGCCGACGGAACGAATATCCGGGATGTTGATCGGCTCGGGGATCAGGGCCCCGTCGCGATCAAAGTAGGTGAAACTGAGGCCGGTCACATGGTCCAGCAGGGTTTCGGTCCCTAGATGGTTGGTCTGCTCCAGGCGATCTCCGAAGAGGGCATACCTGGTGTTTTCGAACGGGCCGTTGAAATTGCCGTCGAAATTGAGATCCGAGGCGATCTGGAGTGTGGTCGCGGTGGCGGCGATGATCCCCGCCCCGGGCACCCCGAACGGGTTCAGCCCCGCCAGCTGAATGTCCTGGATCAGCGTTTCCATCCCAAACCGCGTGCTCGACTGGACCCCGGCTTTCGTGTTTTCGTTTCTATAGAAGCGGCTCATGCCGTCGAACCAGCTGAAGACCGCGCCCAGCAGAAGACTGATCACACCCATCACAAGAAGCAATTCGATCAGGCTGAACCCGCTCACGTTTTGAGAAAATCGCGAAACACCGGGCCTTCGTCCGTGAATCCGATTCATATGCCCTCTCCCTGGGTGTTCGAGGAGAGCACCACGCGATTCGTCTTGCCCCCGCGCTGCCATTGAACGGTGACGGTCAGGGTCCGGCCGGCGATCCCCAGGTTGTTGATCGTCCAGCTGCGCGTGTAAATCCCACCCGGCCGGCCGGCCGCATCGATCGGCGATGCATCGCTGTAGGCTCCCGGAACGAGGAAACCGACGTCCTGGTTCTTGAGTATTTCCAACTGCTCGATCGCCAGCATGTAGGCCTGGGTATAAATGTTCCCCTTGCTGTTGTTGCGCGCAGTCCCCATTTGGATGGAGGCCGCCGCCAACACCCCCAGGGACAGGATCGCGATGGCGATCAACAGCTCCACCATCGTTACGCCGGCTTGGCTCCGATGCGGGCGGCTCCGCTTCGGCATTGGGTCGCTCCTTTCCATCATTGAATCCGCACCGCCCCCAAACGATTGAGAGTCAGATTTTTCCGACCGGCCTTGTTTTGCAGGGGAATGGTTTCGACCGCGGCCAGATCGGGCGGCTGTCCCTTCCCGTTGAACCGCAGACGGTCATCGGCCAAGGTGAGACCCGCCAAATCGACCGTCACGCCCCCCGGCAGCTTCCGATTCTGGACGAGCGGCTCTGCGCCGTTGCGAACCCAATCCCCTGGCGTCCCCCCCCCTGCCCCGTTGTCCACGAAAATGGTGTAGCCTTCAGCGCGGAACTGTGCCACGACCTGGCTGTTTTCCCGGATCGCCCTGATTTTCGCCATCTCCAGATCGCCGACCAGGTTGACCGCAGCCCCCCTCAAACGGCTCGAGTTTTGCCAATTGACATAGGAAGGCAGCGCGAAACCGGCCAGGATGGCCGCAATGGCGATGGCCACGGCCAGCTCCAGGATCGTAAAGCCTCTGTTGTCCGGTTTCCCGTTTCTCATTTTTCGTTCCATGACCGTGCAGAAACTGACGCTTGTCCGCGTCTCCAGCTTCCTTCACGAATTTTATCGGGACGCAAAAAGATTACTTAACTAGAAATTAGATTGAAACAATATCGATAATGCGGCGATGAGAATTTGCAGTCTGGGGCGAGGGGAAGCAACCGCTGGAGAATGGAAAACCAGCACCCTTGAGGGGGAGCGAGACGCATGGGGGTTCGGTTCCCGATCCGCGGGAGGGATTTCCGGCCGTCGACGGCCGGGGCGCCAATCCGGCGGGTTCAGGACTTGAGCAAGGAGCGCAAGTTGATCTTCTTGTTGCGGATGCCCAGCTTGACGCGGATGTGATGGCGGTGGGTCAGGATGGTGCTCTTGGATCTCCTTGTTCGTCTTGCCGTCGCGCACCAGCCGCGCCACCTTCAGCTCGGTCGGCGAGAGTTTGTACTCCGGCGCGGAGAGCTTCGCATAGGTCGGATCGTAGAAATTTTTCAGGTTTTCCTCGATCAGCTTGACGTACTCGAGCTGATCCGCGCTCATGCGGGTCTGCTTCAGATTCTCCAAGTAGGGCACGACCAGGGATTTGATTTTCTCCCCCAGCGCCTCCCGGCCCTGCGAGGCGTGCTTTTG
>CAZLSV010000069.1:22107-26595 GCA_964562235.1 uncultured Desulfatibacillum sp.
GAGCTTCCGGGACATGGAGAGGACTTTATCCTCCAGCGCCTCTCCCTCATCGGGCTCTGGTTCGGTTCTGACCACCAGCCCGATGATCCCCTCCACCTTCTTTCCGGGACCGAAGAAGGGGAATTTGTCGACCCGGTGCGACACCAGATACGGTAAAGGCGGGCGACGTTTCAGGTTGATGAGCGGCCGGCCGGTGGCGTACACGTATTCGTCCTCATCGAGCAGAGCCCTCATTTCCCTGGGATCCCTGACCACATCCTCCACCCGCTTGCCGATCAGGTCTTTGCACTCGCACCCCAGCATGGAGGCGAAAGCCAGGTTCACCCACACGTATATGTTTTCGGTGTCTTTCAGAAAAATGCCGACGGCGTTTTTTTCGAACTGGTTGCTCAGGCGGTCGCTGACTGCCGGGTGATCCGGGCGCGCTGGAAGGGACAGATGCCCGGCATTCAATAGCGGCAGATCGGCGGGCGCACCAACCTCGTTGATGACGGCGAGAGTCCGCTTCTGGTTTGAGCCCGTTTCTACATAGGGCAGGAGTGTCACCGACTGGCTGTGCCGGGCCTCCAAGAAGTTCTCCTCGGTGAAATTACACGGCCGGCCGCTCTCCAGAGCCTCCCTGGTTTTCTCCCGGAGCCGGTCGGCCTGCTCCCTGGAAAGAATTTCATAGGGCGTTTTGCCGACGATCCGGCTCAAAGTCGTGCCGAGAGCCTCGCATGCGGACTTGTTCATGAAGGTGATCTTGAATTGGGCATCGATGGATATCACCGGATTGCCGATCGTGTCCAATACCTGGACCAGATGAGCCCGCTGGGTTTTTAAATCCAGTTTGACCAATGGCGTCTCATCCGGCCTGGTCAGGAAGAGGACGCAGCCCTTTTGTTCCGAATCCAAAACCCGAAACGCCTTGTACTTTAACTGTAACTCTTCCTTGTCGGGGCGCCGAATCTTCAGCGCCGCCCTGCTTTCGACGTAGCCCTGGCTGTCGACTTCCGACCACAGCCCGGACCACTCCTGCGGGGTCATATCCGGAGCTATGCTCCGAATGGGCTTGCCGATCAGCTCTTTTGTAAGGAGCCCGAGCAAATTGCAGGCGGATTGGTTGAGGTATTCGATTCGCCCATCGCTCGACAGCCCGATCGTTCCCAATGCGACCCCGTCAAAACCTGAAAAGCCAGATAAATTTTTATCGCCGATTTTCTTGCCAGCGGCTTGCTGCATCATGATAACCTGATCTTGTTTGCATTGGTTGTTGTAAATCCTCAACCCCCGGGACCGGCTTCCACGGGTCCGGGCCGCAGAAGTTGTTTATCGTCTCAAGAAGGCGTTGACCCTGAGCGCCACTTCCCAAGTGCCTGAATAAGCGCACCTAAGTAAATTCTAGGTGCTTTGTGTCTAAAAGTCCATTTTTTCGTGCGCCGGTTATCTTTAAAAAAGATCTAAATTGTATCGACGATAGAAGCGTCGCGTGGCCGAGATTTCTTCATCCGCGGTTTAGACAAGGCAGGAGATCAGAAGATGTCCGGGAAAAGTAGGATTCGGCGAGTGCAACTATTTCCACCTGTTTTTTGTAATTTAGCGATGAAAAATAAAATAGCAACCGATACCCGGGCGTGGACTACGCACCTGCTTGCCGTCTCGACATCACTCCGCACCGCCCCCGGCGGCAATCTCCGGGCTGGTTGCCGCCGGAAAAAAGACCCTGAACGTCGTGCCCGTTCCCGTCTCCGAAATTACATCTATGAAGCCCTGGTGGTTCTTGACGATTCCATACACGGAGGCCAGCCCGAGGCCGGTTCCCCGGCCTAGTTCTTTCGTCGTGAAAAAGGGCTCGAAGACCCGTTTGCGCGTCGATGGGTCCATCCCGACTCCCGAATCCGATACCTCCAGGCACACATGGCCGCAGGAGACAGTGTGCTTGAATTTTTCCGCCGCCGCCTCCGGCGACAAATTCCGGGTGCGCACCGACAGCTCCCCCCCCCATGGGCATGGCTTCGACGGCGTTGACGAAAAGATTCAAGAGCACTTGCGTGACCTGCTCCCGGTCTCCGTGGATGGTCCAGAGGCCTTGCGAAAGCGCCGACCGGCGCCTTTTCTTGGACGTGGCCGGCTGTTGTTGGATGGGTCCTTGGCGCGAAAATCTTAGACACTCCGCCCTTCGAAGTAAACATCACCAACTTCCACCAGGATCGGAAATTGATGATAATCCCATAATATCAGTGTTTTATTGTATTGTCTAAATAATATCGATAAAAGATTGATCTCATTCTGGTGTAGAATTGGATCCGGCGGCGGTAACGCCTGAACATATGGCGGGGAGAACGGCAAGACTGGCTGCCCCGGCGCCGGGGAGGTATCCGGCCGACGCTCGCTCGGACAGGCTTCTTTACGACCGTGTCCTGCTGCGACAAAGGCTCAGAAAGTCCCCAAAAGTACCCTCGCTCGGGGATTCGATTCGTATTTCTACTCCTGCCGGCGAGAGAAATTGGACGCGCAGCGCATGCAGCATCAGTCGCGGGAAGGTTTTCTGCAGTGATTTGTCACCGTAGAGGGTGTCGCCCACGATGGGGTGGCCAAGATTGAAAAAATGGGCGCGGATCTGGTGCTTGCGCCCCGTCAGCGGATCGACTCGAACCAGCGTGTAGTCGGCAAAACGGTCCATTACTGAAAATTCGGTCCGGCACGGTTTTCCCCGAGTCCGGTCCTCCCCCATGCGGCCCGAGCCGAAACGTCGCAGCGGCGCCTCAATCACCCCGAAATTTTCTTCAATGGTTCCATGCACCAGTGCCAGGTAGGTCTTGTGCACCTTGCGCTGTTCGAACTGGAGATTGAGGTAGCGGTGGGTTTCAGGGTTTTTGGCGAAGAGGATGACGCCGCTCACCTGTTTGTCCAAGCGGTGGACGACGAAAAATTTGCGCTGAAAATGATCACTAAGGATTTTGAGAAGAGAGATTTTTTCCCGGTTGCGTTCGGGAATCGAGGAGAGCTTTTCAGGCTTGTCGACCGCGATGATCTCCTCGTTTTCGAAAAGCACGGGGATCGTATGGAACTCCGTGACGATGGCAGAAATCATTGAATGCCCCCGACCTTTTCATTGATGCGGCAATTGATATGGCATATTCCAAGACCCAACCCCCCGGCGGAGGGAGGGGCCTGCCGCCGGCGCCGTATCATGTGTTGCCAAATTTTATTGCCGGTCCAACAACACCCTATTATTGCTTCATAAAAACAGGTTCCACCCTTTGGGGGGCTTTATCGGTCGAGGATCTTCTGGTAAACTATATTGATACGAATCCTGGCGTCCAACCCCAACTAGGACAGACGGCCATGTCGAATCCCCGGTTGCGTATCGATCTCGCGAAAATCACTCACAACGCCGGCAAGGCCGTGGAGATATCCCGCGGCCACGGCATCGAGGTGACGGGCGTGACCAAGGGGGCGGCGGGCCTGCCCGAAGTGGCCAAGGCCATGCTCGCCGGCGGGATCGAGCGCCTGGCCGATTCGCGGCTTGACAACATCGCGCGGCTGCGGGCGGCCGGGATCCAGGTCCCCATCACCCTGCTGCGCTCTCCCGGCCCACGCGACGTCGCCCGCACCGTGGAGCTGGCCGACGTCAGTCTCAATGCCGATGTGGAAATCCTGGAGGCCCTTTCCGTCGAGGCGCGGGTTCACCGCAAGGTCCACGGGGTGATCCTGATGGTCGATCTGCACACCGGTCGGGAAGGGCTGGCGCCGGAGGCGGTCCCGGCGGCCTGCCGCAAGCTGCGATCGCTGGCGGGCATTCAGCTGCAAGGGCTCGGGGCCTATTTCCACCTGGCGACCGGCAGCGACCTGCAACTTCAGGGATTGCAGGTCTTGGTCCCCCTGGCCCGGAAGGTCGAAGCGGAACTGGGCCAGCCGTTGGCGCTTCTGTCCGGGGGGGCCTCGAACATCTTCCGCACCTTCTCCGTGGAAGGCCACCCCAACCCCGGGGTCAACCACCTGCGCATCGGAACGGCCATTCTGCTGGGGTTTTCCTCCTCGCTCAACCCCGTCACCATCCCCGGGTTCGAGCGCGACACGTTCGTGCTGCAGGCGGAAGTGATCGAGGCGAAAGCCGGCCGGTCCGGCGAAGCGGTGTTGGCGTTGGGCTGGCTCGACACCGATCCCCGGTTTCTGTTCCCCGTGGATCCCGGCGTGACCGTGCGCGATGCGTCCAGCGACCACCTCATGGTCCGGATGGACCCGCCGGCCCGCGTGGGCGACTGGGTCTCTTTCCGCCTCGGCTACCCGGCGCTCGGCCGGCTCATGACCTCGCCCTATGCGCAGATAGAATATGTGAAGCCAAGCCTATAGCTGATGGCGTTGAGCTCATAGTCGAGTCTACCTTAATCGATGTGAACTCCATTGCGGATATCAGCTATGAACGGAGGCTGTGACCTATTAAACTCTAATGCGTCAGGATCTTGCTCAGGAAGAGCTTGGTCCGTTCGCTCTTGGGTTGCGCGA
>CAZLSV010000070.1:0-8082 GCA_964562235.1 uncultured Desulfatibacillum sp.
CCTGCGCGGGCGTAAGCCCCGCCGCCTTCGAACGCGCCATCCGTTTCTCGTCATCGATTGGAGGCATGTCGGATCCATCCCCCGATCATCCCGGCCGTCACTTTTCGTCCTCCTGGGTGCAGAAGTACTCGATGGTCTTCTGCGCGCAGGTGCGGCAGTAGCCGAGTTTGTTCAGCATGGTGCCGATCATGCGGTCGTAGAGCTTCTGGTTCTCTTCGTTGGTCCGGTTGGCCAGGGCGCCGATCAGGCTGCCCGCGCCGGCGATGTCGGATTTCAGGCGCACGTCGGTGACGGCCTTGACGAGCTCCAGGTTGTCCATGAAATCGTAGTTCGGGTCGATGGAGATCTTCTGCCCGTAGATCTTGCGGATAGAGGTGCGGAAGGACTCCCGCTGCTCCTCGGTCTTCAGGCCCAGGCGCTCCTCCACGCTGTTGACGTAGCGCTCGTCGATCTTGAGGGCCTTCAACTCCCCGGTCTGGGGGTCCTTGTATTTCCACATCTTGTCCGGCCCCAGATTCTCCGCGTCGATGCCGATGATCATGTTGACGTAGTTCATCACGTCCTTGCGGATGGCGAAGGGCTCGTCCATGTAGGCATTGAACATCTCGGTCATGATGCGTTCGCGGTAGAGGCCCTTGGCGGTCTTGATGTCCTCCAGGTACTTGGCGCGGTCGTTGGCCTCGCTCACGTAATCGAGCACGATGCGCTCCAGGGCCTTGAAGACGTCGTAGGCGAACATGCACTGGCCCTCGTTGGTCTCGGAGCTTTCGATCAAGAGCTGGATGGCGCGGCCGAGGTTGCGCTGGCCCAGGCCCTTCTGGCCGAAGCGGTTGATGATCTCGGGGTCCTGGTTGAGCGTGTCGATGACCTCCGCCAGGGTCTTGATGCTCTTCTCGCCGGCCACCTCCCCGGCGGCGAGCTTCATGGTCTCCACCGGCGTCAGCTTCTCGGAGCGCGGCAGCCGGCTCAAGACCACCCCCACGCAGGCGGCGTAGTTCAGGTTGGGGTCCTGGTGCAGGCTCTCCTTGGTGAGGGTGGTGCGCGCCTCGCTGCCCACGGCGTAACCGGTCAGCTCCTTCTGCAGCTTGTAGTTGGTGTTGTGCGAGACGTAGCAGAGGCGGCAGCGGTCCACGATCGGCGCCTCCTCCTTCTCGGATAGAAACCGGTGGAACTCGGAGTTGTTGCTGGTGGCGACGATGAGGGTGTCGATCGGCCACTTGTAGCCGTCGATCTCGATCGAGCGGTTCTGGATGACCCCGAGGTAGACCTGGACCAGGTCTTTTTTGTTTTTGAAGATCTCGTCGCTGAAGTGGATGCCGCCGCCGGCCACCCGGGCGAGCGCGCCGCGCCGCAGGTCGAAGCGGTAGGGGTTGTTCGTGTCGGTGATGTGCAGCAGGCGCTGGATCGACTCCTCGCCCAGCAGGTCCACGGCCGAGGAGGTGATCTTGTCCTTGGCCGGGTACTTGCCGGTGACGGTGCCGAGGCTTTCGGTGAGCGGCACGGGGATGACTTCGACAAAGGCGAGCATCCGCTCCAGGTCCCCGGCGCAGTGTGAGCGGATGTCGTTCCAGATGTAGCCGCTGCAGGCCCCCAGCGGACGGTAGGCATCGAAGAGCGCTTCCGCTTCCGGCTCCGAAAACCCCATCTCGCGCGTCAGGAAGGTCTTGTTGTCGTCCGGCAGATCGAAGAGGTTCATGGCCAGGATCATGGGGTCTTCGTAGGTCTGGGATTCGATGGCGCTGATCCGGCCGTAGCTGCCGAACTGGTCCAGGTGCTGGAATCTGAAAGAATACTTGCGGTTTTCCTCACGGGAGAGAAAGCTGCGGTAGCGGCCGGAGAGAAACTCCACGAAGAAGGTCTTGCCGTTGCCCGGCTCCCCCACCAGCACAAACGCCATCTCCTTCGAGGAGCCGCCTTCCGCCGCGTCCTTCACGTAGGAGACGAAGCTGTTGACCTCTTCGTACATGCCGATGACGTGTTTCGGCCCGGTACGGAACACCCTGAAGTCGTAAGTGGTCTTGCCGTTCACGATGATCTTTTCGATCCCGCCCTCGAAAATCATGCGGGATACCGACTGGAAGGCGTTTTCGAAGCGACGCTCGCCTTTCTTGACCGCCTTGATGTGCTGGATCAGGGAATGGGTGCTGGTGGGCATCGGTGGTTTCCTCCATGTGACGAAACGGTTCTGATGTCAGCCTGCGATGAGGCGTGAAACCATGCCTGCCGGATACCGGCGCAGCAGACCTTCGTTTCTATACATGTGTATATGTAGCCAGGCGAATCGTCGGCACAGCAGCAGGCAGCAGGAGAGGGAGCGGGAGCACAGCTTTTTGACGGTGGCACGTCAGTCGAGCATTCTCAGGGCGGCCTCTGTGCGCCGGGAGGCCTTCTTTAACTGGCCGAAAGAATATCGATAAACGGTAATCGTGGCATGAGCTTTCGACCAGTATGCCCTCAGTAGTGTGCAAAATCAATACCATTTCCATCGACCGCCTCCCCGGCGATGGATCAGTTGAACCGGGAATCGCTTTGGGGGGTTTTTTCAATGGACTGCCTGAATGGAAGCAGCCCGCCCGTTGTCGGCCCGTTGACCCGGCTTCGGCAGTAAGATAAAAGGAGCCAGACGGGCGGCTTTGAATCGGCCACGGATCAACCCCAAGGATCCTGAGAGGGTCCATCAAGGAGGTGCTTATGGAAACGGAGAGAGACTGGATTGCCAACGCGTACGAGGGCATGTCCCGGCGCCAGTTCCTGGCGCAGATGTCCGCTGCAGGGGTGGCCATCGCGGGCTTTGCGATCGCTTCCAAGGCGGTGGCCGGCGAGATCATCAAGACGCCCGCCGACGGGTTGATCACAGCCGACGGCAAGGTGGCCTCCGGCGGATTCGAGCTTCCGATTTACGAGGCGCGGCCGGCAGGCCCGGGGAAATACTCGGTGGTGATCGTGATCCCTGAAATCTGGGGCATGCACGAGTACATCAAGGATGTGGTTCGGCGCTTTGCCAAGCGCGGCTTCCTCGCCATCACCTTCGAGCCCTACGCCCGCACCGGCGGAGTGCTGAAGATCGAGGAGCGCGAGGCCCTGATGAAAGTGGTCAATGCCGTGCCGGACGCCCAGGTCATGGGAGACCTCAACGCCATCGTCGCCTACGCGAAGAAGCTCCCGGCCGCGCGAGCCGACCGGATCGGGGTGACGGGATTCTGCCGCGGGGGGCTTTACACCATGCTTTTTGCGGCCCAGAGCCCCGACGTGAAAGCCGCCGTGCCCTGGTACGGTCAGATCAAGCCGGCGAAGACGGCGGGCATCCGCACGGTCGGGCCGCTCGATGTGGCCGGCCAGATCAAGGCGCCCGTACTGGGCTTGTACGGGGAGGCGGACCAGGGCATTCCCGTGGCCGACGTCAAGGAGATGGAAGCCGCCCTCAAAGCCGCCGGCAAGACGGCTGAATTCGTGCTCTACCCGGATGCGCCCCACGCCTTTCACGCGGACTACCGGCCCAGCTACCGGGAAAACCCCGCGAAGGACGCCTGGGCCCGCTGCCTGACGTGGTTCAACACCTATCTTAAGGCTTGACGAGCAAGGCAGCCGGAACCGCTTCTGAGGAAGTCGCTTTGAAATCCCCCCACCCCCCCTTTGTCAAAGGGGGCGAAGGGGGATTTCGTTTCTACTGAGACGATGCTGCGCGCCATGATTTGCTCACGATGAAGTTGGAATTTTTTCTGTGGGAGCGGCATCTTGCCGCGAAATTTTCGTGACTGGAAGCCACTCCCGCAAGAGCCCGCCAACCTGCCTCCGGGTAGCCTGTCCCCCGGTTCTAAAAGCAAATTTCTTTCTCTTCAGAATGCGACCAAGCGCGGGATAGTCCACCTTGGCGTTGTGGCGCCGGTCGACCGGGATGCGCGGCAGGATCAGTAACTGTTCGATCCGCGCCCAGCCGATCTTCGATTTCAGCAGGCCCAACTCCGCAAGCTTCACTCCCTTCGCCGCTTCCACCACCAGCGTGCGCCTTGCGCCGGAATGCACAAGGGCCGAGCGCCGCACCGTCGCAAAATTGGAGGCGGCGGCCTCGACCGTGAACGGGTAGAGCACCCCCTGCCGGTCGCGGATGCACGCGGCGCAGCGGCCCAGCAGCCAGAGGTTTCCATCCGCGTCCACGCAGCCGGCATCCCCGGTGCGGTGCCAGATATTTCCAGCCACGCGAAACTTGGTTTCGCGGTCCCCTGCGCCGTGCAGATACCCCTTGAGCACGTGCGGGCCGGAGACGACGATCTCCCCGGGCTGCCCCGGGCCGAGGCACTGGCGGTCGAACTTGCCTTCGCTGAAGGGCCCGATGGGGACCCCCCAGCGGTCCGGCAGAATTCGCAGCCGCAAGGCTGCGACCGGCCGTCCGGCGGGCAGCCCCTCTCCCGCAGCCATTGCCGCCCGGTCCTGCGGCCTAAGATCCTCACGGGTTAGACAGGCGATGGGCTCGGCCTCCGTGGACCCGTAGACAGCCGTGATTTCAGCTTGCGGGGCGGCCGCCCGGATGCGGTCCAGCAGGCGCGGGAACACCGAGGCCCCACCGGTGAAAATCCGGCGGACGCCGCACAGCCGAATGCCCCGGCTGAGGCAGTGCGCGACCACTTTTTCCATGAACGCGGGCGAGGCCTGGAGGCACGTGACCCCCAGCCCGCGCACCCGCTCCGTGATGGCGGCCGCGTCCACGGCGCCGGGGCGGCTCAGGTCGCAGCCGGGGAGCAGGCTGGCGGCCCCGGCGCCGAGGTTCGAGAGGACGAAAATCGGCAGCCCGCTCAAGATGAGGTCGCCGGGTGCGGCCCGGAGCTCGGCGGCCAGGACCTGCTGCTGCGCCGCCAGCTGCCCGTGGCTGCGCACCGCGGCCTTCGGCGCGCCGGTGCTCCCGCTCGTGAAGGTCACCAGGGCCGGTGCGTCCGGGGCGCATGCCGCGATGCCAGCGCCAACCGCATACCGCTTCCATCGTTTCCACGGCCGCGCGCCCGGCAGGCGCAGGCGACCGGTGGTAAACGCGAGAGGTATGCGCCGGAGGGCCGGGCAAACGCAGCGCAGCAGGTGCGCTTTCGGGGTGGCGATCAGGGCCTTGGGAGGAAAGATCTCGCAGCAGCGCTCGATGTGCCGTCGCCCGGCCGATGGGTCCAGAAAGACGGCCACCAGCCCGAGCCGGAAGATGGCCAGCAGCGCAATGTACAGATCGATCGACATGGGCACGAACACCAGAACGGGGTCGCCAACCTTGAGCCCGTCTCCAGTGAGCATCGCCGCCGCCCGGGCGGCGGCGTTCTCCAGCTCCCGGTAGCTCAGCGTGACGGTACGGTTTCGACGCCACTCGGTCAGGGCGGCGGCCTCGGGTCTTTGCGCGAGCTGGCGGGTGAAGTCATCATAGATGTTCATGCGGCCACGAGCTCCTTTGCAAACAGGGTATAAGACCGGATCGGCCGGGCGAAGTGGGCGGAAATGCGCCCGGAGGGGTTCCCCTCGCGGATCAGGGCATGAATCACATGGCGGAAGCCGTGGCCGGCCGCAGCCGAATGGCAGGCCGCCACGAGCGCGTGCCCCAGGCCGAGCCCCCTGAATTCCGGGGCAACGGCCAGGGTCTTCAGGACCAGCGTGTCCATTGCCTCCCCGCGTTGCTCCTGAAGAAGGTCCGGAAAGGCGAACGCCAGGCCGACGGCCCTCCCCTCGAACTGCGCCACCCAGGAGAGGCCGGGGGCGAGATACGGGCGCAGCGGTCGATGAAGGGACACGAAGGCCTCCTCGGGAATGGGCGTGAAGAGCAGGTTGTCTTTGAAACTCGCCAGGCACAATGGGTAAATGAGGCGCAGTTCAGCCTCGAAGTGTTCAAGGTTCAGAGGGCGCAGAAGGATGCCGCGGTCCGTCAGCCGTCTCCGGTGACCCGCGGCGGGAGACACCGGATCCTCCAGCCGTCCGGTCATGGCCGAAAAATAACGGGCGAGGGGCAAAAAACCGGAAAACGCGAAGTGACCGGCCCAGGCCGGCGGAAAGCCCGGCTCCAGGTAAAAGGCCGGCCGCGGGCTCGTGTGTGTAACCAGCCGGTAGCTGCGCCAGGTGTTTCCGTCCATGGGGCCGACGGCCACGGTGCAGCCGCGGGCGGCAAGATCCCGGCAGGCCGCCTTCAGCAACGCAGCGCCCGCCGTCGCCGATTCGGCTGCATAGTGACCGATGACTCCCGGTCGGTGACCGGGCAGGGGCGGCGCAAAGCGCCACCACAGGGAGCAGCGCGCCGTGATCGCACCGCCCGGGTCGAGGGCCACCAGGTGGCGATCGGCCCGGTGGGCGGCCACGGTGCCTACTGAGAAGCCGGGCGTTTGGCAGAAGGCGGCAAAAGTGCCCAGATCCTCCGTGGCCTGGATGTATGAACGCTGGCGCATGACGCACCTCAACCCGGTCCGCTGGGGCAGCGACCGGCAAAGCCGCGCAGGAGCATGGCGGTTGCGCAGGCCGCGGCCGCAGTCATGAAGTGAGCCATCAGCAGGGAGGCCGGGCGCTCCAGATAGACCTCGAGAAGCAGCCACCCCGTGAGAGGGATGAAAAAATTATCGGCGCCCCCGCCGGCCACGGCTTCGACCAGAGTCAGAAGCAAGGCGAGGATCAGGGCCAGCAGCAGGGTCGCGCCAGAACCCCGGTCCGCAAAAACCTGCAGCCCGACCAGGGCGCTGAAAAAGGCGGTGACAAAAAATGCGATGGAACCCTCGAGGGTCTTGGTTCCGCCGTCGGCCAGGAACCGATGCCGGCCGCAGCGCCGTCCAACCAAAGCGGCCGCCGAATCGGCAAATGTGAGGATCGCCATCGGTAAAGCGAAGAGCAGCGGATCGCCCTTAGCGATCAGAAACAGCAGGCCGGTCGCGGCGACGAAATAGAGGTCGCCGTGGGACGGGCGGCCGACGCCGTCGAGCACACCGCCGAGCAGGCCCCGCAGCGCCGCAAAGCGTTTGATGGCCACCAGGCCCAGCAGGGCGGCGGCGGAGAGGACCAACACCGGCCCGGCGCTCTGAAAGAGCCACGGCAGGCTGAGCGCCAGCAGGCCGCTTCCCATGTGAAGCAGCTTCCGGCAGCACTCCGGGTCGAGCGGCCGGCGCCGCTGCAGGCCCGCCAGGCCGAGCATCGCGGTTGCGGACAAAACCAGGATGAGAAGAACGGAAAAAAGGGGCGTCGGTGTCATAGGATCTCCTCCACGTTCAAGGCGCTGTAGAAAAAGGCCTTGTCCGCGAGCAGAAGCTCAGCGGCCAGCTCGGGCAGCGGCCGCAGCCGGTGGGCGAGGCGATCCGGGCGCCGCCGGGGCGCCAGCAGGTTCCAGTAGACCAGGCGCGCTCCCTTGCGGCCGCAGCCGATCAGCTTCTCCAGCAGCCGGTGGGCGGTGGCCTCGGCCATGTATTCGAAGATGTCGCTCAGGTTGAAGCCGTCCATGCCGGACGCTTCCGGGGTTTCGATGAAGTCCTCGAGGGACTGCACGCGCAGCTCCAGCCGGCCGAGGTTCGCACGGACCGCCTGGAAGTTCTCCGGGCGCAGGGCACACGGCAGGGCGCTGCGGTGGCACCCCAGCAGCAGCCACTGCAGGTAGGGGTTGGCGCCGGGGTCGAGCACGCTCAGGGCATGGGCGGCGCGCTGCAGCAGGTGCTCGCCGATGCGGCCCTCGGCATAGTCGAAAAAGTGCGGGTCCCGGCCCAGCCGGCTGATCACGGCGCGGGAGAAAAAAATCCGTGCTATCCAGCGCCAGCGGCGGTTGTTCCACTCGGTGTCGAAGAACTGCTGCCGGCCCCTTCGATCGCGCGGGCGAAACAGCCGCTCCACGCGCGAGCGTGGGTGCACCAGGGGCAGAAGGTATTTCCGGTAGAGGCGAAAGAAATTTTCAAGCTTGCCGGCGGAACCGATGCCCTGCGCGACTTCTGAAGAGCGGCCGTCCCAGAACGCGGCCACCTCCGGCGTGAGGTGCCTGCGGCAGCGCTCGTAGAGCTCAAGCCGGCGATCGCTGGCAGCGGAGCCCATGAGCTCCAGCAGCTCGCCGTGCGTGAGCTCCCGGAAGGCGGCCACGCGCAGCGCCAGGCAGGC
>CAZLSV010000070.1:8092-24084 GCA_964562235.1 uncultured Desulfatibacillum sp.
CAGGCGATCTGGGCGCGGTTGACGTCCAAGGCCACCAGCCGCCGCGGGCCGCGGCTCAAAATCGCCAGGACGTTGTCGCCGGCGGAGCCGATCGACACATAGTCGCCGCCCGGCCGGACGTTCAGAGCGGCGAGCAGCACATCCGCATCTTCCCAGCACTGGGCGTAGCGGATGCCGGCAAAATCGGACTTGCCCTCAATTTCGCAGATCATGACCGTCCTCCGCCGCTTCCGCCTGGATTCTGCGGACGTAGCCGGCATGGCCGTCGACCCGCACCATGTCGCTGGTCTGCAGCCAGGCCGTGGCTCCTTCGAGGCCGACCACCGTCGGGATCCCCATCTCGCGGGCCACGATGGCCGAGTGGGAGAGCAGGCTGCCGCGTTCCACCACAAGACCGGCGGCCAGCGGGAACAACATGACCCAGCCCGGGTCGGTGCGCTCGGCCACGAGGATCTCACCCGGTTCGATGGGCGCCGCGGCCGGGTCGGTCACCACCCGCGCCCTGCCGCAGGCGACCCCCGGGCCGCACCCGGTGCCCTTGCGCAGGTCGCCGTCCGGGCCGCCGTCCGGCATCAGGCCGTTGTCGCCGGTGAAGCGGTTTGCGTGGTAGACGATGCCTCGGGTTTCGAACCGGTCGGCCGGCTTTTCCATCCGCGCGTACGCGTCGTATTCCCCCCGGCGCAGCGCCACCAGGCCCTTCAGGTTGGTGCCGGCCGCATGACCTTGAACGAACCCGAAGATCTCCTCGGCCTCCAGAAAAAAGATGTGCCGCGGGCACTCCAGAAGGCCGCGTTCATGGAACCGGCGTCCGAGCTCCAGGAATAGGGTCCGCACCCGGCCGAAGACCCGGGTGCGCTCGTAGCGCAAATTTTCGCGGGTGCGCACCCGCTCGCGAGCGTTTTTGAGCACCCAGGCGAACGCCCACCGCCGCAGCGGCCTGCCGGCAAGGGCCGCTTGCGCCCGCGCGGCCACCCCTCCATCCGGTGCCGCGACATCGGCATCCGGTGCCTGGAACCCGCCGAGTCTCCCGTCTCGGGAGCTTGCCAGCGCCGCTATCGCACGCAAAAGCGGCCGGGGGTTTTCCCGAAGCGTAGTGCTTTCCAGTTTGAGCTCGTCGGTGCAGCGCTCGCCGAAGCGCTCCAGGTAGGCCCGAAGTTTCAGGCGGAACTCGGGAAACCGCCGCAGGCGGCGCATGAGCTCGGTGGTGTCCTCCTGCCGCAGGAGGCGCAGCAGATCCTCGTCGGCCGCCGCCAGCCGGGCCATCTCGCGAATGCGCCGCGCGGGCTCGGTGGAGACCATGCGCCCGCCGCTGCACAGCAGCGCCGGGTGCACGGGCCCGTGCGCGTTCAACCCCCAGCGCTCGCACAGCCGGCCCAGCACCCCCGAGAAGATCATCGTGAAGAAATCGTTGATCAGGGGGGCGTCCCAACGGGTCAGCAGGCGCCGCTCGAGGTCTCTGAAGGCGGCGATCAGCCGCTCCGGGGCGGCCCCGGCCAAGCCCGGGCCCGAGGCGCGCAGGGCGGTTTCCAACCGCCGCTGGAACGCCGCCGTCTTGGACCGCAGCCGCAAGCAGTTCGCCGTCAGGCCGGCCACGGAAACCGTCAGGCGCAGGGCGTCGCACAGGCGCCGGTGGAACGGGGCCCGGTTGGAAACCGCCGGCGGCGATTCGGTCAAACCCTCCTTCACACCCATCATCTGTTCCATGAACCGGCGGTTTAGGGTGTAGCCCGGCAGCATGGCGATCAGCCGGTACCAGTTGAGCAGGTTGTAGTAAACCCGGCCGCGGATCAGACCGAGCATGCGCCCGAAAATGGAGTCGTTGGCTTCGATGACCTTGCGAGGGACGCGCATGGTCCGGCAGAACTGGCGGTAGACCCCCTCATAGGCGCGGCGGGCGAAGCTGAAGGTCAGCGGCGTCGTGACGCCCCCGTAGCTCTCCACGATGTTGCTGTTGTCCCAGATCTGCCGCGCATTTTCATGGGTGCCGCCGAGCGAAAGCGCGGTGATGGGCCGCGCCTGGAGGATGCGCAGGCGGCCGCCGGCAATCGCCCACTCCACGTCCTGGGGAGAACCGAAGAGCGTTTCGATCCGGCGCACGGCCTCGGCCACCTGAAGGACCTGGCCGTCGCTCAGCGCGGCGCGGCGGGCCTGACGCGCGGCGACGGCGGCCGGTGCAACACCCTCCGGCGCGCCGGCCGAAACGCGGTCCGCGCGGGTCTTGACGGCAATCCGCCGCTGGACGATCCGGCCGGACCGGTCGACGTGATGCAGGTCGCCGTCGGCCTCGCCCGAAACCACCGAGGTCGCCAACCCGTAATTGGAGGCGATGACCGCCAGGGCACGGTCACCCGTGACCGGGTCGGCGCTGAAAGCGACCCCGGCGGCCTCCGGAGCGATCATCTCCTGGACGATGACCGCGGGGGCGGGAGGCGGCCACGGCAGGCCCTGCTGCGCCCGATAGGCGCTCACGGTCGCACTGAAGCCGGACCTCCAGACGTCGGCCAAGCGCTGCTCAATCTCCTGCGGCCGAACGCCCAGAAAGCTTTTTAGCTGGCCCGCGAAGGAGCGCTCCGCGCCGTCTTCCTCCGGCGCCGAGGAGCGCACGGCGAACAAGGCTTCATCGCGGCCGAACCCGAGCAGGGCGGCGGCCAGCTCGCGGCGGACCGGGCTGGCCGGCGCAAGCTCGGACAAAGCCGACCGCAGGGTTTCCGGATCGCAGGCAGGCTCCAGCGCGGCACGCTGTACGGGGGCGAGGCTGTCGCGAAAGGCCTGCGGCACCAGCACGAAGAACTCCGGCACCGAAAAGCCGGCCCGCGCGAGCCGCATCAGGGAACGGGCTTTGCCGCCCAGGTTGCTGCCGTTTCCTGAACCGGAGGATCGCAGGATGTATCTCATGGCCGTCTCCTTGCGCCGGGCGCTTTTTCAGTGCCTCAGCGGTTGACCCACACCGTCAGGCCCAGCCCGACATGGGTCGTCAGCGTATAGATTCCGGACAAGCGCTCGATGCCCCTGGCGTCCTGTGGCTGGCCGAGCGCCAGGAACCTTTGCACCACGGGAAGGCCGGCCGCACCCAGGACGAGAACCAACCCGAGCAACGGGACAACGGAACCGCTCCGGCCGGCCGCCAGCAGCCCAAGGAGCGTCGCTGCCAGCACCACGCACGTCCACACCCGGGTGGCGGCCTGGTAACCCCACAGACGGCTGTAGGTCTGAACGCCGGAGATTTCATCGGCCGGCGCCCAGACCTTGCGGCCGATTTCGACCGTCAGGCCGCTGAAGAACCCGAAGGCCAGCAGAAAGCAAAGCCCGCCGGGCGGCGGTTGCCCCGCGGCGAACCACCCTCCGGCCGACGCGTAGAGGTAGATCAGCGGAAGGACGAGGGTGTGTGAGAAAAGGTAGACCAGGGCGTGACGTTTGAGCCAGGCGGGGGCGAAGAACTCCCGGGTCATCAGCAGCATGTACGCCCACACGATCGACAGCGGCAGCAGCAGGCGTGGGCTCACCGCCAGGGCCAGAATCACCTGCACGACCGCCGCTGCGGCGGCGACGGCTTTCAGTTCCCCTAAACGTACCAGCCCCCGGGGCACCGGCCGGTGCGGCCGGCAGCGGCGGTCCTCCACGAAGTCCTTGAATTCGTCCGCGATTCGCAGCTGCAGGAAAAAGAGAAACACGGTGGCAAAGGCGGCCGCATAGCGAACGAAAAACGACGCTCCGGGAATTTCGCCCTCCGGCCGGGAAAACATCAGGACCCCGAAGCAGACGGCCGCAATCAGCAAACCGTGCCGGAAAACAGGAAAGCGCTCGCGCTGGTACACCCACCACCGACTGGTCGTCATCGGACCCCTCCTTCCCGTGTTTCAGGCGATCGCGCCATCTGCTGATGGGCCCGGGTGAACTCCCCGGCGCAGATGGCGCCCACGATGGAGATCTCCCCGGCCAGGCACAAGGCCGCCGCCACTTCCGCCAGGGCCGGGGCTTTGCCAGGGCCGTAAAGCCCGAGGATGTCCAGACAGGCCTTTTGACTGGGCAGAGCGGTGCCGCCGCCGACGGTCGCCACCATCACCCCGGGCAGGGTGACCGAGCAGAAGAGATCGCCGCCGGGCAGGAGCTCGAAGCGCATGTGCCCGACGGCCGATTCCGCCACGCAGGCCACGTCCTGGCCGCAGGCCAGGTAAAGAGCGGCCAGCGCGTTGGCGAAATGACCCTGGGTGCCGAAGGTGCCGGCCATGGAGCCGGCGACGGCGGCCATGCGGTAGTAGCGCTCCATCTCATGGGGGCTGGTGTGCAGGCAGGCGGCGATCTCCGCTTGCGGGATGATTGCCTCGGCCGCGACCTTCCGGCCGCGCACCGAATGCAGGCTCCGCAGGCTGGCTTTCTTGTCTCCCGAGAAATTGGATTCGATGTAGATGGACAGCGGCCGGACCGGGCTGCGGGCGCGGATGTAATCGCAGACGGCCTGGGCGGCGATCGTCACCATGTTCTGACCGGACGCATCCCGGGTGTCGAACCGCAGGTCGAGAAAGGCGTAGTTGCCCTCGGAGATGCAGGTCATGCCGGTCAGCCGGCCGTGTCGGGTCGTTGCCTCCGCCGCCTGGCGGATGGGTTGCGCCTGGGACTCGATCCAGCCGGAAAACTCGAGCGCATCCGGGGTCGAGGCGAACACAAAGCCCGGTGTGCGGCTGACGCCCTGGTCGAGGACCCGGGCCGTGCACCCGCCGGCGCGGGTCAAAAGCTTGGCCCCGCGGCTGTATGAAGCGATCAGCGTCGCCTCGGTGGCAGCGAGCGGGACCCAGTAGTCGCCGGCGGCAAACCGGCCGTTGACTCTCAACGGACCTACGATCCCGACCGGCACCTTCACCGTGCCCACATAATTTTCGATGTTCCGGCGGTAGACTTCGTGGCGGCGGAGGCTGGTCTCGTCGCCGATCTCGACCTGGGCGGCATCCGGCGCATGGAGGCGACGCCAGCGTGCTCGGATGGATTCCGTTTCGCGCTGCGGGGCCTTGCCGGCGGCCCGAGGGATGGAAGGCAGCGGGCGGCCCGGGCCCGGTCGGTCTGCATTCCGGCAGGGCAGCGCCTCGAGAACCTGTTTTCGCATGGCGAGGGCAACTTTGATTGACATTTTCCGGCTCCAAGTAGGTTGACCGTTACACTGAGCAAACCGCGTTCCAGAAGGTCCCGCGGGGGGAGAGACTCAGGGTGCAGCGGCGGGGGAAGCAGAGTGGAATCGGGGTCAGCGAACTGGCAACCGGTTATATTTGTGAGGAAAAAAATGGCGGACGGAAATCAGCGAAAGTTGGATGAGAAAGGCAGGAACGGCGGGTGCGCGCCAGGGCGCGGCACGGCCAAGGGTGCAACCGAAATTGACGGAATTACGCTTGCGATTGAAAAAAGATCTGGTATCAGCGCCTGGAGCGGGCCTTCTGCCGTGCGGTAATTCGTTGAACGGGTGGTTGCGGTCCGCCGCGGCGGGCACCCCGCTTCGCCGGTTGGCGGAAGTCTCGGAATTGGCCCAATCGGATGGGCACGGCCACGATGGCGAGGTTACCGCATTCCTCCCAGGCAAAGGTATTTGGTTTCGAGGAACTCCTCGATCCCGTATTTCCCGCCCTCCCGGCCGATCCCGGACTCCTTCATCCCGGCGAACGGCGCGACCTCGGTGGAGATCACGCCGGCGTTGATGCCGATGATGCCGTACTCCAGGGCCTCGGCCGTGCGGAAAATCCGACCGACATCGCGGGAATAGAAGTAGGCGGCCAGCCCGAAGGGGGTGTCGTTGGCCAGGGCGAGGGCCTCGGCGTCGTCCCGGAACCGGTAAAGCGGAGCGACCGGGCCGAAGGTCTCCTCGCGGGTGATCTTCATGGAAGGGATCACATCGGCGAGCACGGTGGGCTCGTAGAAGAGCCCGCCGCGGCCATGGCGTTGGCCGCCGATCAGCACGCGGGCCCCGCGGCCCACCGCATCGGCGACGTGCTCCTCGACCTTGGCGAGGGCCTCGGCGTTGATGAGCGGGCCCGTGGTCACGCCCGGCTCCATCCCGTCGCCGACCACCAGCGCGCGAACTCGCTCGGTCAAACGGGCGCAAAAGGCGTCGTAGACCTTCTCCTGCACCAGGAGCCGGTTGGCGCAAACGCAGGTCTGACCGGCGTTGCGGTACTTGGATTGCAGGGCGCCCTCGGCCGCCGCGTCTAGGTCGGCGTCGTCGAACACGATGAAAGGCGCGTGCCCGCCGAGCTCGAGGGAGAGCTTCTTAACGGTCCCGGCGGCCTGCTGCATCAGGAGCTTGCCGGTTTCGGTGGAGCCCGTGAAGGTCAGCTTGCGAACTTTCGGGTGGGTGGCCAGCTCAACGCCGATCACGGCCGAATTTCCGGTCACCACGTTGAAGACGCCTTTGGGGATTCCGGCGCGGTCGGCCAGCTCCGCCAGCGCCAGCGCCGAGAAGGGGGTCGCCGACGCCGGCTTGAGCACCACCGTGCAGCCGGCGGCAAGGGCGGGGGCCGTTTTGCGGGTGATCATGGCCGCCGGAAAATTCCAGGGCGTGATCGCCGCGCAGACGCCGACGGGCTCTTTCAGCACCAGGATGCGCTGGTCGGTTCGGGGCGGCGGAATGACATCCCCGTAAACCCGCTTGGCCTCTTCGGCGAACCATTCCACGAACGCGGCCGCATAGTCGATTTCGCCGCGGGCCTCGGCCAGGGGCTTGCCCTGCTCCGCGGTCATCAACCGCGCCAGATCCTCCCGGGCGGCCAGCATCAGTTCATGCCAGCGGCGCAGGGCGGCGGCCCGCTCCTTGGCGGCTTTGGCGCGCCAGAGCGGAAAGGCGGCGTGAGCGGCCTCGATGGCGCGTCGAACATCCGCCGCGTCCAGCGCGGGAACGCTGCCGATGGGTTTCCCGGTAGACGGGTTGAACACCGGAGTGGAACCCCCGTCGCGGGCGGCCACCCATTCGGCGTCGATGAAGCAGCGGGAGCGAAAAAGCCCCTTGTCGGTAATGAATTCTGGAACATCCGCAAAGTCTCGGCCGTTGAAAGCGTTCATGGAAAAATCCTCCTTTTTCAAACATAATCGCTCCGGCGGCATCCACAAGAGACATATTCCTCCATGGCCGGCGGCTGTGCCGGGCGCCCGCCATGGCCCCCGGCACCGGTTTCGTTGATTTTGAAATGGAGTTTAGAAATTGCGGAAGCGGATACGGCTTCCAGGAAAGAGTGGGTCGCGGGAAAAGGCCGTCGGTCTCATGGCCGGCGACCGCTCCAGAGGGCGCCTGCTTTAGTGCGGCCGGGAATGTTCTATAAGGGTGAAGCGGGCTTCACCAGAATTTTGACTTCATCAACTGTTTTTGAGCATCCGTCCACCGCGCTGGCAAGTTCTGAGAAGGCTTGCCGGGTTTCGGGCCGTTGGGATTGGGCGGAACTGAGCGCTTCGACTTTGGATTTTATAATCCGGTGCTGTCGGCTGATAGAGTCCAGCCGCAAGGACAGATGGTCGATCATGTCGTTTACCTGCCCGGCTTCATATTTCAGGAAGTCGTTGCGGCGCAATAAAACTTTACGGGTAAGGTCGCCGTGCGAAATTCTCCGAAAAGTGTGACAGAAGTTCTCCAAAGGGCCGCAGAAACGGTGGCTTATGATCAGGGTATAGATGACGCCCAATACACATATGGCGACCAAGGTGACAAGCAGCCGGTCGGAGATCAACAGATACATCCTGGCAAGCACATTCTGGGCCCCCACGTTATCGGAAGATTGAATGCCCTCATATATGGGGGTCAATACCAATAGAATAATGGCGACGGAAGCTGTCACCGAAAACAAGATATTAAGAAGTACAAGCGCCAGTTGAATTTCTTTGCGAATTAACAAATGGCGCAGTTGGCGTCGGCTTTTCTCTATTTTCATGAGCGGGCACCTTTGGGGAAATCGTTTCAAAGTGACCTTGTGGTTGGGGGGTATGTTCATTTGCAACATCCAGCAGGGCTCTCACCGCAGTTGGATCAAATTGACGGCCGGACTCGTTTTGCATCAATTCAAGGATTTGGTCGACGGGCATGGCCCCGCGGTAGGGGCGATCGGATGCCAACGCGTCGAAAACATCGGCGACGGCCAAAATGCGCGCGCCCCAATGGATTCGGTCGGCAGCGTATCCGTAGGGATATCCGCGGCCGTCGTAGCGTTCATGATGCTGAGCCACCATGGGGATGATCTCTTTGAACGACGGAATGGGCTCAATGATTTTCGCTCCCACGGCAGGGTGTTTTTGGACGATTTGAAACTCTTCGTCCGTAAGCTTCGATGGCTTGTCGAGCAAGGCCGAGGGGACGCCGACCTTTCCGATATCGTGAAGCAACGCACCGCGATGCAAGGCTTCAAGTGATTGCGGTTCCAGTTGGAGCCTGCCTCCGATTTTCAGCGCCAGCTCGGTTACGCGCAGGGAGTGGCCGGCGGTCCACGTGGACTTGGCATCAACCGTTCGGGCGAGCGCCTGCAGAGTGCTCCAGCTCATTTGATTGAGTTCGGTCACCAGCTCCGCGTTGGACAATGCGATCGAGAGGTGGTCGCCTATTTGACGCACGGACGAAATGATTTCTTCCGAAAATCCGCTGTTCGTCTTGGCGTCAAGCCACAGGAGCGCCACCAATTTTGCATTGAACCGGATGGGCAGGAGAAGGGTGCAGGGTGCTTGAAGATCGATTTCCGGCAAGAGGCCGCGGAATATCCGATCTTCGTTTCCCAGAATCAAATGCGCGGGGAGTTGTTGAAAAAACGTGAAAGTTTCAGGTGTAATTTCGACCGTTTTCGACCGGATGCCTTGTACGGAGGCCGCTGGCCTGAAAAAAACTTGTCCTTGAAACGAAAGAGCGGAATCCATCAGACAAAGACCGCACGTGTCGCAGGTGAAACAGTCGCCGATGCGCAGGAGGGATTCTTTTACGATCGTATCGCGATTAAGCGTTGACAGCACCGCGCGGTCGATCTCGGCTATGGCAGAAAGGGCATTGAAGCTGTGATCAAGCTTGCCGGCCATCTGGTTGAACGCGCGCGCCAACACTTCGAACTCATCATTGCTGGAAATGCGGATTTCCTGACTGAAATCTTTCTTGGCGATGCGCTCAGCGCCTTTGATCAATTCGCCCACTGGAACCATGCTTTTTCGGATTTGGGCAATGCTCAGCCCTGCCACGAGCAGAAGGGTGCCGAGGATAATCAATTGAAACGTCTTTTTGAACTGTTCGATGGGCCTGAGCACATCCGATTTTGCCCTGAAAAGCACCAGCGTCCAGTGCGGGAGGTTATATGTCGGTTTTAAAAAAACTTGCGAATAGCTGGCAACGTAAATCTCGTCATGGAGGCTGAATTCGAAAGTTCCGAGGGTTGCCGTTTTCGTTTCAGCCTTCAAGAAATCCGTGAGACGAAACAGCCCCGGCTCGGTGCTGCAGACGAGCTCCCCCGCTGAATTCAGGACGCTATACCCGGCGCCCGGGGGCAGATTGTCGGAGCCGTTCATGGGCCATAAGAAATCGGGGTCCATTTCCGCCGCCACATAGCCCTCCGGGTCGGCTCCGGCATCATCGAAATGGGCAAGAATGATGAACGGCCCTGAACCGGAGAAATTCAACTCCACGAGGAGCGGCTTGCGGTCTGCAAGATGTTTGACATCGTCCGCAGCAAGATTCAGGGAATCAATGGGGGAGACACCCAATACCGGCGCGACCGGGCCCGGGATTTTAACAAATGCGATGTTTTTAAATTTTAAGCGCAGGCGGTCACGGAGCTTGCCGCTCAAATTTTCTGGGTTCCCCCGCACCGGAGCGTCCATTGTGTTCAGCAGATCTAGCTCTTGCTCCGCCTGGTTGAGTCGACCAAACAGTGCTTCCGCCTGGGACTTCACGGCATGGCCGAGCATTTTTATGTTCTGGTTCTCAAGGTCGCCTGTGATTTCAAGGTAGAAAACACCTGAAAGACAGGCGACCGGTATCAAGGCGCACATGACGAATGTCAGGAAAATCCGGGAGGCGAGCTTGCTGTTGAACGTTGTCGTTTCGAACGGCATTTTTTTCCAACCGGCTAATGATTTTCAGCAAGCCCGAAATAGGCTCCGTTGTTGGCGCGCACGATATCGTCCCTAGCATTTTGAGCCGTAAACTGGGCCGCTGTTTTTCCGTCGCGGCCCATGCTGTACAAGTCGTAGTCCGAGTTTACCGGGTTCGCGTTTTTGTCTCGACGTCGTTTTCCATTGAGTCCAGGCGTTTTCCCCCCGTCCAACCGCAAAAACTCATAGGGCTGGCCCCAAGGGTCGCGCATGGCGCTCAGGCCGATGTCGGCCAGGCTGTCGGGCAGCTCTCCCATATCCGCCGAATACCCGGCAATGGCCTTTTCGATCGTTCTTATATCGGAGATACCGACGACGATTTGAACCCGGTACCGATAAGAAGTTAAATATTGCACCGCGAGCCCGGCCAGAATACTGATGATCGCAATGCAGATGCACACCTCGACGAGCGTGTACCCTGCGACGGTTGACCCGCCGAGTCTCGATCCTGATCTGTCGCTGTCGGGCGCACTTTTTTTCAGCAATGAAAGTGTCCACGCGCTATGAGCGCTGAGTTCAGTTGGTCTGCGCAGAAACTTATCGCTTCTCAGGGGGTTGAGCATGGCGCCAGAATTGGGTCTGTTGATAACCTCTCTCTTCCTGGGAGACATTATCGGCCTTTTTTCGAATATGATTAGAAATAATCACAGGTCGTTAAGCTGCGGGGGGCTCTCGGGTTCGGAAATTTTTCGGTAATCGACAAACGGTTGTACCGCTGCGGATGCGCCGTGAGAGGGACCCTTGACGCAAGGCCGAGATCGCTTATTATAGTGAATAATGAGTCACAAAACTTTGCAGGGCCAGTAAAATATGCGCGCCCCCAAGATCCATACGGAAATAAGGCGGGAGCAAATTACGGAGGCCGCTATCGAGCTGATCGCTGCCGAGGGCGTCACTTCCCTTAGCATCGCCGGCATCGCCGAGCGGGTCGGAATCGTCCCGTCCGCTTTTTACCGGCACTATAAAAGCAAGGACGAAGTGCTGGATGCGATTTTGGATCAGTTGCGCATCAAACTCCTCGGCAACGTGGCAGCGGTTCGGAGGGAATCAAAAAAAGCCACGAAACGGCTGAAACGGCTGATGCAGCGCCATGTCAACCTGCTTGCCGAAAACCACGTGATCCCTCAGATCGTTTTCTCCGACAGCCTCTACGCTGGCCATCCGGAAAGAAAAAACAAAGTGAAGGGCATCGTCTCCGATTATCTGGGAGAGGTGCAGAAGATGGTTGCCGAAGGCCAGAAGGACGGAACCCTGCTGGCCGGGATCTCGCCGGAGACGGTCTCGGTCATGTTTTTAGGAATGGTCCTGCCGACGGCGGTCATTCGAAATGTCAGCGGAGGCCGGTTTGACGTAAACCGGTATGTCGAGAGGGCGTGGCCAGTGTTCGAGAGAGGGATAACGGCGTGCCCGAAAGGATAGAAGGGCCGGGAATATGTCGCGGCCTATGTCGAGTATGTGCACTTTGCGGAAGCGTTTCATTTGCCTTCACGGCCGGTGGGGCGCAATACGGGCATGCGAAATGACTCTGACGACGTTTCGCGAGAAACGAGGTCGGCCCGATCGTGATGACGCATAACCCTTAGGACCGAAGACTAACCGAGGCGGACTGGACCCATGGTGAAATCGGATTCGAAAGGCAGGGTATTTAGAGGTTTGCTCAGATGGGGGAAATGGATGCTCGTCGCGGTGGTCGTGGCGGCGGCGATCTACTGGCTCCGTTTCAGGCCGGTTTCCGTCATCGGTTACCCGGTGACAACCGGCGAAATAGTCGCCGAAGTCATGGGCACGGGGACGCTCGAGGCCAAGGTCCGGACCGTCGTCAGCACCAAGATTGCCGGGCGCATCGCCGAGATGAAGGTGGATCAGGGCGACGCGGTTCAGGCGGGGCAGCCCCTTCTGCGTCTGGACGACAGCGAGTTTCGGCAGCAGGTTGAAATCGCCCGCTCGGCGCTGGATGCCGCCAAGGCCACGGTCGAGAGGGTGCAGGCCGATGCGGTTCGCGCCCAGGCCATTCTGGAGCAGTCTCGGATTGAATTCCGTCGTCGCGAAGCCCTGTTTACCAGCAGGTCCATTGCCGCCAATGAAATCGACAAACGCAAAGAAGAGTTGAAAGTGGCGGAGGCGGACCTCGAAAAAACAAGGGCGGCGGTCGTCGAATCCCGAAAAAATCTGCTGGTCGCCCAGAACACGGTCGACTACCAACTCGCGCGCCTCGGCGACACCCTGATTGCAGCACCCTTTGACGGTCTGATCATCCGGCGTGACCGGGACCCCGGGGATGTCGTCGTTCCGGGGACGTCGATTTTTTTACTGATTTCAACCCGGAGTCTTTGGGTCCGCGCCTGGGTGGATGAAACCGAGATGCAACGGGTCAACGAGGGGCAACGGGCCAGGGTCGTGTTTCGCGCCGACCCCGAAACGAGCTTCAGGGGCCGCGTGGCCCGACTGGGGCGTGAAACCGACCGCGAGACGCGCGAGTTTTTGGTCGACGTCGGGGTGGAACGGCTGCCTGAAAACTGGTCCGTGGGGCAGCGCGCCGACGTCTTCATCGAGACGGCGCGTAAAGAGAAAGCCACACTCGTTCCTTCCCAGTTGGTCTTGCGAAACCAGGGGAAAATCGGCGTGGTGGCGAACCGCGACGGAAGAGCCGTCTGGCAACCGGTAAGCATCGGTCTGCGCGGGCAGACGCATGTGGAAATCGTCGAGGGGCTGACTCCCGGCGAGATCATCGTTCAAATGCAAGGCCCTGAACCGATCCCGGAGGGGCGAAGAGTCGAGATGGGCAACCGTGAACCTGGCCGTTAAAGACATCCGTCACAACATCGGGCGTTTTCTGCTGACCGGCATCGGGATCGGCATGCTGCTGATGATGGTCATGGGCATGCTGGGGATCTACCGCGGGCTCATCCAGGATGCCACGCTGCTGATCGAACGCATCGGCGCCGACCTGTGGGTCGTCCAGCTCCACACGCGCGGGCCGTTTGCCGAAGTCTCCCGGGTGCCAGGGAACCTGGCCGACCGGGTGGCGGCCGTGCCGGGTGTTCTTCAGGCGCCGGAATTCGTCTACCACACCATCCAGCGCGAAAGGGAAGGGCGGCCCTTGAGGATGGGGGTGCTGGGCTTGAGTTGGCCGATCGACACGGGGCAGTGGCTGCCTCTGGTAGCCGGCCGGCCGCTCATGCGGTCGCATTTCGAGATGATCGCGGACCAAAAGCTGGGTCTTCGCATCGGGGAGCGCCTGAAGCTTGGCAAGGAAACCTACACGGTGGTCGGCATCACGCGCGGGATGGTGACCTCGGGCGGCGACGGGCTTGCCGTTTTCAGCGTCAAGGACGCTCAAGACATTCAGTTCGATGTGCCGCCCGAAGCGGTGCGTTTGGAACGGGAGTCCCGCCGCGCGCGGACATCGGTTTCAGACATCGGCGCCGCCCAGCCCCTCATTCTGGACAGGGCCTCGGGGGTCTCGGCGGCCATCCCGGCGATAGGGCCGCCCATGTTGAGCGCGGTGATGGCCACCCTGGCGCCGGGAGTCGACCCGGAATCGGTGAAGAACATTTTGTCCGGCTGGAGGGATGTTTCGGTTTTCAGCCGCGACGATCAGAGAAGCCTGATGCTCGAAGGAGCCGTGGAGATGGCCAGGCGACAAATCGGCTTGTTCACCGCGCTGCTCACCGTCATCTCCGCCATCATCATGGCGTTGATCCTCTACACGTTGACCATGGAAAAAGTGCACGCGATCGCCTTGCTCAAGCTGATCGGAGCTCGCCAGCGGGTGGTGCTGGCAATGATTCTGCAGCAGGCCTTGCTGTTAGGCGCGATTGGATACGGCCTGGCCTATGCCATCGGACGCCAGCTGTTTCCGAATTTTCCCCGCCGGGTGATCGTGCTGCCTGAGGACCTGATGCTGTTGGCGGTCGTTGTCGGTGTCATTTCCGTGTTGTCCAGCCTGCTGGGCATCTGGAAAGCCTTGCGAGTGGACCCCAACGAAGCGTTGTCCGGGTGATGCCGCCATGAACGCCAACGACACAGCCGTTGAAACCCGGGGCCTCACCAAAGTCTATGGCAGCGGCAACACCGAGGTGGTTGCCATGCGGGATGTCACTTTTTCGGTCCGGCGCGGGGAGGTGGTGGCGCTGCTCGGCCCCAGCGGCGCCGGCAAATCGACGCTTCTGACCGCCGTCGGCCTTATCAATCCGCCCACCTCTGGAAATGTGATCATCAACGGGCAGCTCGTAATGGAGAATTCCAAGGCGATGACCGATCTGACGCGCTTCCGGCGCAACCACATCGGTTTTGTTTTCCAGAAATCGAATTTGATTCCCTTTTTGTCCGCCGTAGAGAACGTCCAGGTGGCGCTTGAAATCAACCAGTGGACCGCCTCAAAGGCCCGCCGGCGCGCGCTCGAGCTGCTCGAATACCTGAACATGGCCGATCGGGCGGCCAATTATCCCAGCATGCTGTCCGGAGGCCAGCAGCAGCGGGTGGCGGTGGCCCGCGCCCTGGCCAACCGGCCCAGCCTCATCCTGGCCGACGAGCCCACGGCCGCCCTGGACAGCCAGCGCGGGCGGCAGGTGATGGAGCTGTTCCGCAAGGTCGCCCACGAACAGAAAGGGGCCGTGATCGTGGTCACCCACGATCACCGGGCCTTGGACATATTCGACACCATCTACGAAATGGAAGACGGCCTGATCACGAAACAGGAACGGGTGATGTCTTGATCAACAACCGATGGTGCGTGGGCCGCCGAATGGCATTGGTGAGCTTGCCCAGCCATCGCCATCTGTGAAAGGAGGCCGGTTATGAACGCCATCCAAGAGTTGAGAATGGAACATGACGCGGTCAGGTTGACCCTCAAGGTGTTGGACAAGATTTGTCAGGAGATCGAACGTTCCGGCAAATTGGGTGATGCGCAACACGTAGATCACCTGCTTGAATTTTTCACGGTCTTCGTGGACAAATGCCACCATGGCAAGGAAGAGGAGTTGCTTTTCCCGGCGCTGGAGCAGGTCGGTGTCGACCGGGATAAGGGGCCCATCGGGGTCATGCTCAGGGAACATGAACTGGGGCGGGAAAGCGTGCAGAAAATGAAGGCTGCTTTTTCGCGATTCAAGACGGGAGTGGCCCCGGCGGCTATCGATTTTGCCCGAAGCGCCCGGGATTACATTTCGCTATTGAATCAACATATCGACAAGGAGAACAACGTCTTGTTCCCCATAGCCGAAAAACAGCTCGCCGCCGCGAAGTTGGCCGAACTGCGCAAGGGGTTTGAACGGATTGAGGAACAGAAAATCGGAGTCGGTAAGCACGAAGAGTTTCATAAAATGATCGATCAGCTGGAAAGTGCCTATTTGAAGTAGTCCGTCAATGGCGGCAGGAGTGCAGAAAGTTTCAACTCGATGAAACAGATGGAGAGAACCATGAGCGATAACGCAGCAAGCCTTATAGGGATTCCGTTTAATCTTGAAAAACATGTCGACTACGCGACCGGCTCGGTGGTCAGCAAAATGCTGATCCAAAAAGACATCGGCAACATAACCCTGTTTGCCTTCGATACGGACCAAGGCTTAAGCGAACACACCGCGCCTTTCGATGCCGTCGTTTACATTTTGGATGGAACGGCGGAGATCTCGATCGGGGGCAAGACTTCCACCGTCAAAACCGGAGAAATGCTGATCATGCCGGCCAACGTGCCTCACGCCCTGAGGGCTAAGGAACGTTTCAAAATGCTGTTGGTGATGATTCGAGGCTGATAGTGGCGCCAGGATGTAAACACACTGCGTGGGATAAAATTCGTGATATCTTTTTCCCAAGGATAGCAGGCAACGAGATGGAATCACCACGGGAGAAAGAGATTTCCGATCTCGACATTCGGCACTTTATTTACGCTACCTTTGCCGGAATAG
>CAZLSV010000070.1:24094-26546 GCA_964562235.1 uncultured Desulfatibacillum sp.
CGCCGACAACGCTCGAAACGGCGGATCATTTCAAAATATCAATCTCTCAAAACTGGCACAAAGGCCGTCTGGATTATGACCGGCAGCGCCCGGATCAAGCAAAGGTTCAGCTGCTGTTTTAAAAGCGTGGGCTCAGGGAATCCTTTTTGGGATCTCGGCAGGACATCCTGAGTTGAGAAGTTCGACAACAAACGCATCGGCACCGTCAGAGAAGACATCGCCGCCATGATGGCCGGCAAGAGATAATCCAACAAACCACAGGAGATACAGCAATGCAGAAATGGCGTTGTGTTCCGTGCGACTACGTGTATGATCCGGCGCAGGGCGATCCCGAAAACGGAATTGCACCCGGAACGGCTTTTGAGGACCTGCCAGAGGACTGGGTGTGCCCGGAGTGCAGTGCGGGCAAGGACATGTTCGAAAAGGTCGAATGAAGGATCAGGATCATGGCGATCCCCGGAAATCTGCTCACCACGGCCATGGCCGTCATGCCGCACACCGATGTGCACCGTGCGCTGGAGGTCGCGCTGTCGCTGGATATTCCCTTCTGGCCGCAACTGCCGAATTACAGCTACTACGAGGACATGTACGTCCAGGCCTCCGAGCACTTCCCGGGAATTTGCCTGGACCTAAAAAACCGCAAGCTCTCTTTTTCCGCCGAGAAATTCATCGCCGCGCTGGAGGAGACCCTGGCGCATTTCGAGGAACCGGACTACTTCGATGTGAGTGCTGAGTACTCGGTCGTTTACCGCCAATTCCTACAGCTGGACCTCCAGGATCGTGCGGCGATCCGCGGCCAGCTCGAAGGCCCCATCAGCTTCGGATTCAATGTTCTGGACGAAAACGATCGCCCGATTCTTTTCAATGACACGGTGCGGCCGTTCATGTTGGAATTCATGGCGAAGCGCATCAACGTCCAGCTGCAGAAGCTTAAAACACGCAACGCCAATGCGTTCATGTTCGTGGACGAGCCAGGGATGCAGTTTCTTTTCTCCGCCCTGGCCGGGTATGGCGATGCAAAAGCCAAGACCGATCTGGATCAGTTTTTCGCAATGGTGGAGCGGCCGCGTGGCATTCACCTGTGCGGTAACCCCGATTGGGACTTCCTGCTGGGACTCGACCTCGATGTCCTGTCCCTGGACATCTACGCCAATGCCGAGATTTTCTCCGCCTATGCGAAATCCATTCGGAAGTTTCTGGATCGCGGCGGCGCCATTGTGTGGGGGATCGTTCCGACCGGGGTCGAAGCGTTCGAGAAGGAGGATTCTGGAAGTCTCGTGTCCCAGCTCGAAAATGTGTGGCGCGTGCTGCGGGGAAAAGGCATCGATTTCGATCTTTTGTTGTCTCGGAGCCTCCTTTCGCCGGCAACCTGCTGTCTGGTCAACCCGGACCGCGAAAGAACGGTTGAAAAGGCCTTCGACCATATCCGGCATATTTCCCGGCGGATGCGTGAGCATTACAGGATAGGCTCTTGGCGCTGAAACAATCCGTCGCAGTTAATTCTCAATGAAGGCTATAACGATTTGAAATAACCGTCCGGTGGAGGTGTCTCAATTCCACCGGACGTCACGCATGTCCCAATTTCAAAGTTCGGCGCCTCGACTTTATCAAGCCTTCCTTATCTTCAGATAGGTGAGCCCGGAAGCGATCACCATCGGTACCACACCCAGGACAATCAAGATCACGTGCGACGGCATGCTGGCCCATTCCAGCAGCCGAATCCGGTCCTGCCCGATGAATTCGAGGCTCCGGGCATGCCAGTAACCGTTTTCTAAGACATCCCAGATCTGCAGAATTCCCACCGGGAACAGGTTGGTGACCACCATCAGGCCCAGGCCGACGTTCAGGCCCCAGAAAGAGACCTTGATAAACTTTTCCGGCACCACCCACTGCTCATCCGTAAGCACGTGGCGCAGGCCCAGCACCGCGAGCGCCATGGCCAGCATGCCGAAAGCGCCCAACAAGGCGGCATGGCCGTGGTTCAGGGTCAATATGGTACCCGCTTCAAAGTAGCTGACCACCGGCATGTTGATCAGGAACCCGAAGATGCCCGCACCCACAAAATTCCAGAAACCGACGGCCATGAGAAAATAAAACGCCCATTTGTGCGGGATGCTTTTTGGAGGCTGACTGCTCGTTCCCTTGGTTCCGGTCAACTTGATAAAGTCCCAGGCGTCCAGTGTTAAAAGCGTGAGCGGGACCACCTCGAGCGCCGAAAACATGGCCGCCAGGGCCATTGTGAAGTTGGCCTGCCCCGTCCAGTACCAGTGGTGCGCCGTGCCGATGATGCCGCCGGACAGAAATAGGATGGCGTCCATGTAGATGACCCGCACCACGTTTTTGCGCCGGACGACACCCAGTTGGTAGAAGGTGACCGCGACCAGCACCGTCACGAACAACTCGAAAAACCCTTCCACCCACAGGTGGATGATCCAGAAGCGCCATGTGTCGA
>CAZLSV010000071.1:0-2920 GCA_964562235.1 uncultured Desulfatibacillum sp.
CTCGCTGCAGGTGTTCTTCCTTTTGCTCGGCTGCTTCCTGCTCCTCACGCGCAGGTATTCCGGGGCTGCTTTGAGCCTGGGAGTTGCCGTCATGAGCAAATACCTGGCCGTCGCGGCAGCCCCGTTCTTCCGGGTGAGGCAGGCCGCCTCCAGACAGTTTTTCATCCTGCTGCTGCCGATGACCCTATTCCTCGCCTACCTGTCCGCCGGTGCGCGCCTGTTCGGCACATTCGGTGAATTCGGGACGCACATGCACTACAACGACGGTCTAATGGAGGTGCTGCGCGCAGCCTTCGGGGATGGCGCCCTGGCGGCCGCGGCAGCGATCTTTCTCCTCGCGCTCTCCTGGATCTGGCTTGTCGAGGACGATCCCCTGCGGGGCATCTATCTGGCCGCCGGCTGGCTGCTGCTTCTGCTGCCAACGCTGCACCCGTGGTATCTTCTGTTGATCGCGCCTTTCATCTGTTTTTTTCCCTCCCGGGCCTGGATCTACCTTCAGGCGGCGGTTCTCTTCACCTTTCCGGTCCTGGGCCATGAGTTCAGAACTAATGTTTTCAGAGAGGTCTTATGGCTTAAGATCCTGGAATACATTCCATTGTATGTTTTATTGGTTTGGGGTGTTTTTCGCCGCCGCCAGTTTCAGGGCGAAGGCCCGTTCTCCCCGCCCGAGACGATTTCCGTGATCATTCCGACCCTGAACGAAGCCGGCAACATCACCGGCTGCCTGGGGGCCTTGCAAGGGCTGCCGCCGATCATCGAGGTGATCGTGGCCGACGGCGGTTCGATCGACGGCACGCCGGAAGCGGCGCGGGCCATGGGGGCACGGGTGATCCGGGCGCAGGCGGGCAGGGGGGGGCAGGTTCGCGCCGCCTCTGAAACCGCCACGGGCGACGTGCTGCTCATCCTGCACGCCGATGCCGTCCTGCACCGGGACGCCCCGGGGCGGATCATCCGCGCCCTGACGGCGGACCGCAGCGCACCGGGCGGGTGTTTCGGGATGGCATTTGCCGAGGCCAGCCGGAAACGGCGGCTCATCGCGGCGCTCAACAACCTGAAGGCATTCTGCACCGGCATCGCCTTCGGCGATCAGGCCCAGTTCGTCCGGGCGTCGGCCCTGGGGGCAATGGGAGGGTTTCCCGAATTGATGCTGATGGAGGACGTGGAGCTCTCCCTGCGGTTGAAACGCCTGGGGCGGCCGGTTTTCCTGAAGCGCGGGGTCGCCGTTTCCGGCCGGCGCTGGCAGGACGGGGCGTTCCGGAAGAATGTCTGGATGGTGGTGGGGCTTTTTTTCCGGTATTTGCTGGGACGTCGTCTCGGTCAGGCCAAGGATGGATGGTATTACCGCAAATATTACGGCAGCGGTGTATAGGTGTTTGGATATTTAAGTCTTTTGAAAACACCCAAACACCCAGACACCCAATCACCCAATCACCACACCGCCTCGTAACCCTTCGGCCCCAGGTCCCATTTTTTGCCGTAGACGTGGATGCGCTTGGTCTCGCCGCTGCGGTCGTAGACCTTGCCGCCGGCATGCACCCAGCCCAGCAGGCCGCCTTTCAGATTTAAAAGGGCGATGCCCCGGGCCTGGAGCTTTTCGACCAACTTTCCGCTGCGGTAACTGATGGTGCAGTAGCCGATGAGGATGCGGTCCCGATATCGGCCGGGGTCTTTCAGAAACTCCTTTTCGGTCACGGCGCCGGGCAGCATGGAGACCTGCTGCTCCTTCTCCTCGCGCACGTCGATGAAAAGCGCCTTGCCCTCCTGCAGCAGGTGCATCGCCTCGGCCGGTTCGATCTCCGGCACGCCCGGGAAATCCCTCTTGTACCCCTGGTACATCGCGTTCGTTTTAGACAGTCTTTCCGCGTCGCTCATCTCCTCCGCCGCCCAGCCGGCGTGCCACACGCCGGCCGCAAGGAACAACGCCAGGCCGATCCGCGTCATGCCGATTCTGAAAAATGAGAGGGCTCGGTTCACGTTCGCAAGCTTTCAACGGCGCGTCAGGCCACGGCCACGGGGGCCGGGATCATCTCCGCCAGGGCCCGCAGCGCCAAGTGGTAGCCGGCCGCCCCCAGCCCCACGATCTGCCCGGTGACGACCGCTGCCATCAGGGAGGTGTGGCGGAAGGCCTCGCGCTTGTGGATGTTTGAAAGATGCACCTCGATCACCGGGATCTCCAGCATGGCCAGAGCGTCCCGGATGGCGACCGAGGTGTGGGTGTAGGCGGCGGCGTTGATGATGAGCCCGGCGCAGACCCCGGCCGCCTGCTGGATCCGGTCGACGAGGGCGCCCTCGTGGTTCGACTGGAAGGCCTCCACCGAGACCCCCAGCCGAAGACCGAGTGCCGTCAGGGAGGCGTTGATCTCCTCCAGCGTCAGGCGCCCGTAGATGTGGGGCTCCCGGGAGCCCAGCCGGTTGAGGTTGGGGCCGTGGATGACGAGCACGCGGGGCGGCGATGTCGCGGAGGCGCTCATGATGGTCTCCTCACGAATTCATTTTTTCCCGCAGGCCGCGGATGGCGGCGCTGTAGTCCTTGCTGCCGAATATGGCCGAGCCGGCCACGAACACCTCCGCGCCGGCGGCGGCGATGGCGGCGATGGTTTTGTCGCTCACCCCGCCGTCGATCTGGATAAGGGCCTTCAGCCCTTTTTCGTCTATCATCTCCCGCAGGGCCCTGATTTTGCCCAGGCTGTTGGGGATGAACGCCTGGCCGCCGAAGCCGGGGTTGACGCTCATGACCAGGACCAGGTCCACGTCTTCGATGACCCAGGCGAGGGATTCCACCGGGGTGGCCGGGTTCAAGACGACCCCCGGCCGCGCGCCGGCACTCCGGATGAGCTGGATCGTGCGGTTCAAGTGGATGCAGGTCTCGACATGGACCGAAATGTAGGTGGCCCCCGCCTTGGCGAAATCGGGGATGAAC
>CAZLSV010000071.1:2930-26404 GCA_964562235.1 uncultured Desulfatibacillum sp.
GGGTCGGGGTCGGAGATCATCAGGTGAACGTCGATCGGCAGCCGGGTCGCGCGCCGGACCGCCTGGACCACCATCGGGCCGAAGCTGATGTTCGGCACGAAATGGCCATCCATGACGTCGGCGTGAATCCAGTCCGCCCCGGCCGCTTCCACGGCCCGGATCTCGTCTCCGAGCCGGGAGAAGTCGGCGGAGAGAATCGATGGCGCAATTAGCTTCATGGTCCCCCTTTTTTCAGGCAGTCAACCGCTGTTTCCGAATTCGTGCCCGCGGATCGCTGCGGCAATCAATGACAAGATGACGCGTCCATCACGTGGAGGCAGACGGCAAGGTTGAAAAATAAGCATCTTGAACCAAGATTAAAAGCTTATGCGTTGAATTTCAAGCGTGCCGCGAAGAAGCCATCCATATAACGCAGGTGCGGATAGGTTTGCAAGAAGCCCTGCTTGTCCAGGAGCGGCCGGAGGGTCTCCGGGATATCGTCGGCCTCGTGATCGGCCTGGAATCGGGGGTTTTGGGCCAGAAACTTCCGGACGACGTCCGCGGTTTCCTCCGGCTCGGGCGAACAGACCGAATAGACGAGCACCCCGGCCGGCGCCACGCGCCCGGCGGCGCGCTCGAGCAGGGCGAGCTGGGTCCGGTGGTAGCGCTGGAGGTTTTTGCGATCCTCGGTCCACTTGATGTCCGGGTTTCGGCGCAAGGTGCCCAGGCCGGAGCAGGGGGCGTCGAGCAGGACCCGGTCGAAGCGGGCCGGCGCCTCTGCGGCAGCGTCGCTTAAAAGATCCGCCTCGATGCAGGCGACGATCGATACCCCCAGGCGTTGCATCTCCTCCCTGAGCGCCGCCAGGCGCGCCCCGCTGCGGTCGAGCGCCACCAGCCGGCCCCGGTTGCCCATAAGCTGGGCGATGTGACCGGTCTTCCCGCCGCGGCCCGCGCAGGCGTCCAGCACGGTTTGCCCCGGCCGGGGTGCAAGCAGCAGGCTGACCAGCTGCGCGGCTTCGTCCTGGACCTGAAACCAACCCTGCCGGAAACTCTCAAGGGCCGTCATCCGTGTCTGCAGGCCCTCCACGCGGATCCCGTCGGGGGCCAGGGTGCAATCCGCCACGGCTGTCGCTTCGGCCTTAAGCGCCGCCATGAGACCGGCGCGATCCGTTTTGAGCGTGTTCGCGCGCAGGGAAAGCGGCGGGATGGAAGTGAGGCTTTCGCAGAGCTCGGCGGCCGGCGCTGCGCCGAAGCGCCCCACCCAGCGTTCGGTCAGCCACTCCGGGAACGCCCAGGCGGCGGCCAGCGCCTGAACGGGCTCCTTCTGAGGATCGGGAAACCGGACCGCGCCGTGTTCGGCCGCGGCCCGGCGCAGGACGGCGTTGACGAAGGCGCCGATCCAGGGGGCGCCCATGGACTTGGCCATCTCGACCGACGTGTGAACGGCGGCGGAGGGCGGGATGCGCGTCAGGAAGGCAACCTGGAAAATACCCACCCGCAGGATGTTCAGGATGGGGAGGTCGATTTTGGAAAGCGGCGTTTTGGAGAAGCGGGCGATGATGTAATCCAGGCGCCCGCGCCAGCGCAGCACCCCGAAGAGGATCGCGTTCAACAGGTCGCGGTCGCGGCGGTCGCGCAAATCGCCCGAGGCTTCCATGTCTTCCAGGAGAAGGTCCAGGGTCCGGCGGCCGCGCTCGAGCTCGACTAATATATGGACGGCCTGGTAGCGGGGGTCCGAAGTGCGCGGGGCCGATGCGGAAGGCCTGTTTGAGGGCCGTCGGGATGTCATGGCAGGCCGGTCGTTGGTGGTTGCGCCGGGGGGTTCCGTCCCCATGCCGGGTCGTGCGGTTTCAGGCGAGGATCTCTCCGGGGGTGATCCGGAACCCCCTCAGAAACTCCGAAGCCGGCAGGCGGCTGCCGGACGCGCTCTGGAGCTCCAGGATGGAGAGCGCCCCCTCGCCGGTCGCCACGGTCAGCCGGCCCGGCCGACCGTCCAGAACGGTTCCCGGCAACCCGTTTCCCGCGGCGGGGTCGATTTCCGAGCGGAAGATCTTCAGGCGCGTGTTTTTCCAGAACGTGAAAGCCCCCGGCCAGGGGGACATGCCGCGAATGAAAGGCTCGATCCGGGAGGCCGGCTTTTTCCAGTCGATCAGGCCGTCGTTTTTTTTCAGCAAAGGGGCGTAGGTCGCGGCGGAATGGTCCTGGGGCGTGCGCCGGACCGTCCCGTCGGCATAAGCCGCCAGCGTCTGCACCAGCAGTTCCGCCCCGCGCAGCGCCAGACGGTCATGGATGCTTCCGCCGGTGTCCGCCGGCCCGATCGGCTCCCTTGCGGTCATGAGCATGTCGCCGGTGTCGAGCCCCTTGTCGATGAGCATGGTCGTGACGCCGGTTTCCCGGTCGCCGTTGATCACCGCCCATTGGATGGGGGCCGGGCCCCGGTACTTGGGAAGCAGCGAGGCGTGCACGTTGATGCATCCTGTCTTGGGCATTTTCAGCACGGACTCGCGCAGGAGGTGCCCGAAGGCCACGACGATGAAAAAATCGGCATCCGTCGCCTGGAGCACCTGCTGGTCCGTCTCGGCGCGCAGGGATTGGGGCTGGGTCACCGGCAGGCCGAGCGTCAAGGCGGCTTTTTTTACCGGCGGCGGCTCGACCTTGCGACCGCGGCCCCGGGGCCGGTCGGGCTGGGTCACCACCAGAGAGATCTCGTGGCCGGCGGCGTGCGCGGCCTGCAGGGCGGGCACGGCAAAGTCCGGCGTTCCCATGAAGACGATTTTATACGGCATGTTCACTTTCGCGCAGCGCTTTTTTGACCCGGCGCTTGTAGAGTTCCCGTTTCAGCGAGCTGATCCGGTCGATGAAGAGCCTGCCGGTCAGGTGGTCGATTTCGTGCTGCAGCACGATGCCGTGCAGCCCGTCGGCTTCCAGCCGGACGGGGTTGCCCTCCCTGTCGACCCCTTCCACCAGGATGCGCTCGGCGCGCTTGACGTCGGCCCGGTAGTCCGGCACGCTCAGGCAGCCTTCGTTTTCGGAGATGATTTCCCCGTCGCTGGAAATGATCCGCGGGTTGATCAGCACGTGCAGCTCCCGGCGGTCGTCGCGGGGGGAGATGTCGTAGACGAGGAGGCTTTTGTCCCAGCCCACCTGGATCGACGCCAGGCCGACGCCCGGCGCGGCGTACATTGTTTCCGCCATGGAATCGATCATCTGCTGGACCTGGCCGTCGATGTTTTTCAGCGGCTCGGTCGGCTTCAGCAGGAACGTGTCCGGGTATGTAAGGATTCGCAATTGAGACATGCTGCCACTATAACCACGAATGGCCAAAGGGTCGAGAGCGTGCCGTCGCCAGGCTCATGGCCGGCCGGCGAGGCTGCCCACCATGAGGATCCCGCGGGCGGTTTCGATGTCCTTGGCGATCTGCTGTTTGAGTGCGTCGAGGCCGGCGAACTTGATCTCTCCGCGCAGGCGCTTGACGAAATTCACCCGGATCTTCTCGCCGTAAATAGCCTCGTTGAAATCCAGGATGTGGACTTCGACGGTGAACTGGCGGTCGTCGAAGGTCGGGCTGTAGCCGATGTTGGCAACCCCGAGATGCAGGCCATGGTGGGTTTCCACGGTGACGGCGTAAATGCCGGTCTTGGGGCAGAGTTCCTCTTCGATCTTGAGGTTGGCCGTCGGAAACCCGAGGAGCTTGCCCCCGCGGTCGCGTCCGGCCACCACGACCCCCCGCAGCTGAAAATGGCGGCCGAGCATCTTGCAGGCCTGCTGCATGTCCCCGGCCAGGACAAGCTGGCGGATGGCGGTGCTGCTGATGCGTTCGGAGATGCCCTTGACCGAGCGGATCAGGCTGGTCACGATCACTTCAAACCCCAGCCGCGGGGCGAGCGTGTTCAGCAGCTCGATGTCGCCCTCCCGGTTTCTGCCGAAGGCGTAATCCTCGCCCAGCACGATCGCTTTCACGCCGATTTTCCGTACCAGCAGGTCTTCGACGAACGAAACCGCCGTGACGGAGGCAAACTCCAGCGTGAACGGCACGCAGATCAGCACGTCCACCCCGGAGCGCTCGATCAACTCCACCTTCTGCTCCAGCAGGGTGATCAGGGGCGGGGTGTGGTTCTTCTTGAGCACCCGGAGCGGGTGCGGCTCGAAGGTCATGGCGATCGAGGTCCCGTCGAGCACGTGGGCCCTTTCGATGACTTCGTAGAAGAGCGCCTGGTGCCCGATGTGGACCCCGTCGAAGTTGCCGATGGTGATGACGCCGTTATTAAACGGCGCCGTGATCTCGTCGATGTTGTGAATAATCTGCATTCCGAATGTTTCCCGACTCCAACAATGTCCTTGACATGCCCCGCAAAACTTAATAATTAAACCAGGTCAGTCGGTAAATCAATTGTTTTGTGCCGAAGTGGCGGAACTGGTAGACGCGCTAGGTTCAGGGTCTAGTGAGGGTTCCCTCATGGGAGTTCGAGTCTCCCCTTCGGCACCATAATTAAATCAGTATGTTACAGAAAAAAGGCTCTTCTTCGGAAGGGCCTTTTTTCGTTCTTGGTCAACGTTTGGTCAACACTTGAACAAGCCCCTTCACCCATTTTCTTCGGGTAGCATGCCAAACCTGTTTTTTTCTGGTTAGACAGAAAAATAATTGTTGACATCAAGGCATGATAATTTATAATCTAAGACTATAGACAATTGGGGGGCACATCAGTGGGACCGACAAAACCAAAAGATATGAGATTCACCTCAAAGCAAATTGAAAGCTCACTGAGCCTTCGATTAAATACCTTGCACAACTACTGTAAGGCTGGAGCCATCACGCCGGAGATCGATGAGGGGAAGGGGACCGGACATCAGCGGGTATTCTCGGCCACCAATTATGTCGAGGCGATTATTATCAAGCAGCTTATGAACCTGGGCATGCCTCAGGCAAAAATAGTCATGATGCTTAAGAGCATTGTGGAAGCGGGAGATCGCAGGCGACTTGACCCGCAGCGGTATTTAGATCGCAAGGAAAAATCTGAATATACAGAGCTCCTGGTTTTTACCATGCCAGACAACAAGGCGCGGCACTGTCACAGGTTTGTTATGGATGATCCGATACATGGGAAGATCATGACAAGGCGGGAGGCCAGGGGGGGGAATGGTTTTAACATAACATCCAGTGATCAAACTGAACGACTCTCAGATTTTACCTTTTTATCGCCGGCGCTCATTGTCTTCAACCTCGATGTAATTATGGGCTTTTGGTTGTTCGGCCAACTGGTTAGAATGGCCGATGATGGAGCCTGGACGAAGTAATCAGATTTTTTTTGCTCGTTATAATCTATGAGCTTAGATTATAAATTTAAAACGAGATGGGTGCGAACATGAAAAGGAATAGCCTCAGGGCACGAATCATCGAGCTGTTTGGTACTCAAGCCGATTTCGCTTCATTCATCAAGGCAGACGAAACGTTGGTAAGCCGGATTGTTAACGGGCGTCGGGAAATCCCAGAGAGCCAAAGAGCCGCATGGGCGAAAGCACTCCAGACAAAGGACGAAGAGCTCAAGCGTATTTGCTGAGGTGGTCATGGAAGAGCGATATCAAGAGATCCTGGCGACGCTGGAACGGGCCTATCCCGGGCAGGTGTTCCTTAAAATAAAAGAATTCTCGAAAGCCTCTAACATGGCCCCCGGAACGATTTACAACGAGCTTTCGAAAGCAAAGCACGAGGGCCGAGAGCCTGAGTTTCCGCTGGTTAGGCTGCGCGGGAAGTGGCTTGTCCGGGTCCATGATGCAGCTCGCTACCTGGCTGAGCTGGGGTAACAGGCCGGGATCATGCATCGGGGCTGGACAAAACGCTGGCGGAAGCGATGGGATAAGGGGTATCACCACGATCCGATTTTATGGATGTTCATGGACTATTTCATCGACTTCGCAAACCACAAGGATGGTGAAGTCTTTTTCCCAAACACTGGAATTATAAAGGTAAGACGAGGGCAGCACATTTTTAGTATAAGAAAATTATCAACCTTCCTCCGCGTGAATGGAGATTTAACAAGACTTAGGCTAAAAGCGCTTGTTAAAATCGGTTTTTTATCAGTCCAAAGTACACACCGTTATAGTATTGCAACAGTCTTGAATTATGATGTTTACCAATCCAATGAAACCGCAAACGACACACTAAACGCCACCAAGACAACACAGCGCCAACACAGCGACGTACCCAAACAAGAATTAAAAGAATTAAAAGAATTAAAAGAAAATCCCGCGCCAGGGGGGGATCGAAAAGACCCCCCTGGCGATTTGCCAGCCGACCACCAAGGACTGCCGCCGGGCCAGCCGAGAGGGCCTATCAACCTGTCGGACAGAAAAACAGTAAGATTTTTAAGGCTGAGGCTTCTTGACAAGGGCGAAGAAGCATTCAGGCAATACTGCACACTAAAAGGGGTTGATTTTCAGGAAGTCATACTGCGTGTTCAACAACTCGATGCGGAGGGCGGAGGGAATGAAGCGGATAAAGAAGCCAAGTGACCTCGAAGGATTCATCGAGAAGAACCTCATCGAGGCTGAGTCCATCCGCAACCGGAACAGCACCGCGAAGAGCCTGGCAGACCTCAGCGACGTGGATCGGGAATGGATCTCAAACTTGGTACGCGTGATGGAAGGCAGAAGGTGTGAGCTGCGACTACTGACGGCGCGGCGGATCATGAAAATCGTGGCTTGGTTTGACAGCCTTCACTGGGGTGAGGATTGATGCGGGCGCAAGCTGGGCGAGGGTTTACGGGTCCTTCCAGGACCCTTCAAACTGCGGTTGCGTAGGCCTCGATCGATCTGGACCTGTGAAACTTGAGATTGTCTGAGACATAGAAATGAGACACGGTGAGACAGATGAATGAGACAGAGTTTCAATTCAAAAACGTGGCGGATGCCGTTCGGTATCTTGAGGGCCGAAGCTGGCAAATCAGCGAGAAAACGCTTTACCGGCACGTCAGCCAGGGAAAAGTCAAAAACAAGCCTTGGACACAGGACGAGCTCGACGCCTACGGCGCTGAGTATCTCCGGCCGATCAGCGGCGCCCCCGTGAACGCTGCTTCGGCGGCCCGGTTGCCAAGGGGCGCTGCTGCGGAGCTCCTGACGGCAAGGAAAAGAAAACTCGAAACAGATGTCGAGAGGGCGCAGCTTCAGTTGGAGTTCGAGCGCGGAAACCTGATTCCCCGTGATGTTGTCGAGCGGGCACTGGCCAGGCGGGCGCTATTTTTCCGCAACTCTCTCGAAAACTGGCTCCCGGTGACCGTGGACAAAATTATAAACCTGGTGGGCGGTGATCCGCTGAGGACGCCGGATGTCGTGTCGAGCTGGAATGGCTTTGTTGACGAGCTCTTGGCGGGGTATGTGGCGGATTTTGAAAAAGAGCTGCGAGAAAGGGATAAGTGATGGATGAGCAAGCGGTCAAAGCCAAATGGCGCCCGGTTCTCTGGGTGGCCACAACCCTGGGGATCAGCCGCTCGCACGCCTATCGCTTGGTCGCAGAGGGCCACTTTGTCGCGGCGCAGCTTGGACGCAACGGCAGCCAGCGGGCGATTCGCGTCCGCGAGGATTCCGTGCACGCATACCTTGAGCGCCAGGTGCTCGCCATGAGCCTGGCGGATCCGGATGCGGACCGCGAATAAAAAAAACTGTCTCCTGCGTCTCTCTTGTCTCTGGCGTATTCGGCATAGTGGTTTGAACTTGGTAGAATCCGATCATTACCAGACCCAAGACCTAACCAAATCAAGCCAACCAAGGGGGTTGAAACGAAAGTTATGTGCAAAGGTCTCGATCTTCAATTCAGCGCGGAAAGTAAAATCGATCGCTTCCGGTTTGTTGAGCTTCTGCCCGGCGCGGCGGTCGGCGGCGTCAGCGGTAAACGCTTTCCGGTCGGCGTTGCCCAGAACGAGTACAAGGCCGGCGAAACGGCGGCCGTGAGGGTGGACGGATCGACGCGGCTTTTCATGCACGGGGTCAAGGCCGGCGATCCGGTCAAGGCCGGTCCCGATGGCGTGGGGGTGAAGGCGGAGCCGGGGGACCTGGCCCGGGCGCTCTGCATGGTCCCCGGCGAGGATGGCCACGCCGGCGCGGCGCTGCTGCTCAGCTTCGTCCCGTGGGTTTGAGGAAACGGCCATGACCGGGAGAGTACCAGCTTCAAGGCCCGTATGCGCGTACCTGCCGCTGCTGCCATGCTCTTGCGCGATGATTCCGGCGCCGGTAGCACAGCCGGAGGGCTGCGGCCAACAAGGAGAAATTCCAAAACCGAAAAAAGGAGAAAAGCCAAATGTTCGGACTCGGCAAAAAGGGAAAAGACGACGTTGCGCGACTTGCGGCTGCGAAGGTTGCAGGGCAGCTTGAAATTGAAAAGCTCGACCGCGAGCGCCGCGAGCTCATGGCCAAGCGGTTCGAGGCGGAAGACGACCAGGCCGACCTGGCCGCGATCGACAAGTTGTTGACTGAAAATGCCCGATCGATGGAGCTCGCCCGCGGCGCGGCCGGCGCCGCTCAGGAGGCGCTTGAAGCGGCGGCCGTCAAGGAGGCCGGGCGGCGCGTTGCGGAGTTGCCCGAAAAACGAGCCGAGCACGACCGGCTGAAATCCGAGATCGAAAACCGGGCGGCGATGTTCTTCGAGCTCGCGGCGCTGTATTTCGCCTGCGCCGGCCGGGGGGAATGGGTGGCGCGGATCAGGGCCGCGATCGGGGTCCCCTCAGTGCTTTCCGGCGGGATTTTCGAAGACCCTGCGGCGGCCCTGGTGGCGGCCGGCAAAAAGGCGGCCGCGTCCTATCTCGCAACGAACGGGCCTCTTCCCGACCTTCAGGCGGAGGGTGGCGAGCTGCGCCTGCTAGAAGCGCAGTCGGGCACCGTATCCACAAATAGCCCGCTCGTAGAGCGTATCTATAAGCGCGCACTCCAACAAGCCGAGCGAGACGCCGGCATTACCGACGCCGACCGGCAGCGCCGCAACATGGCGGCTTGGAGGCTTCGTCAAAACCAGGCATAGGAAGGAGTTTTCAGAAATGAGCACCAAAAAAGCAAAGGGTTTTTCGATTCTCGGGTACTCGGGCGCTGCGGTCAAATCCTGGATGGGTACCCTTTTTTTGGATTCATCGGGGCTTGAATTCAAGCAGCAAATTCCCGTGCTCCGTCAACATGAGCATGACCGGGTTGTGGGCTTCGGCGTCGGCGAAATCGACCCGACGCACCGTTTTTGGGTGAAGGGCACTTTTTCGGACTCCACTCCGGACGCAGCCGAAGTCCAAAAGCTGATCGCCGAGGGGCTCAAATTTCAGGCGAGCGTGGGCTTCACTCCGTTGTCGATGGAGCAGGTGGAGAAGGACGCGGAGGCCACGGTCAATGGAAAGCTGATAACCGGCCCGGCTGCGATCTGTCGCAAAGCCCATGTCGGCGAGGTGTCCATCGTTCCGTGGGGAGCGGATCACTGCACGTCCGTTGTCGCCCTTGCGCACAACAACGAGGCGCATATCACAGCGGAGCGGTTCAGCGTTTTTGATTACGCTGTGCAGGAGCTGGCCGGCGTGAAAGGCGGCCTTCCGCCTGGTGCGCAGCCCAAGAGCTTCGGGGAGGCTATCGCCCATTTCACCAAAAAGGGGCATTCGATCGGCGAGGCCGGGCAGATGGTCATGAAAGGCTTTCCGGAGCTCTACGCGGCCTGGGTGGCTCAATTTTCCGAGGATGATGAATGCCATGGTCGGATCAAGGTCGCATACGACTTGCGCCGGTAGAGGGGTGCCGTCGCGGGAAAGGCGCGGCTGTTGTCGGTGTGCCGGTGCCGCGCGAGGGGCCGCCAGCTCCCCTCTCTCCTGCCGGCGCACCTTGAGGGAAGGCAGGGACCTATCATCCCGGCCGCCCTGCGGGCAGGGTGAGCCTTGATCTCGGCCGGGGCTTGGTTAGTGGGTGCCGGTTTGCCGGGATGCGGTCGGCGGACCGGCACCAAAAGATTTCGGGACCCGGAATAGGCCGGGTTTCCGAAGGGCCGGCGTACAATGGGCGCCGGTTAAACGGCCGGGCAGAACCATACAAACAGTCTGTCCGCATGCCCGGCCGTATCCTATCAAAAGCGAAGCTGCGGAGGTGACAGCATCATGATTTCCATCGAGATCAAGACAAACAGCTTGACCGACATCTACAAGGCCGTCGACGGATACAGGGAGGGTTGCGAAAAGCAACTCAATGCCGCCATACGGGTCGAGGGTTACCGGCTGATGAAGTTGCTGAAAAAGCAAATCCGAGCCGGTGCGCCCGGAGGCCGTCGATTCGCCCCACTCTCCTTTATCGCCCGGCAGCGATTGCACAGAGGACGAAACAGGCCTCTCGAAGCTCTGGCTAATGGGGTCCGCTACCAGGTCGACCAGAATTCGCCGATATCGATGCGCGTTGGCTTTGTCGGCCCCACAAGCCGGCTCCAGCTGCGCGAGCCTGGCCGCAGGGAAAGCGAGCTCCTTAGCAAGAGCTGGGTCAATATCGCCGCGAAGCATCAGGCTGGCTTCACCGTTCAGCGCCTCGGGGAAATTATGCGCCGGGGCTCGGTTTGGGGTGGCGAGGGAACTGAGACGGTGGGAGCGCGCCTTGCCCGCGAAGGGTCCAGGATGCTCGGCGCAAAGCGCCAGGGTTATTCCCGCGCCCGGTTTTTCTTTCTTCGCAGATCGGCCGGGACCCTCAGCACCCCGGCTCGGCCGATCATCGCCCCGTTCTGGGCGAGCGAGCGGAAAAACGCTCTCGACAACATCCGCGAGAATTTCCGGCGCAAGATGCGCGGGGAGCGGATTTAGCCGTTGCGGTCTATGGGGGGCCTGGTGTGCGGAACACGCTCTGCCCACGCTACGGAAAGTGCCTGGCGCTGACTGCGCGGCGGGACCGGCAATTCGATTGCGCTCGTTGCCGGTGGCGGAAATCGGCGCCGGCGGATTTCGAGCGGCGCCTTTCCCTTTGGCACGACTTGGACGGCGCCCGGCTACTGCTGGCCGCCATTTTTCATCCAGGGCTATATTCGGCCTACCTTCAATTGCGAAATCGTGGCGATGACGCGGCCGGCGCGGCGGTGGCCGTGAGGGCCGAAAACGATGCAGGGGATTGCGTGCGGGAAGGGGAGATCGTCGAACCTGGGGCCTCTGGTGAAGTCGGTTTGAATCCACTTGACTCCTTTTCCTGATTTGGTATGATGGAGGTACCTAAAACCCAATACGGAGGGACCGCCGTCATGGTCCGATTTTATTTTTTTCATAGCCTTCTAAAATCGAGCGCCGTCAAGGTTGCGGGTACCCGTAAGGGCCCGGCGGGTTATTGGCCCGTAGGTCAACCTTGGCGGCGTTTCTGTTTGGGAGGTGCCCCATGCACAACATCCCCATCATCACCGTTTCCCTGCTTCTGCTTCTCCTGTTTCCAATCTTTGATGTCTGGTGGCACGGCGCCATCACCGGCTTGAGCCTTCTGGGGTCCGGTGTGGTGGCCCTGGTGGCGGCGCGGTTGCTGATCACCAGGCGCGGGCGTCAATGGCGATCGCTGCGGCGCGAGCTTGAGCGGTCTAACGTCCACTTCTACCTGTAGGGTTAGGGAGGCGGATATGATTCACAGGGATACTTTTTTTGGAATTGGAAGCCAACTCGAAGCCCTTACGCTGGATATCAAGGCTTTGATCGAGTTGCTTTCATCTTTATCCGAGATGGACGATCATGATCGGAAAGACCTGATATTCGAGATTGCAAAACACTGGGTCCTAAAAATTAAAGAAGATGCAGAGGGGATTACAGGTGAAGTTTACGATATCGGCAAAACATTGCCGATGGACCCCAAAATCTGCCAGGGCAACAAGAAGGGGGAGGTGCAGCCATGAGTCTTAGTGATCTTGAACCATATGATGACGGTCATTGGCCGATAGGAAACCTAATCTGTGAAGGCACTGAGCCGCTGCGGAAGCTGATCGAGACAGCAACGCAACCTCGTTTCAACCTCGATAAAGAACACAGGGAAGCAGTGCTTCATTCAGCTTTGGCAATCGTCGATGAACTTGAGGAACTGCTATTTGCAATGACCTTTCACATGGGCGGTATTTCTAACTACCGTGAGAGTGCAAGGAAAATCTGTCGTAAGGAATAATAAAACCGGGGCCGGCTCCGGCCGGCCCTGGTCAACCAAAACTCGACAAATGTCGTGAAAAAATCAAACACAGCTAAAATAACAACACCTTACAAACGGTACGGAGGGACAATGTTTAAGCTCTGGTTTCTCGAATTGTGCGACCAGGCGGGGCTCCTGAACGCCGATACCGATTTCTTTATCTTGATTCTTGTGGCCGGGGTGAGATGACCGAAGGAGGGTCTACATGGGCGCGATCAGGATCCTTTGCGACAAGTGCGGGGCGGATCTGCTTCCGGGCATGGTTGTTGTCTTGAACGATGCGCACGGTACCGAGTTGACCGCGGCCGAGCTGCCGGCGCTCGCCGAAATGGTTTGCCTGGGTCACCGTGAGCACCACGACGTCGTCGTCGGTCATGACGAGCTGCCAGCGCCGGCCGAAATGGTTTGCCTGGGTCACCGTGAGCACCACGACGTCGTCGTCGGTCATGACGAGCTGCCGGCGCCGGCCGAAATGGTTTGCCTGGGTCTGGCCGATGATATCACCGAAGCCACGGCCGCGACGCTCGAAGACCTGGGCCTTTTCCTGGTGGCCCTGCTGGCCGGAAAAGAAACCCTTTGCGACGATTGCGCTCCTTTGCCGGTTGACACTCCTGGGCCAGGGCGATTGAATTAGGGCGCTCGAAAATGGACCGGCCTTAAAAATTGGGGGGGGGTGAATATGGCAATTTTGGCGGAATGCCCACAGTGCCACAAGAAAAGGTCGACGCAGAAAAAACGCTGCTCGTGTGGCGCGGATCTTGACAAGGCGAAACGCGGGCAGCGGGTAAAATACTGGATCACGTTCCGACTTCCCGGCGGCCGGCAGCGGCGGGAGCTCGTCGGCACGTCCATCGAAGCGGCGAGAGATGCTGAGGGAAAGCGCAGGGGGCAGAAGAGGGAAAACCGAATCTTTGACATCCTTCCGGAAACAAAAATCACCTTCAACGAGCTCGTGGAATGGTACCTTGGGCTTGAAAAAGTCAAGGCCACGGCCTACTACGATGCGCTTGGTAACAATCTCTTGGGGCGGTTCAAGGCGGAATTCGGCGATCTGGTGGCGAACCAGCTCCGGCCGGCAGACATCGAGAATTTGCAGACACGTCTCAAGGCTGAGGGATTGTCTGATAGCTACACGGATCAGATTATCGGAGCCGCCAAGGCGATGGTGACCAAGGCTTTCGATAATGACCTGGTGGCCGGCGATGCCCTCAAGCCTTTTCGCAGGGTAAAGGACCTGTTAAAGAAAAACGCGAACGCAAGGAAACGAATTTTGAGCGGCGAAGAGTTCGGCCGGCTCATGGTGGCGCTTTCGAAGAGCCCGCGCAGTTTCCATCTGAGGGCTATCGTGGCCACTGCCTACTACACAGGCATGAGGCGCGGCGAGATCCTGGGCTTGACCTGGGACAAGGTGGACTTGCAGAAGCGGGTGATCCGGCTTGAGGCCGGCGACACAAAGGACCGCGAGGCCCGCACCGTTCCGATCTGCCGTGAGCTGCTCGAAACATTCCTGGCACTGCCTACGCGGATTAAGACCGGCGACCAGGGCCTCCACGTCTTCCAGTATGCCGGCTCTCCGGTAGTTGACATCCGCGAGGGGCTCAAGCGGGCCTGTAAGGACGCGGAGATTCAGTTCGGGCGCAAGGCCAAGGATGGTTTTGTATTCCATGATCTACGGCACTGCTTCAACACAAATATGAGAAGGGCAGGGGTTCCAGAGCCCGTAATCATGGCGATCACGGGGCACTCAACCAGGGAGATGTTCGACCGCTACAGCACGGTTGACGAGGGCGACAAGCTCCAAGCGGTGGAACAGCTAAGGCGGCACCTGGCCGGCGCCGGCAACGAGCAAGCCGGCCTTGGTCAACATTTGGTCAACAAATGACAGAAAACATCCCCCCCTTTTACTGCTTTTCACTGGATATAATTTAGTTGAGCGAAAAACAGCGGGGCCTCTATGGTAAAGGGTTTGCAATGAAAAGAAGTGAAATAGAATTAAGAACTGGCGGCGGTTCAGGGTCTAGTGAGGGTTCCCTCATGGGAGTTCGAGTCTCCCCTTCGGCACCATTTTTATAGAAAAGCCGTAACCTAAACGGGTTACGGCTTTTTTGCTTGGCTGGTTGCGGGGTGATCAGGCGGTTGGGTGGCTCCTTAGGGCAAAGTGTTGCATCGTAAACTTTCAACGATGTTTATTCAATCTGCCTTTCGTTAGAGAGTAACTCGTGCTGCGTCCGCCCTTTGGATCGCGAACGAGAATTCCGCGCTGGACAAGATCGGTGATGTCCCGCAATGCAGTGTCGGCAGATGATCCCGTGAGTCTCGCCCATTTGGAAGAGGTGAGCTTGCCCTCGAAGTCGGCTTCGAGCAGCCGATTGATGACTTTGCGCTGACGCTCATTGATTGTTTGCCCCCTGATTGCCTCCCAGAAGCGCGCCTTGCGCAGGACTACCGAGAGTGCGTCTTCCACGCCCTCGACCGCTCGGCCGAGGCAGCCGAGGAACCATTCCAGCCACGGGGTGATATCCAGATCGCCCTTTTGCGTGGACTCCAGGATATCGTAGTAGGCATTTCGCTCCAGCCGAATTTGTGCGGACATGCTGTAGAAGCGCTGCGCGCTTTTTTCCGAGCGTGCGAGCGCCATGTCTGCAATGGCTCGCGCAATGCGTCCGTTTCCGTCATCGAATGGATGGATGGTGACAAACCACAAATGCGCCAGCGCCGCCTTTAGAACAGGATCAACAGGGGGCTCCGCATTGAACCACTTCAGAAACGCCTGCATTTCCATTTCGAGGAGAGGCGCTGCCATAGCTTCGAAGTGTACCCGCTCACGTCCAATGGGACCCGAGACCACCCGCATCGGACCCGAGTGGTCATCACGCCAGGCCCCAACGATGATTTTAACCATGCCGCTGCGCCCAGTGGGAAACAATGCGGAGTGCCATGCAAAAAGGCGCTCGGTGTTCAGAGGTTCGGCGTATCTCTGGGTAGCATCGAGCATCATCTCAACCACACCCTCTGTCTGGCGATCGGCAGGAGTCAGCGTGCCGATGTCCATGCCCAACCTCCTCGCAATTGAGGACCTCACTTGAGCTTTATTCAGAGTTTCGCCTTCGATCTCACTGGACTTCAGGACATCTTCCGTGAGAGTTGCCAGGACAGCCTCTCGGCGCAGGTCGAATCCGAGCGCTTCCATGCGCCCGATCAGACGGCCCTGCCGATGGCGAACATGCGCAAGCTGAAAAGCAATCAAAGCCTCGTCCCAGCGGAAGTCCGGCCATTCCCTCAATTCATGAATATAGGTCGCCATTTCTGCACCTCATGCGGAGAATTATACGTTTCATTTCTGTAAGAATGCAAGAACAATCTCCGCATATTATGCGGAGATTGACAGACTCAATCTCCGCACGGACATAATGCGATGGAAATGTATTGGTGTGTTATTTCAAGGCGGTCTTTCATAATCTTAGCTGCCATCAAGTGAGGTCTCAGGCTTGGGGGTTAACCTGCGTTGCGTTCAGCTCCGTGAAATCCGAATAAAGGGTGGCCGCTTTGCCTCGGAATCGGTGGCTGGAATCGATCGGAATCGAAGGCCGGCTTCGGTCGGAAAACGCATATGGGGACTCAACCGATGACCAAATATAAAAAAAGCAGAAATCCGACAGCCAAAATCAACTTGGCCGTCCGGTTGAAAAATCTCGCGATGGAAGCTTCCTGAGCATTATCGATCGAACCCTGAATCTCTATGTGTTTTGACAATTCCTTTAAGACGGGCTTAAAACCATCTCGTGGCGGGTGAGTGATCCAGACTTCATTTTTGTCTTTATTGAGCTTTGTTTGCTCGGGGGACCAGAACCTCGAGTTTTCCTTTAAAGGTTACACGATCGACCATCCGTAACCTCCTTTGCGTTGCCAGAGGTGACCTCTGGTCTGGTGTTGGACCGGGTCTTCCTCCAATCCTACGGGCGCTGTTTCCCCGAGATCTCCTCCACGTCGAGCCTCAGCACCATGGTCCGCGCGACGTTCTCATCCGTGAAACGGTGGGCGCCGGGTGCGTAGTGGCTTGTGATCAGCGACAGGGCTTCCCATTTCTCGGCGGGATGGGTCACGAAAGCGATAGGCCCGGTGCCGACCACGCTTCGGAAGCGCATGCTGTAGCCGCAGCTGGTTCCGCTTTCCGAGGCAAAGAACTCGCGGTCAACATCGACGGCAAAGCAGACCCGGTTGTTTTGGCGAAGCATATTGATCTTCCGCCCCTCGTGAGCGCAGTGAAAATACAAAGCCAGCGGCTTCTCCCGGATGCCAAAATTCATCGTCACGAGGTAGGGCGTATTGTTGTCCGCCAATGCGAGATGACATGCATCTGCCTGCTTCAGAATGGATAGGATTTCCCCGGGGTCCCTCAGTTCGCGATCGGTTCTTCGCATAATCTGCTCCCTCGCACTATTGAAGATTAACGCATGGGGGGTCTCATATCCTGCCGACGATCATGTTTTCAATCCTTAAATGCTAAGCTCCGTTTATTTTCAGCGGCTCCATGCATTCCCTGGCGTTGTTTTCCACCCGGTTGACGAGTTTGGACACGGGGTGGCTCTTCAGGTCCCTCACGTAGGAGGTTTTCAGCAGTTCCTCGATTTTGGCGAGTTCCTTGTTGCCGGGATCAAGCCACTCCTCGAAAGCTTCCGGTTTCAGGATCAGCGGCATACGGTGGTGGATCTCTTTCACCGAATCGCAGGCCTCCATGGTGATGATCGTGCAGGACTTGTAGGGGCCGGCATCCGGGGGGGCTTGCTTGTCTTCCCAAGTTTCGTACAGGCCGGCGAAGGCCAGCGGCTCAACCGAGGGCCGGCAAATGTAGAAGGGCTGTTTGTTCCCTGCCTTCCCCTTCCATTCGTAAAAACCATTCGCGGGGATCAGGCAGCGGCGATGCTTCAAGGCCGCCTTGAAGGCGGGCTTGGAGGATAAGGTCTCCACCCGCGCGTTGATCATCCGGGAGCCGATCGAGATCTCCTTGGCCCAGAACGGCACCAACCCCCAGTGGCGCTTTTTGATGTGCCGGGCCTCTTCGAGTTGGACGATGACGGGAATTTCCTGCGTGGGGGCGACGTTGTAGCTGGGTTGGATCTCGAAAGGCGGGGGCAGGGCGTTGAAGTAGCGTTCAAGCTCACGTGAAAGGCTGTACCGGGCAAAGCGTCCGCACATCACCCGACTCTCTTTCGGCAAGATTGCACTAAAGAGGTGGCCTGGAAAAGGAGGTAACCAGACCACCCCGGATTATTCGACGGTCTTGATTTTGGAAGCGGATAGTGGGTGACTTCCAGCATCTGAATCCATCTCTATAATCCAGTAACAAGGTGGAGTTCAAGAGGACGACTGTCAACGGTTCCGAGCGGTCCGGGATATCCCGACGCTGTCAACGCCAACGCCTGCCGCAGCGGTTGATTCTCCTACCTCAAGCTGTGTAGAATGCCGACCATGGTTGAGCGATTCATCAGCGAGCCCATCAAGCCTATAGCCGAATCGGCGGACACCTGCCGCATGGCAATAGGGGAGCCGGGGCTGCCTCGAAAGTTCGTTTGGCGGGATCGAACCATCACGGTCAAGGCAATTTTGCGATCATGGCGGGAAACGGGGAAGTGTCGCCACGGCAGCCCGGAGATGTACGTCCGCAAGCACTGGTACGAGGTGGCCACGGTCTCTGATGGGATTATGAAGATCTATTTCGAAAGAGAAGCGCGTGGGGGCAGGAGGGGGGCGAGATGGTGGTTATTCAGCACTCAAATTTTCCGGACGGCTGCGGAATAAAAAAAAAGGGCATCCGATGATGTCAGCGCGCCTGCCGGTTGCCGCACTGATCGTTGCCGGTCTTTTGATTCTGGCCTCCTGTTCGACCATCCAGAAACCCCTGCCGGAAAAACAGCAGAGCCTGCTCGTGACGGCCACGGCGTTCAACTCGCTTCCGAAACAGGGCCAGGGAAACCCCAATATCGGAGCTTGGGGAGACCGGATTGCGCCCGGTGTGATGGCCGTAGCGGTATCCGAGGATCTCTTGTCCCTCGGGCTGACACGTGGGACCAGGGTCCGAATCGAGGGAATGAAAAACGAGTACGTCGTGCTGGACCGGATGCCGGCCAAGTGGAAAAGGCGCATTGACATCTACATGGGCGACGACCTCAAGGCGGCGCGCGCCTGGGGCCGGCGTGAGGTGAATATCTCCTGGACGGTTGCCGATTAATGCGTTCTTAAGGAAAAAGCACCAGGCGCGGCTCGCGCGTAGCTTTTTCCACCCAAGCAACCGACCGCTGTACGGGCGGCTGAGCGCTGTCTATCCGGCGGTCGGTCTGGGCAGCACGCATGGCGATATCGCTGGCACCAATGGCACAACACGCTTCCGGCTGCTTCCACCGCCTGCGCCGACTACCGTCGGTGAGCTGATCAAACGCCACGCCGAAAAGCTTCTCAATCCGGACTGCCACCACTTTCGGATCAGCACCGTTTTTCTTGCTTGACATGTCGTTTAACCTGTGGTGTATTCGCATTTACGATAAATGTTCGTAAATGCGAACACTGATCAATTTTACCATTGACGCGGCCAATGCATTACAAACCCCAACAGCCAAAAGAGGAAGGTCAAAGGATGAAAAGATCGTCCAATGCAGCGGCAATCATCGTATTTGTGGCAATCTCGGTTATTCTGTTTCAATCCAAACTTTTCGCAGAAAGTCAGGTTACGCTTCACATTGGGGGAACGGTATCTCCTAAACACTCTTGGTACAAGGGAGCCGAACTCTTTGCGGCTGAGGTGGAGAAGGCCTCAGGCGGCACGATCAAAGCTCAGATCGAAATGGGCGGAGTCCATGGTGGGGAGCGCCAGATGGTGACCGAGACCATGCGGGGCGTTCTGGACATGGTCTGGACCTCGGACATCGGCGTGGCGGCGGTCATCCCTTCCGTTGGCTTCGTGAACCTTCCGTACCTTTTCAAAGACTACCAGGATGTCGATGCCCGTTACCTCAATGGATGGATGGGCAAGCAGATCGAGGCCGAATGCCTAAAAAAGGGCATCCTGGTCCTTGCGCACGGTGAAAACGATTTCCGCGCGGTCACCAACTCCCGGAGGCCGATCAAGTCCGGCGAAGACTTCAAGGGGCTGAAATTGAGAGTCCCGGAAGTCCCCATTTACATTGCGTTCTACAAAGGCTTGGGTTCTCTACCGACGCCTATGGCCATTACGGAAGTCCCGACCGCCCTGCAGCAGAAAACGGTTGACGGCCAGGACAATGGCGCCATCATCACCTTCGACTTCGGGTTACACCAGTTCCAGAAGTACATGACCCGCGCCAACCAGATCTACAGCGGCTCACAGCTGCTGATCAGCAAGAAAAAGTTCGACAGCCTCTCCGAGAAGCAAAAGCAGATAGTGATGACGGCTGCCAAAAACGCCGGCGTTGCCCAAGTAAAGATGAACCGCGAGATGGTTGAGAGCTACTACAAGGAGATGGCGGCCGGTGGCGTCGAGGTGATCGAGTGCACCCCGCAACTTGCCACAGACATGGCGGCAGTAGCCGAAAAAGTTTGGACCGATCCCGAGACGATTAAGACCTTCGGGAAAGAAACCATCGATCGGATCGTGGCCGAAAAGAAATCATGATCGCATGCGGCAGGCGTTCGGAATAAAGGCGCCTGCCGCACCCCGATAAGAGGGTGATTGATGAAAACGATCAAGCGGTTAAACGATTATGCCGTTACGGTGCAATCCCATCTTCTTGTGGTGATGTTCATCGTGCTCTTGGCGCTGATGCTGATCCAGGTGGTCTATCGGTACTTTCTGGAGCTACCCCTTCCTTGGACGGAAGAAATGGCGCGCTACGTATTTGTCATCGTGACCTACCTGGGGGCCTCGATAGCGGTTTCCAATAACAGCCACATAGAAATCAACGTCCGCGACCTGCTGCTCGATAAGTTCCTTAATAGCAAGCGGCTTCGTGAGCATTGGAACAAAACCCTCTCGTTGGTATGCGAGCTTGTTACCTTTACGATCGCAGTGATCATATCCTACGAGTTCGTCTTCATGGTGACGGACGATTACACCTTCGATCAGGTTTCCACTGCTCTCGGATTCCCGATGTATCTGGTGAGCGGTTTTGTGTTGGTTTGCCTGATGATGCTGACCATGCATTGCCTGTTTAGGGTGGTGATTTGCGCTGAAGAACTCGCGAGTAGGAGAACCCTTTAGACGGACTCAGCGGACCACAGGTTCCGCTACGACATACAGAGGCCGCAATGAATCTGATCGTTATCTTCATAGTTGTATTCCTTGGGCTGGCAGTGCTGAAAGTCCCGATACCCTTCTCAGCCGCAGGTGCGGGGTTGGTCGGCCTCCTCGCCGTCAACGCGTCCTTCAACTTCATTCCGACCAAGATATTCAGCAGTCTGGATTCGTTCGCATTCCTGGCTATACCCGCGTTCATTTGCGCCGGGGATGTCATGAGCTACGGCGGCATCACCCGGGCCTTGGTTTCGTTTGTCCGGGCATTGTGCGGCCCCATCAAGGGCAGTGTCGGCGCAACGACGGTCATCGCCTCAGCGCTCTTTGGGACGATCTCGGGTTCGTCGGTCGCCACCGTCAGCGCAATAGGCACAATGATGCTCCCCGAAATGCTGCGCGCGGGATACAAGCGGGATTATGCAATCGGCCTTATCGCCGCTTCCGGGTTTCTCGGTATCTTAATCCCGCCGAGCATCCCGGGTCTGGTCTACGCTCTATCCGCGAACCTATCGATTGCCGACGTGTGGATTTCGACCCTGGGCCCAGGGGTTCTCCTCACCCTCGTGTATGTGGTTTACAATCGGATTTTCTTTGGGGGTCAGGAGCAGGCCGAGGTGCACGAAGGCAAGGACAACACCTATTTCAAAGTGATCTACAAGCGGTTTCCCCGAGGTTCGGTGGCGGTTCTAATGCCGGTCATCATATTCGCTAGCATCTATGGTGGGGTGCTGACGCCGACCGAAGCCGGCGCGCTCGCGGTTGCCTATGGGTTGGTTGCCGGATGGATCGTGTTTCCCCTCGTCTTCAAAGAGAAGCCTGGGGATTCGTTTTTCAACGTGGTCAAGAAGACAGCGATCGCAAGCTCCACCATCTGCCTGTTGATCGCATTCGCCGCCATTCCCAGCGCCATGTTCGTGCACGGGAACACGATCAAGCATGTGACGGACTTCCTGTTTGGAGTCACCGAGTCTCCGGCCATTTTTCTGCTTCTAGTGAATCTGGCCTTGCTGATCGTGGGCATGTTCATGGAGACCAATACGAGCATCCTGCTGCTGAGCCCGATCCTGGTTCCAGCCGCGAAGGCCTACGGGATCGATCCGATCCATTTCGGAGCCGTTCTCTTGCTGAATCTCGAAATCGGCATGATCACCCCCCCCTTTGCTGTCAACGTGTTTGTCGCCTGCAAGCTCGGCGGATCGAGTATGGATAAGGTCCTCAAACACAACATACTGTTCTGTCTTCTTTGTTTGCCGGTCTTAGCGGCAACGACCTATCTGCCGTCGGTAGCAATGTATTTCGTCAACCTGTTCAAATAGGGGAAAACTGCATGTTTGTCATCATTGTCAATCTGAAGGTCAAGGACAAAAAGGATATCGGGTTTGTGAAAAAGTGCCTATTCGACGTTTCCCGGATCACCTTGTCCGAGGAGTCGAGTTGCAAGCGGCTGGACGTATACCAGTCGGAAAGCGACGAGTCGGTCTTCATCCTCTATGAGAACTGGGACGCGAAGAAGGATTGGGAGGAGCACCGCAACAAGACCGCCTTCAAGGAGATCTACGCTCCCAAGGTGCTGCCGTTGGTTGATCGGGTGCCACATATCTGCCATCTCGTAACGTAGAGGGACCTCATGAGAAACTTTACCTTCTGCACCACAAAATTGATCGTGAACGAAAAGGGCGGCCTTTCCCGGATTGCCGAATTCGTTGCAGGCCTGAACGGCAAGCGCGTGCTGATTGTGACCGACAAAGGGGTAATTGCAGCCGGGCACTACGACAGACTCGCTCAGTGCCTCTCAAATGCCGGTATTGCATGTTGCCAATATCAGGACATCGTCCCGGACCCCTCTGAGCAGATGGTCTACTCGGCAGCCGAGGTCGGCCGCAGGAACGATGTCGATTGCATCATCGGAATCGGTGGCGGCAGTTCGCTGGATGTCGCAAAGGCGGTCTCGGTCATCAGTCAGACGCAAAATCGATTGGACGAGATCTTCGGCATCGAAAAGGTGACCGGTTTTCGCCTGCCCCTGATCCTGATCCCGACAACGGCCGGGACGGGCTCGGAGGTGACCTACTCTTCCGTAATCACGGCGGCCGACGGCAAGAAGAAGGTCGTCATCAGCAACAAACTTTATGCCGACGTGGCCCTGCTTGATGTCGAGTTGTCCAGCACCATGCCCCCCTTGGTGGCAGCCACCACCGGAATGGATGCGATCGTTCACGCGGTCGAAGCCTACACGAGCGTAAACAAGAAAAACCCCATCTCCGACATGCTTGCAATCGAAGCGCTGAAACTGCTGATCGGCAACATCGAGCCTGCGGTAAAAGAGGCCAACAATTGGGAAGCAAAGTCCTGCATGCTCCTGGGTTCCATGATGGCGGGACAGGCATTTTCAAACTCATCGGTTTCGAGCGTTCATGGATTTGCCTACCCGCTGGGTGAGCTGTTTCACTTGCCTCACGGGCTGGCCAATGCTCTCATGATATCCCCGATCATGAAGTTCAACGCACCGGGCGCCTCCAACCTGTACGGGGCTATCGGAAAAACGCTCTTTAAAGATATCGCCGGGGGCTCGGACGAAGAGGCCACGGCCTGCCTGATTCAACGAATCGACGGAATTATTGCCAGCCTCGACCTCAACAAGAGGCTGCGGGATTTTGGAGTGAAGGAGTCCGCCGTACAAGAACTCGCGAAGGGGGCTTACAGCCAAGAAAGACTGAACTCAAACAACCCCCGCGAAATTCAGTTGGAGGATGCCCTTGCGATTTACACGGCTGTATTCTAAGATTGCTGGAGACCTGTAACATTGCCATGAGAGTGCCCTTTAGGACACAAATCCAAGCGCCCGTTGAAAAATGTCAAAAATAATTCCGTCAGTTAAACGAGCCTTCGACATCTTGGATTTATTCTATGGCGGCGCTGAGTCTTTATCAAAGCCCGAAATCGCAGCCCGACTGGGGCTGGCTCGGACTACAGTTCACGAACAAGTGCAGACGTTGTTGGCATGTGGCTATTTGGCACACTTTGAAAATCAGCCGAATCGTTTCACACTGGGCTTTCGCGTGTTCGAACTGGGCAGTGTTTTCGCGTCGCG
>CAZLSV010000072.1:0-25650 GCA_964562235.1 uncultured Desulfatibacillum sp.
TTTGTGGGAGCGGCGTCCCCGCCGCGATCATTTCGCGGCAAGATGCCGCTCCCACAGGAAAAATGTCAACTTGATTTGGAAGGCCAATGCGAAAAACAGCTCTTTTCGTTTTCAACGGCGACCCCATGTGCTTCATCCACGTGCTGCTGAATGCCCTTGACATGCATGCCAAGGGAGAGGAGGCGCGGATCGTGGTCGAAGGAGCAGCCACCCGGCTTCTGACCGACATCGGGCAGACAGGACACCCGTTGCACCCACTCTGGGAAAAGGTGAAATCAGCTGGGTTGGTGGCAGGGGCTTGCCGCGCGTGCTGCGCGAAAATGCAGAGCATCGAATCCGCCAAGACGCAAAACCTTGCTCTTTTAGATGACATGTCCGGCCATCCCGGCATGTCCGGCTTTCGGGATCAGGGGTTTGAGATCGTCACCTTCTGAGCGGACGGCGCCCCGTTTCTTATGTTATGAATGTATCCCCCCCCACCGGTCGTGAGCTCAAAAAAGTCGTCGCGGACCTTCTGGTGTCCGCAGCCTTTCCGGCATCCCTGGAGTCCGTAATCCAGTTGCCGGCGCGCAAGGTGGTGAACCCGCTGTTCGCCTTTTTCTGTGACCGCAACCCGCTCCTGCGCTGGCGTGCCGTGACGGCCATGGGGGCGGTGGTGGCCGGGTTGGCGGAAAAAAACATCGAATCCGCGCGGGTGGTGATGCGGCGGTTCATGTGGAACCTGAACGAGGAATCCGGCGGAATCGGGTGGGGATGCCCGGAGGCCATGGGCGAGTGCACGGCGCGCAGCGCGCCGCTGGCCGATGAATACGGCTGCATTCTCCTCTCCTACTTGCAGCCGGAGTGCAACTTCATCGACCACCCCGCCTTGCAGGAGGGCGTGCTGTGGGGGATCGGGCGTCTGGCGCATGCCCGGCCGGCGATGATGGCCGAGGGCGTCGAGTTCCTCGCGCCCTTTCTGGGATCGCCCGAGGCGGCCCTGCGGGGGCTTGCCGCCTGGGCCTGCGGGCCGCTGACCGATCGCCGGCTGACGCCCCTGCTGGAAAAACTGGAGAAAGACGGCGCATCCTTGCGGCTGTACCGCGAGGGGCGGCTGGAGGCGTGCTCGGTGGGCGCACTGGCCCAGCAGGCGCTGCAATGGACCCGGACGGGTGACGTCGAAAGGTGAGCTTTGCATGGAATGGACCCCCGAAGCCAAGGCCGCGATGCAGCGCGTTCCCTTCTTTGTCCGCAAGCGCGTGCGCGCGCGCGTCGAAAAAGAGGCGACCGACGCCGGAAAAGAGCGGGTCGCCCTGGCCGACGTCAAGGCCACCCAGGCGCGGTATCTCTCGGGCATGCACGCCGACATCAAGGGCTACCAGCTCGACACCTGCTTCGGCCCCAGCGGCTGCTCGAACCGGGCCCTGATCAGCGACCCGCTGCTCGCGCGGGTGGAAGGGGTGATCAAGTCCGCCGATCTTCTGAGTTTTTTGAAATCCCGGGTGCCGGGCGATATCAAGTTCCATCACGAATTCAGGGTCACCCTGGCCGACTGCCCGAACGCCTGCTCCCAGCCGCAGATCAAGGACATGGGCATCATCGGCGCCGCCGTGCCGGAAGCGACGAACGAGGCCTGCTCCCAGTGCCGGGCCTGCGTCGAATCCTGCCCCGAGCAGGCGGTGACCCTTGCGGCGGAGAGCCGCCCGCCGGCGATCGACACGGGCCGCTGCCTGAACTGCGGCCGGTGCATCCGGGTCTGCCCCACGGCGACGCTCGCCGAGGCCTGGAAGGGGTTTCGGGTCCAGCTGGGCGGCCGCCTGGGCCGCCACCCGCGGCTGGCCCGGGAGCTGCCGGGAATCTTCAGCGAGGATCAGGTGATTGAGATCCTTCAGGATTGCCTCAAGCTCTACAAAGAGCGCAGCCTGCACGGGGAGCGATTTTCGCAGCTCTTTGCGGAGCGCGACTTCGTGGAATTTTCGCGGCGTTTCTGCGGCGACCCTGTTTGACACGCGGCCGGCTACCACTACTATTGGCGAGATGACGGCGAATTCCCGGATCGCGCGGGCAGGCGGGCGCCCCGTTTCCCGCCGGACTAAGATTTTTGTCGAATCGGTTTTTTAGGCCGCAGGCATCATCATCCGGGCCATTTTTTTTCGAATTCACGGCATGGGGGTACAATCATGGAACACAAAACGTTTTCAATTCCCAAAATCTCCTGCGGCCACTGCGTGATGACCATCGCCAAGGAGCTGAAGGAGCTCAAGGGCGTCGGCAAAGTGGAGGGCAACCCGCAGTTCAAGACCGTGGAGGTGGAGTGGGAGGCGCCGGCCACCGAGGCGCAGATCCGCGCCACTTTAGACGAAATCAATTTCCCGGCGGCCGGATGATGACGCGCGACGACCTGCTGTTGACGGCGGTCCGGGCAACGATCCGGGCGGGGGCGGCCACGCTGGAGGTCTACGAATCCGATCTCCAGGTGGACTACAAAGCCGATCACTCGCCCCTCACCCTGGCGGACACGCGCTCCCACGAGATCATCGCCGGTTTCCTGAAGGGCACGGGCATACCGGTGCTGAGCGAAGAGGGGAAAAACATCCCCGCCGCGGAGCGGCGCCGCTGGCAACGGCTGTGGGTGGTCGACCCCCTGGACGGGACCAAGGAGTTTATCAAGCATCGGGGCGAGTTTACGATCAACATCGCTCTGGTCGAAAACGAGCGGCCGACCCTCGGCGTCATTTTCGTTCCGGTGAAAAATGTTCTCTACTACGGCCGGCTCGAGGACGGCGCCTTCCGGATGGATGACGCCCGGACCCTGGCCGAGCTGGCGGCCGACGGCGGCGGCGATGCGCGCCGGGCGCTCGAAGCGCTGAAAGCGCGCTCCACGCGGCTGCCCCTTCCCCCCGAACCCGCCGCGCCCTTCGTGATCGTCGGCAGCCGCTCCCACGCCACCCCGGAGCTGCACGCCTATGTCGAGCGCAAGCGCCAGGAGCTGGGGGATGTGCAGTTCGTGTCGGCCGGCAGCTCGCTCAAGTACTGCCTGGTGGCCGAGGGCCGCGCCGACCTCTACCCCCGCCTGGGGCCGACCATGGAGTGGGACACGGCCGCCGGGCAGGTGATTGCCGAGGCGGCCGGCGCAACGGTCACCCGTCACGACACCGGCGGGCCGATGACCTACAACAAGGAGGATCTCCTCAACCCCTGGCACATTGTGACCAGAAAAAGTAACGAGTAACGAGTAACGAGCAACGAGTAAAAGCGGGGCTCTCCTCCACTCGTTACTCGTTACTCATCACTGGTTTTCACTCTATGTCTACCCAATCCCTCCACATCCCCGTCCGGGGCATGACTTGCGCCAACTGTGCGGCGACCGTCGAGCGGGTCGTAAAAAAGCTTGGCGGCGTGGAAGGGGCGCAGGTCAATTTCGCCAGCGAGCAGGCGGCGGTGGCCTTCGACCCGAAGGCGGTGACGCTCGATCAGATCGCGGGGCAGATCCGGGCGGCGGGTTTCTCCGTTCCCACCGCCAGGGTCGAGCTGGCGCTCACGGGCATGACCTGCGCCAACTGCTCGGCCACCATCGAGCGCACGCTGAACAAAAAAGTCCCCGGCGTGGTCCGGGCGGCGGTCAATTTCGCCTCCGAACGGGCGGCCGTCGAATATGTGCCGGGGGCGGTCTCGGTGGAGGAGCTGATCGCCGCCGTGGCGGGCGCCGGTTTCGGGGCGGCCGCTTCCGGCGAGTCCGCCGAGGCCGAGGACGCCGAGTCCCGGGCCCGCGGCCGCGAGATCGCGGAGCAGACCCGCAAGTTTCTCGTCGGCGCGGCCTGCGCCCTGCCGCTTTTCCTGCTGAGCATGGGCCGCGATTTCGGGCTCGTCGGCGACTGGAGCCACGCCGCCTGGGTGAACTGGCTCTTCTTGGCCCTGGCGACCCCGGTCCAGTTCTACACCGGCTGGGATTACTACACCGGCGGTTTCAAGAGCCTGCGCAACCGCAGCGCGAACATGGATGTTCTGGTAGCTATGGGCTCCTCCGTGGCCTACGCCTACTCGATCGGGGTGCTGCTGGCCCCGGCCCTCGGACACCATGTCTACTTCGAGACCTCGGCGGTCATCATCACCCTCATCAAGCTGGGCAAGATGCTCGAGTCGCGCACCAAGGGACGCACCGGCGGGGCGATCCGCCGGCTGATCGGGCTGCGCCCCAAGACGGCCGTCATCCTCGAGGGCGGCATCGAGAAGGAGGTTGCCCTCGCCCGGGTCAAAATCGGTGACGTCGTCCTCGTGCGGCCGGGGGAACGCATGCCGGTGGACGGGGTCGTTCGGAGCGGGGAGTCCGCGGTGGATGAATCGATGCTGAGCGGGGAGCCGCTGCCGGTGGACAAGCATCCCGGGGACGCGGTGGTCGGGGGCAGCATCAACGGCCAGGGGCTTCTGACCTTCGAGGCCACCGCCGTGGGGCGCGACACGGTCCTGGCCCAGATCATCCGACTGGTCCAGGAGGCCCAGGGCAGCAAGGCGCCGATTCAGGCGCTGGCCGACCGGGTGGCGGCGGTGTTCGTGCCGGTGATCATCGCGCTGGCGCTGGTCGTTTTCGGCCTGTGGTGGGCGCTGAGCGGGGATTTCGTCGCCGCCATGATCCGTCTCGTGGCCGTTCTGGTCATCGCCTGCCCTTGCGCGCTGGGGTTGGCCACCCCGACGGCCATCATGGCCGGCACGGGCCAGGGGGCCGAGCACGGGGTGCTGTTCAAATCCAGCGAGGCGCTGGAATCGGCCAGCCGGCTCACCACCGTCGTGCTCGACAAGACCGGCACCGTCACCACCGGCAAGCCGGCGATCACCGACGTGGTCCCGGTCCCGGCGGTCTGCGGCTCGAAAGAGGAGCTGCTGCACCTGGCCGCCTCCGTCGAAAAAGGCTCGGAGCACCCGCTCGGACGGGCGATCGTCCGTGCCGCCGAGGAGAAGGGGATGGCGCTTCAGGTCCCCACGGAATTCAAGGCCTCCGGCGGGCGCGGGGTCCAGGGGCACGTCGGCGGGGCGCGGGTGGCCGTGGGCAAGGCGGCCTGGATCGAAAATGAGCTCGGGATCGGGCTTGCGGACCTCCGGGAGGGCATCCGCGGGCTGCAGGCGCAGGGCAAGACCGTGATGGTGGTGGCCCGCGACGGCGAGCCGGCCGGATGGATCGCCGTCTCCGACCAGCTCAAGCCCGATTCCGCGGCGGCGATCGGCCGGCTGCATGAACTCGGCCTGAAGACCGTGCTGCTGACCGGCGACAACCTCGAAACGGCGCGGGCCATCGCCTCCCAGGTGGCGATCGAGCACATTTTCGCCGAGGTGCGGCCGGATGAGAAGGCCCTGAAGGTGAAAGAGCTGCAGGCGGCCGGTGAAAAGGTCGGAATGGTGGGCGACGGCATCAACGACGCCCCGGCTCTGGCCCAGGCCGACGTGGGGCTCGCCATCGGCACCGGGACGGATGTGGCCATCGAAAGCGCCGGTATCATCCTTTCAAGCGGCAGCCTGAACGGAGTTCCCCGCGCCGTGCGCCTCAGCCGCGCCACCATGCGCACCATCGCCCAGAACCTCTTCTGGGCGTTCGGCTACAACGTCATCCTGGTGCCGATCGCCGCCGGTGCGCTCTATCCCTTCGAGTCGCTGCCGGGCATGCTGCGCCAGCTCCACCCCATTCTGGCGGCCCTGGCCATGGCCTTCAGCAGCATTTCGGTCGTCTCCAACAGCCTGAGGCTCTACCGGGCGCGGCTGGATTGAAAAGGCCGCCGAAAACCCGCGCCGGCCGCGGCGACCCGGCCCAGCCGGGCGTTTGTAACCGAAACGGCCGACGGGAGTCCTTACCACCAACTGCCTGAAAACGGGAGCCCGTGTGCCTGCGCGCCGGGGAGGGCGAGATTCACGGGCCGGCCGTTTCACGAAAAAAGTGGACAAGCGCTCGGAACTTAACTATAAAACAACTCGGAGATGTGAATGAAAGAGCTTCTGATCCTTCTGGCGGTGGTGGGGGGCTGGGTTTTTCTGCAGGCCTACCTGTTGCCCAGGCTGGGGATATCCACCTGACTGCGCGGCTCTTGTCAGGTGACAAGAAAACATGACAACGGAAAACCCTCCGAATCCCAAGAGCGTCAGCGATGACGACACCGAGCTGATCCGGGCCATCAACGCCGGAGACGCGGAGCGGTTTTCGGAACTGGTCAATCGCTACGAGCAGAAACTCTACAATTTCGGCCGGCGGATGTGCCGGAACGAGTCCGACGCCGAAGACCTCGTCCAGGACACCCTCTTAAACGTCTTTCGCCATCTTAATGATTTCCGCTACGAGACCAAGTTCAAGAACTGGCTCTACCGCGTGGCGGCCAACACCTGCCTCAAGAAGCGGCGGCGCTCCAAGTACGCCCCCGAACCGGATCTGTCGCTTGAGGAGCTGGCCCGCCCCGAGGAGGCCGAAAACCTCGATCAGGTGCCGGAGTGGGCGCGCATGCCGCTCGATCAGCTCCTCAACGAGGAGTTGCTCGAAACCCTCAACCAGGCCATATGGTCGCTGCCCGAAAAATACCGGATCGTCATGGTCCTGCGCGATGTCGAGGAGTTCAGCACCGAGGAGACCGCCCAGATCCTCCACCTGTCGCCGGCCAACGTCAAGGTGCGGCTGCACCGGGCGCGTTTGTTTCTGAGGGACCGGTTGAAAGGATACTTCAGCCCATGACCTGTAAGTCCCACGACCACCGGCACTGCCTGGAGCTCTTCAGCAAGCTTTCCGACTACATCGACCGGGAAATGGACGACGCCGCGCTACGGGAGATCGATGCCCACCTCTCCGAGTGCCTGGCCTGCTTCGCCTGCCTGCAGTCCCTCCGGCAGACCATCGCCCTCTGCAAGCACACGGCCCGGCAGCCGGTTCCGGCCGTTTTCGCGCAGAAGCTGCAGTCCATGGTTCAGGACCTGCAGCGGTCGCGCTGACCTCCGAAGCCTGAGCCCATCCTGTTTTTCGGCTGGAAAAACCCCGCGGCGAATCGGTTGACAATGCCGGGCCCCCAGCTTAAACTGATTCCTTGTGCTGTCGTAGGATTTTCGAAGAGGGTCGCAGGGACGAGGTGGAGGACGATGCTGCTCAGTGAGTTGAAGGAAGGCCAGACGGCGACGGTCGTGCGGATCGGTGGAAACGGCCTGCTGCGCCGGCGGATCCAGGAGATGGGCGTGGTAAAGGGAACGGATCTCTACGTCGAGAAGTATGCCCCGCTGAAGGACCCCATGGAAATCGTGCTGAAGGGCTTTCACATTTCGCTGCGCGTGGAAGAGGCCGCCGACATCCTCGTCGAGAACGTGAGATGAGGCCGCCCCCGTGCCGAACAAACGCCTGACCATCGCCCTTGCGGGCAACCCCAACTCCGGCAAGACCTCCATTTTCAACAACCTGACCGGCACCCGCCAGAAAGTCGGCAACTGGCCGGGGGTCACCGTTGAAAAAAAAGAGGGGCACATCACCCGCGCCGGCTATGATCTCACCATCGTCGACCTGCCCGGGACCTACAGCCTGACGCCGTTTTCCATCGAAGAGGTCGTGGCCCGCAACTACCTGCTCGACGAGCGGCCGGATGTCGTCATCGACATCATCGACGCCTCGAACCTGGACCGCAGCCTCTACCTCGCCACCCAGATCCGGGAGCTGGACTGCAAGGTGCTCTTCGCCCTCAACATGGCGGACATGGCACGCGCCCGCGGCACCAAAATCGACATCCGCAAGCTCTCCGAGCTGCTGGACGTGCCGGTGGTCTTCACCGTCGGCAACCGCAACGAGGGCATGGATGAGCTGCTGGAGCAGGCCATCCGCCTGGCCGAGTCCTCCGCTCCCCTGTCGCGCAGCCGGCGGGTGAAATACAGCGCCGACATCGAAGAGGCCATCGGCCGCCTGGCGCTTTTCGTAGAGGACCGGACCGAGGGCCGATTGCCCTATCTCTCGCGCTGGGTCGCCGTCAAGCTGATCGAAGACGACGCCATCGTCAAGGAACGGTTGATTGCGGCGGTGCCCGACGCCGGCCGCCAGATCCTGCAGGCCGCCCAGTCCCAGCGCAAACACCTCGCGGAGCGTTTCGACGAGGACCCGCAGATCCTCATGACCGACGAGCGCTACGGGTTCATCGCCGGGATCGTGCGCGAGGTGCAGACCGCCACGACCCAGCAGCGGGTCGACATCTCCCGCAGCATCGATCTCGTCCTCACTCACCGGCTGGCGGGGTTTCCGATTTTCATTTTTTTCATCTGGGCCATGTTCCAGCTGACCTTCACGCTGGGGGAATACCCGGTGAAGTGGATCGAGGCCGGGGTGGACCTGACGGCCGGGGCCGCGGCCGCCCTGATGCCGGAGGGGATCCTCAAGAGCCTGGTCGTCGATGGGATCATCGCCGGGGTCGGCAGCGTGATCAAGTTCATGCCCAACATCCTGATTCTCTTCTTCTGCATCGCGCTTTTCGAGGACACCGGCTATATGGCGCGTTCGGCCTTCCTGATGGACCGGATCATGCACCTGATCGGCCTGCACGGGAAATCCTTCATTCCGATGCTCATGGGGTTCGGCTGCAACGTGCCGGCCATCATGGCGGCGCGCACCCTGGAGAGCGAAAAGGACCGCATCCTCACGATCCTCATCACCCCCTTCATGTCCTGCTCGGCCAAGCTGCCGGTCTACGTCGTGCTGGCGGGGGCCTTCTTCGGGACCCGGGCCGGCACGGTGATCTTCGGCCTCTACCTGCTGGGGATCGTGCTCTCCATCCTCACGGGGCGGCTCTTCCGCTCCACGCTGCTCAAGGGCGCGGACGCCCCCTTCGTCATGGAGCTGCCGCCCTACCGGATGCCCATGGCCAAGAACCTGCTGATCCACATGTGGGACCGCAGCAAGCTGTTTCTGCGCAAGATGGGCAAGGTCATCCTGCTCGGGTCGGTGATCATCTGGGCCCTGTCGTCGTTTCCGCAGGAAGCCGCGGCCCCCGCGGACGCAGCCGCGCAGGCGAAACCGGCGGCGGCCGCACAGGGGCAGGGCCACGGGGAGCGCTCAGATGCCGGCGCGGACGAGACCCGCCGCATGCAGAAAACGCTGCAGACCGAGAACTCCTACATCGGCCGGCTCGGCCGCTTCGTCGCGCCGGTGTTCGAACCCCTGGGGATCGACTGGCGCGGCGGGGTGTCGCTGATCTCCGGGTTCGTGGCCAAGGAGATCGTGGTCAGCACCCTGGGCGTGCTGTATGCGACGGGGGATGGCGAGGAGGAGGGGGCGCTCGAAAAAGCGCTGGTGGAAGCGGGCGGGACGCCGCTCTCGGCCCTTTCCATGATGGTCTTCGTGCTGCTCTACCTGCCGTGCCTCGCCACCACGGCCGCCATCCGCAGGGAGACCGGCTCCTACCGCTGGATGTTCTTCAGCATCGGCTACAGCACTTCGGTCGCCTGGGTGGCGGCGTTTCTGGTCTACCAGGGCGGCCGCCTGCTCGGCTTCAGCTGAATCCTGTTTCAGGACGTTTTTCCGACCCCTCCCATGGTTGTTTTGGAATCCTTTTCGAATGCGAAAGGAGGCACCATGACCGATCGTCGCCAAGCCATCGCCGCCGAGCTTGAAAAGGGGCTGGCGGAGACCGTGGCCCTGTTCAGGTCGCTGAGCCCGGAGGAGCTGCGGGCACCGCTCTACCAGGACGGGGCCCAGTGGACCGTGCAGCAGGCTCTGGGGCATTTCGCCGCCATCGAGCGCTCGATGCACCGGCTCTTCGCGAACATCCTGGCCGGCGGCCCGGGCGCGCCGCCGGACTTCGATTTCGAGCGTTACAACCGCTCCCAGACCGCAAAATTCGACGGTCTCACGCTCGAGGAGCTGCTCGAACGCTTCAAGGCCGTGCGCGCCGAGACCGTGCGCATCGTCCGGGAGATGAAGGAGGAGGACCTCGACCGCGAGGGCCTGCACGCCTTCCACGGCCACGGCCGGCTCGACCGCTTCATCCGCTGGGCCTACGAACACGTCCGCCTCCACGAGGCGGACATCCGCCGGGCGCTGGGGAAAGTTTAGGTCGACCGCCGCGGATGTCCGGGTCGGCTGATAACTGCCTGCCGCTGCGCCTTTCTTCCAAGCAGGTTGGCATTTTTTCTGTGGGAGCGGCTTTCCAGCCGCGCGGATCGAGGCTGAAAGCCTCTCCCACAAAGAACCAGCTGGCTGGCCGATAAAGTAGCGCCAAGCGCCATGGCCCGCTTAACAGGGTAAAGGAAGATCCCGAACCAGGGGCGGGGTGGCGGGGAGGGCAGCCTCTTCAAAGCAGCTTGCGGAATTCTTCAAGTTTGGGCATTTTCAGACGGCCACTTCGATCTCACGCACGTCGGTTTCCTTGATCGAGTCCAAGACGGCGCCGAGATACTCTTGGATGGCGTCTTTAATGTTATCGATGGCCTCGGCTTCCGTGTTGCCCTGGGACCAGCACCCCGGCAACCCCGGGCACCGGACGCTGTAACCTTCATCGGTTTTTTGCAGGACTATTTTATATTTCATCAAAACCTCCATGCGGATGGGAAAGCAAAGTCCACGGCTATTATCTTAACGGCTGTGATCGATTGTTTCAAGGGCAAGCCTCGCGGAAACTTTTTCCACCGCAAATTACACGCTTGCATTTCTCCGCCCATCCCTCTCCTTCCTGAAATTTGCTTGCCGCCCCGATTCGGGGTAAGATAGACTTCGTTTCGCCGAACTTTCCGCTTTGAGCTTTCCGCTGCCTCCACGTGAGCAGTTCCAATAGCCGCGCCGGCCCCAAGATTCTTTTTGCAACTGCGTCCGAATCTGTCACAAGGTCTTTTTGGCTCAACCGAACGTCCGTCCGACGAAAGGGAGCGCGCCATGACCTATGCCCGGTTCGAGGAGATCCCCGCAAGAGCTCCTGGTAATGATTCCGCCGGATCACCCGTTGCGGAAAAAATTGCCGTAACTGTGACCGGATCCGTCACAATGCCGTGCAAAGCTGAACGAAATATTAGCCGGAATAGACCGGACATTGGCCATGACGGATGAATTCGTCGCCTTTGATGCGGAGACCACCGGGCTGTCACCGAATAGAGGGGGCACCGTATCATTTGGGTAATTGACTACCCACAATAAAAATGGGCCATTATTAGGCTACCAGGGGTATTCCATGGCGAAAAAGGGTAAAAGCCCGGGCGGCAATCTGGATGCCCATTACGATTCCGTTCTCGGGGAGATCTCCAGCGTAATCGAGGCGGCCAGGCGGTCGGCCGCCCGCTCGGTGAATTGCATCATGACGGCGGCCTACTGGCTGATCGGGCGGCGCATCGTGGAGTCCGAGCAAAAGGGCGAGAAGCGTGCAGCGTATGGAGAGGAACTGCTCGAACGGCTGTCTGGCATTTTGCAAACACCGTCTGCTGGAAAATGGTGGACAGAATACGGAATACCAATCAGCTTTTATTTTCTGAGCAGATGAGATAAAAATGATGTTATTGTCTCTTAATGCGGGCTGAATGATGCCATTGAAAACGTTTGAACCCGAGGAGACCATGATTAGATACTCAAATGAAGAGCTCGAATCCCTTCTTGACGATACGGAATCGGACATCGCCGAGCGCAAAGAGTCTTGGAAAGGCGACGCTCCGGATACCGGGCGACAGGCAGTCTGTGCTTTTGCCAACGATTTGCCTAACCATCGCCGGTCAGGGGTGCTTTTCGTTGGTGCGAAGAGTGATGGAACCCCCTCCGGCTTTCCTATTACCGATGAACTCCTTCGCACCCTTTCCGACATCAGGACCGATGGGAACATTCTACCGCCGCCTTCCATCCTTGTCGATAAACGCTCCCTGAAGGGTGGTGAAATTGCTGTTGTTACCGTTCAACCTTCCGACAGTCCGCCCGTGCGGTTTAAAGGACGGACTTGGGTTCGCGTCGGTCCACGGAGAGCGGTGGCGTCCCCCCAGGAGGAACGGATTCTGAACGAAAAGCGCCGATTTCGAGATATTCCGTTCGATGTTCAGCCATTGCCTCCCTGTGATCTATCGGCCCTCAGCCGAGTGTTGTTCGAACAGGAATATCTCCCCAACGCGGTCGCTCCAGATATTTTAGCGACCAACGAACGCTCTTACGAAGAGAAGCTATCCTCTTGTCGGATGATAGGTTCAGTGGACAATCCTGTGCCGACGATTCTGGGCGCACTGGTATTGGGGTTGTCTCCGCGAGATTGGGTTCCCGGTGCTTACATCCAGTTTCTTCGAATCGCCGGAACAGAGCTCACTGATCCGATCCAGGATGAGGATCCTATTGATGGACCTTTAGGGCAGATGCTGCGCCACATCGACGATAAAATCGATTCACATAACCGTAGTGAAGTTGACATCAAATCAGCCGATCGAGAAGTTCGGACGATGCCCTATCCGCGGGTGGCCCTGCAGCAGCTGATACGAAATGCGGTCATGCACCGCACATATGAAAACACCAACGCGCCTGTCCGGGTTTATTGGTTTGATGACCGAATCGAAATTTTCAATCCGGGCGGACCGTTTGGCACTGTTACCCGTGAGAATTTCGGCCATCCCGGCATAACGGATTACCGCAACCCTAATTTGGCCGATGCCTTGCGGGTCATGGGATTCGTGCAGCGATTCGGTATCGGTATCCAGACCGCGAGGATGGAACTGAAACGAAACGGCAATCCCGAGCTTAAATTTCACATTGAGCCGATGACCGTGCTTGCTACTGTCAGGAGGCGACCATGAGTGTTCCGGTACTGACTTTTTTCAACAATAAAGGCGGGGTCGGGAAAACATCGCTTGTGTATCACCTGGCATGGATGTTTTCCGAACTCGGCCATACGGTTGTGGCCATTGATCTGGACGCTCAGGCCAATTTGACGGCGGCCTATCTCGATGAAGACACGCTTGAGCGGCTATGGGAAGACAAAGAAAATACCACGACCATTTATCGGGCGATAGAACCGCTTACTCAGGTTGGGGATATTAAAGAGCCCAAGGTGGAAAAAATTGCGCAAGGCCTCTATTTGATTCCTGGAGATGTGGCCTTGGCGTCATTCGAGGATTTATTGTCCGAATCTTGGCCTAAGAGCATGGGTGACCCCAACTTGTATCGCTACTTCCGAATCCTGACCGCGTTCTGGCAGGTCGCGCAGATAGCAGCAAAACAGATAGGCGCCGACATCATTCTGGCGGATGTCGGTCCCAACCTCGGGGCCATCAACCGCTCGGCCCTTATTGCATCTGATTATGTTGCCATTCCCCTTGGGGCCGATTTGTTTTCGCTTCAGGGCTTGAAAAATTTAGGGCCGACCCTTCGTTCGTGGCGCAACGGCTGGGAAAAACGACTTGGCAACTGGAGTTCGCCCGATTTCAAGCTTCCGGAAGGCCGCATGCAACCGCTTGGGTACATCGTGCAGCAGCATAGCGTTCGGCTAAGCCGGCCGGTCAAGGCTTACGACAAATGGATCAAGCGCATGCCGGCTGTTTACCACAGGGCGGTACTGAAAAGCTCAACCAACGCCTCTACACCGTCGCAAGACGCAGCTTGCCTATCTACCTTGAAGCATTACCGCAGCCTGATCCCTATGGGCCAGGAAGCACGAAAACCGATCTTTCACCTCACACCCGCCGATGGGGCCATCGGCAACCACGCCCAAGCCGTTCAGGAGGCCTATAAAGATTTTAAGGGCCTTGCCGAAAAACTTCTGGAAAAAATCAATATAGCATAAAGCATCGCTTAACGAGTTCCACCAGGATCACAATTTGTGAGGCCGTGCCGTGGAGAAACCCTGCTCTCCAATCTCTTGGGGGGTGGCGACAGACAACATCAAGGCGCGATAGCCCGATCCGTTTGTTCAGCAGATCATCTCCAACGGTAAGCGCGTATTGTGAAACGAACCGGACAAAGGGCACATCCCTATCCGAGCTCGCTATTAGGTGTTCATTCATCACCTTTTTTAGACAACTGCGACCGGATCTGTCACGGTCTCGTGATAGACTGAAGCCAATCCGAGCTGAGAGTCCGGGCATGGCCAGGGCAGGCGAAATCGTTGCCTTATCCGGATAATAGCCGGCCAGATATGACGTGAGAAACCAAGCATAAGAACCGGGCACAGATGAAAAGCGAAACGAAATCACGCAAAGATGATCTCGTTAAAAGAATTAAAACACTGGCCAAGGATACTCAAAAGCTTGCCCGTGTTGCCGTACAGCAATATACGGCTGAAGTTGAGGCCATCCTGAGGGCACAAAGCCGTGATTCAAGTCGTATCGAAAGATGCCTTGACGGCATGATCGACTTCTGTTTCGACGATGAAATGCTGGTGTTGTATAAAAAGCTCTGCTGCTACTACTATGAAATCGACACGGACGCAGCGGTTTCATACGTCCACATCTATTGAGAAATGTGGGGCGAAGGAAAGACCGAATAGGCCGCGCAGGAGGTGGAAAGAGCCAAGTACAAGATCGTGGCAGCAGATACCGGTTGGGGCGGTTGAAAGATCGGCTGCTCGGCCGGGACCGTGCAAGTCTGTATAAAGTCGAGACACGGACTTTGAAGCAGGTCGTCCAGCGCAACATGGAGCGGTTCCCCACGGGCTTCATGTTCGAGCTTACAGCAGAGAAACTGCAAAATTGGAGGTCACAGTTTGTGACCTCAAGTCGGGGCGGGGCACGGTATGTGCCCATGGCCTTCACCGAGCAGGGTGTCGCCATGCTCTCAAGCGTCCTGCGCAGCCGGCGCGAGATCCAGGTGAACATCCAGATCATGCGGGCGTACATCCAATTGCGCCGAATGCTAACCAGCTACGCGGAGCTGAGGGCCAAAATCGAGAAGATGGAGGATAAATACGACCGGAGCTTCCAGGTGGTGTTCGAGGCCATTAAGAAGCTTATGGAAGTCGAGGCACGGCCGAAAAGAAAGATCCGTTTTACCGCCAAGGTCGTTGCCAACGAGATCGGACGGACCAAGGCTTTTCTGCGGAATCGAAAAGAGCTTGCTCGCTCAAAGTCGTGCGGCAAGAGACCATCCGCGCCGTCCGGGAGATGAAAGAAGAGGGCATAGACCGTGAGGGTATGCACGAGTTTCACTGCCAGGACAAGCTCGACCGTTTCTTCGGGTGGGCATATGAGCATGTCAGTATCCACGAGGAGGATATCCGCGTCGCGCAAATACCCTGGACTCCTTACCGGAACCGTTGTCATGTCTTTTCCTGGATAGGCCATAGTCATTGTTAGGTAGCCCCGCGGTTAACCTTGGACGAAGGCAACCCATCGCCCCTGGAGGATTTGATGGAAAAAGATCAAGATCCGCCCGGCACCTGCGGTGATGGCCCACATTTCGCAAGGCCGGGCCAGCTTCTTCATGAACATCTTTTTAACGTTTCTTGTCGATCGGAATCCTTTGCGGAAACGTTCAATGCCGGTCACTGGGGGAGAGTTGCCGGACTGTGGCACGACTTGGGCAAATTCTCGAATGAATTTCAGCGCAAGCTTACCGGTCAATCGACCGCCCGCGTGGACCATTCCACCGCTGGCGCTCGGCACGCGTATCAACAACTCGGTGCCTCTGGGAAGATCCTCGCGTATGCGATCGCCGGCCACCACAGCGGCTTGCCGAACGGCAAATCGAATGACGAGGCATGCCTCGCCCTTCGGCTCGAAACCGGACGGCGGCGGATCCCGGACTATTCGGACCATGAAAACTGTCCTCAGTTGTCGGCTTTTCCGAGCATCTCTCCAGCCATTACCTTCAAACAGCGGCCCGGCCGAACCGGTTTCCAGCTCGCTTTCTTTACCCGCATGCTGTTTTCCTGCCTTGTGGATGCCGACCGCCTGGATGCCGAGGCGGCTGAGGATCGTGATAAAGCCGCCCGCCGAGGCGGCTTTCCGACATTAAAAGAACTGGATCTTAGGTTGAAGGACGCTTTACGTCGCATGTCCGCCGAGGCTCCGGATACCTCCATCAATCGGGAAAGAACCAAAGTCCTCAGCCATTGCCTCGATGCGGCAATTTTAAATCCCGGCATATTCTCTCTCACGGTGCCGACCGGCGGCGGGAAGACACTCTCCTCGCTGGCGTTTGCCATACGCCACGCCCTGAATCACGGCCATAGCCGGATCATCTACGTCATACCGTTCACCAGCATCATCGAGCAAAACGCGGAGGTTTTCCGCAACATCTTAGGACCGGATGCCGTAATCGAACATCACAGCAATTTCGAGCAGAAAACAATCGATGACGACCGCCCACTCCTATCTGCCGAGAACTGGGACGCGCCCCTGATCGTCACGACTAATGTCCAGTTTTTCGAATCGCTTTTCAGTGCGAAGGCCTCACGCTGTCGAAGGCTCCACAATATTTCCCGAAGTGTCGTCATTCTGGATGAGGCGCAGATGCTGCCGATAGAGTATCTCCGGCCCTGCCTCGAAGCCGTTCAGGAGCTGGCCTTGAATTACGGCGCGAGCATTATCTTGTGCACGGCCACCCAGCCGGCGTTAAAGGCGGAGGAAGATTTCAAAGGGGGGCTGCCGGATGTGCGGGAGATCATACCTGACCCCAAACGGCTTTATACCGTTTTCCAGCGAGTGCGGACGACGGTTCTGCCCGCTCTGACGGAAGCCGATCTTGCCGAGCGGCTCAAAGAATTCGAGCAGGTGCTGTGCATCGTTCAGACGCGCAGAGCGGCACGCACTCTTTTCGAACGCATCCGGACCGCCGAAGGCGCCTGTCATCTGAGCGCCTTGATGTGCCCTGCCCATCGTACCCAACGCCTTCAAAGCATACGCGATGCATTAAAAAACGGCGGACCCTGCAGGGTAGTCAGTACCAGCCTTGTGGAGGCGGGGGTGGACATCGATTTTCCGGTCGTTTTCAGATCGATCTCCGGAATTGACTCCATTGCTCAGGCAGCGGGCCGTTGCAACCGCGAGGGTAAACTGCCGGACATGGGGCAAGTTTTTGTATTCGAGCCGGAGCTCGACCTTCCCCCAGGCCCTTTTCGTCGGGCAGCCGAGACGGCGACACCCATCATCAGAAAATATGGAATGGACTTGCTATGCCTCGATGCGGTACGAGAGTACTTTCGGCAGCTCTACTGGAGGGCGGGCGAGGCGGCGCTCGACGCAAGAGGCATTTTAGGGCTTCTGTCACAAAACGCGGTCTGTGGTGATTTTCCTTTTCGGGAGGTCTCGGAAGCCTTCCGCTTGATAGAAGATTTTCAACAGCCGGTCATAATTGCTTTTGATGGCAAAGCCTCTCGATTGATAACGGAATTGCAGCATGCCGAAAAAATATCAAAAGTAGCGCGGCAGTTGCAGCGTTTTGCCGTCTCGATCCACAGCCGGCAACTTCAGGATCTAATCTCGGCCGGTGCCGTCGAAGAGGTCCGGGAGGGGTTTTGGGTTTTGAGAAACAAGCGTCTTTACCGCAACGATGTGGGTTTGGATATCTATTCCGGAGATCCGTCCTTCCATGACCCCGAAGATTTCATGGCTTAGAAAGCCGAGATCTGGATTAGGAAAGGAGGAGAGCGTGGGTTACGGTGTGAAATTGAAAGTTTGGGGCGATTATGCCTGCTTCACCCGCCCCGAAATGAAAGTGGAGCGGGTAAGTTACGATATCATTACACCCTCCGCTGCACGCGGGATACTCGAAGCAGTTTACTGGAAGCCAGCCATCCGCTGGGTGATTGAAAAAATCCAGGTACTGAACCCAATTCGCTTCGACAACATCCGCCGCAACGAGCTTTCCGGGAAGATTTCGATTTTGAATGTGCGCGCCGCCATGCGCGGAGGCAATTCAACCCTCGAGGCCGTTATCGAAGAGCAGCGCCAGCAAAGAGCCGCTCTGGTTCTTCGGGATGTCGCTTACGTTATCGAGGCCCGTTTCGAATTTGCGGGCGCAGAGGACCGCAACGAGGGTAAGCATCTGGACATCTTCAACCGCCGGGCCCGTGATGGGGAGTGCTTTCACCGGCCTTACCTGGGGTGCCGCGAATTCCCAGCCTACTTCAGCCTCCCGGATGAAAGCCTGCCGTCGCCTCAAGAGTCGCTGCGCGGCGAAAAGGACCTGGGTTTCATGCTTCTGGATTTGGACTTCAAGGCGGATATGGCTCCCTGCTTTTTTCGCGCGAAGATGATTGACGGGGTTGTCTGCGTTCCGTCCATGGAAAGCCTGGAGGTGCACCAATGATTCTACAGGCTTTAAGAGATTATTGCGAAAGGTTACCTGAGGATAAGGTTCCGAAGTATGGGTTCAACCAGCGGAACATAGACTTTGTTTTTATCCTCAACTGCAAGGGCGAGCTTGTTCAACCACCTTGGACGCGGCTAACGGAAGATGGGCGTTCAATGTTGCCGGTTCCTTTTCCGGCCATTTCCGTGGAACCCACTGGTTTTCGGCTCGTTTCAAGAAGAACAAATCAGCGGGCGCCTTACTTTTTATGGGATAAAACAGCCTTTAGTTTAGGAAGAGAAGGTCAGACAATTTTCCAAGATCGATTCGAGGCGTTCAAGAAGCTTCACCACAAAATCGGTGACGGGCTAAAAGACGCAGGGATGAAAGCACTATTAATGTTTTTGGATCGCTGGGAGCCCGAACTTGCTGAAAAAAACATTGTTAATTGGAATGAAGTCGACGGTAAGAACATAACATTTCAATTTGAAGAAGACGATAGATGTTTTTTATTCGAACATCAGAGAATCAAAGATGCATGGCTCGATTTTTTGGCATCCGTATCAGGCACAAAAATAATGAAATGCCTGGTTTGCGGGCGCAATGAGGCGATGGGTGGCTCGCATCCGCCTATAAGAGGTTGCTATAAGGTAACGGCCAGTCAAAAGGCGGAATTGGCTCTCGTTTCTTACAATGATACGTCTTTATGCTCCTATGGCAGAGAAGAAAAAGAAAGGAGTTTGAACGCCCCCATAAGTGAAAACTGTGCTTTTCAATACACCTCATCCTTGAACTTTCTTTTGACTAAAAATAGTAATCAAAAGGTAAAGATTGGTGATACCACAACCGTTTTTTGGTCCGAAAAACCTTCCCAATTTGAATCTTTTTTGGGTTTACTTTTCGAGGCTGATGAAAGCCAGGCGCTAAACGCAGATCTCCGGTTATTTTTTCAGGCAATTCGTGATGGACGGATGCCGCAATTCATCGATGATGATTCCGCCAATAAATTTTATGTCCTTGGGATTTCCCCAAATGCCGCCAGATTGGCTGTTCGCTTCTGGCATGTTAGCACGGTCGGTGAAATGGCCCAAAGAATCGGCCGGCATTTCCTGGATCTGCACATCCGGAGAAGTTTCGACAACGAACCCGAATTCCCGGCCACCTGGCAGTTGCTTAGGGAGACAGCCGTCCAGAGAAAAACCGAAAACATTCCCCCTTTTCTCGCTGGCGCCCTCATGCGCAGCATTTTAACTGGCGCACTTTATCCGCAGAGCCTTTTCGCCGCAGTTATCGGCCGCATCCGGGCCGATCAGGAGATCAATTACCTGCGCGTATCGATTATCAAAGCGTGCATCGCCAGAAAAACGCGCCTAACCCGCAGCCTTAAGGAGGTGACCGTGGAACTCGACGATAAAAATCAGACCCCGGCCTATCTTTTGGGCCGCCTTTTCGCCGTTCTTGAAAAGGCTCAGAAAGACGCCGTCCCGGAAGCAAACACGACGATTAAAGACCGCTATTTCGGCTCGGCCTCGACCACGCCGCGCAGCGTGTTTCCTGTTCTTCTCCGGCTTGCCCAGCATCATATCCAGAAAGCGAAATACGGCCAGGTCGCGGACAAGCGCATCGAAGAAATAATCTGTCAGCTGAAAGAGTTCCCTGCCCATCTCACATTGGAAGATCAGGGGCTCTTCACGTTGGGCTACTATCACCAACGCCAATCCCATTACGGTAAAAAGCAGATGGAGGAGGAGGTTCAATCATGAGTGCCGTCCAGCACCGCTACGATTTCGTTTACCTCTTTGACGTCGAAAACGGCAACCCCAACGGCGACCCGGACGCCGGCAACATGCCCCGGACGGACCCCGAAACCAACTTCGGGCTCGTCACAGATGTCTGCCTGAAGCGGAAAATCAGAAACTTTGTCGAGATTTCAAAGAACGGGGCTGAACGCTACCATATCTACATTCGCGAGAAGGCTGTTCTGACCCTCGAGCAAAAAAAGGCCTACACCGCCCTCGAAGGCCAGGGGGAATCCCCTTCCGTGACTGAAGCCCGGAAATGGATGTGCCAAAACTTTTTCGATGTGCGGGTTTTCGGCGCTGTCATGGCCCTGAAAGAGTTCAACTGCGGTCAGGTGCGCGGTCCGGTGCAGTTTTCGTTTGCCCGAAGCGTCGATCCGATAGTTCCGCTGGAAATCTCGATCACCCGTATGGCTGTGGCTACTGAAAGAGAAGCAGAGTCTCAGGGCGGCGACAATCGCACCATGGGCCGCAAGCACATTGTCCCCTACGGTCTTTATCGGACCCACGGTTTCATCTCCGCGCCGCTGGCTGAGCAAACCGGTTTTTCACCTGAAGACTTGGAACTGCTCTGGCAGGCCCTGATGAACATGTTCGACCATGACCGTTCGGCGGCCCGCGGCGAAATGACCGCGCGCAAGCTGGTTATTTTCGAACATGAATCGAAGCTCGGAAGCTACCCGGCCCACAAGCTGTTTGAAAGGGTGAAGGTAAGCCGCGCAAACGATCCGGCCAAACCGGCTCGGAGTTTTGAGGACTATGCTGTTAGCATCGACAAGAGTCCCATCAATGGCATTCGGGTGGATGAAAAACTGTAGCAGAATATGCGAAGAAACAGCGTGCGCCCTAAAAAGGGTTCCTCATGATCACCGACACCACACCAGCCGCCGAGCAGCGGCAGCATGAAATCTTCAAGCGGATGAGCGGGGAGCGCAGGCTTTTGCTGGCCATGGCGTTCAGCGACCGGATTCGCGATATCGCCATGGAAGGGGTGCGGCGGAGGCACCCTTCTGTGCCCGAGAGTGCCTTGAAGGCCATTTTTTTCAAGGAAATGTACGGGGTCTCTTTGCCGGATCTTCTCGAAGGGAGCTAACCATGAACGACCAGGCCGATTTTCTCGCCCGGCTGACCACGAAGCTATCTGCGGCCGGCATCCCGTTCATGCTCGTGGGTTCCGTGGCGGCGAGCTATCACGGTCACCCCCGGTCCACCTTCGATATCGATCTGGTGGTCGAGGCGGGCGAGGAGGCTCTGTGCCGCTTTGCCCGGTCTTTGGGCGACGGCTATTACGTCGACGAACACGCCATACGCGATGCCGTGCGCAGGCGGTCGGTTTTCAACATCATCGACGAAGCCTCCGGATTCAAGGCAGACCTGATCGTCCGGAAGGACCGGCCATTCAGCCGGGCGGAGTTCGGCCGCCGGGTGCGGGCGCGGATCATGGACCGCTCGGTCGAGTTGGCCACGCCAGAGGATGTAATCCTTTCGAAGCTCGAATGGTCCAAGACCGGCGCCTCCGAAAGGCAGTTCGCCGATGCGCTTCAGGTGGCGCGGACGCAAGGAAAGTCTCTCGATCTGGAGTACGTTGAAAAATGGGCCGAGGAACTGGGGGTTGGCGATCTCTGGGACAAGATCAAGAAAATCATTTTGACAGATTCATAGCAGGCTTTGTTGATCCTCATGGATGGAAGGCAGATGCCCTCGGCCAGCCGGTATTGACTGATGCCCAGGGGCTTCAGAAAGCCCGATGCAATGACTTTTTCCGAAGACAATCTCCTGCCGATCTCGGCGCTTCAACACATCCTGTTCTGCCCACGCCAATGCGCGCTGATCCACATCGAACGGTTGTGGGATGAAAACGTGCTGACAGCGGAGGGGCGGATCGCGCATGAGAAGGTTGACGAGGGGGGCGCGGAAACGCGGTCCGGCCATAGGACCGTCTTCGGCCTGCCGCTGAGGTCCTTCCGGCTGGGGCTGGTCGGAAAGGCGGACGTGGTGGAGTTCAGCCACGGCGACGGAGAGGACACCATCGTTTTTCCGGTCGAGCACAAGCGGGGGCGGCCGAAGCAGAAGGACTGCGACCGGGTCCAGCTTTGTGCCCAAGCGATTTGCCTGGAGGAGATGCTCGGCATTGAGGTGGCCAAAGGCGCTCTTTTCTATGGGAAGACCCGGCGGCGGGAGGACGTGGCCTTCGATGCCGGACTGCGGGGCTTGACGGAAGACACGGCCGGGGAACTGCACCGACTTCTGGGCTCCGGCATGACCCCCAGGGCCGAGTACGGGAAAAAGTGTCGGGCATGTTCATTGCTCAACGTGTGCATGCCCAAGGTGTCCGCGGCAAGGCCGTCGGTCAGGCGTTACATGGATTCTGCGGGTGAGGGTTTATGAAGAAGCTCTTGAACACGCTGTTCGTGACGACCCAAGGGGCCTACCTGTGCAAAGATGGGGAAACCGTCTGCGTGCGGGTCGAAAGCGAGGATAGGCTGCGGCTGCCGATCCACACTTTGGGCGGGATCGTGTGCTTTGGCCAGGTCTCCTGCAGCCCCTTTCTCCTCGGCCACTGCGCGGACAACAACGTGGCCGTTAGCTTCCTGACCGAGAACGGACGGTTCCTGGCGCGGGTTCTGGGGCCTGTTTCCGGAAACGTCCTGCTGCGGCGCGAGCAGTACCGGCGTGCCGACGACCCGGATGCCTCAACCGCCATGGCACGGTCCGTCCTCACGGCCAAGGTCGCGAACTCCCGGACGGTGCTGTTGCGCGCCGCGCGTGACCATGGCGACAAGACCGATGCAGCCTCTCTGGAAGATGCAAGCAATAAACTCTCCCGCGTTCTTGTCAGGCTCAACGGGTCGCTTTCCCTGGATGAGATGCGCGGTTTGGAGGGCGAGGCCGCCAGGACCTATTTCGGCGCATTCAACCACTGCATCACCACCGACAAGGAAAGCTTCTTTTTTCACGAGCGCAGCCGCCGGCCGCCGCTGGACAACATGAACGCGTTGCTTTCGTTTCTCTACACCCTGCTGGCCCACGATGTAGCGGCGGCTCTGGAAGGGGTTGGGCTCGACCCGGCGGTCGGCTACCTGCACCGCGACCGCCCCGGCCGGCCGGGTTTGGCCCTCGACATCATGGAAGAATTCCGGCCTTTTCTCGCGGACCGTCTCGCCTTATCGCTCGTCAACCGCCGCCAGATCAACGCCAAGGGGTTCCGGAAGACCGAGACCGGCTCCGTAATGATGTCCGATGATACCAGGAAAGAGGTCATCGTTGCCTGGCAGAAGCGCAAGCAGGAGGAGATCAAGCACCCGTTCCTGGATGAGGCGGCTCCGATCGGGCTGCTGCCGCATCTCCAGGCCATGCTGCTGGCCCGCCACCTGCGGGGCGATCTGGACGGCTACCCTCCCTTTCTCTGGAGGTAAGCGCCATGATGGTGCTCGTGACCTATGACGTGAATACGGAAAGCACAAGCGGGAAAAGACGGCTCAGAAGAGTGGCCAAGATCTGCAAAAACTACGGGCAGAGGGTCCAGTATTCGGTTTTCGAATGCCTTGTCGATCCCGCGCTTTGGACGGTTTTCAGGGAACGCCTCATCGAGGCAAGTGACCCCGACCTGGACAGCCTCAGGTTCTATTTCCTGGGAGCGAATTGGAAGGGTAGAGTTGAGCATGTCGGCGCAAAGCCGGCTTACGACCCGGAGGGGCCGCTGATCGTGTGAAAAGGCCTTCGCGAACCAGAAGCAGACATCGATTCCCCGGCAGGTTCGCGCTTGATTCAGTTCTTTGAAAATATGAGAGGTTTTGCTGATTGCGGCATGGTTGGTCGCAACCCGGTGGCATGAATTTATTAGGTTCGCGGGATTTAGACACTAACAAGCTGATTATTTGTCTTTTTCTTTTTGTACAGTCGCCCCCCGCGCGGGGGCGTGGATTGAAACTTTGTCTTGGTAACAGATGCTCCCTTTTCCTGTTGTCGCCCCCCGCGCGGGGGCGTGGATTGAAACCCGGTCGGCGGGCTCTCTTTGAAAAGATCGCTGGTCGCCCCCCGCGCGGGGGCGTGGATTGAAACTCGGGCTCCAGAACGAGGGCGTGGACGGCGGACCCGTCGCCCCCCGCGCGGGGGCGTGGATTGAAACTTTTTGCGGTTGAGTTCGTGATCGACAAAAACGGGTCGCCCCCCGCGCGGGGGCGTGGATTGAAACGCTTCCAAACCAACCGAATCCGGCTCCAAGGATTGAGTCGCCCCCCGCGCGGGGGCGTGGATTGAAACTGATTCAGTTTGCCCATTTCGAAGCCACTCACATAGGTCGCCCCCCGCGCGGGGGCGTGGATTGAAACTCGCCCCCATTATGGCGTAAGTCGCAACCCACCAGGTCGCCCCCCGCGCGGGGGCGTGGATTGAAACGAATTGAGCGGCCGAGCTGTCACAATCCTCGCACGTCGCCCCCCGCGCGGGGGCGTGGATTGAAACAATCAAACGCTGCAACTCGTCATATTGTTCTTGTGTCGCCCCCCGCGCGGGGGCGTGGATTGAAACATTATCATGCGATTTCGTCCTCGTATTGGCATGTGTCGCCCCCCGCGCGGGGGCGTGGATTGAAACCTCTAACCTGCGGAGTTCACTAACATTTTTCATGTCGCCCCCCGCGCGGGGGCGTGGATTGAAACATAAAGAATCCGACAACCCACTCGCCGTCTACGGGTCGCCCCCCGCGCGGGGGCGTGGATTGAAACTGGTATGGCCCCGAAACCATTTCCCACCAAGCTTGTCGCCCCCCGCGCGGGGGCGTGGATTGAAACTGGTTGTAATAGCGTCGATTGCGGAAGTTGCACGTCGCCCCCCGCGCGGGGGCGTGGATTGAAACCGTGACGGTGCTCGACAATTGGGGGAACGGCGGGTCGCCCCCCGCGCGGGGGCGTGGATTGAAACTTTACAAATAGCGAGTATCAAATCGCTGTCGCGCAGTCGCCCCCCGCGCGGGGGCGTGGATTGAAACTTTGTAGCCCTCATGGTCTTTTATAAGGTCGGCAGTCGCCCCCCGCGCGGGGGCGTGGATTGAAACAATTGCGCTCGGAAAGCCGCCAAAGAAGTCTTGTGTCGCCCCCCGCGCGGGGGCGTGGATTGAAACCTTTCTAAAATTTCGCGTTGTTTCTTGGCTTGTGCGTCGCCCCCCGCGCGGGGGCGTGGATTGAAACAAAGATTCTCTCGCGTTTGCGACAATTTCCTCACGTCGCCCCCCGCGCGGGGGCGTGGATTGAAACCTGAACCGATCATGCAGGAAATTATCGGTAGCCTGTCGCCCCCCGCGCGGGGGCGTGGATTGAAACCAGTTCCATCCCCGCTCGTTATGGCTTGTTTCTGTCGCCCCCCGCGCGGGGGCGTGGATTGAAACAGTAGCCGATAGTATATATGAAACTACCCTGCTTGGTCGCCCCCCGCGCGGGGGCGTGGATTGAAACGTGGATGGCAAGACGAAATTATCACGGCTCACTACGTCGCCCCCCGCGCGGGGGCGTGGATTGAAACTCAAACCGGCGCTGACACGCCGCCCGGCAAATAGGTCGCCCCCCGCGCGGGGGCGTGGATTGAAACCCGCGTAAACCGTAAAAATTTACCGCTTATTCTGTCGCCCCCCGCGCGGGGGCGTGGATTGAAACTTTCGATAACAAAATATCTAAACAGAAGAAGCGGCGTCGCCCCCCG
>CAZLSV010000073.1:0-25626 GCA_964562235.1 uncultured Desulfatibacillum sp.
AAAATAAGGATCAGCGGAAAGAGGATGGTGTAGGGCACTTTCAAAACCTTGATCCACAGGGGGATCATGGGCAGGTTCAACACCAGCAGCATGGCATTCCCCAAATACATGCTCACGATGGTGGCCCAGAAGACATCCGGGTACTTGGTGATGAACATGGGCCCGGGCTGAAGCCCGTGGATCATAAACGCCCCCAGTAGCACGGCAATCACGGAGTTGGCTGGTATGCCGAGGGTGAACAGGGGGATCATGGCGCCGCTGGAGGCGGCATTGTTGGCCGACTCCGGCCCAGCCACTCCCACAATGTGTCCAGTGCCGAACTTCTCCGGGGTTTTTGAAATCTTCTTCTCCAAGGCGTAGGAGCTGTAGGTGGAAATAACCGGGGCCGGGCCGGGAAGAACGCCCATGAAAAACCCCAGAACGGTCCCACGGATGATGGGCCAGAAAGACTCTTTCCAATCCTGGCGGTCGGGCAGAAGGTTTTTCACCTTATCGGTCACCAGAGTGGTCACCACCGCCCGCTCCACATTCATCAGGATCTCGGAAACGCCGAAGAGCCCCATGACCGCCGGTATGAAGCCGATACCGTCCGTCAACTCCAGGATACCGAAAGTGAGCCGTTGCGTGCCGGAGATACTGTCCATGCCGATGGTGCCTAAAAGCAAGCCGAACATGGCGCTGAGGAGGTCCTTGAGGATCGACCCGGAGGACATGTAGATGATGACGACGATGCCCATGAGCAGCAGGGAAAAGTACTCGGCCGGGCCGAAAGCCAGCGCGAACCTGGCCATGGGGGGCGCCACCAGCATGATCCCGACCACCCCGATGGTCCCGGCGATGAAAGAGCCGAAGGCGGCGATCCCCAACGCCGGCCCCGCCCGACCCTTTTTAGCCATCTGGTAGCCGTCCAGGCAGGTGATCACCGAGGCGGCCTCGCCCGGGATGTTCACAAGAATTGAAGTGGTGGAGCCGCCGTACATGGCCCCGTAATAGATTCCCGCGAGCATGATGATCGTGGATACCGGCGGGATGTGGAAGCTGACCGGCAGGAGCAACGCGATGGCCGCGGTCGGGCCGAGCCCGGGCAGCACCCCCACGAGCGTGCCCATGAGAACCCCTACAAAACAGTACATGAGGTTCATGGGCTCGAATGCGACTTGTGCACCTTGAAGGAGAAAATGAAGAGTGTCCGTTTTCCGGCCTCCCTATTAGAATCCCAGGATTCCTTTTGGAAAGTTGATTTCAAGCAAGAATGCGAAAACGACCTGCGCGCAAATGGTGGCCAAAGCGGCCGTGGTCAACGACTTGACCCAGCTTTCCGGGAAAATGAATTTCACGAGAAATGCAACGAATAAAAAGGTGACCAGCACGAACCCCAGCGGCCGCAGGAGCACGTTGTAGCCAACGAGCGCAAGAAAGGTGCTCAGGACCCTTTTCCAGGAGTCACTCTCCGGGAAAAAAGGATCAATGGCGGTTCTTGCATCCTTGCCGACCAGGCTGTTCAACACCAGCAGCACCGCCATTCCGATCATGACCAGGCCGCCGTAAAAAGGCAGAAAACCAGCCCCTGGCTCGCTCCAGTCCCCGATGTCGACGCTCCTGGAATATACTGCGAAGATCAGCCCGACCATCAGAAAAAAAATACCGCCCACAATGTTGTTTCGTTTCATGCTTGCCTCGTGCCCGCGCTCCTCCGGAAAATGGGGTCCTTCTATCGGACCAATATATCACAGTGCGGCCAGCAGCCGCTCATGAATATTGTCGAACCCGCCGTTGGACATGACCAGGACCACATCGCCGGGCTTGCCGGTGCGGAGGACGAAATCGATGATGCCCTCGGTGTCCGGGAAGAAAGCGGCCGTTTTGCCCTGCCGCTGGAGCTCCGCCACCAGCTCCTCCGAGGAAAAGCGCTCGGCTGCGGGAATCTTCTCCAGCATGGAGGGCCGGCGGATGCAGACCACGTCCGCCCCGTCGAAGGCCAGCGGGTAGACCGGCTGGAAGACCTTGCGCATGCTGGAGTTGGTGCGCGGTTCGAAGACGGCGATGAGCCGGCGGCCGGGGTAGCCGGACCTCACGGCATCCACGGTCTCGCGCACGGCCGTGGGGTGGTGGGCGAAGTCGTCCATCACAACGATGCCGCGCTTTTCGCCCCGGATCTCCTGGCGGCGCTTCACCCCCTCGAAGCGCTCCAGGGCATCGGCCACGGCCGCGGCCGAGATGCCGATGTGATCCGCGACGGCGACGGCGGCCAGGGCGTTCAACCCGTTGTGCCGGCCGATCATGCGCGTGCGGAAGCGCCCGTACACTTGCGCCTCCTTGAACACTTCGATGCGCGTCCAGGGAGGCTCCGCCTGGACCCGCCCCAGGCGCCAGCTCGAGCCCTCGGACGCCCCGTAGCGCTGGAGACGCGCCGGGCTGCCGACCGTTACCCGGTCGATGGCGGCATCCCCGTCCCAGGCCAGCAGCAGGCTCTCCGGGGCCAGCCCCTCGACCAGGCGCCGGAAGGCGCTCTGGACATGATCGAGGTCCCGGTAGATGTCGGCGTGATCGAACTCGACGCTGGTCAGCACCGTGGCCGCCGGTCTATAGTGGAGGAACTTTGGCCCCTTGTCGAAGAAGGCCGTGTCGTACTCGTCGCCTTCGATCACCAGGTCATCGCCGCCCCCCATGCGGTAGTTGCTGTCGAAGTTGCGCAGGATGCCGCCGATCATGAAAGAGGGGGCGCGGCCGGCGGCCTGAAGGATCCAGGCGAGCAGTGCGGAGGTCGTGGTCTTGCCGTGGGTGCCGACCACCATCAGCGTGCGCTTTCCGGCGGCCAGGAACCGATTGACGGCCTGGGGCATGGAGCAGAACGGCAACCCCAGGCGTTCGCATTCGACCGCCTCCGGGTTCGTCCGCGGCACGGCGTTGCCCACCACCACGAGATCCGGCCGGCCGGCCAGGTGCTCGGCACGGAACCCCTCCATGACCGGGATGCCGCGCTCGGCCAGAAAACGGCTCATCGGCGGGTAGATTTTCTGGTCCGAGCCCGTGACCGCATGGCCCAGATCCTTGAGCATGCAGGCCAGGGCGCCCATCGCCGTGCCGCACACCGCGATCAGGTGAATGCGCCGCACCTGCGCGGGGATGATGTTCCTGTTCATGTCCATCGCTTCAGGATATTACTCCGGCAAACAGGTTCAACGTGAGTCGGCCCCGCCCCGCCTCTACGTGAGATGCGGGAGTCGGGCACAATCAACCGCCGGGGTAATAACCTCCTTGCAACCGCCCGAAAACCATAAAGGATGGCTTCGCAACGAGGCCCGGGTCAAGGCGCGCAAGCCCTGCGGGGCGAGGCGCTGCACAGAGATGCAGCTATTTGCGAAGCTGTTCGAGGACGTTTTCCGCCGCCCGGACGGTCGCACCGATGTGTTCGGCCGTGTGGGCGGAGGAGAGAAACAGCGCCTCGAACTGCGAAGGCGCGATGTAGACGCCCTCGCGGCGCATTCCCTGGTAAAATTTCGAGAAGAACGGCAGGTCGCTCTTCTTGGCGTCCTCGAAACTCCGCACGGGCTCGGCGCAGAAGAACATGCCGATCATCGACCCGACGTGATCGACCTGAACCGGAGCCCCGGCCCGGGCGGCCGCCCGGGCCAGCCCGGCGCACAGCCGCGCGCTTTTCTTTTCCAGTTTCTCGTAGAAGCCCTTTTTCCGAAGCTGGGAAAGGGTCGCGATGCCGGCGGCCATGGCGAGCGGGTTGCCGGACAGGGTGCCGGCCTGGTAGACCGGCCCCTGGGGCGCGATAGAGGACATGATCTTGCGCCGGCCGCCGTAGGCGCCGACCGGCAGGCCACCGCCGATGATCTTGCCGAAGCAGGAGAGATCCGGCCGAATCCCGTACAGGGCCTGCGCCCCGCCGTAGGCCACCCGGAAGCCGGTCATGACCTCGTCGAAGATCAGCAATGCGCCGTGTGCGGCCGTGAGCTTGCGCAGGGTCCGCAGGAAGCCGGGGGCGGGGGCCACCAGGCCCATGTTGCCGGCCACCGGTTCGACGATGACGCAGGCCACCCGGTCGCCCTGTTGTTGCATCAACCGGGTGAAGCATTCGCTGTCGTTGTAAGGCAGCGAGAGCGTGTCCTTCGCGGTGGGTGCCGGCACGCCCGGACTGCCGGGGATGCCCAGGGTGGCGACGCCGGAGCCGGCCGCCACCAGCAGCATGTCGGCATGGCCGTGGTAGCATCCGTCGAATTTGACGACCAGATCGCGCCCGGTGTAGCCCCGGGCCAGCCGGATCGCGCTCATGGTAGCCTCGGTGCCGGAGTTGACCATGCGCACCATCTCGACCGAGGGCACCGCGGCGATCACCATTTCGGCCAGCGTGATCTCCAGGTCCGTGGGCGCACCGAAGCTCGTGCCGCGCTCGAGCACGTTGCGGATGGCCGCGAGCACGGCCGGGTGGCGGTGCCCGAGGATCATGGGTCCCCAGGAGCCGATGTAATCGATGTAGCGGTTGCCGTCGGCGTCGACGACGACCGCGCCCTCGGCCCGCTGGATGAAGAGCGGGTCGGCGCCAACAGACTTGCAGGCCCTGACCGGGCTGTTGACCCCTCCGGGGATGGACTTGACGGCGCGGCCGTAAAGCCGGCAGGATATCTTGGGTGCTTTCATGGCGCATGCCCTTTCATTCATCAAGCGTTAATCTTATTGACTTTTCGTGAGTTGCGGCAAACTATCAGAACACCGGAGGCCGGTCAAGTTTTCATGGCGCCGGAGGGCCGGGCGCCGCGGCGGGCACGGCGGCGCTTCAAGTGAAATGGTTGCCTGCCGGAAACCACCCCTCCGGCAGCCGAACAGGTTCAACGTGAGCCGACGCCCGGCGGAACGCGGTGCCCGCCGCTGGGCCACATGCCGGCGTCGGACACCATTCATCGTCGAAGGGATAACGGTGGCGAAAATATCACGCTCCGCGAACCATTTGGCCAAGATGCTGGCCTACGTGCTGGGTCGGCGGCCCGATGAGTTCGGCCTCCTCCCGGATGCCGATGGCTTTGTCAGGATCAAAGACCTCCTCAAGGCCCTGCACGAAGAGGAGGGCTGGGGGTACGTCAACCTCACCCACCTGAACGAGGTCCTGCTGAGCGTTCCGGGCACCGGGCTCGAGATCCGGGAAAACGGCATCCGCTTCGTCGACTTCGACCGTTCGGCGCTCGAGGCTGCCGGCCTGGAACTCCCCAAGCTGCTCTACGCCTGCATCCGCCGCCGGGCATACCCCCATGTGCACGTCGAGGGGATCCATCCCTCCTCGCACCCCCGCGTGGTGCTCGCCACGGAGCGGGCGCTGGCCGAACGCCTGGGACGGCGCATCGACCCGGACCCGGTCATCCTGACGGTGAACGTCCGCAGCGCCGCCGAAGCCGGTGTGGCCTTTGACCCGTCCGGCGAGGGCCTCTTCCTCGCCGATCACCTTCCCGCGGGTTGTTTCAGCGGCCCGCCGGTCCCGAAAGAAAAACCGGCCGACCTCGGCAAACAGACGCCCGAAAGCGGCCCGGACCGCCCCAAAATGCCGGGCGGCTTCCCGCTGGACCTGGAGAAAGCCGCCTCGGCCCACGTCCCCCCCTCCCTGAAGCGCCGGATCGACAAGGGCCAGAAGATCGACCGCAAACGCACCCGGCGGGACAAGTGGGACCGGGAGCCGCCGCCCTGGAAAAAATGAGCGCCAGCGGGAGCCGCCGACGCCGGTCTTTTTTTTCCATAAAAAATTTGACAAGCTTGCCGGGACCTGCTAATTATCTCGGTCGCTGTTCCACTGCAGCATTCAACGGGCTGCTAGCTCAACTGGCAGAGCAAATGACTCTTAATCATTAGGTTACTGGTTCGATTCCAGTGCAGCCCACCAGAAAATCAACGGGTTACGGTGCTCTCCGTAACCCGTTTTTTTTGTCCTTGCCCAAATTTCGGCCGGAATAATTTCATACCAACTTGATCCTGTCCTTATTTCAAATGGGTTCGAACCATTGTTTTTTGTTCATTCTCGAAGAACTCCCCGGTGGGGGATTCCAGCACCTTCTGCCCGAGTTTTTTGATCTCCTCGACAAGAACCTTACAGCCGTTGCCCTTGACGCCTTTGACAACGGATTGAATTTTGCCTTGACTGTCGATGATAAAATGCAATTCGGTGCGTTGCATGGCAGTCACCTCCATTGACGCGCCACAAGGCGTATCGATCCATCTTCCAGGTTTTCAACCTGGGCCACACTGTAGCTCATTTCTACGACCTTTCGCTTGACGGCCGCCAGGCTGTAATGCTGACGGATCTTGTTTTGTAAATTCTCATTCTTCATGGGGGGTGAATTCTTTTCGCCCACCATGTGGATGTTGCCATCCTTGTCCCTTGCGAAACCCACCCGGCGCACTCCAAACGATGCAACCGCCACAAGTTTTTTGTCTTGTTGCGTGTCAGCGGCGGCAGCCGCCCTTTCCGTCTTGACACCCATTTCCCGGAGCGCTTCGAACAACAGTTCCAAATCCGTTATGCCTTTTAATGCGATGTGAACCATCATGGACATTTCGCTTTCCTCCTATCCGCAGTAAAGGTTGCCTGAAACGACTCCGACCGGAAACGGCTCGTCGGAGACGGATCGGTAAACTTCCAAAACGAGGCGGGTGGCCCTTGGTGTGATCCACGGGAATTCGAGCCTCCCATCCGGGCGAATCACCAGTTCCTGCTCCACGACAGGCTCAGGGAGGGTCGTTGAACCGATTCCCGACGCTCTTTTTTCTTCTTCATTCATCTCCCGGCACCTCTTCACCCCGGCCATCTGCCCTGCAAAAAGGCTGCAATCCGCTTTGAAACGCATTGGCTAAAGCGTCAAACGGGTCGGATTTTCCCGCTGCGTCTCGGCTGGTGTTCCAGGTCCGGGCGTTCGGTCGAAGCCAACCGGGCCCGGGTGAGCGCCCAGCTGCGCAGCGCCTGCACGGACTCGTCCATGGTTTTCGATAAAGGGATGATCGTTCGGATCTGGCCCAGGATGTCCTCCGTACAAAGCGCTCGGCCTTGATCGAATGCATCGTAGAGTCCCTCCACAACCGCCTGCCCGATTTCGGCCCCTGAAAACCCCGGGCAGGCCTCGGCCATCCGCTCAAGCTCGAATTCCCGCGGGTCGCGGCCGCATTTTTCGAGATGAATGCGGAACACGTCGCGGCGTTCCTGAATTCCAGGCAGGTCCAGGAAAAAGACCTCATCCCAGCGCCCTCGCCGTATCAGCTCCGGAGGAAGCGAGGTCACGGTGTTGGCTGTGGCAATCACGAACACCGGGGAGGTGTTTTCCTGCAGCCACGTGGCGACGGTAGCGAACACCCGGGCCGAGGTACCCCCGTCCGTGAAGGAGGAACTCCCCACCCCGGCCAGCGCCTTCTCGATTTCGTCGATCCAAAGGATGCATGGTGCCGCCACCTCGGCCAGTTGGAGGGCCTTGCGGCAGTTTTCTTCGGAGCCTCCCACCGCGCTCGTAAAGAGCCGCCCGGTATCGAGCCGCAACAGCGGCAGCTTCCAGAGGGAGGCGCAGGCCTTGGCCGTCAGGCTTTTGCCGCAGCCCGGCACTCCGAGCAGCAGGATGCCCTTTGGTTTCGGCAAACCGAAGTCCGCGGCCTCGACCGTAAAAGCTCGTCGCCGTTTGGAAAGCCAGGCCTTGAGGACGCCCATCCCCCCGACCTCGTCCATGGTCTCTCGGGTGTCGTGACACTCCAGCACCCCGGACCTGCGCAAGGCCTGCCTTTTCCATTGAAAGACATCCGCGACGACCTGTTCTCCCGACTGCCCGCTGCCGCGGGCCGCGGTTCGGCTCAGAGCCGATTCGAAGTCTTTCAGGGTCAGCCCGAGCCCGGTTTCCACAATCCTCTCCGCATCCCCCGGTGCCAGCCTGATGGGAGTTCCGCGCAGCCGCTGGCTTGCCTGGACGGATTCGAACCTGGCGGCCAGAAGCTTACGGTTCGGGAGGGAGAAGTAAAAAAGCGCGACTTCGTGTTCGATGTCGACCGGCAGGTCCACCACCGGCGAAACGATCAGAATCGAGTTCCGGGTTTCACGGAACCTTTGAACCACATCCTTCAGCAAGCGCCTCAAAAAGCTGTCCCGCAGCACCGCGTGAAAGTCGAGTAGAACGAATACGCCTTCGTTCGCATTACGTTCTCTCAGGTTTTGAAGAAGCGCCACGGGGTCGCTCAACTGCTGCTGCAGGCCGCAGCGCCGCGGCTCCTTCCAGACCCCCTCGGCACAGGTGAAGGAGATGCTGTAAGCGCCGGTGCTGACGCTGTGCACCCAGAGCTTGCGGCGGCGGTGCGCGCAAATGCGCTCCATCTCCTTGAGAAAGCGCTCTTCCTCGGCCGTGACCACGTAAATCAAAGGATCATGGGCAAGGATGCTGAGCTCGATTTCGGTCTTTTCGACCTCGGCGCACGCTTCCTCCGCTTCAATGCCGCCGCTTCCGTATCGGGTCGCCGGATGCATGGGTTTTCAGTTCAGGCCGTAGCGTTCTTTCAAGACCTCAAATTCGCACAAAACCTCTTTCAGCCTCGATTTGGAGATTTCTGGTTTATCCGATTCATCCATTTCCGACCTCATTAGTTAGGCTACCCCGCATCCAGTTGGAGCTCTGTTTCAAACTCTTTCCGTTCTAAACAATCGAACGCCAAGCTCAAAAAAAACACGCAATTAAGCTGTGGCAGCTCTTCTCTGCCAAACCATGGGAGTGCGGGTTTCGTTGCGCACCAAACCAAGATCCTGCAACCGGATGATCATGGCCTGCTTGGACACGTTTGAGAAATTTCCTGATTGGCGGACGCAATCGGCAATGGCGGGCCAGTTGGCCACGCATGGGTCAAAACAGATCGGCCCCGCGTAAGCGCTTTCTACGTTGTAGAGCACGAGCGGCCGCGGCCCGCATACCCGGGAAAACGCCTCCCTCACGAGCGACTCGGGCATCAGCAGGCAGGAAGCGAAACTGTCCGCCTGCCATTCCATGGGTTTCTTGGCGTCACGGGTGCGGCAGAAGATGAACCCGCCGCCCTTGGGGGACAAGTCGACGAATCCGCGGTGCAGCACCCAGTGCCCGGCTTCATGGGCAAGGGTGAAGCAGAGTCGGCCCTCCGCTCCGGGGTGGTCCAGGCTGGTATCGGCGCTGATTTTCCGGCTTTTAACATAGGTGGCCCCGAGAACATCGCCCATGTTCAGCTTGCCCCGCAGATCCTCGAAGGCAAGCCTGAGGCCGAGCCCGAACTCGATGATGTCTTCAACCGGCAGAGGAGCCGATACTCGTTTACCGGTTTCCGACTCGTAGTCGGAGATTACATCGTCGGCCATCTGCGCAATTCTTGCCTTCGGCAGCCACGGAACCTTCATTTGAGGCCCTTTCCACGCTCCCCTAATTCCACGATCTCAGCCAGTTTATCGAGTTTTTTCCAGTCCTCGCTGCCGAAGCCTCTCTCCTTGGCCCGCCTGAGAAAATCGGCGGCCTGCGGTTCGTTTGCAACATACCGGGACAACTCCGGGTCCAACTTGCTGGCGGCCGACAAAAGCTCATTCTTGTCCGCTCTGAGCGCTTCAGCGATTCTTACGATGACCTCCTCGGAGGGTGGAGAGACTTTTTCCTGTTCCACGTCGCTGATATACCCGGCCGACTTTTCCACCAGTCTGGCCAGCTCCCTCAACCCGACCTGGGCATCAAGCCTCAACCTGCGCAATGCTTTACCGAATGTGTCCGTCATTTAACCTCACCCTCTGTGTGAGGACGTTCTATAACATCGAACACGTGTGGCTTGTCAAGAAAAAATTTCCGTGTCGCCTGTAAGATTTTAATTCATTGCCTCCGAAAAAGATTTCGAAGCCTGCCCATAAAGGCACAGATCGTGCCTGTCAAAAACAAGCTGGAGTTTGGGTGCCCCTATGGGCTGCGGAGGAGGCGTTCTGAAATGACTGAAGCATCCCTTAATCAAGGGAAAAAGGATGGTTCGTGTGATGAAATCTCATGCGATCGAAAGCAGGGGCGGCTTGCCTGTCCTTCGCCAAATGGCGAGTGGCGGAATTTTATTGCATCGGGTTTTCGACGCGGACTCCGCGGATGACCTGACCATGGTTCAGATCTTCAGTCCACAGTACTTCGCAGCGGGCGCTTTCGGCGGACACGACAATCAGCGAGTCCCAAAAGGACACCCGGTTGATGATCGCACAATCAATCGCCTCTTTGATGAGCATCGGCGAGACGATCACGGTCTCAAACCGTTCCAGCGACCTCAGAACATCCTTGATCAGCAGCGGATCGGCTCCCAGTTTTCCGGTGGCGGCAACATAAAACTCCTGCATGACCTGGGTTGAAATAACTCCCGTGTGTTCACCGGTGAGGCCTTTGATAAGCTTGCGGCACTTCCGCTGTTTGCCGACCTCTGATTGGTCCAGGCTGTAGACCAGAATGTTCGTGTCGAGGAACACTTTAGACATCGTAAAGCTCCTCGCGCTTCCAGCGTTTGCCCTTCGAGCGGGCCTCGGCGCGGTCCATCAACGCGAAGCACTCGTCCAGCCACTGGGTTGAATCGCTCCGGACCGTCTGCTCCAGGAGGGTTCGAATCAGGGCATTCACGGAAGTCTGATGCTTCTCTGCGTATTCCCGACCGCATTTCAAAAGCTTTTCGTCGATGGAAATCGTGATGTTGGGCATGATGCGCCTCCAGATATTTTCCACAGTATATGTGGCCACCGGCCATGTGTCAAGGCACCGGACGGGATGGCGTCCCGCGTCCCGCACGGATTAGCGGGCGCACCCGGGGGTTGCCTTGACAAACCATTGGGTTTGGGTAATTATTGTTGTTAACATTCGTTAACTTTTTGCATCCTCTTTCCACCGCGCCGGCACTGGCCGGCGGCGGAACGGAAGCTTGCATCTTCAGCTTTTCCTCTTTCAAAAAGATTCCGGATTCGGGAGATATTATTGAGAATCGCAGTTGACCGCACACATCTGAAACTCGCCCTCGTTGGCGTGCTGCTGGGGCTGGCCCTCAGCGGGCCCACGCTCGCACCCGCCCCGGCCTACGCCGGGGCGAAGGGGACGGTTGCGCCCGCGGCGGCCGCGGTCGATCCGGCCGATGCGGAGGATCTGGAAGCGCTGGCGGCAAGGATCCGCAGCGATCCGGACCGCGAGCAGCTGCTCAAGGAGATCCAGGCCCTGATCGCCCTGCAGCGGCAAGGGGGCCAGCCGGAACCCGAGAAGCCTTTCAGCCAACAGCTGGCGGAGACCGCCTCGAAAGCAATCGGGGAGACGACCCAGAGCCTGGGAGAGATCGGGCGTTTTTTCCCCAATTGGCAGGCGTTGAAAAGCTGGGTCCAGAACCGCATCTCCGACCCCGCCCGGATGCGCCGCATGGCTGGAGAGGCGTGGCCCGCGGTATTGATCTTCGGGGCCGCGTGGCTCGCCGAGCTTCTGACCGCACGGCTGCTCGCCCGGCCCCGCCGGCGCCTGGAAGAGCGGGCGCACGGGAGCCTGGCGGCCCGCCTGCCCCTGACCCTCGCCAGGGCCCTGCTCCGGCTCGGTGCCCTCGCGGCATTCATCGCGGCGGGGCTGGCCCTTTTCCTCTGGCTGCAGCCCGGCGTTCATCTTGGGAAAGTGGTCCTGCAAACCGCCGCGGCCTACATCGCCGGCCGCATCCTGACCATCGCGGCCCGCACGGTGCTGGCGCCGGCGATCCCGTCCCTGCGCTGGGTGTCGATCAGCTCGGAGACGGCCGGATCGCTGTTCGTGTGGACCCGGCGGCTGGTCACCGTGGCCCTGGTCGGCTACCTGGCGGCCAGCATCTTTCTGCTCTTCGGCCTGCCTCCGCGGGGCTTTTCCACGCTGATGAACCTCCTCGGCCTGATTCTGCTGGCCCTGATGATCGTTTTTATCCTGCGGCAGCGCGCGGTCGTCGCCGCATGGATCCGAGGCCCCGCGGATGTACCGGCCAGGCCGCCCGCCATCGGTCGTTCCTTTCGCCGAGGGGCGGCCGCCGTCTGGCACCTGCTGGCGATCGTTTACCTGACGGGCGTCTTTGTCGTCTGGTGGCAGTCCATCGAAGGCGGCATGGTCTACCTGGCCCGCGGCAGCCTGCTCTCGGCGCTGGTCCTCTTTCTCGCCTGGCTGTTCATCCAGGCGCTGCAGCGCGCGGTCGGCCGGACGCTGGCCGCCGAAGAGGGCCCCCGGCCGCGCTTCCCCGGACTCAAAGCACGGGCCGGCCTCTATCTTCCGGTGCTCCTGAACGCCGCGCGCGCCGCCGTCATGCTCCTGGCCGCCTTGTCGATCCTGGAAGCATGGAAAGTGGACGCCTTTCAATGGATCAAGGCACCGGCCGGCCAGCGGCTTTTCAGCGTCTTCTTCAGCATCGCCCTGGTGGTCGCCATTGCCGTCGCGGTCTGGGAGGTGGTGAACGCCGCCACCGAACGCTATCTGGCCGAGGCGGAGAGATCCGGCAAGACCCCGGCCCAGAGCGCCCGGGCCCGCACGCTGCTGCCCCTGATGCGCAAGGCCCTGCTGCTGGTGTTGGGCGTCATCGTCTCCCTGATGGCGCTCTCCGAGCTCGGGATCCACATCGGCCCCCTGCTGGCCGGTGCCGGCATCATCGGACTGGCCGTCGGCTTCGGCGCCCAGAAGCTCGTTCAGGACATCATCACCGGAGTGTTTATATTGCTCGAAGATGCCGTGGCCGTGGGAGACGTCGTCAAGGTGGCCGGAATCGGCGGCCAGGTCGAGGAACTCTCCATCCGGTCCATCCGGCTGCGGGACTTGTCCGGCAACGTCCACACGATCCCCTTCAGCTCGGTGGATACGGTCACCAACATGACCCGGCTCTACTCGTACTACGTCATTGACATCGCGGTCGCGTATCGCGAAGATACGGACCAGGTGGCCGCGGTCTGCCGCTTGGTCCTGGACGAAATGCGCTCCGACCCCGAATTCGGTCCGGACATCCTGGAGCCGCTCGAGGTGCTGGGGGTGGACCAGTTCGCGGACTCGGCGGTCATCATCAAGGCCCGCATCAAAACACGACCCATCCGACAGTGGGCGGTGGGGCGTGAGTTCAACCGCCGGATGAAGAAGCGCTTCGATGAGCTCGAAATCGAAATACCCTTCCCCCACCGCACCCTCTATTTCGGCGCCGGCAAGGACGGCAGCGCCCCGCCGCTGCGCACGGTGGTGGCACCCAAACAGACCGAACATGGAGCCTGAGACATGCCAGAAAACACGCTGATTCAAAGAGTTATCATCGACCGGGTACGGCCGGAAATCGACGCCGGGCGGTTTCCCGTCAAACGCGCCCTGGGCGAGAAGGTCAAGGTCCGCGCGGACATCCTCACGGACGGCCACGACGCACTCTCGGGGCTTTTGCTCTACCGCCACGAACGCGCCGCCCGATGGCGCGCAGCGCCCCTGCAGGGGCTTGCCAACGACAAGTGGAAAGCCGCGTTCAAGGTCACCGAACTCGGCCGTTATGCCTACACGGTCTGCGCCTGGCTGGACCGGTTCAAAAGCTGGCGGCGGGATCTGGCCAAGCGGCTCGAGGCGGGCCAGGACCTCTCCGTGGACCTGCTCACGGGTGCTGCGCTCGTCGAGCAGGCCCTGCCCCGCGCCGCCGAGCCGCACCGGACCTGGCTCGCCGACTGCGCCCGCGCGTTGCGCTCGGACCAACGCCCGGAGGGCAGGGCCCGGCGGGCGCTCGACCCCGCCCTGCTCGCCCGCATGCAGCGCTGCCTGCCGGGGCGCGCCCAGATGACCTTTTACCCGAAGATTCTCGAAGTGGTGGTCGATCCGGTGAAGGCCCGCTTCAGCGCCTGGTACGAGATGTTCCCGCGCTCCTGCAGCCCGACGCCGGGGGCGCACGGCACGTTGGCCGACTGCGAGGCCCGGCTGCCCTATATCGCCGAGATGGGCTTCGACGTGCTCTACCTGCCCCCCATCCACCCCATCGGGGTGACCCACCGCAAGGGCCGCAACAACTCGCCGGTCTGCGAGCCGGGAGACCCCGGCAGCCCCTGGGCCATCGGCGCCGCCGAGGGCGGGCACACGGCGGTCCATCCCGAACTGGGCACTCTCGATGACTTTCGAAACCTCGTCGAGCGGGCGCGCTCGCTCGGAGTGGACGTGGCCATGGACCTCGCCTTTCAGTGCAGCCCGGACCATCCCTACGTGCGAGAGCACCCGGAATGGTTCCAGCAGCGCCCGGACGGCTCCATCCAGTATGCCGAGAACCCGCCGAAGAAATACGAGGACATCTATCCGCTGCACTTCGAATGCGCCGAGCGCCGCGCGCTCTTGGACGAGCTCAGGCGGGTCGTCCTGTTCTGGGTCGAACAGGGCATCCGCATCTTCCGGGTGGACAACCCCCACACCAAGCCCTTCGCTTTCTGGGAGTGGCTCATCGGCGGGGTCAAGCAGGCCCACCCCGAGGTGATTTTTCTCGCGGAGGCCTTCACCCGGCCCAAGGTCATGTACCGCCTGGCGAAACTGGGGTTCAGCCAGTCCTACACCTATTTCGCCTGGCGCAATGCGGCGTGGGAAATCAAGAAGTATTTCACCGAGCTCACGCAAACGGAGGTGGCCGAGTTCTTTCGCCCCAACCTGTGGCCGAACACGCCGGACATTCTGACCGAGCACCTCCAGAACGGCGGGACGCCGGCCTTTATCTCCCGGCTGGTCCTGGCCGCGACGCTCGGGGCCAACTACGGGATCTACGGGCCGGCGTTCGAACTTTGCGAAAACCGGCCGCGCGCCCCCGGCAGTGAAGAGTACCTGGACTCCGAAAAATTCGAGATCCGGACCTGGGCCATGGACTCCCCCGGCAGCCTCAAGGAGCTCATCGCCCGCGTCAACCGCATCCGGCGGGAGAACCCCGCGCTGCACGGCGACCGCAGCCTGCGCTTCCATCCGGTCGACAACGAGCAGCTGATCTGCTACAGTAAGCACACGGCGGATTACTCCAACGTCATTCTGACGGTAGTGAACCTGGATCCGCACCACACCCACTCCGGCTGGCTGGAGCTGCCGCTCCCCGAGCTGGGGCTTGACACCGAGCCCTTCCAGGTCCACGACCTGCTGAGCGAAGCACGCTACCATTGGTATTCGCGGCGCAATTTCATCGAGCTGAACCCCCAGGTGATGCCGGCCCACATCTTCCGGGTCCGGAAAAAAGTCCGCACCGAACACGATTTCGACTACTTCATGTGAAGGAAAAAAGTCCATGGCCACGATTTCGCAAGACTTTGCCGGGCTGGGCGACGACCCGCTCTGGTTCAAGGACGCCGTCATTTACCAGCTGCACGTCAAGAGCTTTTTCGACAGCGACGATGACGGCGTCGGCGATTTCCAGGGCCTCACGCGCAAACTCGACTACCTGCAGGACCTCGGGGTCTCCGCCATCTGGCTGATGCCCTTCTGCCCGAGCCCGCTGCGCGACGACGGCTACGACATCGCCGACTACCGCGACATTCATCCGGCCTACGGAACGCTGCGGGACTTCAAGAAATTTTTGACCGAAGCCCACCGCCGCGGCCTGCGGGTGATCACCGAGCTGGTGGTCAACCACACCTCCGACCAGCACGCCTGGTTCCAACGCGCCCGCCGCGCCAAACCCGGCAGTCCCTGGCGGGACTGGTATGTCTGGAGCGACACCCCGCAGCGCTACGCCGACGCCCGGATCATTTTCCAGGACTTCGAGACCTCCAACTGGACCTGGGACCCGGTGGCCGGCGCCTACTACTGGCACCGGTTCTACTCCCATCAGCCCGACCTCAACTACGACAACCCCCGCGTGCGCGAGGCGGTCCTGGCCACGCTGGATTTCTGGTACGGCATGGGCGTGGACGGGCTGCGGCTGGACGCCATCCCCTATCTCTTCGAGCGCGAAGGCACCAACTGCGAAAACCTCCCGGAGACGCACCGGTTTTTGAAAGAGATGCGGGCCCACGTGGACGCCAAGTTCAAGAACCGCATGCTCCTGGGGGAGGCGAACCAGTGGCCCGAGGATGCCGTGGCCTATTTCGGCAGCGGCGATGAGTGCCACATGGCCTTCCACTTCCCGCTCATGCCGCGGCTCTTCATGGCCCTGCACATGGAGGACCGTTTTCCCGTTCTGGACATCCTCGATCAGACCCCCGCCCTGCCGGAAAACTGCCAGTGGGCCATCTTCCTGCGCAACCACGACGAGCTGACCCTGGAGATGGTCACCGACGAAGAGCGCGACTACATGTACCGGGTCTATGCCCAGGACTCCCGCATGCGCATCAACCTCGGCATCCGCCGCCGCCTTTTTCCCCTGCTCGGCAACCACCATCGCCGCACCGAGCTCGCCAGCGCCCTGCTCTTCTCCCTGCCGGGATCCCCGACGATCTACTACGGCGACGAAATCGGCATGGGCGACAACGTCTACCTCGGCGACCGGGACGGGGTGCGCACGCCGATGCAATGGAGCGCCGACCGCAACGCCGGGTTTTCACGCGCCAACCCGCAGAAGCTCTTTCTGCCGCTGAACATCTCCCCGGAGTACCACTTCGAGGTGATCAACGTGGAGGTGCAGCAGGCCAACCCGCACTCCACGCTGTGGTGGATGAAGCGCCTGATCGCCCTGCGCAAGCGCTTCAAGGCCTTCAGCCGCGGCACCATCCAGTTTCTCACGCCCGAGAACCACCGCATCCTGGCCTTCATCCGCCGCTACGAGAACGAACGCCTGCTGATCGTCTGCAATTTGTCCCGGTTCGTCCAGCACGTGCAGCTCGATCTCTCCGCCTTCCAGGGGATGATCCCGGTGGAGCTTTTCGGCCGGACCTCTTTTCCGCCCATCCAGGCCGCGCCCTACTTCCTTTCGCTCGGCCCCCACAGCTTTTACTGGTTTTTCCTGACACCGTCGCAGACGGTGGCCGAGCGGGCGGCGCCCGACGCCGGCGATCCCCCCACCCCGGTGGTGGAGGCCGAGTGTGAAGAGGAGGCTATTTTCAACGGCAAGGCCGCCGCCCGGATAGATGAGTTTTTGCCCGGCTTCCTCTCCCGCAGCCGGTGGTTCGGCGGCAAGGCGCGGCCCCTCAAGCAGGCCCGGATCGTGGACACCTTCTCCCTGGAAAGGGGGCCCCGCCGCTGGGCGATCGCCCTGGTGCAAGTGGACTACCTCGCCGGCGATGCCGAAGTGTATGCCGTGCCCATGGCACTGGCCCCTGAAGACCAATTCGACCGCCTGGCGCAGGAGCACCCCCGGGCGGTGATTGCGCGAATCAGATCCAAGTGCAACCCGTCGGCCGTCGTGTTGTACGATGCGCTGGCCGATCCCGAATTCGGCGAAGCGCTGCTGGAGGTGCTCTCCCGCAAGCGGACCCTAAACGGGCGCGGCGGGCAGATGCGGGGCTTTACCACGCACGCCTTCCGCCCGCTGCTGCCGAAAAACCAGCCCCTGCCGCCGCCGATCCTCATGCGGGCCGAACAGAGCAACACCTCGATCCGGTTCGGCGACCGGCTGATTCTCAAGCTCATCCGCAAGCTCGCCCCGGGGGTCAACCCGGATCTTGAGATCGGGCGGCTGCTCACCGAAAAGCGATTCCCGCACTGCGCCCCCACCGCCGGCGGGATCGAGCTGCGCCGCAACCACGACGAACCGATGACCATCGCCATCCTGCAGGGGTTCGTGGCCAACCAGGGGGATGCCTGGAGCTACGCCCTGGAGTCTCTGGGCCGTTACTTCAAGAGGGACCGAAGGCACCCCCTCCCGGCCCTGCCGGCCGGTTTCCCCGTCGATCTGCTGGACGCGGACCCTTCCGACGAGGCGGCCGGGCGCATCGGAGATTTTATGAATTCCGCCCGGCTGCTGGGCCGGCGCACCGCCGAAATGCACGTGTGCCTGGCATCGGAACAGCGCCTGCCGGAATTCAAGCCGGAAGCGTTTACCAAACTCTACCAGCGTGCCCTGTACCAGTCCATGCGCACCCAGGCCGGAAAAGCCCTGCCCCTGCTGCGGCGGCAGTTCAACCGCCTGCCCGAGGAGCTGCGCCCGCTGGCGGTCTTCGTCATGGAGCACGAAACGGAGTTGATGAACCGCTTCAAAAACCTGCTCGAGAGCAAAATCAGCGCCATGCGCATCCGCTGCCACGGCGATTACCATCTCGGTCAGGTGCTCTGCACGGGAGGCGATTTCACCATCATCGATTTCGAGGGCGAGCCCGCCCGTCCGATCACGGAGCGGCGCATCAAGCGCTCCGCGCTGCGGGATGTGGCCGGAATGCTGCGCTCGTTTCAATACGCCGCGCACGCCGCCCTGATCCAGGAGAAGGAAAGCGGGGCCTCGCCCGCGGCCGTCGCGGACCTGGCCCACCGGGCGGAGTTCTGGCTCCGCTGGGTCGGTGCGGAATTTCTCAAAAGCTATCTGCAGGAAGCCTCCGGGGGCCGGTTCGTTCCCGGAAGCCGCGACGAGTTGCGCGTGCTGCTGGGCGCGCTGCTGCTGGAGAAGGCGGTCTACGAACTGACCTACGAGCTGAACAACCGCCCGGAGTGGGTCGGGATACCCCTGAGCGGGATCCGGCAGCTCCTGGAAGAAAGCCCGAGCTGACGCGATGCCCCGGAGCTTTCAGAACATGTCCGGGGGCGAAACGACAGGAGGTTTGACATGTCTAACGATCAACGCCCGGCGCCCGATGCCGGCAATCCGACCGGACGCACCGGTCTTCGCAGGCTGAGCGCCAACGATATTTATCTCTTCAACGAGGGCAGCCACTTCCAGCTCTACGACCACCTGGGGGCCCATATCGCGGCCGAAGGGGAGGGCACCGGTGTGCGTTTCGCGGTCTGGGCGCCCAACGCCCGCCGCGTCTCCGTCATCGGGGACTTCAACGGCTGGGACCGCTCGCGCCATTCTCTGCAGCCCCGGGAATCCTCCGGCATATGGGAAGGGTTCATTCCCGGACTCGGGCGGGGGGCGCTTTACAAGTATTTCATCGAATCGAACCACAACGACTACCAGGTCGAAAAGACCGACCCCTATTCCCACTATTTCGAGCTCTCGCCCAGAACCGCCTCCATTGTCTGGGACCTCGAATTCGCCTGGGGGGACGACGCGTGGATGGCCGCCCGCCGGGAAAACCCGGCCGAGCGCTCGCCGCTGTCGATCTACGAGGTTCATCTCGGCTCGTGGCGAAGGGTGCCCGCAGAGGGCGACCGCTTTCTCACCTACGTGGAGATGGCCGAGCCGCTGACCGAGTACGTGCGGCGCATGGGGTTCACCCACGTGGAGTTTCTGCCGGTCATGGAGCACCCGTTCTACGGCTCCTGGGGGTACCAGACCCTGGGGCTCTTCGCGCCCACCAGCCGCTACGGCACCCCGCAGGACTTCATGACCCTCATCGACCACCTGCACCGCAACGGCATCGGCGTCATCCTGGACTGGGTGCCGTCTCATTTCCCGAGCGACGAGCACGGCCTGGTCTTTTTCGACGGGACCCACCTCTACGAACACCAGGACCCCCGCCAGGGGGTGCACCCGGACTGGAAAAGCCTCATCTACAACTACGGCCGCGAAGAGGTGCGCAGCTTTCTGATCAGCTCCGCGTGCTTCTGGCTGGACAAATTCCACGTGGACGGCCTGCGCGTGGACGCCGTCGCCTCCATGCTCTACCTGGACTACTCCCGCGGCCCCGGGCAGTGGGTGCCCAACGAGTTCGGCGGACGCGAAAACCTGCAGGCCATCGCCTTCCTGCGCCGGTTGAACGAAGCGGTCAAGCAGCGCCACCCGGATGTGATGATGATCGCCGAGGAGTCCACCGCCTGGCCCATGGTCTCCCGCCCCGCCTACGTGGGCGGGTTGGGGTTCGACATGAAGTGGGACATGGGCTGGATGCACGACACCCTGGAGTACATGGGCAAAGACCCGATTCACCGCAGCTACCACCACGGCAAGCTCAACTTCCGCATGCTCTACGCCTTCACGGAAAACTTCGTGCTGCCCCTCTCCCACGACGAGGTCGTGCACGGCAAGGGGTCGCTGATCGGAAAGATGCCGGGCGACGACTGGCAGCGCTTCGCCAACCTGAGGCTTTTGCTCGGCTGCATGATCGCGCAGCCCGGCAAAAAACTGCTTTTCATGGGCGCTGAGTTCGGCCAGTCGCGCGAATGGAACCACGACGCGAGCCTGGACTGGCACCTGCTCGATTTTGCGCCGCACGCCGGGCTGCAACAATGGGTGGCCGATCTGAACCGGCTGTATCGCGAGGAGCCTGCCCTGCACCGGAATGAGTTTTCACCCCAGGGCTTCCGGTGGATCGACTGCAACGACCACCTCCACAGCACGCTCAGTCTGATCCGGTTCGGGGAGGAGCGCGGCGAGGAGATCATCGGGGTGTTCAACTTCACGCCCGTGCCCCAGCACAACTACCGCGTCGGGGCCCCGGCCGCCGGTTTCTGGCGGGAGCTTCTCAACAGCGACGCCCGCGACTACGGCGGCAGCGGCCAGGGCAGCCTGGGCGGCGCGGAGGCGACCCCCATCCCCTCCCACGGTTTTCCCTATTCGCTGAACCTGGTGCTGCCCCCGCTGGGGGCCGTGTTTTTCAAGCGGGCGGTGTCCGCATGAAACGCCTGGAGCCCAAGCTCGGCCCCACCCTGCTCGGCGAGGGGCGCTGTCGTTTCTGCGTCTGGGCGCCTTTCGCGGAGTCCGTGGAAGTGCACCTGCTTTCGCCGCGGGAGCGGCTGGGGGCGTTGGCGCGCACACGGCAGGGCTACCACTGCGGCGTGCTGGACGGGGTCGAACCGGGCGCCCTCTATCGGCTGCGTCTCAACGGCGACCTGGAGCGAGCGGACCCGGCCTCGCGCTTCCAGCCCCAGGGCGTTCACGGCCCCTCACAGGTCGTGGACCCGGCCTTCGACTGGACGGTCTCCGGCTGGCCCGGGCTTCCGCTGGGGCGCTACGTCATCTACGAGCTTCACCCGGGCACCTTCACCGCGCCGGGCACCTTCGATGCGGCCATCGAGCGGCTGGACGATCTGGCGGCGCTCGGCATCACCGCGGTCGAGCTCATGCCCATCGCCCAGTTCCCGGGCGAGCGCAACTGGGGCTACGACGGGGTCTATCCCTTTGCCGCCCAGAACTCCTACGGCGGCCCCCAGGGGCTGAAGCGCTTCGTCGACGCCTGCCACGACCGGGGCCTGGCCGTGGTCCTGGACGTCGTCTACAACCACCTCGGCCCCGAGGGCAACTACCTGCGGGATTTCGGGCCTTATTTCTCCGACGCCTACCGGACCCCGTGGGGCGCCCCGATCAATTTCGACGGTCCGCACAGCGACGAGGTGCGCCGGTACTTTATCGAGAACGCGCTCTACTGGCTGACCGAGTGCCGCATCGACGCCCTGCGGCTCGACGCGGTCCACGCCATCCTGGATTTTTCCGCCCGGACGTTTCTGGAGGAGCTGGCCGGGACCGTCAAGCTCTTCGCCGAGAGCCTGGGCCGGCACATCCATCTGATCGCCGAGAGCGCCTTGAACGACACGCGCCTGATCCGCTCGCCGGATCTGGGCGGCTTCGGGCTGGACGCCCAGTGGAACGACGACCTGCACCACGCCCTGCACGCCCTCCTCACCGGCGAGCGCCGGGGCTACTATTGCGACTTCGGCCGCTTCGAACAGCTGCTCAAGGCCCTGCGGGAGGGGTTCGTTTACGACGGAGGGTATTCCGAGTACCGCCGAAGGCGCCACGGCAACTCCAGCCGTTCCATCCCCGCCCACCGGCTGGTCGTATTCGCTCAAAACCACGACCAGGTGGGCAACCGCATGCAGGGGGATCGCCTGAGCCGCACCCTGCCCTTCGACGCCCTCAAACTGGCCGCGGGGATCGTCCTGCTCTCGCCCAACCTGCCCCTGCTCTTCATGGGCGAGGAATACGGCGAGACGGCGCCCTTCCCTTATTTTGTGAGCCACTCCGACCCGGATCTGGTCGAGGCGGTGCGCCGGGGGCGCCGTGAGGAGTTCGCCGCTTTCGGCTGGGAGGGCGACCCGCCGGACCCCCAGGCGCAGGCGACCTTCCAGAGCGCCAAGCTGAATGCGGAGCTGCGCCGCGCCCCGGGCCCGCACCGCTGCCTGTGGGAATTTCACCGCCGTCTCATCGCGCTGCGCCACGGCGGCGGCGTGCTCTTTTCAGCGGACCCGGCGCACACGGAGGTCTTTCGCGTCGGCGGCCGGCGCATCGGCGGAATCCACCGCTGGAGCGATACGGAAGAGGTCTGCATTTTCTTTTACGCCGGAGCACCGCCGGTTTCAGCCGCCGTTCCCCTTCCCGCGGGCCGCTGGGAAAAACGGCTGGACAGCGCCGAGGTTGAATGGGCCGGCCCCGGCAGCGCCATCGCCCCCGTGATCGACTCCACCGGCGAAGTCGTGCTGGTGTTGGCGCCCTACGCGTTTCTCGTGTGGTCACGACAGATCCCTGAAAGGTAACTGAATGGAAAAATTCATCTGCATCCACGGACACTTCTACCAGCCCCCGCGCGAGAACGCCTGGCTGGAGGCGATCGAAGTCCAGGACTCGGCCTTCCCCTATCACGACTGGAACGACCGCATCACCGCCGAGTGCTACGCCACCAACGCCACCACGCGGCTTCTCGACGAAAAGGGTTTGATCCGCGGCATCGTCAACAATTACTCCCAGATCAGCTTCAACTTCGGCCCGACGCTGCTCTCCTGGCTGGAGAACCACGCGCCCGCGGTCTACCAGGCCATCCTGGAAGCCGACCGCCAAAGCCGGGAGCGCTTCTCCGGCCACGGCTCGGCCCTGGCCCAGGCCTACAACCACATGATCATGCCGCTGGCCGCCCCGCGGGACAAGCAGACCCAGGTGCTCTGGGGCATCCGTGACTTCGAGCACCGGTTCCAGCGCAAACCCGAAGGGATGTGGCTGCCCGAAACCGCCGTCGATGTGCCGACCCTGGAAACGCTGGCGGAGCACGGCATCCAATTCACCCTTCTGGCGCCCCGCTAGGCGCGGCGGGTCGGGAAGATCGATTCGGGCGAATGGCAGGAGGTGGCCGGGGAAAACGTCGACCCCACCCGCCCCTACCTGGCCCGGCTGCCGTCGGGGCGCAGCATCGCCCTGTTCTTCTACGACGGGCCGATCTCCAAGGCCGTGGCCTTCGAGGGACTGCTGTCGAACGGCGAACGCTTCGCCCACCGGCTGATGGACGGCTTCGACGACGGCCGCGCGGGACCTCAGCTGGCGCACATCGCCACCGACGGCGAAAGTTACGGGCACCACCACCTCAAGGGCAACATGGCCCTGGCCTTCGCCCTTCAGACCATCGCGTCCCGGGGGCTGGCGCGGCTGACCGTCTACGGGGAATACCTCGAGCAGCACCCCCCGCAGTGGGAGGTGGAGATCTTTGAAAACAGCTCCTGGAGCTGCGTGCACGGGGTCGAGCGCTGGTGGAACGACTGCGGCTGCAACTCCGGCGGCCGTCCCGGCTGGCACCAGCAGTGGCGCCACCCGCTGCGGGAGGCGCTCGACTGGCTACGGGATTCCCTCGCCCCGGCCCACGAAGGCAAGATGAAGGAGCTGGGCTTCGACCCCTGGGCCACCCGCGACGATTACATCCAGGTGATCCAGGACCGCAGCCCGGCCCGGTTGGACGCGTTTCTCGGCGCCCGCACGGGGCAGACGCTGAGCCCCGAGCAGAAGACGCTGGCGATCCAGCTGCTGGAGCTCCAGCGGCACGCCATGCTGATGTACACGAGCTGCGGCTGGTTCTTCGACGACATCTCCGGGCTGGAGTCCGTCCAGGTGATCCAGTATGCCGGGCGCGCCCTGCAGCTCGCCGAGCGCATCTTCGGCAACGGGAGGGAGGAGGAGTTCCTGGCGCTTCTGGAAAAAGCCCCGAGCAACGTCCCCGAGCACCAAAACGGCCGCAATATCTACGCAAAATTCGTCAAGCCGGCCATGGTGGACCTGGTCAAGGTCGGGGCCCACTACGCCATGCGCTCGCTGTTCGAAGAGTACCCGCTGCAGGCGACGGTGAGCTGCTACGCGGTCGTGCAGAGTTTTTTCAAGGCGCTCCAGGTGGGCCGCGCCAAGCTGGTCGTGGGGCGGGTCAATGTCACCTCCGAGATCACGTGGGAATCGGCATGCCTGTGTTTCGGGGCGATTCACTGGGGCGACCACAATATCAGCTGCTGCATCAGCCCCTGCCCGAGCGGCGAGAAGCCTGAGGAGTGCTTCGCCGAGGAGCTGTTCGACGTGTTCAGCCGGGCCGAGTTTCCGGCGGCGCTGCTCATGTTGGAGAAAACCATCGGCGCCTCGACCTATTCCCTGCGGCACCTGTTCCGCGACGAGCAGCGGCGGATTCTGCAGATCGTGCTGGAGGCCAATTTGTCCAATGCCGAGGCCGCCTATCGCCAGATTCACGACGCCAACGCGCCCCTGCTCCTGTTCCTTAAAGACCTCAACGTTCCGGCGCCCCGGGCCCTGGCCGCCGCCTCCGAGTATCTGCTCAATGTCTCCATCCGCCGGGCTTTCGAGAGCCCCGTCTTCGAATTGAACGCGGTTCGCCAGCTGCTCGATGCGGCGGCCATGCACGGCGTGGCGCTGGATCCCGCTTTTCTGGAAATGGCGATCCGGCGGCGCATGGAGCAGATCGCCGAGGCTTTTCAGCAGCGGCCCACCGAGATGGAGGCCCTGCAGCGGATGGAGGACATCGCCGGCCTCCTGGTGTATTTTCCCTTCGAAATCTACCTGCGCACCGTGCAGAACGTCTTTTACCACATCCGTGAGAATGACTACCCCCAGATGAAGAAAAAGGCGCGGCGTCGCGAAAAAGCGGCGGTAAAGTGGGTCGATACGTTCCAGGCGTTGGGAAAGAAGATCGGCGTGAGGGCCGAATAGAAAGGACACGGCATGCTTTCGCGCTCCAGCGGACTTCTGCTGCCTGTTTTCAGCCTGCCGTCGCGCTTCGGCATGGGCGTTCTCGGGGCGGGCGCCTTCCGGATTGTGGATTTTCTGCATGCCGCCGGTCAGCGGATCTGGCAAATCCTGCCCCTGAACCCGACCGAAGGGGCGTTCGGCCATTCGCCTTACCACAGCGTGTCGTGCTTCGCCTTCAACCCCCTGCTGATCAGCCCGGAGCTTCTCGCGCAAGAGGGCTGGGTCGATCCCGCGGATTTGCCGCCAGGGAGACGGCTGCCCGAAGGCCGGGTCGCGTACGCGGCGGTATCCGCCTTCAAGCGCCGCCTGCTGGAAAAGGCCTGCCGGCGATTCCGAGAGCATGCGCCCGAAACCGATTATGAGCGCTTTTGCGCCGAGAACGCCTTCTGGATCGACGACTACGCCCTGTTCAGCGCGCTCTCCGCGCACCACGCCGGCTTGAGCTGGGAGCGCTGGCCGCCGAAAGCCCGCTCCCGCAGTTCCGCGGAAATCAAGCGCCTTCGCAAAGCGCTTCACGACCCGATCGAAGCGCTCAAAATCGAGCAGTACTTGTTTCACCGCCAGTGGCAAAGCCTTCGAAGCTACTGCCGCGAAAAAGGCGTCCAGCTCTTCGGCGACCTTCCGATCTACGTTCCCTTCCACAGCGCGGATGCCTGGGCCCACCGCCCGCTCTTCAAGCTGGACCGCCGCCATCGCCCCATCGCC
>CAZLSV010000074.1:0-25603 GCA_964562235.1 uncultured Desulfatibacillum sp.
CGACGACCGTGAAGTTGGTGGTGCTGCCGAAAAAGAAAGCCGGCAGGTAGAAGAAGGGAATGGCGGCGGCCCCCCCCATGAACAGCAGTGCGACCTCTTTACGCTCAGGGTCCTGGGTGGCCGGCGCGATGGCCCGGTACAGCAGCCATATCCAGAAGCTGAACCCGATCACCAGGATGATCTGCCAAAACCGCCCCAGTTCGAGGAACTCCCAGCCCTGATGCCCGAACCAGGACCACAATTGTCCGAAGACCTGGTGGATGCCGAGCAACTCGCCCAGCAGGCTGCCGACCACCAGCACGACCAGCGCCCAGAACAGCAGGTGAATGCCGACCGCCTGCCCGCGGGGCTCACTTTGACCCACCGAAGACGCCAGCAGCAGGCCGCCGGCGATGTAGGCGGTGGCGATCCAGAAAAGGGCCAGCTGGAGGTGCCACGTTCGCAGGATGTTGCTCGGCAGGTATTGGGCCAGGTCAATGCCGTAAAAATCCCCGGGCTCCGCCCGATAGTGGGCCAGGGCCCCGCCGATCGTGACCTGTGCTAAGAAGAGCAGCGCCACGACGGCAAAGTACTTGACAATCGCTTTCTGGCCGGGTGTGACTCCCCCGGACAGCAATCGGGGATGAACGTCCCGGGATTCGCCCTTCCAGCCCAGATAGTCAAACCGGCCGAAGGTGAACAACACCAGCGCCAACCCGGCCAGCAGCATGGCCACACTCAGGGCGCTCCAGAGAAGGGCATCCGCGGTTAAAAGATTGCCGACCATCGGGTCATAAGGGAAGTTGTTGGTGTACGAGTAGGGCTTGTCCGGGCGGTTGGCGACGCTGGCCCAGGCGGTCCAGGCGAAAAAGGCCGTCAGTTGACGAATCTCCTCGGGGTCGTTGATGTATTTGCTCGGCAGCCCGGCGTTGTTGGTCGGGTGCAGGAAATATTCGGACCAGACCCCGCGCTGTCGCTGATAGGAAGCTCTTTCGGCATCCAGGAATTTCAACTGCCCCGATGCGGGATCGTAGCGATTTTCTTTGAGGAGGTTGGCGACACGAGCGTCGACCAGGGACCGCTGACCCGCGCTGAGCGCCGACCCATCGGTGTTGAACTCCTGCCGGGCCACCGCATGGCCGGTGTCGACCGCAAGCTCGTGGAGGTATGCCGCGGAAAAATCAGGGCCCAGGTAAGAGCCATGGCCCCAGATGGAGCCGTTTTGCATCAGGGCGTATTTTAAGAAAACTTGCTGGCCGGATTCGATGTCCAACCGGTTGAAGATGACTTTTCCATCCGAGCCGACCACGCTTTCCGGAATGGGCGGGGCGTATCGGTAAGCCTGGACCGACATGAAAATAAGGACCGCCATCCCGCAAACAAAAACCAATACCACGCTGCGACGCCACCACGGAGAAAGGGTTTCAATGGCAGGTAGCTGCTCTTTCATTGTGAGACCTCCGTTTTAACGGGTGAATGGGGGATTTCTGCCCTGTTTCCGGGAATGGTCTGCGGTATTCCTCTCCAGGGGGACACGGAAAACCACAAGGGCGGCCGACATCCGCAAGGCAAGGCCAACGCTTTAATGAGACCGTGAACCGTGCCATGGGCCACCGGAGAGGGCGTTTCGCGAACTTGGCTCTTGAGTGCAATCAGGGGCCGAAATCTATTATATAACTATAGGTAAGGTTTGGGTCATTTCAATTGACCTAAATCAAGAGGATAACAGGCGTAGCAAATAGCCCCAAGCTCGGGGGGAAGTCATATTCGAACAGCGGTATCCCGAATTCAGGAGCGTTTTCGCGCCAAAAGGTAGGTGTTGCCGATGACGCTCAGGCTGCTCAAGAGCATGGCGCAGACGGCGACGAGCGGCGAGAGCAGCCCGCTCATGGCGACGGGGATGCTGACGGCGTTGTAGAGAAAGGTCAGGACGAGGTTCTGGCGGATCTTGCGGTTGACGGTGCGGGCGAAATCCAGAAACTCGAGGATCTGGGCCGGGTCGGCCCGCATCAGGGTGGCGTCGGCCACTTCCTTCCCCAGGCTTCCGCCGGCAAAGACGGCAAGCGACAGATCAGCCTGGGCCAGGGCCGGGGCGTCGTTGATTCCGTCGCCGGCCATGAGCACCCTTTTCCCCTGCCGCTGCAGGTCGCTCACGACCTCGGCTTTCTGCGCGGGCAGCCGGCCGCCCAGGGCTTTCGCGATGCCGAGCCTGCGGCCGATGGTCTGGGTGGTCTCGACACCGTCGCCGGAGACCAGGATCACCCGCAGCCCCCGGCGCTGGAGCTCGGTCACCACCGGCTCGATGCCCGGGCGCAGTTGGTCCCCGAAGACCAGCACGGCGGCCGGCCGGCCGCCGACCCCCAGGTAGACAAAAGAGCAGCCGCCATGGCGCGTCAGCATTGGGTCGAGCAGCGGCCCCAGACCGGCAAAGGTTTTCGCGAGAAATTCGGCCGAGCCGAATTCAACTTCGAGCCCCTGCCACCATCCGCTGATCCCGTTTCCCCCGGCTTGCACGGAGGCCACGCGCTCCGGCCGGATGTGGCGCTCCCGGGCTTCGCGCAGCAGTTCGAGGGCGATGGGGTGCGCCGCCCCCTGCTCGAGGCCGCAGGCCAGGGCGAAGGCCTTTTCGCGGGTGAAATCGCCGAGGGGAATGATGTCCTGAAGCCGCCAGGCGCCGCGGGTCACGGTCCCGGTCTTGTCGAGCATGACGGTGTCTATGGCTTGAACCCGTTCGAAGGCTGAAAAATCGCGGATCAGCATGCCGTTGCGGGCGGCCAGCCCCACGCCGGCCACGCGGGCGAGCGGAATGGCGACGCCCAGAGCGCAGGGGCAGGCGATGACGGTGACGGTCACCGCCCGCAGAATCGCCGCATCGATCCCCTGGTCGGCCAGCCACACCCCGACTCCCGTGGCCGCGGCCAGTGCCAGAATAACCGGGACGAACCGCTGCAGAATTTCATCGGTCCGGGCCTCGCCCGGAGTTTTCCGGGAGAGGGTGTTTTCCACGACGGCAATCATCTGTCCCAGCGTGGATGCGGCCCCGACCCGCTCGGCGCGGACCGTGAGGCGGCCGTGATGCAGGCGGCTGCCGCTGCGGACGGGGTCGCCGGGCTTTTTCGCCACCGGACGGGGCTCGCCGGTGATGGAGGACTCGTCGCTCGCCCCGCCCCCGGAGACGACGACGCCGTCGGCGGCAAGAATCTCGTTTTCCGCCACCCGGAACAGGTCGCCGGCCGCGAGTTGTCCCGCCGCGACAAAACGGCCTTCCGGAAACGCCGCGTCGATCACCCGGACCTTGGACGGCATCAGGGAGAGCAGGGCTTCCAGCCCTTCCAGCACATGGTCCTTGGCGCGCCGCTCCAGAATTTTCCCCAGCAGGACCAGGGCGATCAGCATGCAGGCGGTGTCGTAGTAGAGGTGGAGGCTGCCGGTGAGCAGGTTGAGGGTGCTCAAGCCGAAGGCGCTCAGGGCGCCGACCGTGATCAGCGACTCCATGCTGAAGGCCGCCTGGCCGAGGCCCCGCCAGGCCCGGCGGAAGAAGGGCATCCCGCCGTAGCCCATCACCGCGGCGGACATCACCGCCATGGGCCATGAAAGGCTGGCCACGGATTCGGCGGACAAGTCCGTGAAAAAACCGAAGTAGAGCGCGAAGGAGAGCATCATCACGTTCATGGTCAAAAACGAGGTGATCCCGAACCGGACCCACTCCTGCCGCCGCAGCCCCTGATCGCGCATATCGCCCGGAAGGGTGGCGGTGTAGCCGAAGCGCCGGAGGAGGGCCTCGATCCGGTTCGGGTCGGTGGCGACCGGGTCATAGCGCACCCGCAGCTGGTCGGTGGCGAAACTGCAGGTGGCCGTCAAGACCCCCGGCGACCGGGCAAGGGCCGTCTCGATCAGCCAGGCGCAGGCCGGGCACCACATGTTTTCTATTTTAAGGGCCAGCGTGAGGCCTTCGTTCGGGTGAGAAGAGGCTGCGGGGGCGGTTTCAGGGGAAGGTGCCGGAAGGGGCAGATCCTCAGCGGATCGGGGGATGATGCCGCCCTCCTGGCATTTCCGGAAAAGATCGCTCTGGCGGAAGGCGTCCGGATCGGCCGAGCCGGACGCCTGAAGGAGGATGCTGAAGACCTGCAGGCAGCCCGTGCAGCAGAAGCGATAGGTCCGGCCGGCCAGCGCGGCTTGGGTCCGCTGGGTGCGCAGGGCCAGGCCGCAGAGGTCGCAAACTCGGCCGGCCGGGGCGGGAATGTCGGCGGACGCCTTTGGTTTTGGCATGGCGGGCGGATCAGGTCACTGGCGCAGCCCCAGCGATTGAACGAAGGCCACGACGCTCCAGCGGTCGTCGATCGTGATGGTGGTTTCCAGCGGCGGCTGGCGGCCGCCGGGGATCCCGTAGCTTACGCTTTTGAACAAATCCCCCGGCGACTTGGATTGCACGGCGGCGGTGCGAAAATCGGTCGGCAGCGGCTGGAAGCTCTGCCCCACGGTGCCGTTGCCGTCGTAGTTCCGGCCGTGGCACTGCGCGCAAAAGGTGAAGTAGACGTCCTTGCCGCGGGCAATCACGGTTGCATCCTGCATCGGCTGGTGGGGCTTGAGGGCCGGTCCGGGGGTGGCGCGCAGTAGCGCATCCCCGCCGGAGACGGGCACGATCCCGGCCTCCATGAGGACCAGCGGCTCCTCGTGGGGTTTCACGGCCGGGGTTTCGCGCATACGGCCGTAGCGGAAGTTGTTGTCGTAAAACATCAGTGCGTGGTAGGCCCCCAGCGCCCCGACCAGGACCACGGCCAGTGCCAGCAGTTTCTTCATTTGACCCCCTGGATGGTCAGGACCTTCAGCGGGTAGGCCTCCGCCCCCTGCGGCCCCCGCACATGCTGCGGGTATGGGACGGGCGGGTACATGGCGTAGGGCGATTCACCGTAGACGTCCGGCACCGGCCGGTAGTCCCAGTCCGGCTGTCCGAGATCGCCGATCACCGTGTGAGCCAGCCAGCCCTGGAAGAAAACGATGCCCAGCATGGCCGCCACCAGCAGCCAAGTCTTGGCCCCCGAGGTGGAGTGCTCCGGGTGCGCGCTCATATCTTCACCTTCAGCAGTCCGGTTAACAGAATGTAAAGCAGAGACCACACCACCGTGCCGGCGATGATCAGGGTCACCACCAACGGGAACGGGGCGTTGCGGCCTTCGATGCCGCCGGGATAGCGTTCGATGATGCGGGTCATGCGCGCTTCGGATTCCCGGCGGCGGACATGGACGTACCCCAGGCCGGCGGCAAAGATCAGAATGAACGCCAGGGTCGGGAAGAGGTAGATCACGAAGTGCTGGATGTTCAGGACCTCGAATATGCGCATGGGTCACCTATCGGGCGTGGGTCAAGGCAAATATAATCACGGCGACGCTGCCGGCCAGGCCGCAACAGACCAGCGCGAACAACCCACAGGTTTCAATCAGGCCCTTGCGGCTGAGCTTGGCCGGGGCCGCCGCCGGGGCGCCCTCCAGCGGCAGAAACCGCGCCCGTCGCTGGTCGCGAAACTGCCCGCGGTTCAGGGCCCAGAAAAAAACGGCGAGGCTGACCGCGAAACCGATTGTCATGTAGGCGACAAAATAAGGAAAATACATGTGAAGGGCCGCTCCGTTTATTCTATCGTTTGTGAGCTCCGACCGTGATCAGGAAACCCTCGGCCGTCCGCTCGAGGGAATACGACTTTAATTGCGGCGCCGTGGTGTCCGCCACCAGGCGGACTTTGTCCGGGTACCCCAGGTGCCGGACCTGGCTCACCCATTCGCTGCGGACCGGTATCCGCTGCTCGCCTTTGAACGTGCTGTGCAGACCCGTGAAATCGAAAACGATGCGCGCCGGGTGGTCCAGGGTGAACACGGTGGGGGGGGGCAGGGCCCCATCGGCGGTCACCCGGATCAGGACCGCATCGGCACGGACCTCCGTGCGCACATCCCGCAGAAGGGGGGCCACCGGCGCCGTGGCGGCCGCCGCCGTTCGGGACGTCCGCGGGTCCGTCTTCGAAGTTGCCGATGACGGTGTGGGCGGCGGGGCTGCGGTTCCTGAAAGGGTGGGCATCCCGGCAAAAGAAGGCGCGGCGGAGGCTTTCCGGAAGAGAATTCTCAGGCCTTCCTTGTCCGGCAGAACCTCGTAGGCAGTGTCCTGGGCCAGTTCCATAAATACGCGCGTCTCGTGCCCGGCCGCGGCTTCCGCAGCGCGGATCGCGCGGATCACGGGATTCGAGGGCGGGAAATACGTCGCATCGAGCCCTTCCAGGCCGGTGTCCGGGAACTGGAATAGGACTCCCCGCGGGTCTTCCTGCCGGGTCGCCGTGTAGGTCAGCGGCTGATCGCTCTTCACCAGGACCGCCACCACCTCAGGTGTCTCGATGGTCTGGAAATCCGTGATGACCCGTATCGGCCGCCGGGACGCATCGCTCACGGACGGCTGCGATGCGCACCCCGTCGTTTGGAAAACCGCAAGCATGCAGAGCCCCAGCAACCCGGCGGCTTTCCGGTGCCGCTCGGCCGCTGCAGCGGGCCCTGCCAAAGAGCTCCTCAACTTATGTACCGTTATGAACCCCATCCTTAGCTCGTTGCTCGTTACTCGTTACTCACCACTTTTTTAAGGTTCCCACGCCGCGTCGATGCCCTTCGGCTCACGGTTGGCATCGCTCTGGTTGATGAAGTTGTGGGCGACGTACTCCCCCACCTCCCAGATCTTCTGGGACTCCAGATCGCGCTTGAAATAGGGCATGGCCGTACCGGTGATTCCGTTCATGATCTGGTAGTACAGGATGCCGCCGGAAATCTCCCGCCCCTTGAGGATGGTGAAGTTGAGCGGCGGCGGGTAGATCCAGGGCTGTGCCGGTCCCATGCCGTCGCCGACCGGGCCGTGGCAGCCGATGCAGAAATACTGGTAGATTTTGTGCCCGCGCTGCAGGCTCGCCGGGGTGCTCGGGTACGGGTTGGGAATGTGGTGCCAGCCCGCCGGGATCTGTTCGGCCAGCCAACGGGCGTTGGCCTCCGGGCCGGCCTCGTAGGCCTTGATGGCTTCCTGTTTCCAGTGCCGCTGCCGTTCCATGCGGGTGTCGGCCATCTTCAAACCCAGGCTCTGCACATACTGGGTCAGCGTGTCGATGCGCTCCATCCCCAGCCACTCAAACGGCGGCATGATGGAGCTCGGCCGCGTGGTGCGCGGGTTGACGAAGTGGGCATGATGCCAGTCGTCCGGGTGCTCGCCGCCCTCCTGGGACAGGTCCACGCCCGTGCGCTGAGAGCCCAGCTGAATGGGCCGGTCGGACACATAATCCCCGGACTGGGCGATGCGCTCGGAGCCCATGTCCCAGTCGAAGGCCCGGACCGACTGGGTGTGGCAGTAGACGCAGCCGTTCTGAAGGTAGATCTTGCGCCCGGCATCCTCCACCGCCGTCCGGGCACGGAAAATCTCCGAGGGCGTCTTGTCCTGGCTGGCATAGGGCCAGTAGACCATGATCAGCGCGATGGAGGCCAGCAGCGCCAGGACGCCTCCCAGGATGACGGCAGGGGTCATTCTCATGAAGCCGCTCCGCGGTTGAAATAAAGCGATCGGACTACGTTGTAGAGACCGAGGTAGGCGCCTATCATGATCATCGCCCCGAGCGACAGGCGCGTGACGTAGTAGGGCTGGATCTCCGGCAGGGTGCGGTAAAGGGTCTCCCCGTTGTACCAGGCCTGGCCCTGGATCAGCCCCACGATGGTGAGCACGATGGCAAAGCCGGTGACGCCGATCAGGACCAGCCAATACTGCAGGTCGGCCAGAAACGGGCTGTGCAGCGGCCGGCCGGTGACTCTGGGCAGAATGAAATACAATCCTCCCAGGGCGGTCATGCCGGCGAACGCCAGCACGCCGATGTGGGCGTGGCCGACCACCCAGTTGTTGAAATGGGTGATGCGCTGCACATCCGGCAGCGCCATCATCGACCCCTGGATATTGACGAAGAAATAAAAAATGGTCCCGGTGAAGACGAATTTGGCGCCGATGTCGGCGTGCACGTCGCCGAGCTTGCCCTTGACCGTGTACCAGATGTTGATCAGGAAGACCATGACCGGGATCACCATGGCCACACTGTCGACGATGGAGATGGTCTTCAGCCAGGTGGGCACCGGCACCTGCAGCAGGTGGTGGGTGCCGATGTGGGTGTAGACGATGATGAGCGACCAGAACCCGAGCAGCGACAGGGTGTGGCTGTAGAGCGGGCTGCGGGTGGCGATGGGCAGCACGTAGTAGGCCACCCCGAGCGCCATGGGCGAAAGCAGAAGCCCGAAGACGTTGTGGCCGTAGAACCACAGCAGGATGGCATCCGGGATGCCGCTGAGCGCGCCGGTTTCCGGCTCCCAGATCACGTTGCCGAGGAGGTAGGTGCAGGCGGTGAGCACGACCGCGGCCGCGGCGTACCAGATGGAGACGTACAGGATCGGCTCGGTGCGGCGGCGGATGGTCAGCAGGAAGTTCGCGATCACCAGGCTGAAGCTGATCGCCACCATGATGTCCACCGTCCAGGGAAGCTCCGCGTATTCGCGGCCCTGGCTGTAGCCGAGCGAGACCCCCGCCATGCCGGCGGCGACCGTGAGGTTCCAGAACACGGCCGAAAAGACCCCGAGTTTCTCACTGTAGAGCCGGGTTTTCATCAGCCGCGGCAGATAGTAGAAGGCCACGGCGATCAGCCCCGGGGTCACGAACCCGAAGAGCACGGCGTTGACGTGCATCGGCCGCACCCGCCCGAACTGGATGTATTCGATGTTGGCCATGAAGTCGGGCGCGACCAGGTAGCCGGCGGCGATCATGCCGAAGGTGGTGGCAAAGGCGAACCACAGCGCCGAGGTCAGCGTGAACGCCTTGGTGGTCTGGTTGCCGTGAACGATGCTCTCTTCCTCAACTCGTTGCTCGTTGCTCATCACTCGGAACTCGCTTTTTGGGTCTTAATTGTGGCACGTCAACCAGCAATCCACGCTCGCCTTCTTCTGGTGGTGGCACTCCAGACACTGGCCCATGCGCCAGATTTTCTCCGGCAGCCGCTGCGCGTTCTTGACCTCTCCGTGGCACTCCTCGCAGGCCACCTGGCGGTTGATGTGGCGCTGGTGGTTGAAGAACACATGCTCGGCGACGGAGTTCACCTTGACCCAGGGGGTGGGGGTCCGGGTGTTGAAATAGGTGTGCTCCTTTTGAATCCAGGGAAAATTCGCGATGATGTAGTTGTGGCAGTGCAGGCATTTCTCCACCGGCGGGATTCCGGGGAAATTCGAGTAGGCCACATACGGGTGGCAGTACTGGCACTGGATCTCCTTGATCCCGCTGTGGACGTTGTGGCTGAAGGGGATCGGCTGTTCCGGTCCGATTCGTTCGGGCCAGGCATAGAAAAAGTAGAGAAAGGCGGCGGTGAACAGGGTGCTGCCCAGCGTGATCAGTATCGCGGCGCGGTTTGCTCTCGACATGTCAACCTTTCCCGATATGCACCGTTCAGCGCGCCGCCTCGCCTCCCGGGGGCAGAAGCTCCGGGAAGGTTCTCAGCGTGCCGGCCAGGGCCAGAACCATCAGCCCCAGAAAACCGATGAACACCAGCCCGTCGGTGAGCCCCAGCGGCAGCTCCGCCGCCGCGTGGTTCAGCGCCGGGCCGAGCAGCAGGAGATGCTCGAGCCAGATCCCCAGAATCACGACGCCGCACAGGGCGATCATGGCTCCGGGCATGGTCTTGACGCGCCGGTTGATGAGCACGATGAAAGGGACGACAAAGCAGCCGATGAAGACCACCCAGGCCAGCGCATTCCAGGGCGGTGTCACCGTTCGCAGAATCACGTAGCTGGTCTCCTCCGGGAGGTTCCCGTACCAGATGACCGTCAGCTGGACATAGAAGAAATCCGCCCACAGCAGGCAGAAGGCGAAGAACAATTTGCCGAGGTCGTGGAAATGGGCCGCGGCGATTCCGGCGCCGTTGCCCCGGCGCAGATGCACGATCGCCGCGAGGATGATCAGCGCCCCCAGCCCCACGTAGAACGCCTTGACGAAATGGTAGGCGCCGAAAAGGGTGGAGACCCAGTGCGGGTCCATGCTCATGACGAGGTCGAAGCCGACCAGGCTGAGCACCAGGGCAAACGCAAAGCAGTACAGGCCGCCCCACAGCGCCTTGCGGCTGTGAACGCGCTGGATCTCGGCCTCGTTTTGAGGGATCCGGCCCACGAGCAAACCGCGCAGGCCGCCCGGGGGGCCGGAGGCGCCGAGTTTCAGCTTGAGGTCCTGGGAGAGAAAGGCCCACCCGATGCCGTAAAGGAGCAGGAAACCGATCCCGTCGCGGGTGAACAGGAACGGGATGTTCAGCCAGATCTCCTTGCCGTGCAGGTCTTCGTGCAGCCAGGGGAAGAGGTGGTTTTTTCCGATCAGCAGGGCCAGGAAGCAGACGAGCGAGAGCGGAAAAAATCCGGCAAAGGCCGTGGCCAGCCCGCTGAGAGGGCCGCTCCAGCGTGCCTTGGCCGTGTGGGTGACCGCCGAGAAAAGCACCGCGCCCTGGGCCATGGCCGACCACAAAAGAAAATTGATGAGAAAGGCCTGCCAGGCCCTCTGCGGGTGCGGGCCGAAGATGCCGGCCAGAAAGGCTGCCAGGCCGGCGGCAGCCAACACCGCGCCGAGCGTGAAGAGAGAGCGCGGCGGCGCGGGCTCAACCGGTGGCATGGTCGTGTTCATGCGAATACCTTGACCTCCCCGCCCTTCTTCTGGAAGAAATCCATCAACTCCCCCTCGCGGCCGGCGTCACAGGCGGCCAGCACCCCGAAGTGCTCCCCGGAGCAGCGCGGATCGTAGCGCTCGAGCCCCCGGTAGTCCGGCAGACGCGCGCAGACCAGCAGGCCGAGCACGTTGCCGAAGACGGAGAACAGGATCGTGAACTCAAAGCCGACGATGAAAAAAGGGATCAGCGAAACGATCGGTTTGCCGCTGACGATCAGGTTCCATTCCACCGCCGTGAAAATGGCCAGGGCGAAGCCGCTGAAAAACCCGACGATGCCCCCGGCGAGCGTGAACCAGCCGACTCGGCCCTTTTTGAGCTTCAGGGCCTCCTGAATCCGGTGGCTCGGGATGGGGCTGTGGGCGCGGCGGAACCGGAACCCGGCCGCGGCCAGCTCCGGGATGACCTTGGCGGCCTTGCCCTCGTCCTTGAACAGGCCCAGGATGCAGGTTTCATCCGACATGGTGCGCGGTCTCCTTCATCTCGGTCATGGACACGGACGGCATGTGCTTGCAGAAGAGCAGGAACAGGAAAAAGAACAGGCTGAAGCTGCCGACCATGATGGCGTACTCCACCAGGCTGGGCGCATAGAGGCCCCAGGCGTGGGGGGCGAAGTCGTGGGCCACGCCGCCGACGATGATGACGAAGCGCTCCCACCACATGCCGAAGTTCACCACCAGCGAGAGGGCGAAGAGCCAGGCAATGCTGCGGCGCACCGAGCGGATCAAGAAAAGCGAAGGCAGGAGCACGTTGCAGGCGATCATGAAGTAGAGGCCGTAGGCGTACTCGCCCATGGCGCGCCAGCGGAAGGATTCCCATTCCACGGCATTGTGGCTGTACCAGGCGATGAAGTACTCGGTGCCGTAGGCCAACCCCACGATGAGACCGGTCAGGATCATGGTCTTAGCCACGTTTTCCAGGACGTTTAAGGTGATGATGGCCTCGTAGCGGAAGATGCGGCGCAGGGGGATCATCAGGGTGAGCACCATGGCCAGCCCGGAGTGGATCGCACCGGCGACGAAGTAAGGCGCGAAAATCGTGGTGTGCCAGCCCGGCACGACGCCGAGCGCGAAATCCCAGGAGACGACGCTGTGCACCGAGATCACCAGCGGGGTGGCGAGCGCCGCGAAGAAGAGGTAGCCGCGGCTGTAGTTCAGCCACTGGTGATGCGCCCCGGTCCAGCCCAGGGAAAGCACCCGGAAGATCTTGTACCGCAGCCCGGTGGAGCGGTCGCGCACGACGGCCAGGTCCGGCACCAGACCGGTGTACCAGAACAGCGAACTCACCGTCAGGTAGGTGCTGATGGCGACGACATCGAACATCAGCGGCGAGAGAAAATTGGGCCACAGCAGCCGCTGGTTGGGAATCGGGAGCATGAAGTAGACCTGCCAGACCCGGCCCAGGTGGATGAAGGGAAAGAGACCGGCACAGCAGACCGCGAACACGGTCATGGTCTCGGCCGCGCGCGCGATCGGGTTGCGCCAGCCGGCGCGGAACAGGTGCAGGATGGCCGAAATGAGCGTCCCGGAGTGGGCGATACCGACCCAGAACACGAAATTGATGAGGTAGGTGCCCGGGATGTTCTGGCCGCCGACCCCGATGCCGGTGAAGACCTGGTAGGCCCAGGCGCCGGCCCCCAGGAGCACGCCGCAGAACAAGAGCGCGACAAAAACCCAGTAACGCGGCCGAGGCCGCTCCAGGGTGTTCAGAACGGTCTGGTCGATCTGTGCGAAGGTAAGCTCGGTCATGGTTTCCTTGCTTCGGTGTCCGGGTATTCAGGTATTTAGGTGTTTGGGTTTTTGGGTACTCAGGTGTTGGGAGGGGTGGCCAAACACCCAGATAACTAAACACCCAAAAACCTCGAAGCCGGCTCAAACCTCGTGCAGCACCTTCTTCAGGTAGATCACCGCCGGCTTCGTGTTGAGATAGCCCATGGCCTGATAGGCCCGGGGGTCGTCGCAGAGCCGGCGCACGCGGCTGTCCCGGTTCATCAGATTGCCGAAGACCAGCGCGTCCGTCGGACAGGTCTGGACGCAGGCCGGGACGACCTCGCCCTCCCGGATCGGCCGGTTCTGGTTCTTGGCGTTGGTGCGCGCCTCCTTGATACGCTGGATGCAGAACGAGCATTTTTCCATGACGCCCTTGCTGCGCACCGTGACGTCGGGGTTCAGCTGCAGGTTCATCGGCTCCGGCCACTGCCAGTCGAACCAGTTGAAGCGTCGCGCCTTGTAGGGGCAGTTCTGCGAGCAGAAGCGGGGGCCGATGCAGCGGTTGTAAATCTGGTTGTTCAGTCCCTCCGAGGAGTGATGGGGCGCGTAGACCGGGCAGACCGACTCGCAGGGGGCGTTGTCGCAGTGCTGGCAGAGCATCGGCAGAAACATCACCCGCGCCATGCGGCGCTCGTCGTGGTAGCGCACGATCTCCAGCCAGGCCATCTCCCGGCCCTGGACGATGCGCTTCTCGCCGACGATGCCCACGTTGTTCTCCGCGTAGCAGGCCGCCGCGCAGGCGCCGCAGCCGATGCAGCGGTCGAGGTCCACCACCATGGCCCAGCGGTAGTGGTCGTGGTCGTGGGGCGGGTAGAAATCCCGCTTGGGGTCGTAGCCCTCGGGCAGCGGCAGGGTGAGCGGGAAGTGGTCCATGGTGAGTCCGGTCTTGGCCGGGGGCGGTCCTTTCCGGAGCTCGGCCACCGTAGTGGTCAAAATGAACGCGCGGCCCTGCTGGGTGCGGCTGCCGTCGGTGTGGGCGAGCGCGACACTGCGGCCGGTGGCCTCGAGCGTGATGTCGGGCAGCCCGCAGCTCGAGCCGCCGCAATGGGGTTCGACGGCGACGGATAAAATGGACAGCGGGTTGGCGCCGAGGTTCTCCGCGTAGCGGCCGTAGGCGGTGTGCCCCTGCCCCGCGGCCATGAAAACCAACCCGGGGTGGACCACCTCGGTGACATAGACCGGGGCCTCGAGGCTGCCCGTGCGCGAGCTGATCCGGGCGAGGTCCGCCGTCCGGAGGCCCTTGGACTCGGCGGTGGTCGGGTGCAGGAGGAGCGGCGACTGCCAGGCCACGCGGGAGATCGGATCCGGGATTTCGCTCAGCCAGGGCTTGTTGGCCCCGCGGCCGTCGAACCAGCGCACGGAAGGCGCGGCCGCGAAGGCCAGCCCGGCCGGCGGGGGCTGGTAGGGCGTGAGCAGGGGCCGGGGCAGGCGCTCCGGGCGCATTTTCGGGGGCGCACCGGTGCTCTGGGCGGGTTCGGGGAAAACACCTCCCTGCTGGAGCACGCGCACCCAGTCGAGCTCGTCGCGGATGCGGCCCTGCCGGCGCAGCCGCTCGGCCAGGTAGGTCTTGGCATCCGGGGCGGGGGGTTTCTGGAAGCCCGCGTCCAGGAAAAGGTCGCCCAGGTGAGGCGCGGCGGAGATCCTGCCCATCGCCGGCTGGACCGTCGAGACGAGCGGGGCCCAGCCGTTGTAATCGTCCCAGGTCTCGAGCGGCAGGCTCACCGGCAGGATGAGGTCGGCCGACCGGGAGGTTTCGTCGAGGAAACTGCTCAGGCTGACGACAAACAGGTCCGGGGATTCCAGGGCGGTCTTGGCCCCGCTTTCCGGCGGCAGGCCGAAAACGGGGTTGACGTTGTTGAGGATCAGGAGATCCGTCCCGCCGGAGGAGAGGGCCTTGAACAAATCGAGCACATCGCTCCGGCGGCTGGCGATCTCCACGCGGTGGCGGTTGGCCGCGTCGATGAGGCGCAGCTCCGGGTCGAGCAGGAGGTTGAGCAGGTTGGCCGCCAGGTTGGTGGCCAGACCGTTGGCGTCCGACTGCCCGCTGCCGGCTCCCAGCACCAGGGGCCGGCGGGCTTCGGTCAGCCGCACCACCAGGTGCTCGTAACGCTCCAGCGGGATGCCGGAGAGCTTGAGCACCGCCTCCTGCTGGTAGGCCTCGGTGGCCTTCATCAGGGCTTCGCGCAGCCCCGGCGTCAGGTGCTGGCCGCGCCGGATGTCCAGCATCTGGCGCACCAGGCCCAGGGCGAGCACCGCCTCGCTGCCGGGCGCACAGGCGAGCCAGTGGTCCGCGTTGGCGCCGGTGAGCGTCTGGAAGGGGCTCGCCCAAAAAAAAAGGCCTTTGCCGGGGCCGCCGGCGGCGTGCATGGCCTTGAACTTCCAGGCATACTCCACCGGCGAAAGCCAGGTCTCCAGGAATTCGGCGCCGAAGGCCAGCAGCACGTCGGCCTGGTCCAGGCGATAGGAGACCAGGCCGTCCACGCCGAAGACCTCGCGGTTGGCGGCCTTGAGCGCTTCGTAGGCAAAGGGTTCGAAGACGACCGGCGGCGGTGATTTCCAGTTCTGGAGCGCGGACTGGAAAAGCTCCATTTGGCTTTCGCCCACCACTTCGGTCATGAGCCGCACCCGCGCGGGGCCCCTGAGGGCCGCTTCCCAGACCTTGGCTTTGAGCAGGGCCTGGGCCCGGTCGAAGCCGATGGGCACGAATCCCTCTTTTTCCCTGAGCAGCGGTGTTTTCAGCCGGTCCGGGTTGTAGACGGCCTGCAGGGCGGCCTGGCCCCGCATGCAGAGCTTGCCGCGGTTGAGCGGGTGCAGGGGGTTGCCCTCGACCTTGACCACCCGCCCCTCGCGGTTCCGGGCAATGATGCCGCATCCGGCCGGACACTCCCGGCAGGTGGACGCGTACCAGGTGGCCTTGCCGGTCACCATGTCTTCCGGCGCCTGAACGAGGCTGTAGAGGTACTTGGGGGACTCGGGGCTGCATCCCGCGGCGAAGGAAACGCTGCCGAGGCCGGCCAGCTTGAGAAAAGTGCGTCGGTTCATAGGCGCTCTCGGCTCCAGATGGTGGTTCTATATCGGAAACCCTCTGACGGTGTCAAGGGTTGCCGCGCCGCAGCCGACGGTTGATCTCCAGCCGCTCCAGGGAGAGCCGGATCACGTCCCGCGCTCTCTCGGTCTTGCGCTGGTAGTCGGCGAAGAAATCCAACACCTCCTCGGGTCGCTCCAGGCCCGCCGCCGGCAGGACGGCCGCGACCACCCGTTCGTAGAGCATGGGGTGAAACTGTTCGATCCGGGCGAGGCGGCTCACATACCAGTCCCACAGGATGGATGCCGCGTGGCGGTTGGCCGCCAGGGCCACCACCGGGATGAAGCTGTTGCGGGCGGGCACGGAGGTGAGAGCGTAGTCCAGGGCCTTTTCGATTTGCCGGCGCTCCCGGAAGCAGCCCAGGGCCGCCAGCAGGGTCAGCCGCTCGTGCTCGCTGTGGGACGTTTGGAACCGCCGGTCAAACCAGCCGAACGCGCGGCCGTCGCCGTGCCAGGCGCCGGCCTGCAGGACGCTGCGCAGAATGTCCGGGTGAACCGCGCCTCCCTGTCGGAGGGCTTCGAAGCGCTCCAGCGCAAAAGCCTCGGCGGTCCGGCTGCCGTATTGGACCGCGTCGAACAGGAGTTGATCGCGCAGGACGGCCGTGGTCTGGCCCTCCTCGGGCCGAGGCTCGTAGCCGATGCGATCAAGCACCGCTGCGAACCAGGGCCCGGCCAGGCCGGCGATCCGGGCGGCCGCCCCGGGGCCGGCGACGCGGTAGGCGTGGGAGAGACTGGCGGCGATGCCGGCCAGCGGCAGGTAGGCGTCCTCCTCCGCGTAGTGCTCGAGGAAGGCGAGATAGGCTTCGAGGCCGGCATTCCCGGCCACGGTCAAGGCGTAGGTGTCGTTTTGAACCCCCCAGCGGTCCTCGGGCGTCATGGCCTTCTGCCGCACCAGAGCCCCGAGCCGGCGCAGGTTCTGCGCATCGGCATACCTTGTGCGGTAGTAGCCGGTTTGGCCGTCGTTGAGCTTGTAGGCGGCGGCGTCCGGGCCGAGATCGACCCGGGTTTGGGCGGTTTCCAACAGCACCGCCACCTGGCGTGACTCGCCCCGGGAGGTGAAGACGCGCAGGGCGACAGGGATCCGCCACTGCTGGACGGAGTCGTTGGGAAGGTAGGTGAACCGGCGCTGGGACAGCACCAGTGTGTCGCCTTCGCGGGCCGCGGATATGACCGGGAACCCCGGCTGCTCGACCCAGTTCTTGACCATGGCGGTGACCGGCCGGTCGGAGACGGTCTCGAAGGCCTCCCAGAGGTGGCTGCTTTCGGCGCTTTGGTAGGCGTGGGTCCGGAGATAGTGCTGCAGGCCCTTCTGAAAATTATCGGCGCCGATGTAGCTTTCGACCTGCCGGAGAAGGCTGCCGCCCTTGTCGTAGATGATGGGGGCGGTGCTGGTGTTGATCACGAGGTGCTCGCCGCCGGGGATCTCGATCGCGACGTTCTCGAGCAGGGCGTCCCGGTTCATGGCCGCGGCCGTGGTGCCCTGCAGGAACTGCTGCCAGATTCCCCAGTCAGGGTAATAGTGGTCAACGACGCCGTAGCCGAAATAAGTGGCGAAGCTTTCGTTCAGCCAGAGGTATTTCCAGTCCGCCGGAGTGACCAGGTTGCCGAACCACTGGTGGGCGATTTCATGGGCGATGACCTCGCAGATCCGCTCTTCCCCGGACCTGGAGGTGATCCCCGGGTAGTGCAGCAGCAGGTTCTCCCGGAAGGTGATCGCGCCCCAGTTCTCCATGGCGCCGAAGGCGAAATCCGGCACGGCGATCAGGTCCATCTTGGACAGGGGGTAGGGGATGCCGTAATAGGCCTCGCTGAACTGCAGCGCCTTGCGGCCGAATTCCAGCCCGAAGCCCGCGTGCGGCTGGGAGCCCGGCAGGGTGAGGGCGCGCACCCGGCCGTCGACGGGGTCCTGCAGGGTTTCGAACTCCCCCACGCCGAAGAAGACGAGGTAGGTGGACATTTTAGGGGAGGTTTCGAAGATCACTCGCTTTTTGCCGCCCTTGAGCGTCTCCAGGGCTTTGATTTCGGTGTTGGCGACGGCCGCCAGGCCGCGGCCGACTTCCATTTCGATGTCGAAGGTGGCTTTGCGACCGGGATGATCCATGCAGGGAAACGCCCGGCGGGCGTCGCTTTCCTGGAACTGGGTCACCGCGATGTAGCGGGGGCGGCCGCCGCGGGTGTGTCGGCTGCGGTAGAAGCCCGCCATGCGGTCGTTGATCCGGCCGGTGTAGTCGATGCCAAGGAGCACCTCGCCCGAGAGCGCCTCGGGAAGCCGGATGATGAGCTCCTCCGAGGCGGGCTCCACGCGGAAGGTGCAGGGAATCAGCGCCTCGCCCCGCCGAAGCGTGCAGCTCCAGATGGCGAGATCAACGGCGTTTAAAACCACCTCGCCGGCGGGCTCCGACAGATCCAGCCGGATCTCGGCATGGCCCTCGAAGGTAAATCGACTGAGATCCGGGACCAGGCGCAGGCGGTAGTTCAGAGGCGTGGCTTCTGACATGGTCTTCTCCTGAAGAGCAGGTTATGGCATGCGGCGCCGCCTTCGCCGAAGCAGCAGAACCGGAAGCGGCTGAAGCGCGGCTGGAAAGCCGCTTCCACGGGGTTTCAAAAAGCGACGTCATCGAAGGGGCTTTTTACATCGGATGCAAGTCGTGCTAAGCATTTCTAAGGAATGAAGCCCGGAATGTCAAACTCGACAAGGAGCAGGAAATGAGCGTGATTGTGGATTTCTCGATGTATCCCCTGGACAAGGGCGAGAGCCTGAGCCCGTATGTGGCGCGTTCCATCAAGATCATCCAGGAAAGCGGACTGCCATACGAGTTCCGCGCCATGGGCACCAGCATCGAAGGCGAGTGGGAGGAGGTCATGGCGGTGGTCAACCGCTGCTTCGAGACCATGCGCCAGGACTGCAACCGCGTGGTTCTCTCGCTCAAGGCCGACTACCGCAAGGGGCCTTCCGGGCGGATCCAGCGCAAGGTCGAATCGGTGAAGGAAAAATTATAGGGTGCCTCCGCCGGTCGACCCGCCTCCGGTCCGCCGGCGTTGTGACGAGCCAGGCACGGGCGACGGGACGAACGGCGACGGGCGGACCCCAAACCGGCGGGCCTGCCTATTCGGACCCCTTGAACCCGTGGCCCTTAGAACCCTATCTTTTTACCCATGAAGAAGATCACCGCCTGCACCTATGACTGCCCGGACGCCTGCTCGCTCGCCCTTGAGCCGGGCGAGGGCGGGAGCCTGCGGCTGACCGGCAACCCGGACAGCCCCTTCACGCGGGGGGTCATGTGCGCCAAGACCCGGCGTCAACTCCACCGGCTGCAAAGCCCCCAGCGCATCCTGAAGCCAAGGCTAAAAACCAAGGGCGGCTGGCGGGAGATCGGCTGGGAGGCGGCCCTGGACCTGTGCGCCGAAAAGATCCAGCGCCTGCGCAGCGAGCCGACCGCCATTCTGCACGTTCACAGCGACGGGGCCAAGGGGGTCCTCAAGGAGGCCGTCAACCTGTTCTTTGCGCAGCTGGGGTCGAGCCGGATCAGGGGCTCGCTCTGCGACGCCGCCGGCTTCATCGCCGGCGTCGAAGACTTCGGCTCGCGCGAGAACAACGACATCGAGGATCTGGCCGAGGCCGCCGTCATCGTGAACTGGGGCAAGGACCCCTCGCGCAGCTCCATCCACACGGCGGCCGTCGTCCACCGGGCCCGCCGCCGGGGCACCCGCGTGCTGACCATCTCCCCCGGGGGCGACGGCAACGGCCCCTTTTCCGACGACCGCATCCGGATACGGCCGGGCACGGACCGGTTTCTGGCCGCCGCCGTGATCCGGCGGCTGGTCGAGGAGGGGCGCGTGCCGGAGGGCGTGCTGGACCGCACCCGCCACCCGGAGGCTTTCCTCCGGCTGATCAGGGGCCGGACGACGGAAGCGCTGCTGGCCGTGTGCGAGGTGCCCGCGCCGGACGCGCAAGCCCTCTTCCACGCGTACGCCACGGTCAAACCCCTGGCCACCCTCATCGGCGCCGGCCTGCAGCGCTACCGCTACGGCGGGGAGAACGTGCGTTTCATCAACGCCCTGGCGCTGCTTTCCGGCAATATCGGCCGCTCCGGCGGGGGCGTCTATTTCCACCTGCACTCCTACCGCAACCTCGACCTCGGCTGGACCAGAGGCCCGGGTCACAAAGGCCGGCGGGCCTTTCACATCGCCGCCATCGGCCGGGAGATCCTGGCCGCCGAATCCCCCCCGATCCGCATGCTCTGGGTCAACGGCACCAATGTGGTCAACCAGGCGCCCGGCGCGTCGGAGACCGCCCGCGCCTTCGCGCGCGTGGGGTTCAAGGTGGTGGTGGACGCCTTCATGAACGACACGGCCGAGCGGGCCGATCTGGTGCTGCCCTGCGCGCTCATGCTCGAGCAGCCGGACGTCGTCGGGTCTTTTCTGCACGAGTACGTTCAATACGCCGCGGCCGTGGTGGCGCCGCCGCCGGAGGTCCGCACCGACCTGTGGATCGTGACGGAGCTGGGCAAACGCCTGGACCCGCCGGTAGCCATGCCGGCCGCGGAAGAGTGCCTGCGGTTCGCTTTGGCCTCGCCCCATCTCGCGACCACGCTCGAAGCGCTGAAAACCCAAAGCTTTGTCCGCTCGAAGCGGCCCCGGGTCGCCTACGAGGGGCTGCGGTTCGACCATGGCGACGGGAGGTATCGGTTCCCCGAACAGCTGCACGACGAGCCGCCGGCCCCGTCCGGCTATCCGCTGCGCCTGCTGACCCTGGTGCGGCGCACGGCCATCCACTCCCAGATCCTGCCGGAGGACCAGCGCCCGCCGCCGGCGGTGTGGGTGGCCCCCGACTGCCCGGTGCTGGCAACCTTGGATGCTTCAAAACCGGCGGTTCTGGTGTCGCCCTCGGGGCGGCTGCCGGTGCAGGTCCGCCTGCTGCCCGGCCTGCACCCGGGCAGCGTCGTCTACCGTCGCGGGGACTGGATGAACCGCGGCGGCGGCGTCAACCAGCTGATCGCCGTGGGATTGACGGACGTGGGCGGGGGGGCGCCGTTCTACGACCAGTACGTCCGGCTTGAGAATTCCGGCGGCTGAGGCCGCCGGAATCCGCGTATAGGTGAAATGATGAGTGGGTTTTATCAGGAAGAGTTGCGGAGTGTCTGCCAAAAATGGGCGACGGCCGTCCGGCGCATCAATGGCCGCGAGGGCCGGATGGCTTTTTTTAGGGAGGAGTTGCCGGCTTTGTTGGTCAACCGACCGCTTTTTGAAGGCATCCTGAAGGCAACCACCGGCGGCGCCCCTTATCCTAATTTGCGCCAGGAAACCCAGTTCGACAATGAACTGGTTCTCTATCGCGACCCCGCTCGGCTTTTCTCTCTGCGCATGTACCTCTTCGGTCCGGGCGAGCACACCCCCGTGCACGATCACACTTCCTGGGGGGTGTCGGGTTCGGCTTTCGGGCCGCTCGAAGTGGTCCGCTACCGGCGCGAGGATGACGGTTCGAACCCCGAACAGGCGCAACTGACGCCGGCCGGGCGTCGGGTCCTTTGGCCGGGCGATATCGAAGAAACCTGGCCCCTCGATCGGGGGATTCATCGCACCGGCAACCCGAACGAAAGGACCACCCTCATGGTCAGCATCTACGGCACGCCCCTGCGGCGGCTTTACATCCAGCGCTTCAACCTTGAAAACGGCTGTATCCACCGCGTGTTTGCGCCGCGGTTCAAGAAAAGGATGCTGGCGGAACAGGCCCTGAAGGTGATGGAAGCCGCCCGCCCGTCCAATTGAAAAAACGATTCCGGAAAGGAAAACAGGCCATGGCGGAAACAAAAAAATATGACGTCGTCATTCTCGGCACCGGCCCGGCCGGTCTGCAGGCGGCCATCCACGCCGCGCGCCGGAAGGTCTCCGTGATCGTCCTCGGCAAGGAGAGCCGCAGCAGCATCTTTCACCACCACGTCGAGAACTACTGCTGCGTGTTCAACACGACCGGTGAGGACATCATCAAGACCGGACGGCAGCAGGCGGCCGCTTTCGGGGCGGAATTCCTGGACGAGGATGTGCTCTCGATGGCGGCGGCCGGCGGCCGCTTCAACATCACGCTCGAGGGCGGGGGCATCGTCAACGCCGGTGCCGTGATCATCGCCACCGGAACGGCGCGCAAACGGCTGGGGGTGCCCGGGGAAAAAGAACTGCTCGGCCGGGGCGTGAGCTATTGCGTCGAGTGCGACTGCAATTTCTACAAGGGGGCCGAGGTGGCGGTGGTGGGCAGCGGCAGCGCCGCGGCGAGCGGGGCCCTGACCCTGCTCGCCTACGCGCGCGCGGTCCACCTGGTCTGCGAGACGCTCGAGGTCAGCCCCGCGCTGGCCTCCGAGCTGCGCAACAGCGCCGTGGCCCTCCACGAGAACCGCAAGGTCACGGAAATCGCCGGCAAGGAGGGCGTCGAGGGGGTCGTTCTGGACGACGGCTCGCGGCTGGCGGTAGAGGGGGTGTTCATCGAGCTCGGCGCCAAGGGGGTGATGGAGCTGGCCGGGCTGCTGGGGGTCCGGCTCGACGAGGAGATGAAGCACATCCAGACGAACAAGAAAATGGAAACCAGCGTTCCCGGCCTGTACGCCGCCGGGGACATTACCGGGCCGCCCTGGCAGGTGGCGAAGGCCGTGGGCGAAGGCTGTGTGGCCGGTCTGGAAGCCGCGGGCTATGCGAAAAAGCCGAAATAGCGGCCGTTGGTTTCAGGCGCGCGATCCTGAGCCTTCCGCCCGCCGCGCGGCCAGGGCCCCCAGGGCCTTGGCCGCCGCCGCTGCGTGAGGGGTTTTGCCGTCGGCCAGTTTGGACAGGAACTCCTCGGCGCGGGTCGAGCCGATGGCGCCGAGAGCGGTCATGGCGGCGCCAACGACCGCGGCATCCTCCTCCACGGCGGATTTGCGGATGCGCTCCAGGAACCCTTTTTTGTGGCCCGCCGCGCGCGAGGCCACCTCCAGCAGCGCCGCCTCGGCGGCCTCCGGATCGTGGAAGCCGCGCATGCCGCCGACGGCCCGGATGAGCTGGGTCACCTTGCGCGAATGCCGCGCGGCCATTTCCTTCTCTTCGGGGGGATTCGCCCGTATGCGGCCCAAAAGGGCCTCCATCGATTCCTGGGTCAGCGGAGAGAGCTCGCTCAGGGCATTGACGGCGCGCCAGCGGATTTTCTCGTCGGGATCGTCCAGCGCTTTGATGGCGAGGCGTTCCGCATCCGGGGGCTTCAAGGCGACGAGCGTGTTCAGGGCTTCGTCCCGCACCCGGGCGTGGGTGTGGCTGAAAAGCTTGCGGGCGAGATCGATGTCGCTCTCGGCTTTGGCGACATGGCGCAGCAGCATCAGCGCATTGCGCTTCAAATACCACGGCCGGGTCGGGTCCTCGATCGTCGTTTGCACCCACTCGCGGGCCGGGTCCCCTTTCTGGGCGAGGGCGGCCATGGCAGCCTTGCGCGCGTCCTTGTTTTCGCTGTCGGATAGCACTTTGCAGAGGATTTCGATCCCGAACCCGCCCAACATCGCCAGCAGGGCCTCGATGCCGGAGCGCCGCGTCTCGTCGGCCTTCTCGTATGCGAGCGTGAGTTCGGGGGCGCGGTCCTTGAACAGGAACTGGAGTGCATCGGCTTCGGCCGCCGCCTGCACCCGCCCCTGATCTGCGCCTTTTTTCACTGCGGCCACGATCTGAAGGGCGACGGGCATCTCTCCCTGCTCCAGGAGGCTCGGGATGATGCGCCGGAAGCATTTCAGAAGCGTGGCCGTGTCGCCGGGGGAGCGCGGCGTCAACAGGCGATCGAGGTAGACCTGAAGGTGACCGGTCACATCCCGGACCATCTTCTGGGTGTTGACCAGGTATTGCACGTCGGCCGGCAGCTCATCGAAGGCCAGCACGCCGTTGGCATAAAGCTCTTCCAGAAACCGCTGCGCCCCGCGGACGTCCGCGAGCACCAACCGCCGCGACACCCACTTTAAAATGCGCTTCACGCCGGCGAACCGCCGCTGGATGGCAGGGTTGTCCGGATCCTTGCCGCCGATCTCGCGCAGGCGGGTGAGCTCTTGGAAGATGTAGCGCGACGTCGGCAGCAGGGTTTCCATGGGGAAGGCTTCGATGATGACCTTTTCGATGTCCTCTTCCTGGATGTTCTTGACGTGCTGGGCGATGACGTAGCAGTTGATGATCAGGTCCTTGAGGAACTCCGGGTGCTTGAGGGGGCGGAGGATGTCCTGGATGATCTCCAGCTTCATCCGCTTGATGGCCTCGTCCGATTCCCCACGGAACATCGGAAGCACCTTCAGGTCCTTTGCCAGGCGCTGGATGGCCATTTCAACCCGCCAGGGCAGGTTTTTCTCGAGGACGATGATGTCGTCCATAAAGACCAGGGAGATGTCGCTGATCCCCCGCGCCACCATGGCCTGGGTCAGAACTTCCCCCACCGTGGCGTTTTCGCCCTGGTCGGCGGTAGGGTCGCTCATCACGTTCACGAACCCGTCGAAGTGCTCCTCCGAAATGCTTCTTTTGATGGCGAAGCTGACGAGCCCCTTGCGGCTGAAATACTCCCGCAGCTTGGGCACGAAGAGCTCCGCCATGCCGGCCCCGACCAGGGTGCGCACGTTGACGGGCTCGTCCAGGATGCCGGTGATCAGGACGTCGGTTTTTTCGCGGGTTTCCTGGCTGGTGATCATGATTTCCGCGGCGTCCCGCAGACAATTCCGCAAAGCCTCATAAAGACCGCGCTTGGCGTTTTGAGACCCCGGGTGGTCCGGGGAATAATAGCCGGTCCGCAGCATGGCCTTGGTGAGGTCCATGACGAAATCACCGGCGGGCTTGATGCGCTCGCGCTCCGCCGGGGTGAGGTCTTTTTTTTCACGACCGAGCGCGGGGGTCGGCTCCGGCCCTTCACTTTCCCGGGCGGCCTCCGCCTGAGCCACCGCGGAGCGGATCCAGTCCATGGACAATTCGGGGGTGGGCCCTGCCGCCGGTCTGGGTTCGAGGCTCCTTTGGGGGCTTGCCGCGGAAGGTCCGGTTTTTTCGGTCGGCCGAAGGGCTGGCCGGTCCTCGCCGGTCGATGCGATGCCCAGTGCCTGCTCCAGCTCCCGGATGGCCACCGACGGGCCGCCCACCAGGCCGAGCAGCATCCCGGCGGTTTTCCGGGAGTCCGCGGCCGCCATGCGGTCGGTGGCTTCAAGCACCTCGGCCTCGACGGAGACAACCCCTTTGCCGTCCGGCAGAACGAGCGCCAGTCTCAGCCGGCTCTGGGCCGGCAGCGGCATGTCGGTGGGGATGAAGATGCGGCCGGTTTTAATCTGGCGATAATGCGCCAAGGCCTGGTTGATGGAACGGTAGCGCAGCTTTAAGGATGTGGCCGTCAACGCCGCCTCGCGGGGGAAGAAAGGTGCTGGTTTGCAGCATTTAGATATAGTATATCGGAGAAGGGCTCCGAAGTCAAAAAATCCAAAACGCCCGCAGGGGGCGCAAGGGCTTCTCCCGGAAGGCAAAAAGTCAAAAAAATGACGCACTTGGCGTTGAGGCACGCGCCGCCGCGGCCGGTTTGATCCTTCGGTTGCCCTGTGAATGCCTTGACCCGGCTGGATCTGCCGGCTCCATGCCCATGAAATTATTCGTGGCATGTTTTCTGCAGAGTTCATGCGGTAGAAGAAGCCGCGGAACATCTCAGGAGAAGGATTCTCAATGAAAGCCTCGAAAGGCGAAAGAGGGCCTCTGTCGCCCAAAGCCGCCGCCCCCTCTTCTCCTTCAAAGCAGTTGCCCGCCGAAAACCGAGCTGAAAAGGATCAGGCCCTGTCGACCAGCGAGGAAACCATCCGGGTGCTGTTGAACGCCGCCCCGAACGCCGCCTTCCTGATCGACATCGGGGGAACCGTGCTGGGCGCCAACGAGAAGGCGCTCCGCCGGATGGGAAAGACGGCCGCGGAGCTGGTGGGAAAGCCCCTCGCCGATTTTCTGCCGCCGGAGCTGGGCGAGGCCAGGCGGCAGAGGGGGCTTGAAGTCATACGCACCGGGCAACCCCTGCACTTCG
>CAZLSV010000075.1:0-1409 GCA_964562235.1 uncultured Desulfatibacillum sp.
CGCCGTGGATCGGGATATGGTGGGTGCCCCTGCTGCTGGCGCTGCTGGCCGCCGATTTTCTGTGGAGAACCGGAGAAGTGACCTGCCGGAAATGAGCGAACCGCTAAAAATCATCGATCGTTATCTGGGCCGCAACACCCTGCAGGGCTTCTTGCTGGTGCTGTCGCTGCTGGTGGTGATTTTCAGTTTTCTGGAGTTGCTGATCCAGATCAACGACCTCGGCAAGGGGCAGTACCGCCTGCCGGATGCGTTTCTGTATGTCGCGCTGACGATCCCCAAGCGCTGCGTGGACCTCATGCCGGTCGCGGCGCTGCTCGGCAGCATCGTGGCCCTCGGCCTGATGGCCGACCACCAGGAACTCACGGCCATGCAGGCGGCCGGCGTCTCCGTTCAGCGCATCGCCTTTTCAGTGCTGGGCACGAGTGTCGTGATCATGCTCTCGGCCCTCATCATGGCCGAGTTCGTCGCGCCGCCGCTGGACCAGAGCGCGCGTTTCATGCGATCCCGTGCGATCTACGACAAGCCGGTCATCATGCAGAAGGAGGGGTTTTGGGTGCGCCACGGGCAGGCTTTCGTCCATGTGGGGCGGAGCTTCAGCGGGGGGGCGGGCGCGGCGGACATCGAAATCTACGAACTCGACGATTCCGGGCGGTTGCGGCGGTTCATTGCGGCCAAGCAGGCCTCGATCCAAGACGGACAGGACTGGCTGCTGACGGAGATTCAGGCCAAAGTGTTCGACGGCCCGACCGTCAGCGAACACCCCATGGACCACTACCGCCTGACCTCTTTCCTGACCGCCGGCCAGGTCTTCATTCTCCAGCTTCCACCCGACAGCCTCTCGCTTTCGGATTTGTGGGGCTTTATCCGCAGCCTCAACCAGCGGTCCGAAAACTCGAAGGCCTATGCCCTGGCGTTTTGGCAGAAGGTCTGCCTGCCGGCGACCACCGGCGTCATGGTGCTGCTTTCGCTCACTTTCATCTTCGGCTCCACGCGCATCCGCAATGCCAGCCAGCGGATATTCATCGGAATGCTGGTAGGGGTCGTGTTTTTTCTCAGCAACCAGATCGTCGGGCACCTGGGACAGATCCTGGACCTGCCCCCCCTTTTCACGACGCTCGCCCCGGTGAGCGTCATTTTGCTGGTGGCGCTGCGGCTTCTGCGTAAAGCTTTTTAGGCCTTTGAAAAACAGCGCTTCGGGCCGTGATCCGGCGTTGCGCGGCGTTTGGAAATGCTCACATATTGGCATATATGCTGCGCTTTCCAAAGCGCCGCGCGCCTTGGCTGACGGTCCGATGCTTGTTTTTGAAAAGCCTGCTGTAATGAATCCGCGCGGGAACGCGCGGATTCATTACAGGGCGATTTCCGGTTCGGGAATAAAGCGATCGTTGGCGAGATCGTAGGCGTGGTCC